>SVNA01000003.1 GCA_015067145.1 Oscillospiraceae bacterium | reverse complement strand
CGTTGGAAGAAAGGATTTCAGAAACAAGTCTGATTGTGTATGGGAATTCTTCCTGGCTTGGAAGTACAGGAACAAGTGCTCTTTCAGCAAGTGCACCGTGACCGATTTCACGTCTGCCTGGGGAACGGAGCGGTCTTGCTTCGCCAACAGAGTATGGTGGGAAGTTGTACTGGTGCATATATTTCTTTTCATATACATCCTGGAGACCGTCGATAAGCTGTGCGTCTTTTACAGAACCAAGTGTTGCAACTGTGAGAACCTGTGTCTGACCACGTGTAAACATACCTGAGCCGTGTGTTCTTGGCAGGATGCCTACTTCTGCAGCAAGAGGACGGATTTCGTTGATGCCACGGCCGTCAACACGTTTACCTTCATCAAGGAGCCAACGGCGAACGATGAATTTCTGCAGTTTGTACATACATTCGTCGATTTCGCCTGCTCTTTCAGGGTACATTTCGTCGAATTTTTCGTGCACTTCTGTGTAGATTGGGTTGAGACGGGCTTCACGAACGTTTTTATCGTCTGTATCGAGAGCAAATTTAACCTTGTCGATAGCAAATTCCTTGATTGCTTCGAACATATCGTGGTCAACTTCGATGTGCTGGAATTCGTATTTTGGTTCGCCGATTTCAGCTTTGATTTCTTTTACGAATTCGATGAATTTTTTGATTTCTTCGTGACCTGTTCTGATAGCTTCCAGCATTTTGTCTTCCGGAACTTCAGCAGCACCAGCTTCAATCATAACAACTTTTTCTTCACTGCAAACCAGTGTAAGGTCAAGTTTGTTGTTTTTCTTCTGTTCTGCACTTGGCATGAGAACGATTTCATCATCTACAAGACCAACAGAGATACCACCGATTGGACCGTTGAACGGAACGTCGGAGATTTCTGTTGCGATGATAGCACCGAGCATACCTGTGATTTCAGGATCACAGTCCGGCTCAACGCTCATAACAGTCATAACGATGGAAACATCGTTACGCATATCTTTTGGAAAGAGAGGACGCATTGGTCTGTCAACAACGCGGGAAGAGAGGATTGCACTTTCACCCGGGCGGCCTTCACGTCTGAGGAAGGAACCTGGGATGCGGCCTACAGCGTAGATTTTTTCTTCAAAGTCCACAGACAATGGAAAAAAGTCGATGCCTTCTCTTGGGTTTGCACTCATAGTTACGTTTGCAAGAACAACTGTATCGCCGTATCTTACAAGACAGGAACCGTTGGAAAGAGCACACATTTTGCCTGTTTCTACAACAAGCTTTCTACCTGCAAAGGTAGTTTCAAACACTCTAAAACTCATTTTTTTACCTCCTGTTTTAGCTGCCAGACAGGAAACATTACATTTTTAGCAATGAGTTCAGCCGTTAAAAGCTTTGTGCTTTAAAGGCTCAAGTTACTGCTAAATATAATAAATTTCCTGTCTGCTTAATGTTAAATTTTCTGTGTCATTTTAGACTTAAAGGCAGATGCTGTTAACATCTGCCTTATTAGCTGATTGAAATTATTTACGGAGACCCAATTTAGCAACGATTGCACGGTATCTTTCGATATCTGTTTTCTGGAGATATGCCAAAAGGTTTCTACGACGACCTACCATTTTGAAAAGGCCACGACGGGAGTGGTGGTCCTGTTTGTTAGTTTTGAGGTGCTCTGTGAGGTGATTGATTCTTGCTGTAAGAAGAGCAATCTGTACTTCTGGAGAACCTGTGTCGCCTTCGTGCATTGCGTATGTTGCGATGATTTCCTGTTTGTTCATAGTTGTTTTCACCTTTCAATTATTTATTTTTGCCTTATAACTCAGTCTGAGGTGGGTGAACATCTGTTACACAGCTTTGTTCCTCAAACCGATTTATAGGTCAGCTTGAATATTATATCATTTGTTTTTGTGTTTGTAAATAAGAAAATTCAATATTTACCGCAAAATTTTTGAACTTTTTGTTAACTAATACTGGCCGTCAATATGTATAAGCCTTGGGTATGTATAGATATATGCACTGAGAGGATAGTTCCAGCGGTCAGCAGTGTTTGATGCGAGAACGATATCGGTTATTTTGCCGTTTTCGTCTTTCAGCACATCGGTTACAACAAGAGAATGACGCCATTTTCCGTAGGCACCAACCTGTATCACATCCCCTTTTTCCGCATAATCAATACTGATATCCGGCTGAAGTGCAAGACCACTGCCCGTATTGTATACAGCATAGCTGTAAAACTCGTCCACACCTATAAATGAATAGGAACGTCCACGTGCTGTCTGATAAAAATTCAGGTCCTTGCCATAGAATTTCCACTGGCAGGTATATGTACCTTTTATATCCATATCCATACCGCCTGCATATATGCACTGGCTGGCAAAGTTCTGACAGTTGCCGCCGTAAAGGTCATATTCCAGGTATTCCGGATTGCGTTTGTTACACCACTGGCTTGCATATTCCACCGCCTTTTCGCGGTCATACTCCTTTGACACATCAAGCTGTATGTATTCATTGAGTTTTTCGCCGCAGAGAACAAAATTCTCCTCTGCATCTGCCCTGAGCAGTTTCACTGCATTTTCTGATTTTTCAGCCAATGTGCCTCCCTGTGCATCCTCCCACGCTTCCTGTGCAAGCAGGAAGAAATCCTCCTCCTGCAGATGAGATTTTATCTTCCATTCCCCGTCAGTCTGAACAAGTACGAATTTATGATATGTATTATATGTAAGGGACTCCTCTTTAAGATGCCGGAATTTCTGAACATTATTCTCATATAGTTCAACCACTATCCCTCTTCCGCCGTCATAGGCTGTATCAACGTTGTAAACAACCCCTGCGTATTCCAGCGACAGGGCCGGCTTCTGCATATTGCGGATTTCGCAGAGAGCATTGTACGCAGTCTTGTTTATAAAACTTTCTTCCCCTTCTGTTTCTGCAAAAAGATTGCCAATATCTGCAGGCTGTACATCTCGCAGGGTTTCTGCACAGCACAGTGCAAAACTGTGCAGCAGCTCCTTTTGCTGTTCTGAAAGCAGATTGTTTTCATCATTCACCTCTGCCCACACTGTTTTTGCCTGTGCAGTC
This sequence comes from Oscillospiraceae bacterium, assembly GCA_015067145.1. GTDB lineage: Bacteria > Bacillota > Clostridia > Oscillospirales > Ruminococcaceae > RGIG3102. The sequence goes on along the minus strand of SVNA01000003.1, from coordinate 163,557 downwards.
TGTTCCACCACTGTTTCTTCAGCAGTTTCAGCCTCAGCTACAACATCAGCTGCCTCTGGCTGCGATGTACATCCAATCAGCAAAGATACAAAACACAGCAATACAACTATTTTTTTATACATACTTTCCTCTTATATCCCCAAATATAAGCTTATTTTTAATATTGATTCAAAACAAAGGCGATACACTATATTGTATACCGCCTTGTGATTATATAAAAATTTAATATCGTTTTTTTCTCTTTTTTATACACAGATACCCTGCTATGAACAGTGCTGCCGCCATTGACATGCCATTGGCAATGCGGAAAAACCATTTTGTGGCAAACTGTACAACAATTTTGCCCGATACTTCCGGTGGAATAACCACCCTGATAACACCATACAGACCCGGCTGAACAGGCAGATACATATCATTTTCCACACTGTATGCCGAATATCCGTCGTAATAAAACAGTGGGATTTCTATATAATTGTCCTCAGCAGATCTGTTTTCCACAACAACTTCAGAACCGGCCTTTATATATTCGTGGCTGGTTATCACAAGTTCGTCGGTGAGGGTACGCAGTTTGTCCGGGTTGTTAACCTCGTCTTTATTTACTGCGTTGAGCAGATATTCGCTTGGACAGAATGTATTTATCTCGTATTCACCGTCATAGCCCTTTATGATTGTTCTGTCACCGACAGAAAGACCATAATAATCGAATGCGGACAGGCAGAACAGCACTGTCAGCACTGCAGCTACGACACTGCTTCTGCGATGGGTAAATTTACCCAGGAAAAGTATTGCTGCCATAGCCAGAAGTGCCAGAAACACCGATATTGTGCGGAAGGAAAACTGCAGGCTGTCTATCACAAAGTAGACCGCCGGGTTTGCAGCCAGTTTTGTCCATGGCATATATACCGATGCTGTGAAAAGAACCAACACCGATGACAGAAGGATTACTGTGCCTTCCGGGATTTTTTTTGCCTTTATTGCTGCAATTACCACTGCGGCAATAATCAGCACAAACACACACCCCATAAGCGGACCCATATGGGATAAAATTTCTGTTCCGTCCAGATCTGAACGTTTGAAGAACATATCAAAAAACGGTTGCTGATATTTTGCAAAATATTCCGGAACAACTGTAAACATTACAAAATCCTGACGGATGTAATATGCCAGCGGGAGCAGAAACCACAGATTTACTGCCACTGTGCCTATACCCGCTTTTACAAGTGTAATTATTTCGGCTTTTATACTTTTATTTTTAACCAGATTGTATACACCATAAGCTGCAATCATAACAATGCCTGTCATTGCCGTGAGCAGAGTGCCTATCATATGTGACTGAAGGATAAAGGTTGCACCAAGCATAAGAGCAAACCATCTGTCCTCACCTTTTCTGAATATTGCATATATTCCGTAAAGCACCATAGGGAAAAAAGCAATAAACAGCAGCTCGCCTATAGACGCCCTGAGGTATAAATCGTTCATGCGGTAATAGTTAAGAGTGTACATGGCACTTACTGCCAGAGCCCATATTTTGTTCTGTGACATTCTGTCAAAGCACTTATACGACACCAGCACTGTTGCAACATTTATAAGCAGCAGAAATATTCTGTAGGCATTGGAGATGTTCATTCCCACAGCAACCATAACTGCAGGTATCCACAGGAAAAGCCTTGGATAGAACACAGGGTCAAAATAGCCATAGCCCTGATTGAACACATAATTCACCTTGGCAAACGGTATCCCACGGTTGATATTTTCTGCCATGCCAAGAATTCTCATTATATGAAAATACCCGTCCTGACCGACAATATTTTCATATTTGAGAAGACCTGCAGAGGAAAACACAATTATAGCTGCAAGTGCAAAAAACACAGCAATTTTCTCTCTGCTTCGTTTTTTGGTGATAATATCTGCAGCAACAGCTGTTACTGCAAGCAGAATCAGAGTAATTGCCAGTATATCATATCTCATCATGGCTGTGTCCTTTCCTGCTCATATCTGCGGGACTGCTCCAGTGCTTTTTCTATCATATCTGCCAACTGGGATATATTTTCAAATTTCTGTGTAGGAAAAAGATAGCTGCAGAACTCAACTTTAACATTCTTTTCATACAAATCGCCTTCAAAATCTGCTATTGTGGTTTCACAGCTCTGATATGTGCCGTTTACTGTAGGGCGGTCGCCATAGCCTGTTGCAGAGGGATATCTTTTGCCGTCCACAACGGTGGCAGTTATATAAACGCCTTCTTTTGGTGTACACATACTGTCCGGATAAATCTGGTTGATGGTTGGTGTGCCCATCTTTCTGCCCAGTTTTTTGCCGTGTACAACCTTGAAGTCGATTGTATATGGTCTGCCCAGCATGCTGTTTGCCAAAGGAATGTTCCCCTCTGCAAGTGCTTTTCTGATTTCGCTGCTGCTGACAGTAATACCGTCAAATTCCACTGTAGGCACAATAAAAACCTCTACTCCACGCTGTGCACACAGTTCCCTGAGCACAGTCACGTTACCTGCACGGTTTTTTCCGAAGAAGAAGTTTTCCCCGCAGAAAACTGCCTTTGCACCCATGGAATCTATGAGGATATCCTCTACAAATTCTTCCGGTGTAAAGCCTGCAAATTCGATAAAATCAGGAGAATAGAACAGCTCTACCCCCATATCTTTCATTATTTCAATCTTCTGTGCTGTGCTGAGAATATCCTTGCCTTTGTGGCCAAGTTTTACATTTTTTGTAAATGTGAACACTGCAGGGCTGAGATTGTTATCTGCGGCATACTGTTTTGCCTGTTCTATAAGAAACTGGTGGCCGATATGTACGCCGTCAAAATAACCGAGAGCCACTGCGGTATTTTTACTGTTTTTCCATTGTGTCTGGTAAACTTCCTGCATTTAATTCTCCTTATCAACAAAAAGTTTTACTACACTCATCTTTTTATCGGTGACATTTGCCACCGCAATAAATAAATCATTATGGTACACGCGATAGTCGCCGTCAGGCTTTGAGATACGGCTGCGTGCACCGTTTATAGTTCTTTTTGCAAGTTCGTCAGACAGGTCTATGCGTTCAAGGTGCATAAACACGCTGTCAACCGGAGCTATAAGGCTGTCGATGGTGTCTGTATCCCTTGCCTGCTGCAGCTGCTGGAGTGTGATTGTCTGGTCGAGAGTATATCCGCAGGCTTTTGTGCGGGAAAGGCTTGTCAGCACTGCACCGCAGCCCAGATTTTCGCCTATATCCTCAACAAGGGTTCTTATATATGTGCCTTCGGAACATACAACACGGATTGTGTAGGTGTTGTCTGCTTCGTCACTGTCGGTCATAACCAGCTCTTTTATAATCGCCTTGCGTGGTTTTCTTTCCACCGTTACGCCCTGACGTGCCAGCTTGTAAAGAGGCTGCCCGTTCACCTTTACCGCAGAGTACATAGGCGGAAACTGTGTGATTTCGCCCTTGAACTTTTCCATCTCTGCCAGAAGTGCGTTTTTGTCCGCTGTAACCTGACGTGTGTTGATAACCTCGCCTGTGATGTCGCCCGTATCGGTGTTGAGACCAAGCCTGAAGGTTGCGATATATTCCTTGTCCTTGATAATCTGCATATCAACAGCTTTGGTTGCTCTGCCGATAAAGATAGGCAGAACACCTGTGGCCATAGGATCCAGAGTACCTGCGTGACCAAGCTTGCGGGTGCCCATAATGCCCCTTGCTTTTGCAATAACGTCAAAACTTGTCCAGTCCTGTGGCTTGTACATTACAATAATTCCGCAACGGTCTATCTGCATAAAGCTGTTTCTACCTCTCTCAGAATTGCATTTTTTGCACCCTCAAGACTGCAGATAACCTCGCAGCCTGCAGCTCTTGTGTGGCCGCCGCCGCCAAGACCCTGTGCAATTTCGCTTGCATTTGCTCTCTCTGTTGTTCTGACAGAGATTTTGAATGTATTTTCATTTATCTGACGGATTGTGATGCCCACATCAACACCCTCGATGCTTCTTGGGATTGCGGAGATACCGTCGATATCGCTTGGCTGTGCGTTTACCTTTTCCAGAATTTCCTTTGGAAGAACGATAACTGCACATCTGTCGTCAAAATAGTATTCCATTGTGTTGAGGGCATATTTTTCCAACTCGATTGTCTTTTTTGAGCGGGACATGAAAAATCTTTCGGAAATAAAGTTGTGTTCTGCACCTGCACGCAGCAGTTCTGCTGCAACAATATGGGTTTCATCTGTTGTGGATGAGAACTTGAAGCATCCTGTGTCGGTCATAAGACCTGTATAGAGACAGTTTGCGATTGTTTTATTCAATTCAACGCCCATCGCTTTTACAACACTGTGCATAAGCTGTGCTGCAGCAGGCAGTTTGCCGTCACAGCATACAGCCCTTGCATAGCCGCTGTTTGTAGGGTGATGGTCGATGCAAAGGTCAACATTTTCGCTGTATGGAGCAACGCTGTCGCCGAAAAGCTTCTGGTCTGCAACATCAACAGCTACTACAAATTCAGGCACAAACTGATTTTCGTATACTTCTATACCCAGAAAATCATATTTTTCAGGGATTTTATCATGGCAGAGAACAGCACACACTTTGTTTTTGCTTCTGAGAGCGTACATAAGTGCGGCAGCACTGCCCAGGGTGTCGCCGTCAGGATTTTTGTGGCACAGGATGAGGATATTGTCTGCATCCAGCAGCATCTGTGCCGCATTTTCTATGCTGATACTGTTATTTATCATCATTGTTAATAGTCCTTATAATATCGTTGATACGCTGTGCGTATGCTGCACCGTCATCTTTAACAAATACAAATTCCGGGCTTCGTCTGATACGAAGACGTTTGGAGAGTTCGCCTCTGATAAAGCCCTGGCTTTTGTTGAGCACCCTGATTGCTGCCTCGCATTTTTCTTCGCCATCCAGAACACTGATGTAAACTTTGGCGTTTGTAAGGTCAGGTGCTGTTTCCACACGCATTACAGTGAGAAAACACTGGAGGCGTGGGTCTTTCATCTGGGAGATAATGGAAATTATCTCTCTTTTTATATCTTCATTGAGTCTTTCACTTCTTGTAGAAGCCATAATAATTTACCTCCTGTAACAATAGCAGAATACACTGCCGCTGTGGGCAGTGTATTGGAAATTATAATGTAAATTCCCGCAGCTTTCGCTGCCTTTGCCTCGTTTATGACGGGGGTATCCCCATATCGCTTATTAGTCGCGGTATTCTTCCATAATAAAGGATTCGAAGATGTCGCCTTCCTTGATATCGTTGAATTTTTCAAGACCGATACCACATTCGTAGCCTGCTGCAACCTCTCTCTGGTCGTCTTTGAAGCGTTTGAGGGAGAGGATTTCGTCTTCAGCAATTACGATACCGTCGCGAACAACACGGATTTTTGCGTGACGTGCAACTTTACCTTCTTTAACGTAGCAGCCTGCAACTGTACCTGCAGAAGAAAGCTTGAATACGGAACGAACCTCTGCATGACCAAGTTCAACTTCTCTGAATTTAGGTGCGAGCATACCTTTCATAGCAGCTTTAACATCTTCCAGAGCATCGTAGATAACGCGGTACATACGCATTTCTACCTGGTCGTGTTCTGCGTCAGCTTTTGCTGTTGGGTCCGGACGAACGTTGAAGCCGATGATGATAGCGTTGGAAGCGGAAGCCAGCATAACGTCGGATTTGTTAACAGCACCAACTGCTGCGTGGATAACTTTAACACGTACTTCCTCGTTGGAGAGTTTTTCAAGAGACTGTTTAACAGCTTCTGCAGAACCCTGTACGTCAGCTTTAACGATGATTGGGAGTTCCTTCATTTCGCCCTGAGCAATCTGGCTGAAGAGGTTATCCAGTGTAACCTTCTGGTAGCTGGAGAAGCGTTCTTCCTTGAGTGCCTGTGTACGTTTTTCAGCAAGTTCTCTTGCAAGTTTTTCGTCTTCAACTGCGTCAAAGAGGTCACCTGCAGATGGAACTTCTGTAAGACCTGTGATTTCAACCGGTGTGGATGGGCCTGCAGATTCGATTCTTTCGCCCTTGTCGTTCTGCATTACACGCACGCGGCCAACTGCTGTGCCTGCGATGAGAACATCACCTTTGTGGAGTGTACCGTTCTGAACAAGGATTGTTGCAACAGGGCCAAGGCCTTTGTCCAGTCTTGCTTCGATAACAGCACCTTTTGCACGGCGGTTAGGGTTAGCCTTGTATTCGTTAACTTCGCTTGTAAGGTTAACCATTTCAAGAAGATCATCGATACCCATACCCATTTTTGCAGAAACAGGCACACAGATTGTATCGCCGCCCCATTCTTCAGGAACAAGACCATATTCTGTGAGTTCCTGTTTTACTTTATCAGGGTTAGCTGTTGGTTTGTCGATTTTATTGATAGCAACAATGATTGGGATATCTGCTGCTTTTGCGTGGTTGATGGATTCAACTGTCTGAGGCATGATACCGTCGTCAGCTGCAACAACAAGGATTGCGATGTCTGTTACCATAGCACCGCGCTGACGCATGGATGTAAATGCTTCGTGGCCAGGAGTGTCGAGGAATGTAATTGTTTCGCCGCCTGCAACAACCTGGTAAGCACCGATGTGCTGTGTGATACCGCCAGCTTCGCCGGAAGTAACGTTTGTTTTTCTGATAGCGTCAAGAAGAGAAGTTTTACCGTGGTCAACGTGACCCATAACAACTACAACAGGAGGACGTTTTTCTGTGTTTTCTGCTGTATCTTCAACTTCTTCAAAGAGTCTTTCTTCGATTGTAACGATAACTTCTTTTTCTACCTTTGCACCAAGTTCTTCTGCAACGATGGATGCTGTGTCAAAGTCCACAACCTGGCTGATGGATGCCATAACACCAAGCATCATAAGGCGTTTGATAACTTCGCTTGCTGTAACTTTAAGTCTTGTAGCAAGTTCGCCAACTGTGATTTCGTCAGGAATCTGAACCTTGAGCTGTGCTTTTCTTGCTTTTTCAAGGTGCATACGTTCAAGACGTTCTGCTTCTGTTTCCTGTTTTTTCTTTGCAAATGGGTTCTGCTGCTGTTTTTTGTTGTTTTTGCCAAACTTCTGTTTGCCGCCGCCCATATTTGCATTTTTGCGGTTGCCGCCGCCAAAGCTTTTTGTACCTGCAAGTTCGTCGTATCTTTCGTTGAACTTGTCAAGGTTAACATTTGTCTGGCGTGTATCAACTGTAACAGTTACAAATTCCTGTTTAGCTGCAGGAGCCTGTTTTTCTGTTTTGTGTTTTGGCTGTTTTGTCTCTACGATTGTGCCGTCTGCACGTTTGAGAGGTTCGTTGGATTTTGCAGGCTGCTGTTTTGGCTGTTCTTTCTTTGGAGCTGGAGCAACAGGTTTTTTGTCTGCTTTTGGCTGCTGTTTTTCCTGTGGTTTTGCAGCAGGTTTTTCTGCTTTTGGTGCAGGTGCTGCAGCTTTTTTATCAGCTTTTGGTGCAGCTTTAGCTTCTTTTACAGATGCTTTTTCCTGTTTTGGAGCTTTTTTAGCTTCTTCCTTAACAGCTGTTTTTTCTTCTTTTTTGTTGAGGTAGTTTGCAAAATCGTCTGTTTTTGCCATCTTTGTATAATGTTCAAAAGCGATGTTGCACTGTGCTTCTGTAAGCACTGTACCTTTTTTGATTTCTGTGCCCAACAGCTCTGTAAGTTCTGTCAGAGTTGTTTTGGCATTGAGGTTAAAATCTTCGATAAGATTGCTTGCTTTATATTTAATTACCATCAATTACTCTCCTTTTTCGCTGCTGATTGCGTTTTTGCACAGGACTGCGATGTTTTCGTCCACCACTGCAAAAACCCCTGTAAGTTTGTTTGTTATCTGTGAAACTTCAAACTGTGTGAGAGATGTAACATTTACATCTATTATGCCCTGACAGAACTGCTGTACACGTTTGAGTGTTTTTTCGCTGGTATCGCTTGTCACAAACACCATCTTCGCAGTTTTGTCTGCCACAGCCTGTTTTACAGGGTCAAAGCCGTATATAAGTTTTCCTGATTTTTTAGCCAGAGACAAGGCAAACATAATTTTATTCATCTGCCGCTATCTCCTGCATAAGTCTTTCGTAAATTTCTTCTGAAATCTGACATTCAAAAGCTTTTTCAAGACGGGAAGCCTTTTTTGCCATCTTGAGACAGTTTACATCGTGACAGATGTAAGCGCCTCTGCCGTTCTTTTTACCTGTCAGGTCAACGGAAATTTCGCCTTCGGCATTTCTTACAACACGAATAAGTTCCTTTTTATCTTTGGATGTGTTGCAGCCAACACATTTTCTCTGAGGAATTTTTCTTATAGCCATATTGTAATCCTCTTTTCTTTATTATTCGCCGAAGTATCCGCTCTGTGGGTGGATATCGATGTTGTAGCCTGTAAGGCGTGCTGCAAGACGTGCATTCTGGCCTTTGTTGCCGATTGCAAGGGAAAGCTGTTCGTCAGGAACACAAACTTTGCAGGATTTTGGATTGTCGGAAAGGATTTCAACACTGGAAACACTGGATGGAGAAAGCGCTGCGGAGATAAATTCTGCAGGGTCTTCGCTGTATTTTACAATGTCGATTTTTTCGCCGCCGAGACCAGCGATGATATTGTCGATTCTTGCACGTTTTGCACCGATACATGCACCGATTGCGTCAACATTTTCATCTTTGGACCAAACTGCGATTTTTGTTCTTGCACCTGCTTCGCGGCTGATAGCTTTGATTTCCACTGTGCCGTCGAAGATTTCAGGAACTTCAAGCTCGAACATTCTTTTTACAAAGCCAGGATGTGTGCGGCTGAGCATGATTTTTGGACCTCTTTCGCCGCTGAGAACATCTACAACGTAAACTTTTACATGGTCGCCTACGCCGTATTCTTCGCCAGGGATCTGTTCGTCTTTAGGAAGGATAAATTCGTTGTTGCCAACCTGGAGAACAAGAGCACCGCTCTTTGTGTTCTGGCGGAGAACAACACCTGTAACGATTTCCTGTGTTTTGCTCTGCATATCTTCAAAGAGCTGTGCTTTTTCAGCTTCTTTGATGCCCTGTTTGATAACATTTTTAGCTGCGCCGATTGCGATGTAGCCAAAATCTTTTGTTTTAAGAGGAAGTGCCATTTCTGCACCGAGTTTTGTGCGGGAACGGATTTTTCTTGCATCTTCAAGAGAAATTTCTGTATCCGGGTCTTCTACAGTTTCAACAACTGTTTTTACAACGGAAACACCGAACTTCTGTTTTTCAGGGTCGATGAGCACCACAACGTTGCCTTCAAGACCAAGGTCTTTTTCTACAGCAACTTCCATTGCTTTTGTGATTTTTTCAATGAGAACTTCTTTTTTGATGCCTTTTTCTTTTTCAATAATATTTAATGCTTCAAAAAATTCTTTATTCATTTTTTCTGTATCCTCCTAAAATAAGTTTTCGTCATCTGTAAGTTTTATAAATGATGTGTCTTTCATATTAATCTGACGCTGGCCGTCTTCGCACATAAGTGTAACAACACCATCTGTGCAGCCAACTATTGTGCCGCGGATTTCGCGGAGGCCGTCTTCTGTCGGTCTTATCATTTTAGCCAGTGCTTCTTCGCCTTTTTTAGCTTCGAAGTGGAATTCCTTTGTCATCTTTCTGCCAAGACCTGCAGAGGAAACCTCAAGCCAGTAGCCCTGACTGATTGGGTCAGCTTCGTCAATCATAGGGTCAACTGTACGGGAAAGATTTTCGCAGTCTTCTATAAATACGCCGCCTTCTTTGTCAATAAAAATTCTGAGGAACCAGTCCGGACCTTCCTTTTCAAAGCGAACGTCCCAGAGAATCAGACCCATCCGATCACACACTGGTTTTACAATTTCTTCAACAATGTCAGTAGCTTTTCTGCCTTTTGCCAAAATGATAGCCTCCTTTAAAAATTTTTTCTAAAAACAAGAGAGTGGGAACTTCCCACTCTCCTTCTTTCAAAATATTACATATATAATGTATCACAAACTTTTTGCGATTGCAACAGTTTTTTTCTTTATTTTTCAGTATTTCTCTGTTTTATATAAATATTTATATATTATTCTTTAGAATACCCATTCACCATTCACAAAAATCTGCACCTCTTCGCCATTTTCTGTGATGCCTGTGATGTTCATATCTTCGCTGCCAATCATTACATCCTCGTGGATTACAGAATGGTTTGCACCCTTTTCTGCAAGCTGTTCTCTTGTCATTTCGCTGCCGCCCTTTACTGTGTCAGGGTAAGCTGCACCAAATGCGATGTGACAGGCTGCGTTTTCGTCAAAGAGTGTGTTGTAGAACAATACGTTTTCGCGGTTTATCGGGCTGGACGCAGGAACAAATGCAATTTCGCCTATGCTGCGTGCACCTTCGTCGCTGTCAAGCAGCTGACCGAGAAGCTCCTTGCCTTCTTTTGCGTCGTATTCCACAACCCTGCCGTCTTTGAATGTAACAACAAAATCCCTGATGAGATTGCCGTTGTAAACATAAGGTTTTGTGCCGTAAACAATGCCGTCAACACGGTCCTTGTGAGGTGATGTGAAGATTTCTTCGGTAGGCATATTTGCGATAAACTCTGTGCCGGCCTTTGTATATTCCCTGCCGCCTGTTGTAAAATCCTTGCCGCCGCCCCACACGCAGTCATCTGCAAGGCCTACATAGAGGTCTGTACCGTTTTCGCTTGTGAGATGAACGGTCTTAAGATTAAGGCTGTTGAGTTTTTCTCTGCGTGCCATCTGCTTGTCTGTATATTCTTTCCAGTTTTTGGCAGGGTCGCCTTCAAGTCTGCTTACCTTGAAGATTGTCTGCCACAGTTTTTCCACCGCGTCTGCCACAGGCATATCGGGGAAAACCTTTGCCGCCCAGGCTTCGGACGGAATTGCCACAACACACCACTGAACACGGCTGTTCATTGTGTAGTCACGGAATTCTTCCTGTGCTTTGGAGGCCGCTTTTGATGCTTCGTCAATCTTTTCCATATCAAGACCTTTGTAAATTTCAGGGTCGCTGCTGCTGATAGACAAAAACGCTGCACCTCCCTCGGTATTTACATAGTTGAGCATCTGGATTTTCTGATATTCCTTGATATCACAAAGAACATCCTTGCTTGTCTTTTCCATTCTGATGCGGGAAAACTGTTCGTCACTGTAGAAAACAACAGCTTCCTTTGCACCTGCTTCGTAAGCTACCTTTGCACATTCCCTTGCAAACTCTGCCCCGTGGATAGGACAGCGGATTACAAGTGTCTGGTTTGGCTGGATGTTGATACCTGTTTTAACCGCCATTTCGGCATATTTGTGCAGCATTTTCTGTTCCATATATATTACCTCGCTTTTTAGATATATTATACTCACTGTAGCATATATTATCACATACAAATGATAAAATCAAAAAAATCGGTTGACTAAAAAATTATTTGCGTTTACAATACACCTAAAGAAAGATTAATTTTAGGTTAGGAGACTTTTAATAATGAAAGCAAGAATTCCAAAACACAGAGAATTTATTATCCAGTTTGCTGAAGATTACGAAAAACAGGAAGAATGCTGGGGCAAACTTCAGGAAATTATGGACGAATACAAAAAACAGGGCAAATCTGTTTACACAAAAACATTTATCGAAGATAACGAAGAAAAGGTAAAAGCTTTGCAGGCTGAATACGAATTCACATACACAATCGAAGAAAGATAATTTACTGTTAAGGTGTCTTGTATGAGACACCTTTTTTATTTTTGCCAAAAATTGTTTTTTCTTCAGATACAAAAGTCCATCAGAAAAACACAAAAATATGTTGACATTTCTTTAACATAGTGCTATTATGTTTCACATCAAATGAATATTCCCTTTGAAAGTTTTAGGAAAGTGACATTTATTGTCTGCCGAAGGAGTCGCACTCTCAGGAGAAAAAGGACTAAAACCCGAGGGAACTCTGGAGAATCTCACCGTGAGTGAGTGCCGAAGGTGCAAAGGGCAGCGCCCTGAATCTCTCAGGCAAAAGGACAGAGCAAATAAACATCTTAAGTATTTGTGCGCTTATCTGCGTGCAGGTACACTTATCTTGTTTTTCTGTTATCTCCAGAGCTAATCTTAACCGATTAGCTCTTTTTTCGTTTGTAAAATTTTATTTATTTAATTTTTTATTACGAGAGGTAAACAAAAATGCATTTTATCGAAACCATTGTCAACACCGTCAACACAGTCCTGTGGGATTACGCACTGCTTTTTCTGCTTTGCGGCACAGGCATATTCTTCACATTCAAACTGAAATTTGTCCAGATAAGAAAGTTTGGCGCAGGTATGAAAAGTGTTTTCTCCTGCTTTAACCTTAAAGGTGAAAAAGCCGATAAAGGCGGCATGAGCAGCTTTCAGGCTTTAACAACCGCCATTGCTGCACAGGTTGGTACAGGCAACATTGCAGGTGCTGCAACAGCTATCGCATCCGGCGGTCCAGGTGCTATATTCTGGATGTGGGTGAGTGCTTTCTTCGGTATGGCAACAATATATGCCGAAGCTGTACTTGCACAGAAGTTCAAACATGTTGACGAAAACGGCAATGTTACAGGTGGTCCTGTATATTATATCAAAGCTGCTTTCAAAGGCACTTTCGGCAAGTTTCTTGCAACATTCTTCTCCATCGCAATTATCCTTGCTCTTGGCTTTATGGGCAATATGGTACAGTCCAATTCCATCGGTTCTTCCTTTAAAACTGCCTTTGGTGTAAATCCTCTTATTGTTGGTATCGCCTGTGCAGTGTTCAGTGCATTTATCTTTATGGGCGGCAGAGCAAGAATTGCTTCTCTGACTGAAAAAATCGTTCCTGTAATGGCTTTGCTTTACATCATTGGCTGCTCTGTTGTGGTTATCTGCTGTCACGATGCAATTATTGAAAGCTTCCGTCTTATCTTTACTATGGCATTTGCACCACAGTCTGTTGCAGGCGGTATTGCTGGTGTTACAGTTAAATCTGCTATCCGCTTTGGTGTAGCAAGAGGACTTTTTTCCAACGAAGCCGGTATGGGTTCCACACCACACGCACATGCTATTGCTAAAGTAGACCATCCTACAGACCAGGGTGTTGTTGCTATGATAGGTGTTTTTATAGACACATTTATCATCCTTACCCTTACAGCACTTGTTATTATCTCCACAGGTGCCTGGAACAGCGGTCTTACAGGTGCTGAACTGGCACAGAGTGCATTTTGTACAGTATTTGGCGGTGCTGGTAACATTTTTATTGCCATCTGTATGCTGTTCTTTGCATTTTCTACAATTATCGGCTGGTACTTCTTTGGCGAAACAAATGTAAAATCTCTTTTAGGTCAGAAATACGTTAAAATTTATTCCGTAATTGTTTGTCTGTTTATCGCAGTGGGTTCCTGCCTCAAAGTTGACCTTGTGTGGAATATGACAGATATGTTTAACGGTCTTATGGTTCTTCCAAACCTGCTTGCCCTGCTGGCGTTGAGCAAGGTTGTAAGCAATATAAGCAAAGAAAAAGATTAACAAGTTTCTATACATAACATATTTATCAAACCTTGTGCAAAAGGGACTGCGTAAAAACGCAGTCCCTTTTGCCTTATATAGCTATAATTTATTATATAAAAAGTTATTTTATTCAATTTCAAACTGCAGACCTACACCGACTTCGGTTACTTCCAGCTTTTCCATCATTCTGTGCTTTGCTTTGAGTGAAACACAGTGACAGGGATACAGCTTTTCAATTTTGTTTTTAACAAAATAGTTCACAGTTTTTGCCAGCTTTGCATCATCTTCAAAAAGATGAAAGCCGCCGATTATGCCGTAAATTTTATCCTCGCCGCACACCTTTTTTGCATATTCGCAAATATTGCATATTCCGCTGTGGGAACAGCCTGTGATTACAAACAGACCATCTTCACCTTTGTATACAAGTGCTGTGTCATCGTCAAGATAATCGTCCTGCTTTACACCGTCCTTTTCCCTGTATCCGATTGAGGCAATCTCATAGTCAAATACACGGGGAATATGACCAAGGTACCACAGTTTATCTGTCAGCTGAACAGGCTCTGCACACATATCAAGTGTAAACCTTTCTGCCATCTGCTGCTCTGTATAAGGTGAACCCACATACAAATCACCCACATATTTTGGTACAAGACAGTCTGGATGAGCGATTATTTTTGCATTTGGCACATCCTGTTTTTCCAGATATTTTATCCCTTTTGTGTGATCATCATGACCATGAGAAAAGACAATATAGTCCACTTTGGACAAGTCCTTGCCGAGACTGCGGGCGTTTTTTATAAATATATCGCTGTAGCCTGTGTCCAGCAGAACAGTTTTACCCTCTGCTTCGATGTAAAAGCAGAGGGCAGGTTCGCCATAATAGTATTGATCTATATAGGTGTTGTTGTCCACCAGAACTGTAAGTTTCATAAGTTTTGCCTGTAATTATTCCTTCAGCTTTGCCACAACCACAAAACGCTGTTCCTCGTTGTTGTAGGCACAGGTTGTCAGTGTCAGGAGTTTGTCCCCCTCGCTGATTTCTATGCCTGTGTCGTAATATGCGTGGGCTTTTATCTGATTAACATAATAATCAAACTCTTCACCGGTTATATCACCGCTGTAGGCATACCAATGGAAAGCATTTTCATCGCCCTCGAAAGGAATGTCAATATAAAATGCCGATACAATTTCGTATGTCTGCAATCGGTCCACTGTGTCAAACTGAATTTCCCGGTGTTCCTTCCAGAACGCCCTGTCTGCATATTTCAGAAGTACAGTGAACATTGTATCGTTGTTCATGCGGTGGCCGTAGATAAGCACATTTGTGCTGTCTACAGTGCAGTCTTCGCCGATAAACGGTGTTCCGCTGATGGCATAACTGCCGTCAAATGCACGACGCAGATAATACTCCGGATTATCAGGGGTATGCACCACGGGGTAATTCAGTTTTGTCCCATCTATTTTTATCCACCCTACAAAATGAGGGTTAGTCGCTTTCAGCTGTGCATAGCGTTCCAGCTTGAGCTGCTCTATATCCACATCCTCAAACTGTACATCGCTGATATTTACCTGCTGTGCCAGCTGGTCAAAGGCATCCTGCTCTTTCTGCTTCTGCCATACTTCGCTGAATATTTTATATGCCGAAAAAACAAATACCGCAAGCACCGCAACAAGCAGAATATTCAGCAGGCTGTTTGATTTTTTATCTACCTTTTTACCGCTCATATTATTTGTTGAGCTTTGCAAGGAAACGTTCTACATTGATAACTGCTCTTGTATGTTCGCCTTCGCCGATAAGAACACCGTCTTCGTATGCTTTGATAACGAAGTCGTACATTCTGCCTTCCTGTTTTACTATGGTTGCTTCAACATTAATTGTTGCACCCACTTTGCTTGCCTTTACATGTGTAGTGGAAATTTTTGCACCAACACTGCTTTCGCCTTCTTTAAGATCTTCGTCCATAAGTGTTTTTGCAGTGTCTTCCATACAGCCGATGAGTGCAGGTGTACCGAATACATCAAGTGTGCCGCTTGCAAATTTGCTTGCTGTCATATCATCTGTCACAACATAAGTTTTTGTTAAAGTTCTCATAGTAAAACCTCGCTTTATTTTATTTCATAACTACCTGTTCGTTTTCTATATCCAGCCAGATAGTATCATCAGCTTTTATTTTACCATTAAATATACCCTCTGACAAGAAATTTTCTATTGTATCACTTATTTCCTTACGCAGAGGACGGGCACCATAGCTCTGACTGTATCCCTTCTGAGAAATATGCCTGAGCAGCCTTTCACTGCAGTTGAGGGTTATATGCAGATTTGTAAGCCGCTCCTTCAGCTGTTCCACCATAAGCGATGCGATCTGCTCCACATTTTGCGGTGAAAGGGCATTAAAAGTTATAATCTCATCAATTCTGCCGATAAATTCGGGAGAAAAACGCTGTTTCAGTTCGCTGAGTATACGTTTTTTTGAAAGTTCATTTTTCGGGAGAGAATTTTTTGAAAAACCAAGCTCGCAGGAGTTTGACTGTACACCCCTTGCTCCCACATTGCTGGTCATAATTATCACCGCATTTTTAAAGCTGACCGTTTTGCCGCCCGAGGTGGTGACAAATCCGTCGTCCAGTATCTGTAACAACAGATTGCACAGGTCCGGATGGGCTTTTTCTATCTCGTCAAACAGTACTACGCTGTAGGGTCTTGGCAGCAGTTCTTTTTCAAATTTTCCGCCGTCTTCATAACCCACATATCCCGGAGGAGAACCTATAAGTTTGTTTATATCGTTTTTCTCACCATATTCCGAGCAGTCGATACGCACTATGGCCTTTTCGTCCCCGTAGATACAGCGGCTGAGCACCTTGCAGGTCTGGGTTTTGCCCACACCTGTGGGACCGAGAAACAAAAAAGAAGCTATTGGTCTGTCCTGTTCGGTGAGGCCCACACGCCATTTTTTCATGGCATCAGCAACAGCTTTTACTGCCTTTTCCTGACCGATAATGCTGTTTTTAAGGTTCTGTTCCAGGTTTGCAAAGTTGTCCTTTTCCTGTGCTGTAAGTTGCTCTACAGGTATTTTAGTCTGGTCGCTGACTATCTTTTCCACAATATCTGCTGTGAGCATTTCCTTGCCCAGCAGCTTTGCCCTTGCACATGCTTCGTCCAGCAGGTCCACTGCCTTGTCGGGCAGAAACCGCCCCTGAATATACCGCTGGGACAGTTTTACTGCCATTGCTGCCACTTCCTCATCTATCTTTATATTGTGATGCTCCTCGTACCTTTCCTTTATTCCCGACAGGATTTTTATGGCCGTTTCTGTATCAGGTTCATTTACTGTCACCTTTGTGAAGCGGCGTTCAAGGGCAGAATCCTTTTCGATTATTCTGCGGTATTCGTCCTGTGTGGTGGCACCGATAACCTGCACCTTGCCTCTTGCCAGAGCGGGCTTTAAAATGTTTGCCGCATCTATCGCCCCCTCTGCCGCACCTGCTGTGGCAATTATGTGTATCTCATCAATAAACAGGATTATATCTCTGTCATTTGACACTTCTTCGATGATATTTTTCAGCCTGTCCTCGAAGTCTCCGCGGTATTTTGTGCCGGCGATAAGCTGGGTTACATCGAGAGAATAGATGACCTTGTTCCAGATTTCGCTGGGAGCGGTTTTGCTGGCAATCATATTTGCCACTCCTTCCACAATGGCGGTTTTGCCCACCCCTGCAGGACCGACAATACAGGGGTTGTTTTTCTGTCGCCGCATAATTATCTCTATAATACGCCGGATTTCCCTGTCCCGTTCAAGACAGGGGTCAAACTCCTTCTGCTGTGCCTGTTTTACAAGGTTTTTCGCATATTTTTCAAGGGTTTTATACTCTTTTTTCGGCTCTTCCTTTTTCTCATTGTTCTGAAACTGCAGATTGCCGAACTTGCGGCAGATTTTTTCAAGATTTGCAACAAAAGCAGCTTCGTCCTTTATATATATGGATAAAATCTGTCTTGCCATACAGTTCTGGTTCTGCATAACCGCCAGCAGAATTTCGTTTACATCCACCGACCATTTTAGGTTCGACTGTGCAATAAGATTTGCATTTTTGAGTACCGTAACTGCATTTATCGATAAATCCTGATGGCTGAGGCTGCTGTGAGGTCCTGTTCCCATAACCGCGGCAACCGCATTGTGTATTGTGGAAAAGGATATCCCCTCCCTTTCCAGCAGGTCGTTTGCATCATTTTTCCCCTGGGAGAGAATACCCATCAGAATATGTTCTGTGCCTATGGTTATATGCCCCATCTTTTCGGCAATATCTATACCCGCACTTACACTTCGGTTTGCACTTTCCTGAAAATTTTTAAATCTGTACATAATTACTTCCTTGCATGTTAATCGGACACCTGAAGGTGCCTATACAGATTATGTGGCAATACAAAAAAAATAAGCCGGCTTATGCCGACTTAAATCTGGTAATTTTTTCAGTTTGTATATTACTGACCGAGAGCTTCTTTGAGTGTAATTGCAAGCTGGTCAGGGCAGCTTGTTGTTTTGAAGCCGCATCTGATTCCGCTGAGTCTTTCGATCGCATCTTCTGCTTTCATACCTTTAACAAGTGCAATCATACCTTTGATGTTGCCATTGCAGCCTCCAAGCATCTCTACATCTTTAATGATTCCGTCTTCGATAACAACCTTTGTGCTTGCAGAACAAACACCTTTGTTTCTTCTTGTATATTCCATTGTAAAATCCCCCATCATTTTTAATGTACATATATTATCAAAAACGGAAATAAAAATCAACTGTTATAATAAACTGTCGTAATTGACACCTGCAGCAAAAACATATAAAATATTTAGTACACATCATTTAAAAGGGGGCGTTTTTTTGAAATTCACATATATAAAGTCAGAGCTTAAAGGCACTTTTGTGCCATCTGCAGTTTTTGACAGTCTCAATGATGCCCGCAACAATGATTTTAAGGTTATTCTATATATCATAAGCACAGGAAACTGCGACCCTCTTAAAATTTCTTCCGACCTTGATATCAGCCACTCCGCAGCTGTATCCTCCATGCTTTACTGGGCGGATAAAGGGGTGCTGTACTGCGAAGAAGAAAGTGAAAAGAAAACCCGCAGAAAATCTGCACTTACCAGTGAGGTTATCGCCACAATGAGCAGTGACCCGGGAGTACAGGCACTGGGCAAAAACCTGCAGCTTATATTTGGCTCTTCCCTCAGCGAAAAATACACAAATCAGTTTATGGCTTTGTATCTTGAAGAAGGTATGCCTGTTGATGTTATTCTTCCACTGGCACAGCACAATGTGGACAAAACAGGTGTGGACAATCCCGCATATATTATAAAAATCATCCGCTCATGGCAGAAAAAACATAAGTTCACCAGCGGCAGCGAGGTGGACAGCTTCCTTGCTCTTGTTGCAGAACGGGAAAAGGTTTATGCCAAAGTGGGCGAAATTTTCTCTATCAGTCCCGACAAGCTGACAAGCAGCGAAAAGACGGTTATCGACCGCTGGACAGAAAAATACAACATGAGCTTTGAGATGATAGCAGAAAGCTTTGACCGTGCAGGCGAAAAGGCAGATATCAAATACTGCGACGGTATGCTGAAAAACTGGAGTCGCAAAGGATACAAGACACCAAAAGACCTTTCCGATGAGATTACACATATCACCCAGAGCAAACGCAATATAGATTCTCAGGACGACTTACTTGTAAAAAACAGAACCAATATCCCTGTATTCAAAAAATAAGAGGACTACAATATGGCAACAAGCACAGAAAATATATCCCTTGCAAATGACACCCTCGCACGCCGCAGACAGCAGAACAGCACAATAATGATGCACCGCCAGGCTGAAGTTTTTGCTCTTGTGCCCGAAATTGAGGAAATCGGATACGAAATTACCTCTCTCGGTGCAAAATATACAATGGCAACCCTTGCAAAAAACGCTGAAAGAGCTGCAGAGATAAAGCAGAAAATGACAGCCTTGCAGGATAAACAGACAAATCTGCTTTTGCACAGCGGCTTTGCTGCGGATTATCTTGAACCTGTATTTACCTGCAGTGAATGCCGTGACAAAGGCTTTGTAAACGGTAAAATCTGCACCTGTCTTAAACAGGAAATTGTAAAACAGCGTCAGAATATGCTTACAGCTCTTTCCCCTGCACCGAAAACTACATTTGAGGATTTCCATCTGGACTATTATCCCGATAAAGCCGATGACAACGGAATAAACCCACGTCAGCAGATGGCAAATATATTTGAATACTGCAAAAGCTTTGCCGAAAATTTTTCGACAGATGTAAAAAGTATTTTCATGTACGGCTCATCAGGTCTTGGCAAGACACATCTGTCCTGTGCAATAGCAGATGTATGCCTTAAAAAAGGGTTTGTGGTAATGTACGCAAGCAGCCAGAGCCTGTTTGAACAGATTGAACAGAACAAACACAATGTTCATCACATGCTTAATGATATTATGAACTGTGACCTGTTTATCCTTGACGACCTGGGTACAGAATATCTGACCTATTACGGACAGTCCATCCTGTACAACATCATAAACACAAGAATGATAAACGGCACCCCCTGCATCTACACCTCCAACCTTACAAGCGAAAAGGATTTAGTTAAAAAGTACGGTGAAAAGATAACTTCCCGTCTTATGGGCAACTGCGACTCCCTTTATTTTGTAGGAAATGATATAAGACCCAAACTTTAATATGAAAAAGTTCAAAAAAATATATATTGAAATAACAAACATATGCAATCTCAGCTGTTCTTTCTGCCCAAAGCACAATAGAAAGCCCCGGACAATGAGTTCTGATGAATTCAGACAGATTATGGATGAAGTTCACCCTATGGGAGAAAACTTTTATCTGCACCTTATGGGCGAGCCGCTGAGCCATCCTCAGTTGGGCGAAATTCTGGATATCTGCAGCAGCTATAATGTTAAGACCAACATCACTACCAACGGCACTTTGCTGGGTAAAGCAGGTGATGATATCCTCCTCCGTGAAATACGCAATGTGAGTGTTTCTCTCCACAGCTTTGAAGCAAACAGCCTTAATGTATCGCTGCAGAAATATCTTGGTGATGTTGCAGATTTCTGCCGCAAAGCTCTTGGCAAGAAAATTATTGTTGAACTGAGGCTGTGGAATATGAGCCGTGAAAGTTTGCGTGACAAAAATAATTTAAATTATCAGATTGTAGAGTTTTTGAACAGCACCCTGCAGCCCGACTGCGACATATGGCAGCAGATTGAAAACACATTTTTCTCTATGGAGAAAAACCGAAAGAAAAACTTTCGTTTAAAAGAGAATATATTTCTCGGTATGTCGGAACGCTTTGAATGGCCCTGCATTGAAAATTCTCCAAATGAAGTATGCAAAGGTTTCTGTTACGGATTGAGAAATCAGATTGCAATTTTAGCCGACGGAACGATTGTTCCCTGCTGTCTGGACTCTGACGGCAACATTACTCTCGGTAATATCTTCAATGAAAAATTACAGGATGTTATACAAAACAAACGCAGCCGGGCATTATATGACGGTTTTACCAACCAGAAAGCGGTTGAGCCTTTGTGTCAGAGCTGCGGATATATGAAAAAATATTTTCCGGATAAATAAATGTTTAACATAATTTTATCTGATTACGACTAAAGAAAAGACGGCAAGGGCCGTCTTTTTTTGTTGCTGTACTGTATTGATAATCAATTTTTTGAGGAGTATAATTTAAATTGTAAACAAGTTATTTTCAACATTATATATAAAAGAGGAATTATTGTGATTAGTAAAATCTTTGACCCTTACAAGCTGCTTGGCAACACTGAACAGCTCAGCGATTTACCTGATGCACAGACCATATTCCGCAAGACTGTAAATATTGCCTGGCCTGCCGTGCTGGAATCCTTTCTTGTGAGCATTGTTGCCCTGATAGACAACATCATGGTTTCTTCCCTTGGCACCTATGCTATTGCCGCAATCGGTCTTACAACACAGCCTAAATTTTTGTTTTTTGCCCTTATAATCTCAATGAATGTAGCACTGTCTGCCCTTGTTGCACGCAGACGAGGGGAGAATGACCGCGAGGGTGCAAACCGTGTTGTAAAACAGGCTGTTGTGATTGCTGTTATTATTATCGCCATTATCTCTGTTGTATCCACTGTATTTGCACGTCCGCTGCTTCTGTTCTGCGGTGCACAGGCTGATACAATAGACCCTGCTGTTGACTACTACAGAATTATTATGGCATTCTGCTTTTTCCAGCTGTTTTCCATGGTACTTAACGCTGCACAGCGTGGTGTGGGCAGAACAAAAATAGCCATGCGTACCAATATAATTTCAAATATAATAAATGTTATCTTCAACTGGCTGCTTATCAACGGTAACCTTGGTTTCCCTGCATTGGGTGTAAAAGGTGCTGCAATCGCAACAGTTCTCGGCAGCGTAGCTGCCTGTGCAATCTCCCTTGCATCCATCTGCCATCCTGACGGATATCTGAATATCCATCTTATGAAAGGCAAAGCCTTTGACCGAGATACCATCCACAGCCTTGCAAAGCTGACAGGAGGCACCCTGGGCGAACAGCTGTGCTTCCGTTTTGGTTTTCTTATGTTCGCAATGATTGTTGCAAATCTTGGCACCACAGCCTATGCCACACATCAGATCGCCATGAACTGTATGCATATTTCTTTTGCTTTCGGAGATGGTTTTTCAGTTGCATCGGTCTCCCTTGTGGGTATGAACCTTGGTGCAAAACGCAGTGACCTTGCCAAAGTATACGGTATTGCCTGCAAACGCCTGGGCAGAATTTTTGCAGTTGCACTTGGTTTGTTCTTTGTGTTTTTCGGCAGAGGTATATACTGTCTGTTCACCGATGACCCGGAGATTATCAATCTGGGCACAATAATCATCGGTATTCTGATTATCATTCTCTTCTTCCAGATTGACCAGGTTATCACCTCGGGCTGTCTCAAGGGTGCCGGTGACACAAAATATGTTGCAAAGGTTGCTTTTATCAGTGTTGCCATTATCAGACCGCTGTTCTCCTTTGTTTTCTGCTATCCGCTCGGATGGGGGCTTATCGGTGCATGGATTGGCACCTTGTGCGACCAGCTGTGCCGAAATCTGCTGAACACCACAAGATTTAAAAGCGGCAAATGGTCACAGATTAAAATTTAATTATCTGTGCTGCATCTGCTCCTTTAATGTTATAAAAAAATCGTGGAGGCTGTAAACAACAATGGAATCAACAAAAAATAATGTTTCTTGTCCTATTTTCGACAAAGAAATTCCATACGGGTTATGCTGGGAAATATGCAATATCGGCAATAATAGTGTAAGTCTTCCCTCCGAGTTAAAATTACCATACAGCTGGAAAGAGGCAAACATGACATGCAATAAATGCCCCGTATGTATCGAAATGGGAACATAATAGTTTCAAAGGTGTTTTTACGAGCAGCTGTTTTTTGTATCTTCATAACAAACATACCTGCGATTATAATGAAAAATTGTATATTGTGTGCCACAAACTTGACAAAGCAAGAAAGGAGAACTCAAATATCTTATGTCTTCGGATAAAATAAGAGATCGTTTAGAAGAATGTGCAACTTTATTTGCTTTTGAAATAGATGGCAAAGAAGGACATATTGACCCATGTTATAGTAAAGAAAATGGGTTCTCATATTATTTGTGGTTTGAAGGTGAAGAAAAGACAGTGTATACGATTGATGATGCAATGGACACCCCATTTTTTGAAGGTCAATCACTTTCAGAAATCGCAGACAAAATTACCATTATTGAGTGGTAAACAATATCCTCTAATCCAAGAGGCTTGCCAGGGACATTCAATGTCCTGTGGCAAGCCTCTTCAGTTTTGGAAAATAATTATTTTATATATTTTTTGACGAACTTCTGACGAATTTTTCAATTATTTTGAGGCATTTTAGAATATTTTTAATGGTATTTAAAAATATACAAAAAACCACCAACAAAGGTCAATTAAACCTATTTAGGTGGTTTTAATATACTTAGATAACAAAAAAGCCGTCCATAAGGACGGCTTTTTGATGGCGGAGAGAGAGGGAACGCCGTCTGCTGCGGCTTCGCCTTGCATACTACCTGGCCTCGCTTGGCTCGCTCGGCTCTTTTGGCTAAAAACAGTGTACCACACTGTTTTCTCCACGCCAAAACCCTCACGGGTTCGAATCCCTCTCTTTTTTTGCAAACAAAAAAGCCGTCCAATAGGACGGCTTTTTGATGGCGGAGAGAGAGGGATTCGAACCCTCGGTGCGTGTTACCGCACACCCGCGTTCCAGGCGAGCACCTTCGACCACTCAGACATCTCTCCGTGTTCGACAGCTTTATTAGTATATAACAGGTTTTTGAAAATGTCAATAGATAAATTCAAAAAAATTGCAAAAATTTGTTTTTTCTTCTTTCAAATTGTCTGCAAAGGTTATTTGCGTGACTTTTATCCCCTCTTTTGTTACAATCAAATCAGCAAAGGAGATGATTTTATGCGTGATATAGGCAAAAACATAAAAGATTTGCGTGTTGCCAGAAATATGAAACAGGACCAGCTTGCAGAAAAACTGTTTGTGACAAGACAGACCGTATCCAACTATGAAAACGGCAAAAGCAGACCTGATATTGATACCATTATAAAACTCAGCGAAGTGCTGGATTGCGATGTGGACAACATACTGTATGGCACTGCAAAGACAAATAACAGTGAAAAGATAAAATTTGCCGTGGGTTGTGCTCTTTCTCTTGCAGTTATAATCATAATCCTGTACCTTGAGCCCAAAGCAATGAAAATAAAAAGCATGCACTATATCTCCAGCTTTGTATTCTTCGGTGCTCTTACGCTGACACCATTAAAATATCTTATCCTCGGCTGGACAGCCATGCAGCTTGGGATTATAGCATTTAAAATAAAAATCACCCGTTTTAAATGGAGAAAATATTTAAAATATTCTCTTATTGCTTTTGTCGTTTTTTACTTTGTTATTATTCTGTGGTACTGGATGCCGTATGTTGCCGACGATATGCAATATATTATACAGATATCACAATCACAGTTCAACGTATCACATACTTATCCTCAGGTATCTGTTCCTGCACCGATTGAATGGTTACACAACAAAATTGCTTATTGTATGCTTTATAATACCGGGGATCTGCGTATACCTGTATTCTTATCCTTTGGAGCACTTATGCGGCTGTGCGGTTTTGCAGAAGGCAAAAACAGTATTAATACAGAAAAACACAACTGATATATAGTCGAGATATTCCCCACAGAAAAACATCATTTATACACCACTCTTATCAACTTAAGGGTGGTTTTGTTTTTCTGTTGATGGTATAATTATCCTATCAATCAATATGCGAGGTACGAAATGGCAAAGAAAAAAATCCGCACCTGTGAATTATCAACACCTTTTGAAAATTCCGATAAATTTTCATGGACTGAATATCCCCGCCCCCAGCTTAAAAGAGACAGCTGGCTTTCTCTTTGCGGCGTATGGCAGCTTTCTGTAAAAAAAGACAGCATGGTCTCCCTTATTGGCGATATAACCGTTCCCTATCCGCCCGAAAGCAGAATTTCGGGAATATGTCGTGCTCTCGGCGATGATGAAAAATATCTGTATAAGAAAATTTTCACCATAGATGAAAACTTCAACAGAGGCAAGGTATTCATCCACTTTGGTGCAGCTGACCAGATTGCAAGGGTGTGGGTGAACAATCAGTTTGCGGGAGAACATATCGGCGGATATCTTCCCTTCAGCTTTGACATTACAGATTACATAAAACCCGGTGAAAACGCAGTGCTTGTTGAAGTAACCGACAATCTTGATACCGACCTCAGCTACGGCAAACAGTGCAGAAAACGCGGCGGTATGTGGTACACCCCCATAAGCGGTATATGGCAGAGTGTGTGGATTGAATCGGTGCCTGAAAAGCATATAACCTCCCTGCGTCTTACCCCAGACCTTGACCGCATAACCATTGAAACCACAGGCGGCGAAGATGAAAAAACAGTGGTTATAAACACAGCTGACGGAGATATCATCCACAGCTACAGAGGCAACAAAACAACAGTTTACATCAGCAATCCTATAAACTGGAGTCCTGAAAATCCATATCTTTACACCTTTACCCTGACATGCGGAGAAGACAAAGTCGAAAGCTACTTTGCACTGCGTACAGTTACAACAGAAATAGTAAAAGGACAAAGCTATATCTGTCTTAACGGTAAACCGTACTTTTTCCACGGGCTGCTGGACCAGGGTTATTACAGTGATGGGATATACACCCCTTCCACCCCCGAGGGATTTGTGTACGATATCCTTACAATGAAAAAGCTGGGTTTCAATATGCTGAGGAAGCATATAAAAATCGAGCCCGACCTGTTCTATTATCACTGTGACAGATTTGGTATGATTGTATTTCAGGATATGATGAACGCGGGGCCTTACAACTATATTATCGACACTGTACTGCCGACAATAGGTATGAAAAAGGGCGTGACACACAAGCCTACTGCAAAAAGAAAAGAAGCTTTTGAAAAAGAATGCCGTCAGCTTTGTGATTTGCTGTACAACCACCCTTGTGTATGTTACTACACCATCTTCAACGAGGGGTGGGGACAGTATGATGCAGACAGAATTTACCGCGAGCTGAAAGCATACGACCCTGCAAGAATATGGGATGCCACAAGCGGCTGGTTTTTTGAAAAGGAAAGCGATGTGGACAGCCATCATATATATTTCCGCAAGATAAAGATGAAAGCCCGCAGGGAAAGACCATTGGTATTGTCAGAATTCGGCGGATACTCATACAAGGTGGAAAACCACAGCTTCAATCTTGATGAAAACTACGGCTACAAAACCTTTGACAGTGCAGAGAGCCTTACAAAAGGGCTGTGTGATATGTATCTTAATGAGATTGTCCCCGCAATAGAAAACGGGCTCAATGCCACCGTTTTGACTCAGTTGAGTGATGTTGAAGACGAAACAAACGGCCTTGTAACATACGACCGTCAGGTTGTAAAAAACGATGAAAAAACAATGGCTGATATGGCACAGCAGCTGTTCCGTGCTTTCAGAGAAAAAACAGAGTAATATTTATAACACATAAAAAGGCTTATCGGAAGATTACCGATAAGCCTTTGATATTTCAATTAAATGAGTCCGTAGATAAGAACAAGTGAAACCCATGTGGAAGCCACACCGATAAGACCAACTATACCGCCTATACGCAGATAGTCTTTGAAGCGGTAGCCCGCAACCTGAACAATAGTTATGGACGTGGTTGCAACAGGTGTTGCCATAGCCAGTGAACATCCGTATACACAGGCAAGGGCAACAGGCATCGGGTTGCAGCCAATCTGGATTGCAAGTGGAACACCGATTGCTGCCAGCATGGAAACCAGTGAGCCGTTGGACATAAACTGAGACATAATGAAACCTGTGAGCAGGAATATTGTAACCAGAGCAACAGGGTTTGTAACGATTCTGCTGAAGTTGTTCATAAGGAAATCGATAACCCTTTCACCTGCACCGGAGGACACAAAACCTTTTGCCATAGCAAGTGCCGCCCCCAGAACAAGAACCGCTGACCACTGCATATCACGCATTGCCTTTTTGCCGTCAACACAGCCTGTGATTACCAGCACAAGAGCACCTGTAACAGCGATAAAACCTATATCCCAGCCAAAAGGACGCACCATAAACAGCACTATACATACCAGAAATACTGTTACGGAGATAACTGCGTTGCGTTTGTTGATTTCGCCTTCAGACATCTTTTTGCCTGTTTCCTTTATCTCTTCAAAGTCGAAGCTTTTCTTCATATAGTCATAGAGGAACAGCCAGAAGCAAACCGCTACGGCCAGCATCATAATGACAGCTATTGGTGCTGTGTAGAAAAAGCTCATGGTCTGAACACCTGTATATTCCAGAACTTCGTTTGCCAGCAGCGGTGCGGTACAGCCTGCCAAAGTACCTGTACCGCCCACAAGAGAGCCCATAGCCAGTGGCATATATGTATTTTTCTTGGTGATATGCCCGTTGGAAACAGAGGCGATTGATGCGATAAAAGGCATATACAGTGCAACAACAGCAGAGTTATTTGCAAAGGCAGAGATAATGCCTGCAGAAAGGAAAACCACTATAACAAACAGCTTTTCCCTGTGTCCCACCACCTTGGTCAGCAGAACACCTATCTCGTTGCCCACACCGCTTTCCAATATGGCATCCGCCACAATAATCATACCTATGGTCAGCAGTGCAGGGGTACTTACCATGCAGGAGAAAGCATCATTGAAAGACAGAACATTTGTATATACAAGGGCAAACATGCCTATGAGTGATGTAACCGCCACAGAGAAAACCTCGGCGATATACATTACTATTATCACTCCTATAATAATCAGTGTAATTGTACTTTTATCCAAAAACTATGCCTCCTTTATCCTACATCATCGTATCGAAGTTGTTATAAACTGTATTTATATACAATAAAAATATAATAAATATATTACTATGGTTTATTGGCTGTGTCAATTTTCAACCGATAAAGTTCATATATTTTTCTCTTTTGTCCGGCCAAGCCAAACTCTTGTCTGCACAGATACAAATTACTTGCTTTTCACGCACAATTATGTTAAATGTATTATATGGTAAAATTCGACATTATATATGGGAGGATTTATGGAAAACTTTTTTATAGGCTTTTTATTTATATTTTTAAACTTTAACATAACCGTCAGCAACCATGTTATTGGTTTTCTCCCCGGTTTTGTAGGATATATATTCATCAAAAGAGGTATTGCGGAATTTGAGGGAAAGGTGCCTGCCTTTGAAAAAATCAGAACCTTTGTAAAAATTATGATTGCCGTATACATTGTTGTTTACATTATGGATTTTCTGGCATTCAACATCGGCAATGTATATCTTATTGTAAGCATTCTTATGCTGGCAGCAAATGTTTATACATCCTTCAACATTACAGAAGGCGTATTATACCTTGAAGAAACAAAGGGTGTTGACCTTCTGGGGCAGGATTTACGCCGTATGTGGAAGATTATGATAATTGCAATGTGTGTTGCCACAGTTTCGGTATTTTTCCTGTTTATCAACATCATCGCAACACTGGCAAATCTTGTGTGCGTTATACTGTTCCTCATCGCACTCAACAGAACAAAAAATGCCGCTGCAAACCATCTTTTATATTAATAACCCATCGGGATGTACTGTGTGACTTATTCACACTGTACATCCTTTTATATTGCAAAAAATTTCACAATATGCTAAAATAAACCTGTCCGAATTCAAAGAATATCTGAGAACAGGAAGAAAATTTCATATCGCACTGCACTGAAGGCTTACCCCGACAATAAAGGCGAAGAAAACAGATTTATACCGCAGAAAAAGCATTTTACAGTGCTTTCTGCCCTTTTGTTTCCGTGCCTTTGGCATGGATTTTTTACTTTTCGGATATTTTCTGAGGATAATTCACATACAGCCGTTAAAAGCGGCAAAAACTTTAGTGAGAAAGGCAAATACCATGAAAAAATTATTATCCCTTATTTTAACTGCTGTGCTGGCAACAGCTGCTTTTGCAGGCTGTGCAGCACCTGAAACACCATCCTCTGAAGCAGAACCAACACCTGCACCAGAAGTTGTGGAAGGCATCGACATCAACATCGCAGGCATGTCCGGTCCTACATCCATGGGTCTTGTTTCCATGCTGGACAAAGCAGAAAAGGGCGAAACAACAAACAGATATAATTTTACACTGGCAGGTGCTGCTGATGAAATTACACCTCTCCTTGTAAAAGGCGAACTTGACATCGCTGCTGTACCTGCAAACCTTGCATCTGTTCTCTTCAACAACACAGAGGGCAAAATCCAGATTCTTGCTGTTAACAACCTTGGTGTTCTCTACGTTGTGGAACAGGGCGAAACAATCACAAGCTTTGCAGACCTTAAAGGCAAAACAATCTACTCCACAGGCAAAGGCACAACCCCTGAATATGCACTCAACTACCTTTTGACACAGAATGGTGTTGACCCAGCAGCAGACGTTACAATCGAATGGAAGAGTGAAGCTGCAGAAATCGTTGCAGTGCTCAAACAGGATCCAACAGCGATCGCTGTTCTCCCACAGCCATTTGTAACAGTTGCACAGACACAGGTTGAAGGTCTCAATGTTGCTCTCAGCTTCAATGACGAATGGAATGCACTCGCTAACGGCAGCAGCCTTGTAACAGGTGTTATCGTGGCAAGAAAAGACTTTGTTGAATCAAATCCTGCACAGGTTTCCGCTTTCCTTGACGAATTCAAAGCTTCCACAGAATTTATCAACACAAATGTAGCAGATGGTGCTGCACTTGTTGAAGAAATCGGTATTGTAAAAGCTGCTGTTGCAACAAAAGCAATTCCAAACTGCAACATTCAGTTTATGGAAGGCACTGAAATGAAAACTGTTGTAAGCGGCTATCTCCAGACATTGTTTGACCAGAATCCTAAAGCTGTGGGCGGTGCAATGCCAACAGACGAATTCTATTTTGCAAGGTAATTAAACGATTATGAACAGAACCCGATTTGAAAAAATACTGGCAGTTGCCACAGCAGTGTTGTTGTGGCAGCTTGCTGCTGTCATAATCGGGGAAGAAGTTCTGCTGGTCTCCCCTTTCAGAGTTCTGCTGCGTCTGTCAGAGCTGATATTTGAAGCAGAATTCTGGGGAACAATTTTATTTTCCTTTAAAAGAATAACGCTGGGATTTTTTATCGCTCTTGCTGCGGGCACAGCACTGGCGATTTTGTCCTATCGTTTCAGAATTGCGGAAGTTTTCCTGTGGCCGTATATCTCCATTATCAAGGCAACCCCTGTGGCAAGCTTTGTTATACTCTGTCTTATATGGCTGTCCTCCTCTTCCCTGCCTGTTTTTATTGCATTCCTTATGGCTGTACCAATCATCTACACCAATATGCTGCAGGGCTTTAAAAGCTGCGACAGCAAGATGCTGGAGATGGCGGAAATCTTCCGTTTTTCCTTTGGCAAAAGACTTTTGTACATCTATTTTCCACAGGTTAAAAGCCACTTTATCTCTGCCTGCAGTGTATCTCTGGGCCTCAGCTGGAAAGCGGGCATCGCTGCCGAAATTATCGGTATTCCTGATGGCAGTATGGGAGAGATGCTCTATCAGGCAAAGTTATATCTGGCAACGGCAGACCTGTTCAGCTGGACAGTTACAATTATCCTTGTAAGCGTACTGTTTGAAAAAGCGGTTATGTTTATCATAAACAGAATTTTTGACAGACTGGAGGATTTATAATGGATATTATCATAAAAAATCTCTGTAAATCCTTTGGCGAAAAAAATGTTCTCAAAGATGTGAATGCTGTTATTGAACAGGGCAAAACTACCTGTCTTATGGGGCAGAGCGGTGTGGGCAAAACCACTTTGCTTAATATAATGATGGGATTTGTCAAAGCTGACAGCGGCGAAATACTGAACCTGCCGCAGCTTAAATCGGCAGTGTTTCAGGAAAACCGCCTGTGCGAAAACTTTTCTGTTATGACAAATATCCGTATGGCAAACGACAGCCTCAGCGATGATATGATTATGCAGCATCTTGAAGCTGTAGGTCTTGAAAAAGAGGCAAAGCACAAGGTTTCCACCCTTAGCGGCGGTATGAAAAGACGTGTTGCACTGGTGAGGGCAATTCTGGCACAGAAAGAGATTTTATTTCTGGACGAGCCCTTTAAAGGGCTGGATGAAGAAACACTTGGCAATGTGCAGAACTATCTGCACGAAAACATAAAAGGGCTTACCGTTATAATGGTAACCCATCAGATTGAAGAAGCAAAAGCACTGGAAGCAGAAATACTGTATCTGAAAAACGGTGCTGTTGAATAAATATCAAAACTTTTAAATCTTAATACTCCTGAAAGTTCTCAAAACAAAAAGCTCCGCAGAAGGATGTTCTGCGGAGTTTTTTTGTTCTGCTGTATTTACATTTTTGCGGTGCAGATATATACTGATACTATATAAATAATATTTACGACAGGATTGATATAATCAGATGAAATATGTTATAGACACAAGCAGCAGCAAAACCGCATATATGCAGCTGTACCAGCAGCTTCGAAAGGATATTGTGGACGGAATATATCCATACGGCACAAAACTGCCCTCAAAACGTCTGTTGGCAGAAGAAAGCGATGTAAGCGTAATCACCATAGAACACGCTTACTCTATCCTGTGTGATGAAGGCTATGTGGAAGCAAAACAACGCAGCGGATATTTTGTTATCTACAGGGAAAGCGATTTTATCTCCACTGCCGAAACAGATTTTACAGAAACTGTCCACAGCATATCTGCCAGTCACAGCGACAGTCCGTTCCCTTTCTCTGTGCTGTCAAAAACCATGCGTAAGGTACTTTTGGATTATGGCGAGAGTATCCTTGTAAAATCCCCTAACCACGGCTGTATGGAGCTGAGAGGAGCCATCTGTGCATATCTGGCACGCAGCAACGGTATCAATGTTACACCACAGCAGATTATTATAGGTTCAGGTGCAGAATATCTGTACAGTCTTATCGTTCAGCTGTTGGGGAAAAACCGCATTTTTGCCCTTGAAAATCCGTCCTATGAGCAGATTATGAGGGTTTATCGTGCCAATGGAGTGGAATGTGACCTGCTTAAAATGGGCAGAGACGGCATAATGAGTGAGGAACTGGAACGTACCGAAGCGTCCGTTCTTCACATAACTCCTTTTAACAGCTACCCAAGCGGTGTAACCGCAAGGGCATCAAAAAGATATGAATATATCAACTGGGCGGAAAAACGCAACGGGTATATAATCGAGGATAACTATGATTCGGAACTGACAGTTTCCACCAAAGCAGAGGATACTGTGTTTTCCCTTGCCAAAAACAATAAGGTTATATACATAAACACCTTTTCCAGAACTATTGCTCCTTCCATCCGTGTGGGATATATGGTTCTGCCAAAACAGATGGCAGACGAGTTTGAAAACAAGCTGGGCTTTTACTCCTGTACTGTACCGGTTTTTGAACAGTATGTCCTTGCAGAGCTTATAAACAACGGTGACTTTGAACGTAACATCAACCGTGTGCGAAGACAACGCAGGAAAAACAAATAAATCATCTTTAAAAAGCCGGTCTTGCTGCTTTCTGTTATATTGCTGTATCCGGCTTTTTTGTTTTTTTGGCAAGATAGTCTTACCGCATACATCTGGTTATATAAATTACTCGTTATTTGGTTATTAAATTAATACCAGCATAATGTTATACTGTGGTCAACAAATCAGACAGGAGTACTTGCAGAGTATGAAAAAGAAAAAATTCACCGTAAAAGATCTGACAATGATCGGCGTTATGGCCGCAGTCGTATTTGTGGGAAATCAGATTCAGCTTCCTAAAATTCCAACCCCTCTTGGCCCTACAAGAATACACCTTGGCAATGTTATGTGCATACTGGGTGGGCTGCTCTTTGGTGCTGTGCCTGGCGGACTGGCTGCAGGCATAGGTGGTGCTATATATGACCTGATGGACCCATTTTATGCAAAAGAATTCTGGATTACATTTATCCTCAAATTTGCCATGGCATTTATCGCAGGGCTCATCGCAGCAGGCAAAAAGACAAAAATCAAAGTTGTGGTTGCAGCAGTTATCGGTTCATTGAGCTACGTTGTACTTTATCTTGGCAAAACATTTATTGTGGAATATCTGATTATGGGCAACCCCTGGCAGACCGTTGTGGGTGTTCTTATCACAAAAGGCACTGCAAGCCTTATCAATGCATTGCTGGCAATGGTTGTATCGGTTATCCTCTACTATATGATTGAACCTGCATTTAAAAAAGCAGGCATATTGTCTGAAAGATAACAATTATTTATCTTTAATCTACCTCCTCTGTAAAATAAATAGCGGGCTGTACTTAAGTGGATGTACAGCCCGTTTTACTTTTATCTGCTGTCTGTGCAGTTTATCTCAATACGCACAAAAAGCTCCGCAGCTGCGGAGCTTTTTGAATATAATCAGATATCTTATTCGATTGTAAGTTTTGTAGCTTTGTTTGCTTTCCAAACATAGAGACCAAGGGCAAAACCGATAACGCCGTAAACCATAAATGTACGGAAGTATTCACCGAGAAGAGCCTGGCCGAATACAGCCTGACCGATTTCCGGAGACATGATAAACATTGCGTTAAAGAGAATTGTACCGATGAGTGCCTGCTTAACTGTAGCTTTGCTTGTAGAAGCACCGCCAACAAGGATGGAAGCAACCGCAAACATACCAACCTGAGAGTGTGCTGTGTATGTGTTGAGAGTACCGATATTCTGCAATGTGATAATCTGACCCCATGCAGCAAGTACTGTGGAGATGATAACAGCGATGATACGTGTTTTATCAACATTGATACCGGATACTTCGGCAATCTTCTGGCTCTGACCAACGGCTTTGAAGTCCTGACCAAGTTTTGTCTTGAGAATCCATTCTGTAAAGATGCACAGAGCGATGATAAGACCAACGATAACAACAGGAACTTTAGCAACCATGGAAAGGCTGTTTCTTGTAACTTTGGAGTATACTGCTATAGCAATAACAACAAGACAGAGAACGATGTTCACTATTGTGCTTATTTTGCCGGATTTTGAGCCAAGAGTCTTTTTGCTGCGGATAAGACGAATAATCTGAAGAACAAGAATCAGAGCTGCAATACCGATAACTGCATAAAGAAACGGCACTTTTGCGATGTTGTCCAGAGCGTATTTAAGACCGCCTTTATCAGCAGTGCCAAGGTCAACTGTAACACGGATACCAACACCGTATTCGCCTCCTACCGCACTTGGGATAATAAGCGGATGGCTGGATGGAACCTTGATGATAACACCCATTACAAAGAGGAAGAGGAACTGATAGATACCGTTTGCAAAGAAGCCTACGATAAGGGAAGCAATCATTTCCTGACCACGTGTTTTGTTGTAGAGCAAACCTGTAAGCCAGCCAAACAGAACAGCGATTGGTGTGGCAAGCAGGAATGCGAGCATAAGACCGCCAAGACCGCCGATGTCCACAAAACGAACAGCAACGATGGCAATCTGACCGGCCATAGCACCAACAACGATACCAAAGTTAAGACCCAGACCTGCAACAACAGGGATAATCAGTGATATAACAAGGAATGCGTTTCTGTAGAGACGACCCATAAGTTCGCCCATAAACCAACCTACAGAAAGGTCGGAAGCTATAAAGCCGAATACTGTGAAGGCAACGAATACCAGGGTTACAGCATTGTCGCCTGCCCAGCTGAGAGCTTTTTTGGAACCAAGTCTTTCACCCATAATTATTTGCCTCCTTTCTTAACCTGTGTAAGTGCGTAAAGGATAAAGCCGTTCTGGATAATCATACGCATGATTTCGGAAAGGTCTGTGCCTGCAAAAATCTGGTTTGCAACAGGAAGTGCAGATGTGAGAAGACCCTGGAAAAGAAATACGCCGATGATAACGTGGCTGACTTTAGCACGGGAAGCTGTAGCACCGCCGATGAGGATACCTGCAACAGCTGCAAATGCAATGTTGAGATGTGCTGTGTAAATCTGGAGATAACCATAGCTCTGTGAGAATATGATGATACCTATTGCACCGAGAATTGTGGAAACAATATTTGCAAGAACACGGTTTTTATTAACGTTAAGACCGCTTGCTTCTGCAAAAGCATTGCTGGAACCTACTGCAGAGATTGCAATACCCGCTTTGGAACGGAAGAAGAGCCATACAAGGAAGCAGCAGAGGAAGAAGAACAGCAGCATGCCTGTTGGTACATAGAATTCTTCGCCAATCCAGAAACCGCCAAGATCGTTGAGGAGCATAGCTGCATCAACAGCGTCAAGCTGGATAGTTTCACGCAGACCCTGACCGATAAACCAACCCATATTAGGGGATTTGAAAGGAAGCATCAGCCAGAAGATACACATGAAGGAGCAAATTGCAAAACCTGCATATGTTGCGATTGTCATTTCGGAGCCTTTAACAGCGTTGAGAAGTTTGCCGTAGGCCCAGCCAACAAGGATTGCAAATACGATTGCCATACCAACGGAAGCACCAAACCATCCCCAGCCTGTGCAACCCCATTCGATAGCCAGTACCATTGCAAAAAGGCCGCATTCTACACCGATTGGAAGAGCAAAGTTAGGGCCTGTACCGGACTGGATGGATGGCAGCATTGCAAGAACGAGAAGACCGTTCATACCTGCACGTTTCACTGTATCGCTGAGAAGTTTTACAACGGAAAGGTCATAGATATGACCGAGAATAAGGATAAGTACAAAGAAGGCTGCAATGATAAGGGTTGGGATACCGATACCATTGATAATGTCTTTAAAAGAAAGTTTTTTACGTTCTGTAAGCATTATGCATTTCCTCCTTCTTCATTGAATTCTGTAACACCGGACATCATAAGACCAAATTTTGTGTCGCTGTCTGTCGGTGAAAGGATACCTGCAACTGCACCGTCGCAGATGATTGCAATTCTGTCGCAGATGCTGCGAAGTTCTGCAAGTTCAGAGGATGTCATAACGATTGTCATGCCCATCTCTTCGTTGAGCTGTTTGAGCAGGTCAAGGATAAGTTTTTTTGCACCGATATCGATACCGCGTGTAGGTTCAGAAACCAGGAGAAGTTTTGGTTCCTGTGTAAGTGCACGTGCAACACAAACTTTCTGCTGGTTACCACCGGAGAGACTGCCTGCTTTCTGCATGGAAGATGTGCAGCGGATATCCAGATCCTTAATCATCTTGTTTGCGTGTTCCTTGATAGCCTTGCTGTCTTTCAGCTTGATAATTCCGTAGTTTTTAAGGAATTTATCTTCTACCTGCATCGCTGTAAAAGCGATGTTGAGCTCGATTGGTTCGTCGAGCAGGAGACCAATGCCTTTTCTGTCTTCACTAACAAATGCAACACCGTCGTGAAGAACCTGCTTTGCATTGTTGAGCGGCAGTTCCTTGCCGTTGAATGTAACCTTGCCCTTTGCAGGGTAGATGCCCATAACGCCGTTTGCAATACCAAGTTTACCCTGACCTGCAAGACCGCCGATACCGAGAATTTCGCCTTTGCGGACTTCAAGGTTTACGCCTTTAACTCTTTCACCAGGCATATTAACGTGAAGATCTTCGATTTTAAGAGCAACTTCGTCAGAGATAACTCTGTCTGTATTTTCTTCACGGTCTATTGTAACCGCACGGCCAATCATCATATTTGCAATATCTGCTGCACTTGTTTCGCTGATTGGTTTTGTGGCAATATGCTGACCGTCACGAAGAATTGTAACTGTATCGGCAACGCTTACGATTTCGTCAAGACGGTGGCTGATAAAGATGATGCCGATACCTTTTTCTGCAAGACGGCGGATAGCTTTCAAGAGGTTTTCTGCCTCTGCGTCTGCAAGAACAGCTGTTGGTTCGTCAAATACAAGGATTTTGATACCTTCCTTATCAATTTCACGTGCAATTTCGATAAACTGCATATGACCAACAGGCAAGCCTGCAACCTGTGCATAACTTTCAATATCCATATCAAGTGTGTTGAGGGCAGTTGTTGCGTCGTGGTTCATCTTTTCATAGTCAAGACCTTTGAGACGGCCGCCCAGAACTTTACTTACTGCGTTGTCAGTAGTAATTTCGCGGTTGAGCTTGATATTTTCTGTAACTGTAAAACCCGGGATAAGCATAAATTCCTGGTGAACCATGCCTATGCCGTGGTCCATCGCTTCGTGCGGGGATTTTATTTTTATCTCTTTGCCTTCAATTTCAACAGAGCCTTCAAAGCCGCCTGTTTCGTGAATTGCAGACATACCAAAGAGAATGTTCATCAAAGTGGATTTACCGGCACCATTTTCGCCGATGAGAGCGTGAACTTCGCCCTTTTTAACTGTCATACTTACATCTCTAAGTACCTGGTTTCCGTAGAAAGACTTAGAGATATTTTTAAATTCCAACAGTTTTTCGCTCAAGAGTCGCTCCTCCTAACTGTTTAAATTTTGTATTTTATTAGCAATAATGGCACGGAAGGAAAATCCCTCCGTGCCGATTAAGCGTATGAGACTTATAATATTAACTTATTTAATATTATTCGTATACGAAGTATTCCATCATGATCAACTGGTAGTTGTCGTATGTTGTACCAGCTTCATCTGTGTATGGAGATACTTCACATTCGAGACCTGCGTACTCTGTCATTTTTTCTGTGAGAACTTTAAGGTCGCAGTTGCCGTCTGTGTTACCTTCCATCCATTCAAATGCATATTCTGTACCAGCGATTGTCATCATCATGGATGCTGGAACTGGCCATGTACCGAATCTGCCGAGAACGCCTGCATCGCCGAGAGCTTTTGTTGTCTGAGCAACGATGTCTTCGATTGTGATTGCTGCTGCGGAGTCGCCTTCAGAGATAAGACCAAGAGCTGTTGGGTAGCCGTGGTATGGAGATGGGCAGCATGGTGATGGATACATTGCACCTGCTTCTACACAAGCTTTGATAAGTGGAACCTGCATTGCACAGTTTGTGGAGAAGAATGCTGTATCTTTGCCGTACTGTGCAACCATTTTTGGCACGTCTTCAAGGATAAACTGCTGTGCACCAGCTGTACCGGAGTCGCCTGTTGGGTCTGGAGCTGTTGCGTCAACAAACTGGATACCGAGTTCTTCACATTTTGCCATCATAAGGTCACGTCTGCCGGAGAGGAGAACCTGAGCCATATGTCTTGGGAAAGAGTAGTGAACGAATGTTTTTGCACCCATTTCTGCTGCAAGTTCAACCAATACAGGACCCATGTCGAGTTCGTTTGGCTGCATGATGATGTCAGCACGAACTGCTACGTCTTCTGGGTTTTCCTGAGGTGTGCAGTAGATGATAAGCATATCATCACGTGTTTCGAGCAATTTGTCGATGGATGGGTTTGTGCCAGGAACTGCCTGGTTGATAACGATTGCTTTGATGTCTGGATCTGCAGCAAGTTTGGAAACAGTTGTAATCATCTGTTCCTGTTCTGTCATAAAGTTATCTGGCCATGTTACGTGAACGATTCTGTCGCCGTATTTTTCTGTCATCTGTTCTGCGGAACGGTATTCTTCTTCGTTCTGGGAAACAGTGTTTGTAACGATAGCTACTTTACCTGCTGGTGCTGCGTCTTCGCCGCCTTCGCTTGGTGCTGGTTCGCTGCCGCCGCAAGCTACCAAAGAAAGAGCCATAGCGCCTGCGAGAAGCAATGCTAATAATTTTTTCATAAGTTTTCCTCCTTATAATGTTCACTGTATATTAATTTAAATAATATCAAAGTGAAATGATGTGTTTAGTATATATACAATTCACAGTTTAGTCAATAATTTACAGGGTTTTGTTACCATTTTGAAATCTTTCGAACGCAGTCTAAAGCTTAATTTTATTAAGAACATCAACCGCACTTTCCCTTCATTAGTTTAAATTCCGTTTATTTTACTTTATTTTACAAATAGCACTATATTATCTTCTTTATTTCCACTTTCTGTAATTGTTAACAAATTGTTACAGAAAAATAATGGATAATTGTTACATTATGCAACAATTATCCATCACTAAAGTAAATTTTATTCAATTTAGTTGTATATAAATGTTATTTATCTGAGAAACTCATTTTTGCTGAGAGCTTTGAGGTATGCATTGAGAAAGCCCTGAAGTTCACCGTCCATAACAGAATCCACCCTGCCGTCTTCAAAGCCTGTTCTGTGGTCTTTTACCAGAGTGTATGGCATAAATACATAACTGCGTATCTGGCTGCCCCAGGCGATTTCCTTCTGAACACCCTTGATGTCCTCTATTTTTTCCAGATGTTCCTGTTCCTTTATCTGTGCAAGCTTTGCACGGAGCATCTTCATACACATATCTTTGTTCTGAAACTGGCTGCGTTCGTTCTGACAGGCAACAACGATGCCTGTAGGGATATGTGTGAGACGAACAGCAGAGGAGGTTTTGTTAACGTGCTGGCCGCCTGCACCGGAAGCACGGTATACGTCCATCTTGATATCTTCTTCGCGGATTACAATCTCACCGTCGTCCTGAATTTCAGGCATAACCTCGCAGGAGGCAAAGGATGTGTGGCGTCTGCCGGAAGCATCAAACGGAGAAACACGCACCAGACGGTGAACACCGTGTTCACCCTTGAGGAATCCGTATGCGTTTTCTCCCTCGATGGAGAAAGAAACGCTTTTGATGCCTGCTTCATCGCCTTCAAGATAATCTATGGTTGTTGTTTTATAACCAGCTTTTGCACAGTATTTGCCGTACATACGGAACAGCATCTCACACCAGTCCTGGCTTTCTGTGCCGCCTGCACCTGCGTGGAGTGTTATGATGGCATTGTTTTTGTCATATTCGCCTGTGAGAAGGTTACGCAGACGAAGCATTTCTATCTGTTCTGTAAGGTTTTCACCGGTGGAGATGATATCTCCTTCCAGACTTTCGTCCCCAAGTTCTTCGTACAGTTCAATCATAGCTTCGATATCATCCACTGCTGTGATAATATCATCAACAGACTGTTTTTTATCCTTGAGAACTTTAATCTGGCTGAACACCTTTGCCTGTTTTTCAGGATTTGCCCAGAAATCCGGGTTCTGTGTGTCCACCTCCAGCTTTTCTATCTCCATAAGTATCTGGTTATAGCTGACAGCATCTTTGAGGTCGTCAATCTGGCCTTTTGCATCGGAAGCTATCTTTTTATAATCATCAATTATTATCATATATTTCCTCGTATTTTCACAATAAGTTTTCACAAATTTATACTAACATATAATATCATAATAATATTTTGTAGTAAAGATTTTTATGCTTTACAAATGCGAATTTTATTTTATAATGTATTATATTAAACAGATATATACATAGATAGGAGTATTATTACTATGTTTAATTATAACGGCTGCCAATGTGACATATGTAAACAGGCTTTCACCCCTGAAAGCGATGTTGTAGTATGTCCTGAATGCGGCACACCTCATCACCGTCACTGCTATAAAGAGCTGGGTCACTGTGTAAACGAAGCCAGACACAGCGAAGGCTTTGAATGGAATTCTCCTGCAAAGGCTGCAGTACCAAATGCCATTGTCTGCCCAAGATGTCATACCGAAAACCCAAAGGATGCTTCCTTCTGCGAAAACTGC
The DNA here is from genome assembly GCA_015067145.1 of Oscillospiraceae bacterium. Lineage (GTDB taxonomy): Bacteria > Bacillota > Clostridia > Oscillospirales > Ruminococcaceae > RGIG3102. The sequence goes on along the minus strand of SVNA01000003.1, from coordinate 122,870 downwards.
GGTGCTCAGCTGCATACTCAGGTCAAAGGACCAAAGGCTCCGCCTGTTTCCCCTGTTTTCACCAGCAATACTCATCAGGATAGAACTTCTGATATACCTCCTGTCACACCAAAGGCACTTGAGGGTGAGTACAATGATGTAAGCTACAAGGATATGGCTGTCTATATAGGCGAAAGTGCACCGTACTATATTTACCATTTCAAAAATCTTGACAAAAACATCAAACATTTCCGCCCTTTCAGCTGGTCTGCCTGTTTCTTTGACGGTTTTTATTTTATGTACCGTAAAATGTGGCTGGAAGCACTGTTTGTAATAATTGTGTCCAGCATACTGGCAGCACCAAGTTTTCTGGTTATGGCTGCAGAGATGGGCATTATAGAAGCTGCAGCGGTAAACGGCATCGCAAACCTTGATTTGTTTATGACAATCGGTTCCGTTCTGTCCATAGCCTTTAAAATTTTCCTTGGCTACTGGGCTATTCCACAGTACAGAAAAAAGGTTGTAAAGGATATCAGACGTATCAAGGCAGGAACTGCAACTGCAAACGATTATTATCAGACCCTTGTTACAAAATCCGGTCCTGTAAAACCAGTACTTTACATCGCTGTATTTATGATTGCACTGTACTTTTTTATGTAGATAACCTGCGAAATTGCCTCTGTGCCGCTGTGTGCAGAGGCAATAATAATCTTTGTGTAATATACCAAAGTTTTGCCCGAAAATTTGTAAAAAATCTTTAAAAATTTCTTGACTTATACAGCTTTTGCTGATATAATTTATTTCTGACCGACATAGGTCAGAAGAAATTAATCCTTGCCCTGTATAAAGGCAGGGCCACAGTCCAGAAGGAGGTGCACACGATGCAGAAATACGAATCTATGATTGTTATCAGCACTAAACAGGAAGAAGATGTTATCAAAGGTCTTGTTGAAAAATTCAAAAGCCTTATCGAAGAAAACGGTACTCTCGTTTCTGTTGATGAATGGGGCAAAAAAAGACTTGCTTACATGATTAACAAAGAAACAGAAGGCTACTATGTACTCTACACATACGAAGCTGAATCTGTATTCCCTGCTGAATTCCAGCGCAGAGCCAGAATCACAGAAGGCGTTATGCGTTACATGACAATTGCTCTTTAATTTAGGAGGCACAAAATGAATGTTGTATGTTTAGTTGGCAGACTTACTGCTGACCCTGAACTTCGTCAGACACCAAACGGCACAAACGTTTGCAGCTTTTCTGTTGCAGTAAACCGTGCTTTTGCAGGTGCAAATGGTGAAAGACAGACAGACTTTATCAACTGTGTGGCATGGCGTCAGACTGCTGAATTTATCACAAGATATTTCAGAAAAGGCCAGAACATCGGTCTTAACGGCACAATCCAGACAAGAACATATCAGGATAAAGATACAGGCAAAAACCGCACAGCATTTGAAGTTGTTATCAACAACGCTTACTTTGTTGAAAGCAAAGGTACAAGCCAGAGCACAGGTTATTCCCCTGCACCGGCTAACAATTACCAGGAAACTTCCAAACCAGCAGGTTTCACATCATCCTTCTCCACAGGTGAGTTGGATGACTTCTCCAGCATCGCAAGCGATGACGGAGACTTACCGTTTTAATTTTTAAGAAGGAGGCTTATCTACCATGGAAAGAAATGATAGAGAATTTAAAGGCGGCCGTCCAGTAAGACGCAGCCGTAAAAAAGTTTGCAGCTTCTGCATGGAAAAAGCAGAAACTATCGACTACAAAGATACAGCAAAACTCAGAAAATACATCTCTGAAAGAGGTAAGATTGTTCCAAGACGTGTAACAGGTACATGTGCACAGCACCAGAGACATCTTACAACAGCTATCAAAAGAGCTCGTCACGTTGCTTTGTTGCCATACACAAACAACTAATAGGTTCTTTTGCTGAGAAAAGCAATTTAAAGGGTGGGAATTATCCCACCCTTTTGTTTTTCTGCTGTATTCATCTTAATATACTGTACAAATTTTATTATTTTCCATATATACAGAAAACCTGCTACACCACAGTGATAGCAGGTTTTCTGTATATATTATTCCAGTGTCGGCTCCGGTGTTGCTTCCGGTGTTGGTTCTGGCGTAGGTTCCGGTGTAGGCTCGGGTGTTGGTTTAGGTGTTGGTTTAGGTGTAGGTGTTGCCAGAGGTTTATCATTTGCAACATAAACCACCAGAACATCGTCTGTACTGATTTCATCGCCTTCGGCAATGCTCAGGTCAGCAACCATGCCGGATACATACTCTCTTGTCTGGTCCACATACTCTTTTCTGTGCACTATTCCAAGTTTATCAAGTCTGGCTGCCGCATCTTCATAACTTATACCTATTATATCCGGCACTGTTACAGTGTTCGGTCCCAGACTGACAGTAAGATACACTGTTGTACCGGGTGTTATTGTTTCCCCTGCTTCAGGCGACTGTTTACAGATTTTACCGCTGGAGTATTCGTTGCTGTAAGCCTCCAGCTTTACAAATGTATAATCCTTCTGATAATCAGAATCCTCTGCAACATCGGCATAGCTGTAACCAATAAAGTTGGGCAGCCGTGTGTCGTGTATTATCTGTGAGGACATCTCTGAGCTGCTCTCACTTTCAGGAGGTGTATCGTTGCCTCCGATAACGCCAAAAGCCAGAACAAGGACTATAACAAACACAACAGCAACTATTCCGTACTGTATCAGCTTTTTATTGTCTTTTTCCTTTACAGGCTGAACTTTAGGTTTAACCACTGTGCCCTTGTCATCCAGCATCATAACAAAATCTTCTATGCTGTCTATTCGCTCTGCCGGAGTTTCCTTTGTTGCATAGCGGATTGCTTCCACTGCATGTTTAGGAAAAAAGCGACTGATTTCCTTGCCGTCCAAAAGAGATTTTTCAAAGATTTTTCCTGTCACCGAATAATAGACAAGGCTTGCCAGTGCATATATATCAGTGTACATTCCCTGAAATTTGTCAGAGTGATACTGCTCAGGGGCAGAAAAGCCCTGATACAGCTTGTATGCTATATGTTCATTTTTTGTTCGCAGATCCTGAATTGCAAAGCCTGTAAGAACAACAGATCCATCAGGGGTAACCATAACGGTTTCGTCGCTGATGCCCCCGTGATGTATATTCAGCTTTGACATCTCTCTGAGAAGTTCAAAAACAGCTTCAAACATCCAGCGTGCTTCCCTGAATGTAAGCGGTTTACCTCTGTTTATAAGAAAATCTCTCAGTGTAAGACCTTTCACATAGTCCAGCACAACGTATGCCGTCTTGTTCTCGATAAATACCTCGTGAATTTTTGGCATTGCAGAACTTTTTATCTTCTGCAGTGTCTGATACATATCCACAAAATCATAAAGCAGATTCTTAAACAGCACTTGTTTTTCCGGCTGCACTGTAATCTCTGCACCGTTTCTTTGAGCAACCAGAGTTACAGGAAGAAATTCTTTTACAACAACTTTCTTCTGTATCGTCCTGTCAAAAGCAAGATATGTTGTACTCTCTCCGTCTACAGAAAGTATATTGCCTATAACATAATCCTTGATTTTTGTTCCATAGGAAAGGGTGCCTGGTATGGGTTCCCTTGGTTCCTGTGGAAATCCGCACCAGACACATTTTTCTTCGTTATTTAATTGTCTTTCGCAAAAAATACAATCAGACATTAAAATTCTCCGCCTGTTTATCTTTAATATATAAGAGCACTCACTGTTTACATTATAATAAAAAAATTATATCACAAATAATCAGTTTTTACAATATATCCACCACTTATAACAATCTTTATATATATTTATTTTTACCTGTACATTATACTGAAAAGTATAGGTGTTTTAACAGTTTTTAAGCAAAAGCCAACTGTTTCTATATTTATTATTTAAGGCACAAAAGCATATCAAAATAAAAAAGTGTCACTGATTATACAAAACATCAGTAACACTTTCTTTTTTATAACCTATATTTTATCAATCCGAATTTTTCAGTATGTTCAGCATTTTTTCAACCATAACTTCAGAAAAACTTTCATCAGATAAATTTGAAAAATCCGCTTTATATTCATTTAGCCTATAAATTTCACTGTCTGCCGGAACAAAAGTATAGTCCGCTTTTTTCAGCATATCAAGATCATTATAACTATCCCCTGCACAGAATATCCTTTTGCATCCGAATCTTTCTTTCAATCTTTCTAATGCATATCCTTTGCTGAGTTCAGGCGGAAACATATACACCTTTCTCATAGATACATCAACCCTAAGATATGTTATATCGGATATCTTTTTTGCTGCTTCTGCTGCTGATACAGGATTTTCAAAGGCCGAAACAAGAAATGCTTCATCCGTCAGTCTGCTTGTACACTGCTCAAAATTTTCTTCTATATATTTCTGCAGATTCTCAAGCTCGCTTATATGTGGCTTTATAACCTCCTGCATCTCATTATTCCACCTTTCTTCTGCTATACCATTTATCAGCAGATTAGCACCATTTGATGTCACTGCAAACTGTGGAATGAGGTGTTCAGGCCATTCAATCCTTTTATATTGTTCTATCGAACGAGCTGTCACAGGTACAATGAGAATTTTTTCTTTCAGTTCTTCCAGAAGTTTCAGTGTTTTTTTTGAACAAAAGCCCTGTTCTTTTCCGTTATATATTTCTATACACACATCATTATCTTTTTTGTGCTTGTAGGAGTGTATAAGTGTATTATCAAGATCTGTAGCAAACAAATATTTATTCTTCATCAGTTATCCGCCATTGTTTTTATCAATCCGCATGCCTTATAATTTTCCAGCGGATATATTTCAATATCAACATTTTTCTCTTTTGCCAGCTGATAAATATGTCCTAAATTTTCTTCATCATCCATGCTGTGTACCAGTATCTTCCACGGTACTCTTCTGAGCAGCACACGTGTTGTTTCGCCGATACTTGGCTTCACAAGATTAATGTCATTTATATCAAACTTCAGACATATATCATCTACTTCTTTTTTTGAAGATTTTTTATTTTTTATTTCCTCATACTTCAATTCAAAATCTGTTGAAAAATATTTTTCTACCAAATCTATAAACTGATAGGTAACATCTTTATCTGCAAGCTCTTTATAAAAACAAACGCCATGATATTCATCTTTTTCTATAACGCTTTCTTTATAAAAAGTTCTGCTGATAAGACCGGAAACCGTTGAATTGAGACAGGAACTTGCTATTAAAAAATCCTCGTGCGTTCCACATTTCTCTGACAAATGTGCCGGATCGGACAATACCGCAATTCCCGGATTTACATCTGTGTACTCTTTCATAGCCTCTTCAAGCTGATTGCGTATAGCACCTTTTCCTGTCCATCCGTCCACAAACTGTATATCACATGGTCTGTGTTTTTTCAGTATATAATCCATAGCATTACGGTCAATCCCTTTGCCCCTGATTATAGATACAGCATAGTGTGCAACATCTTTTTTATACTTGAACGCAATATATCTTTTTATAAGAACACCGATGGAAATGCCCGCCCTTGCCAATGAAACAAGCACGGCATCTTCACCTTTCTCCGCCCATATTTTTTCAGCAACCGCCATAACTGCTTCTGCAGTTTTTTCAGAATACTTGTCCAGGGCTATTTTATACAGTTCCATATATTTTTCTGTGGGTTCGTATTCTATCGGCAGCATTTCAGAGTAATGTACTCCGCTTTGAATGAGTTTTTCTCTTTCTTCTGTGCTCTGTGGACTCACTTTGCCTGTAATATCTGTAAGCAGCAATGTAACATCTTTTTCCTTATATGTACTGAACATTCATTCCTCCATTGATATAAAACGCTTTTACTGTATCATCAGCCCCAAAAGCACAAAGCAACTGACTAAATGCCGTTGTATCAATAAGTGTTGTATCTGATACCACAATTATTACATCGTACTTCTGTGTGTCATAAATATATGTTGCTCTGTCATGCTCATAAAAGCTGCTGAGTCTGAAACCGTTAAACACAGGATATCCTTCTGTTTTATACACACCTATAGGACTTCTTGTAGTAGAGTGAGTTTTCACCTCAAACCCTTTTCCCTCAAAAATTCTGCCTGTAACAATAGCCGGGTACATGAACTCTTCTGTGCCCGCCACAAGAATCCTATCTTTTTTGTTTATTTGCGGTGCAATATGACTGTATATTCTTTCCGCCACATTTCGACAGTATTCTCCGTATTCTACAGCTGAAACACCTGTCCTGGCATTTTCCTGCCATTCCACCCGGAATATATCGGCATTTGCATACTGCGGAACATCTCCGATTTCTTCGGCTGCATATACCGGGACACTATCTATCATTTCAACATAATCCTTGTTTTCCAATTTTACAAGAAACTCTGTGCTGATGCCATTGTCCTGCAACAGTATGTTATTTTCATCTGATACCCTGTTGAGCACAGATGCTGCCACCAGCTTTTTGTCTTTTACTGCAGGATATTTTTCTTTAAGCTGATTTACAATATTTATAAGTGTTTTACCTGTAGAAAATTCATCATCCACAATGATAATACAGTCTGTATTGTTTATATAACTTTCAAGTTTATCTGCCGCAAGTTTTTGCTGTACAGCATGACTATGTTCCTCCTGAAATTCTACCCATTCTTTTACTGTGTCCACATTTTCTCTGGTTGTTGTAATATAAACACACTTCTCTGAAAGTTTCTGAGCCACAACTGCACCTATTGCAGTTGCAGTTTCAGCAAAAGCGATAACCAATCTTGCATCGGAATATTTTTTTGCAAGTTTGTCTCCCAGACATTCCATCATTTTCAATGATTCAGAAGGAGCTACCGGAATATGTTTTGCCTGTAACGGATTCACAAGCAAAAAACTTCGTTTTTTGTTGTTGTATCGTTTTGCAACACGCAGAAGATTTTTTTCAGAGTATTTTTCCATTCCAATATCACCTATCAATATGTATATTTATTTTTTCTTACCATAAATCCAAACAATGTACCACAGGCACCACCAACAATGTGCATAAAGTTTGCAACATTATCGTATACAAAAATCATTGAATAAAGTTCCTGTCCCAGATACAGCACTGCAACAAGTATGAGTGTAAGCGGAATTTTTCCTTCTTTCATTCCTGACAAAGACGAAAGCATAATCAGCATAAATACTATACCGCTTGCACCGAGGAGAGCACTGCCCGGAAAAAATATAAACTGCAGCACCCCTGATACGATTGCTGTAAATATAATACCTGTAAGCAATGAACGACTGCCGTATTTTTCTTCCAGCACAGGACCTATTACAAGGATAAGCAGCATATTGTTGATAAAATGGCTAAAATCCGCATGCCCTATTATATGTCCCAAAAATCTTGCATATGTCAAAGGGTTTACCAATGGTGCACGGTATACAGAAAACAACAGACTTGTTGTGTATCCGTTTGTCATATATCCCAGGATCAGTGAAATAAAAGAGATAATAAAAAAGCTGAGTATGACAGGTGAATTATATTGTAATTTTTTCATAAACTCCTCATTTCTCAAAAAGGTTCCTGTATTGCAGGAACCTTTTTGCAGAATATTACTTTATTTTTTAGAAACAGCTTTACGCAGCATATCTACCGGAATCATTGTTGCCGCAAGTATTGCTACAACAAACCATGCCTTTATATCAAATGGTACACAGCTGAACATATTACCTATAAACGCACCGCCAGGCACAAGTGCTGCATTAACAATGAGAGCCTGAATTGCCATAATAGCAAGGAACACTTTCATGAAGCCTGTATTTTCATTGAGACCTTTGAAGATTGCAAATTCTTCATCACGCACATTAAAACCATTGAAAAGAGCTGCCCAGATAAACAATACAAAGTACGCAGACAGTCTCTGTTCCATGGAACCGAAGAACTGACCAAAGAATTCCATCTTGATAAACGCAAAACTGATCACTGTAAGCCACAGTCCCATTACGACAATCTGTATCATCATCTTTTTGCTTACAATGCTTTCGTCCCTGCGACGTGGTTTTTCTGCCATATATCTTGCCTGTGCAGGTTCATTGCCAAGCATGATTGCACCAAGTCCGTCCATAACCAGATTTACAAAAAGAAGATGTGTTACCTTGAGAGGTTCTTCCACTCCGAAGAAAGGTGCAATAGCACTTACTATTACCGCTGCCACATTGATAACCAGCTGGAATTTACAGAATTTCAGAATATTATGATAGATTGTACGTCCATACCATATTGCATCCTTTATTGAGCAGAAGTTATCATCAAGAATAACAATCTCGCCTGCTTCTTTAGCCGCTTCTGTACCGCTGCCCATAGCAAAACCTACATCTGCCCTTTTGAGTGCCGGAGAGTCATTTACCCCGTCGCCTGTCATGCCTACAACCAGATTCATTTCCTGACAAAGTTTTACCATACGGGATTTATCTGTAGGCAATGCACGGGCTATAACTCGTATACGTGGAATTATTGATTTAACTTCATCATCACTCATCTCATTAAGCTGGCTGGAAGTAAGTGCAATATCATCTTTGTTCTTTATAAGCCCCGCATCTTTTGCTATAGCAATGGCAGTTTCAAGTCTGTCACCTGTAATCATAACAACCTGTATACCTGCACCCTGTACATCTGCAATAGCTTCCCGTGCTTCGGGACGCACATCGTCACGTATAGCTACCAACCCTACTATAACAGTGTCGTCGTTGATAATATTTTCTGTCATTGGTTTTTCAGAATATCCAAAGGCTAGTACCCTCATGGATTTTCCTGCAAGTTCATCAATTTTTCTGTTTATAATTTCAAGATCTACATTTCTCTCTTCGCCACTTGCAGCAAGGTATCTGCCGGAAGCCGCAAACAGTCTTTCCGGTGCACCTTTGTAGAAAGTTTTTCCCAATGTTTCAATATAACTCTGGCTAAATTTGTTTGCAGAGTTAAAGCCTTGTGAATCTGTTATTTTATATGCTGTTTCGAGTGTTTTGAACACATCTTTGCCAATAAATTTCATCAAAGCCTGGTCTGTTGCATTACCACCGATAACACGACCTTCTGTATCGAACATTGACTGACTGTTTTTACCTATTGCAATATTCACAAGATCCTTTACTTTTCGGTGATTATCAAGTTCTGCTATAGGTATTGTGATTCCGTCAGCTGTAAAAAATTCCACAACTTCCAGACGACCTTTTGTGATTGTACCTGTTTTGTCAGAAAAAAGTATATTGAGCGAACCCGCAGTTTCTATGCCTTCCGCTTTTCTTACAAGAACATTATGGTCCAGCATTTTGCTTGTGTTCTGCATAAGAACAAGACTTATCATAAGCGGAAGTCCCTCAGGTACTGCACAAACTATGATAACTACCGCCAGAGATACCGCTTCTACAATATCTTTTATTATTTCTGCTGTACCGATTGCAAAATAAGGTTCAATTCCCCCTGCAGATATAACAAAATATGCAAAATACATTACTGCTATAACAACAGCACCAATATAGCCAAATCTGGAGATCATATCTGCAAGCTTGGACAATTTAACTTTAAGTGGTGAATCAGGCTCGTCCTCCTGCATTTCTTCTGCCATTTTGCCCATCATTGTCTTAAGACCTACTCTCTGTACATCGAGAACGCCTTCGCCGTCAAATAAAACAGCACCGCGAAAGAGAGAATGCTTGTCTACAAATGTATCGCCTGTGATCTCTTCGCCAAGAATAAACTCTCCCTCTGCTGCGTATTTGGGACATTCCTCTGCTTCACCATTAAGTGCAGAGTTGTCCACTTTAATTTTTCCGTCAACAAGTATACCGTCTGCTGGGATTTTATCACCGGCCTGCAGCAGCACTTTGTCTCCAACAACAACATCATCAACATCAATAACAGATATCAGACCATTGCGGTAAACTTTACAGTGATCTTTTTCTGTACTGTCTTTAAGCTGACGATATTTTGTATCGCTGGCTACCCCTGTTTTTGCGGTTACAAATGCAACAATAAGAACTGCCACGATTGTTCCCAGCGGTTCATATATATCTGCATACCCGAAAAAGAACATACCAAGCATCAAAGCCGCAATAATAAGCAGAATTCTTATCATCGGATCACTGAAAGTTTCTTTGAACTCAGCCCAAAATGTTGTAGGTTCAGAATCCGGAATCACGTTGCTTCCATATTCCTGCCGGGACAGAAGGACCTCTTTATCTGTCAATCCTTTAAAATTCATATCAATAGTTTTTCCTTTCACATAATCAATAACATCAAGGGAAAGAAGAGATTTCTTCTTTCCCCTGATAGTATCATTTCAATCTGATAAATATGTGATAATTTACATAGGTTGTATTATATCTGTTTATGCATATCTTTTGATCATATCGCCAAGAGAGTTATCTGTTGTACCCTGACCGATAGCATTGAATTTCCATTCGCCGTTGTTTCTGTAAACTTCGCCGAAAATCATTGCTTTCATGCCGCTGTACTCATTGGAAAGATTATATTTGCACATTTCTGTATTTGTACGTGCGTCAACAATACGGATAAATGCATTTTCTATCATTCCGAAGTGCTGGTTACGTTCTGCTGCACGATAAATATTTACAACCATAACAATACGGTCATACTCTGCAGGAACAGAAGCAAGGTTGATAACAATCTGTTCATCATCACCATCACCTGCACCTGTCAGGTTATCACCCATATGAGCAACTGCACCAGATGCATGTTTGAGGTTGCCAAAGTAAACAACGTCTTTTACGCTTTTAAGTTTACCTGTGCTGAGCATAATTGCAGAAGCGTCACAGTCAATCGCTGCAGGCTGTGATGCAAATAAGCTGCCAAACAAACCGCCACTCTGTGCCGGTTTAACCTGATCCCAACCGAGACCTACCACAATTTTATTAAGACCTGCATTATCTTTTGAAAGGCTAACTTTCTGCCCTTTTTGTAAACTAACTGACATAATATAATCTCCTTTTTCCTATTTAAATTTTATCAGCCAACTTCAACACCGTAGTTTGCACACAGAGCTGCAAGACCACCCTGATAGCCGCTGCCTATTGCATTGAATTTCCATTCACCATTATGTTTGTAAAGTTCGCCAAACACTGCTGCAGTTTCTATAGAGAAATCCTCTCCCAAGTCATAACGGATAAGCTCTTCGCCTTTCACTTCATCATATATTCTGATAAAAGCATTGTTCACCTGGCCAAAATTCTGTCTGCGTGCTTCGCTTTCATATATAGTAACTGTAAATACGATGCGTTCAATATTTCCCGGCACACGGGATATATCAATTTTTATCTGTTCGTCATCACCGTCGCCTGCACCTGTCAGGTTATCACCAAGGTGTTCTACTGCTCCGGATGAATGTCTGAGGTTGCCAAAGAAAACAAAATCATCAGATGAAGGCACTTTTCCGTTGGCACCAAGCAGAAACGCTGCTGTATCAAGGTCAAAATCTCCACCTGTATCAAATGAATTAACATCCCATCCAAGACCTACAACCAGTTTTGACAGACCAGGATTATTTTTTGTAATATCAACTTTTTGTCCTTTTGTGAGACATACTGGCATATTTTTTCCTCCTTATGCTACATCTATACCATAATGGCCACATAACGCTGCAAGTCCACCCTGGAATCCGCTGCCTATTGCATTGAATTTCCATTCGCCGTTATGTTTATAAAGTTCTGCAACAACTATTGCTGTTTCAATGGAGAAATCTTCTCCGAGATCATATCTGATAAGGTCTGTACCAGTCACCATATCTGCAACATGTATGAACGAGTTAGAAACCTGACCAAAATTCTGGCGTCTTCCCTCTGCATCGTAAATTGTAACAGTAAATGCTATTCTTTCAATATTGGCAGGAATTTTTGTGAGATCGATTGTAATCTGTTCATCGTCACCGTCACCATCGCCTGTAAGGTTATCACCAAGATGTTTAACCGCCTCGCTTGTATGAGAAAGATTACCATAGAAAATAAATTCTTTTTCTGTTGGACATTTGCCGTTGGCACCAAGCATAAATGCTGCTGCATCAAGGTCAAATGCTGCACCGGAATCAAAGGCATTAACATCCCATCCCAGACCTACAATAATTTTTGTAAGACCTGCATTACCTTTGGTCAAATCAACTTTCTGTCCTTTTGTCAAATTAATTGCCATAATATTCCCCTTTCTGCAAATCGAAATTATTTTTTACCAGGCATACTATATCTCTTGTTAAAGTCTTCTTTAATAGCTTCAAGACGTTTCTGGTCCTCAATTCTCTGTTTGCGTGCGTTGTCCTGAATAGCTTTTGTTTCATCAATACCTTTAACAATGGTCTGCCATGTTTTTTCCAAAGTTTCTGTCTTGATAGAGCTGCCTGAAGCAAGCTGAGCTGTAAGTTTTGCCTGTTCAACAGTATTCTGAGCATTTCTTATAAGCATTTCGTTTGTTTTTGCATCAAGTGCAGACATAGCTTCTGCCTGGATTCTCTGTCGTTTAAGCATGATAGCCTGTGTAAGAGCCTGCTTAAATACCGGAAGAGTGATAATAAATGCAGAATTGATTTTTCTTACGAGGTTCATGTTGCTGAACTGCATTGTTTTAATCATCGGAATTGCCTGCATAGCAACATTTTCTGCTGTTCGGAGATCCTGTGTTCTCTGCTCAAGCATCATAAGTGCCTGATTAAGTGTTGTGATTTCAAACTGGATAGAATTATCACCTGTCATCTGCATATCATTTGTACGCTGTGCAATATAATCTTCCAGTTCTCTGCATCCCTGTTCACCTGCAAGAATATATTTTACAAGTTCATGATAATAAGATACGTTTGCCTGGAACATATCTTCCAGTTTCCTGTTTGACTGTTTGATTTCTGTTTCATACTGTTTTAGCTGAACATAAATTTTATCAACTTCTTCGCCCATTGTATGATATTTAGCGAGAATTTTATCAAGCTGCTTTCTGAGATTGCCAAAAAGTTTTCCGAAGAGGCCAGGATTGTCCTTGATCTCTTCTATATCAAATTTATCCATAATTTTTGCCAACACAGACAGCATTTCGCTTGAACCATCAAGCTGTGAGAGGTTCATGCTGTTGAGAACAACATCTGAACATCTGGATATTTCTTCTGCTGCTCCTGCACCAAATGTAACAATACTTTCCAGATTGTAAACTTCGATTTGGCTTGCAATAGCATCGATTTCCGGAGATCCTGTCATACTTTTGTTCATAGATGCTCTGTCAGCAGTTATATCATACTGCTGATAGTTTTCTTCCTGATTATACTGTTGCTGCATACCCTGTGGCTGCATATTAACAGCAGGTCTGTTCAAATTTAATGCCATAATTTATGTACTCCTTCCAAAAAACTTTCTTATTGAACTGCCTCCTGATTCACTAACCATATTAAAGTCAGGAACCGAAAGGTCATATACATATTCACCAATGTTATGCTCATTGATATAACATCTGTTAAAATATTTTTCCACACACTGATAACCTGTAGGAACAAATATCGTAATATCAAAACCAATCTGATTAAGCAGTGCCACTATTATTGTATCTTCAAGGGATAAAATCTGCTCCTTGGTGTTGACAATCAGCAATTTGGGATTAGTTTTTGTAAAATCAAATTTCTGAATCATTCTGACTATAGATTGTTCAAGGTTCAATGCTGTAGCTATAACTGTATATTCGGTGCCATTTCTGTATGTCCCCGAAATTATTTCGTTATCCAGCAAATACTGGATTTTATCGAATATATGCTCCTGCATTTCTTCTCTGAGGATTCCATATTTATAGTCTCTGTGTGCTTTTATTTTACCACGCTGCAATTTTTTGTTGTGCAAAAACAGCGTCGCCTGACTTTTGATAGGGTTATAGTCTGTTGATGTGTGCCAAGGAATGTTTTTCACCACAATAGTATCTTTTGTAATGAGTTTTTTTATATCCCGCCAGTACTGCTGCACATCTCCGTTTTTTACACCGCATACTTTTTCATAAATAGCCGGTATAACAACCACATCATTTGCCACACTGAAATTTTGTCTGTATTTAAGTTCCTGTTGCCATAATATGGATGTCTCTTCATACATTGTCTGCAGCACCACAACTTCCGCTTTTTTATATTGCTGATTGCGGTATATACCGGTATTCTGGTACATAAGACTATCCAGTTCTCTTTCTGCCTGATATGCTACTGTAGAAACCACCGTGCGTCCGTCACCAGCAGGGAACTGATTTATCGGCATTGACAATTCATATTTCACAGTTACTGCATTATCCGGTTTAAAAGCATTTCCTTCATTAAGGTTCGGAAAGTACAGAACTACATCCACAGGCAATCGTGAGATGAACTTTACAAACATAGCCTCCGCTTCGGTATGGCAGCCTGCAAAAAAAATACATACAGGAGTCTCAGGATATCTCCAGTTTACAAACAACTCTTTCTGATATCTTTTAAGCCAGCAAAGGAGATAGATGGCCCTGTTGAGCAGTTTATTTATGCTTATACCATTTTCTTCTTCAAATATGACATCAATAAAACTCTTCATCATTATTTTCTGAAGTTCCATATTGGAAGAATAATTGATATTTTTAGCCAGATCACCGGCCATCTGCTCTGCTGTAGAATATTGTTTTCTTGATATCTGAGCAATCTCTTCCGGTGTAGGATTTGGTATTGTGCCGTTGATGACACATATTTTCCTTTTGTCTGCCTTAAGGCTGCTGTACAGATCCATAAGTTCGCTTGTAAATGTCAGCTTATCTTCAACACCGTACTGTGCTATAAAACTGTTGTAATAAACGTCCTGTCGTTCACCACGGCTGTTTGCTGCCCTGAGTATTTCCTTTACGTCAGATTTATTCATCCACACATTCGTTGCTGCACTCAGAGCCGGTAAAGGACCATATACATTGCGTCTGTTTGTCTCTTTTACAATTTCTTCCTGAATACTTTTATAATTGAAATTTTCCGGGAAATTTGTCTGATTGTTTACAGTGTAAAGCTGTGAATATCTTGACTGAGGATCGTGTTTAAGATAATTGCTGTCGCCATTGTATTCCAAAAGAAGTATATCTGTACCCGCCTTGGAGAGAATTGACATAAACTGCAGTTCGTAGTTACTGATTTCTCCGTTATACAGTATTTTCGGGATATCTTCTGTCCCTAATTTATTTACTATTCTTTCGAACTTATAATACAGCCAACACATATATTTTATGTAAGCATTACGCAACATATTGTCGTTTTTTCCTTCATTCTTCATGTCCTGAAGCATGGAATATATGCCGTCAACAATAAGTTTTCTCTGTTCAGCTGTCGCTCTCGGGAGCCATCTGCTCATTTTAACATCCAGAAAGTTTCTGTCGTTCTGAAATTCGTTTCCGATCATTTCGGAAAAATATTCCAGCTGTCTCTGATCCGGATTAGGTATTCTGCCATCAATTATTACGCCATTTTGTCTGGCCGCTGTATAATATTCTCTTATAAAACGGTGTATTTCTTGTGAGTATCCTGTTAATCTGCAGAAAAACACCGCATTGTTTGGTCTTGAGGATAGCTTTAGAAAGAAAGAATCAAAATTATTTATTTTTTCTCTGTAAAACATTATTGCTCCTCGCTTTATCAAATAAAAATTTATTTCTTTTAGCTGTTTTTTATCCCATAAATATTGCCAAGTGTCAATATCTTCTTTGCCCAGTTGAAATGTGTATTATATTCATTCATTCTGGAGGAAGTGCTGCTGGCTGATACAAGTTTGCTGCTATCATCGTCCCAGCCCAAAATCTGCTTTGCATCCTCAAAATCTTCTTTTTCTACCTTGAGCATATCGTTAACTACCTTGATCTGATTAGGATGGATAACGGTTTTTCCTATAAAGCCGCTGATTAAATCCAGCTGCATTTCTCTTTCCATCCCCTCCTGCCATCCTTCGCCCGAATAATATTCCCAGACCGGGCCTGAAACAACATATTCCATAGAAAAAACACTTACTACATCTGTAAGGATTCTTTCCACCGGTTTAACATCATATATTGTTTTTTCCACAGGTCTTCTCAATCCAAAGGCATGCGACAGGTCATTTCCTCCCACGCGGATATTCAAAACTACTTCTTTTATCTGATCAAGTTTTTCCTTCACTGTCATCAGATGCTGGCCCCTTGTGAGAATATTGACCATTTTATCTGATTCAAATATAGGCATATATCTGAAATCATCATCACCATAAGTACGGTTTTCTTTTATTATTTCAATATATTCATCACAGTTATCAATAAAAAATTTAGGCAGAATAAATCCCGTCAGAACATCTTTGAAACAGTCATATTTTTTTACCAGTTTTTTCAGTTGTTCCGTGGAACGCACTCTGACAAAAATCAAAGGCATGAAAAACTTATATTCTTTTTTTGCTGCCTGAATCTTTTTTAAAATATCAGATACGTTTTCTTCTGCTTCTTCAACCTTATCCTCCTTAACTGTATCTTCCAGACAAAACGCCATGGAAAATGGCACAGGGTAGGTTTCATTTATCAACGCCTTTACTATGTCAGATTCTGTATTTCCCGGGCAGTACATTAATGCCCCTACTTTATAAGCCAAATCACAGTTTAACTATTGTTTATATCTGCTTGTTTGCCCGTTAACCACTGCTGATACAAAACACATGCAACCCGGTGTGTTCCACACGGAAAACATCACATTTAATACGGCAGCTTTCCGGAATTGCACAGCAAAAAACCGCTGTTAACACCATAGGTGTAAACAGCGGTTTAATAAACCTATATTAAAGTTCGGGCAAATCCTCTGTGTTTTCGAGGTTGTTCCAAACATTCTGAACGTCGTCGTCTTCGTCGAGAGCGTCAAAGAAGAGAGCAAGTTTTCTGAGTGCTTCTTCATCTTCCACTTTTGTGTAGTTGTTTGGCACTTTGCTTGCTTCTGCACTTGTTACGTTGTAACCCATTTCTCTGAGAGCTGTTGCAACGTTGCCAACCTGGGATGGGTCTGTTTCGAATTCGATTACGCCTTCGTCTTCAAAGGAAACGTCATTTGCACCTGCTTCCATGCAAGCTTCGAGAGCTTTTTCTTCGTCAACATTTTCTTCTTCGCATACGATGATACCTTTATCTTCGAACATAAAGGAAACGCAGCCGCTTGTACCAAGGTTGCCGCCGAATTTATCAAAATAGTGGCGAACGTTGGAAGCTGTTCTGTTTCTGTTGTCGGAAAGACATTCTACGATAACTGCGATACCGCTGTGACCGTAGCCTTCGTATACGATGCTTTCGTAGTTTGTTTTGTCGTCGCCTTCTGCCTTTTTGATTGCACGCATAAGGTTATCCTGTGGCACGTTTGCAGCACGGCCTTTTGCGAGCAGGTCGCGAAGACGGGAGTTGTTGTTAGGGTCTGTGCCACCCTCTTTTACTGCAACTGCAATTTCTCTTGCAAGTTTTGTAAATACTTTTGCTCTTGCAGCGTCGTTAGCACCTTTTTTTCTTTTGATTGTACTCCACTTGGAATGTCCTGACATTTTGAGTATCTCCTATATTATTAATTTTAATACATATTTTATTAATAGCTTATACAGCTATATGCCAACTTATATATTACCACACTTTTTTTCAAATGGCAAACATTTATATGCAAATAATGAATATTTTTTGCATTGTGGTTTATACTAACAACAGGAAAGGAGTGTTTATACTATGAACAAAAACAAAAACCAGAATGAAAACAAAAACCAGAACAGAAACGAACAGCAGAATCAGCAGAACGAGCAGAACCAGAAAAACCAGAACAAAAATCAGAACAGAAAATAATTTCTAATGTATTTCCGTATCAGAACTGATGACTTTTGTGCAGTTTCTGCATAACTTTAAAAGAAAAGCAATTCTGAGTCTTTTACCGAGTCAGAATTGCTTTTAATTTGCTTTTTTATCTGCCTTCCTGTTTGCCTTCCTGTATACCGTCTGCACTGGCAACACTGAAGATTGTTCGGAAGAAGATTTTTACATCCTTTGCAAATGTAATATCTTTTACATAGTCCCCATCATATTTTGCCTTTACATCGATAGGAAGTTCGTCCCTGCCCATAACCTGAGCTAAACCTGTAAGGCCCGGACGCACATCATTCGCACCATATTTATCCCGTTCTTCAATAAGGTCAAACTGATTCCACAATGCAGGCCGTGGTCCGATAATGCTCATTTCACCTTTGAATATATTGAAAATCTGCGGCAGTTCGTCAAGGCTGGATTTTCTGAGAAATCTTCCGATTTTTGTAATCTTGCTTGCAGGGTCTGCAAGAAGGTGTGTAGGAACATCCTTTGGTACATCTGCATACATAGTACGGAACTTAAGTATTTCAAAATGGGTTTTATCTTTGCCCACCCTTTTCTGTTTAAACAGCACAGGCCCTTTGGAGTCCATCTTGATAAGCACTGCCAGCACCAGAAGCACAGGTGAAAGCACAACTATTGCCCCGAGGGACAAAACTATATCAATAAGACGTTTTATATACTTATACATAAAAATCTCCGTTTATTACTGATAATCAATAACTACATGGTTAAAGGTAGGAACCATTGCTTTGATTTTAACCATAAGCTTTTCCCTGTCATTTTCATATGCTGCTGCCTTGAGTTCAAGCAGGTCACTGAAGAATCTGGAAGCATCCATCTTTAGCGGTGCACCGATAAAGATTTTGTTGTTATCGGTTTTCTGCAGGCCTTCTTCGTCCATAAGCAGTTCTTCGTACAGTTTTTCACCAGGACGAAGACCTGTGAACACTATATCAATATCTTTGTATGGAATAAGACCTGCCATCTTGATGAGGTTTTCTGCCAGAGTAACAATCTTAACCGGCTCGCCCATATCGAGAACAAATATCTCACCGCTCTTTTTGCTGATAGCTCCCGCTTCCAGCACAAGAGAAACAGCTTCTGGAATTGTCATAAAGTAGCGAATAATCTCCTTGTCTGTAACAGTGAGCGGACCACCCTCTGCCAGCTGTTCCTTGAACAATGGAATTACAGAACCGTTGGAGCCGAGAACATTGCCGAAACGAACAGCTGCAAATGTGGTTGTGCCTTCGGTATTTTCTGCGATATTCTGTATAATCATCTCGCAGATACGCTTTGTTGCACCCATAACGTTTGTCGGATTAACTGCCTTGTCTGTAGAGATGAGGACAAATTTCTCAACATTATATTTTTCTGCACAGAGTGCACAGTTGTATGTGCCGAACACGTTGTTTTTAACCGCCTCTTCCGGGGAATCTTCCATGAGAGGAACATGCTTGTGAGCCGCTGCATGGAAAACGACCTGAGGTCTGAGTTCATTGAACAGATCGTCAATCTTCTTTGTATCACGCACAGAGGCAATTCTCACGTCAAGGTCAAGTTTTTTACCGTATTTGCGTTTGAGCTCCTGCTGAATAGAATATGCACTGTTTTCGTAAATATCCACAACAATCAGCTTTTTAGGCTTGAATCCCGCAATCTGACGGCACAGCTCGCTGCCGATGGAGCCGCCGCCGCCTGTTACCATAATAACCTTGTCCCTGATGGACTGGTATGCCTCTTCTGCAAGGATAATAGGTTCACGGCCAAGCAGGTCTTCCACCTTTACATCGGTAACGCGGGAGAGCATATCCTCATCATCCTTGATGATTTTTACAATGTCAGGAAGCATACGGATATTACAGCTTGTGGATGCACATATATCCAGAATGCGTTTTTTGTTTTTGCCGTCCAGTGTCGGAATAGCTATAAGTATAGTTTCAATCTGACACTGCTGTACAAGTGTTGGAATATCATCTGTTGTGCCCATAACATGAACACCAAGCAGGTTTCTGCCAACTTTGTTTTTATCATCGTCAACAGCACAGATAACGTTCATCTCTTTTGTAGGGTTTTTGTTGATTTCGTGGAGCAGTGTGCTTGCCGCATCCCCTGCACCTACAACCAGAACCCTGCGACGCTTTTTGCCCATGCGGTTTATTCTTGTATTTCTGTACATACGGTATACCAGACGGATATACAAAGTGAATGTTGTTGCGAACATCGCCGACAGACCATATACACTAAGCGGAATACGACGCTCCTGGAAAAGAACAAGGGTCATCACAACAAATATAACAGTCGCAACCAAAGATGACAGACAGCATTTGAAAATTTCCACAATTTCAGCATAACGCCACAGACTGTCATACATACCTGTTGTGGCATAGATGATGCCGAAACAGGAAACAAAAAGAAAACAGCTGGATACAAGCAGACTGAAATACGCCTCCATATCCGCTCTGCCTGAGATGAGCACCCAGGTGAGAGAATACGCAGCCGCAACAACCAATATGTCCATCAGAAGCAGTACACTTCTGCGGTGTTTCGAAAGTATATCCGAAAACTTTGGTTTTATATTGTCAGACATTATACGTCTCCTGAATTTTATAGTTATTTTATCTTAATAATTTTACACCATTTTACAGCAATAATCAATTAAAAACGCGAAAATACACCACTGTATATATGTTTTTTTACATTATTAATAGTATTTACCGCCTGTAAAGCACAAAACAAGCAGTCTTTTCCAAGACTGCCTGTTTACAGTTCAGATTATTTGCCGATTTCCGCAAGGATAAGGTCAGGGTTCTTTTCTGTTGCCCAGTTAACGTTCCACGGGCTTGTAAAGAGAAGCAGTTTGCGGTTTTTAAAGTCTTCAACACATTTTGTGTCGGATGTGAGGTTGAGCTTTTTAACTTCAATTTCCTCATTTTCAATCCAACGGATATGTGCATAAGGAAGCGGTGTTATGCGGATATCAACGTTGTATTCGGTTTTGAGACGGTGTTCCAGAACTTCCAGCTGAAGCACACCAACAACGCCTACGATAACCTCTTCCATACCGCCGCCCAGTTCCTTGAATATCTGAATGGCACCTTCCTGTGCAATCTGTTCCATACCTTTTACAAACTGTTTACGCTTCATTGTATCCACCTGAGAGATACGTGCAAAGTGTTCAGGTGCAAAGGTTGGAATACTTGCAAATTTAAACGGCTTTTTGGCTGTTGTGATTGTGTCGCCGATGGAGAAGATACCCGGGTCAAAGATACCTATGATATCCCCTGCAAATGCTTCGTCAACAGTTTCTCGTTCACTTGCCATAAGCTGTGTGGACTGTGCCAGCTTGATTTTTTTACCCGCCTGAACATGAAAAACATCCATGCCGCGTTCAAACTTGCCGCTGCAGATACGCATAAACGCAATTCTGTCACGGTGAGCTTTGTTCATATTAGCCTGAATTTTGAAAACAAAAGCGGAGAAATCTTCGCTCTTAGGGTCGATAAGACCTGCGTCGGAGTTTCTTGCCAAAGGTGATGTTGTGAGAGCAAGAAACTCTTTGATAAAAGGTTCAACACCAAAGTTTGTGAGAGCAGAACCGAAGAAAACAGGTGTGAGTTTACCTGTGTTGATTTTTTCGCGGTCAAAATCTGCTGCTGCCCCTTCGATAAGTTCGATATCGTCCTGAAGCTGCTGGTGAAGCGGTGCTGTGAGCAGCTGGTCAAGGTTGTCATCACCGATTTTAGCTTTTGTTGCGATAGCCTGGTTTACACCAACCTTACCGTCGTGGCTGAAAGCGATGATTTCCTGATTGTTGCGGTCATAAACGCCCTTGAAATCTTTACCTGAACCGATTGGCCAGTTCATAGGATATGTTTCGATACCGAGAACATCTTCAATTTCCTGCAAAAGGTCAAACGGATCCTGGCTTTCACGGTCCATTTTGTTGATAAATGTGAAGATTGGAATGTTTCTCAGTGTGCAAACCTTGAACAGTTTTTTAGTCTGTGTTTCAACACCTTTGGCAGCGTCGATAACCATAACTGCACTGTCTGCAGCCATGAGTGTGCGGTATGTGTCTTCGGAGAAGTCCTGATGGCCAGGTGTATCCAGGATGTTTACACAGTAACCGTCATAGTTGAACTGCATAACAGAAGATGTAACCGAGATACCACGCTGTTTTTCGATTTCCATCCAGTCGGAAGTTGCAGCACGGGCACCTTTTTTGCCCTTTACGATACCTGCCTGCTGAATAGCACCGCCATATAAAAGTAATTTTTCTGTAAGTGTTGTTTTACCTGCGTCAGGGTGAGAGATAATCGCAAATGTTCTGCGTTTGTCAATCTGGTTAACAAAATCTTTCACAGCTTTCCTCCATATATAAAATAAATATAATACTATAATTGTTAAAAAATCCTAAACTATTAAAACATATTTGTCTATTACTTGCAAGTTTTTATTGCATTATTTGTACACTTTTTTTCAAAATATATTCAAATTACCCCTTTCAAAGAAAAAAATTTTAGGATATAATAATATTTGTAGAAATATGTACATAACCAACCACAAGTCAGAAAAAGGATTTTCGATATGCAGTACACCATAAAGAACACACATCTCAGTCTTACAGTAGACAGCCTTGGTGCACAGATGGTCAGCGTTAAAAACGAAGCTGGCGAAGAAATGCTGTGGCAGGCAGACAAAAGCGTTTGGGGCTATTCCGCACCGATGCTCTTCCCTTGGGTAGGCAGAATGAAAGAAGGCAAATTTTATGTAGAAGGCGAAGAATTTGCCGCTGCAAACCATGGTTTTATGCGAAATGTCGAACATACTCTGGTTCTTAAAGAAGACAATCTTATTATCTTTGAATACAAGGCAACAGCTGAAAGCAGAAAGAAATTTCCATATAACTTTGTTTTCAGAACAAGTTATGTATTGAGCGGTCACTCCGTTCATCATAAAGTTGATGTTACAAATATCGACAGCTGCGAATTCGGCTTTGGTCTGGGCTTCCACCCGGGCTTTAACCTGCCATTTGACGATAAGCACAAAACAGAGGATTACTATATCGAGTTTGATACTCCTCAGTCTCCAAAAGTTCTCACCTTCAGCGATCGCTTTCTTATAGACGGCGGCAGCTATATATACGACAAAAATATTACACAGATTCCGCTCAAGGACAATTTCTTTGAAAACGATTCCCTCCTTTTCTCCGAGCTTACTGCTAAGACCGTTTCCCTCGTAGAAAAGGATTCTGGCAGACGCATTGACTTTGATGTACAGGATTTCCCTTATGTTACACTGTGGACATCCGCAACACCTGTGACAAAATTCTTCTGTGTTGAGCCTTGGGTTGCCACTCCTGACAGAGAGGATGCCCCTCTCCAGTGGGATAAGAAAAAACACGCAGTAACACTCAAACCGGGCGAAGCATACCACATTCTTTCCCGCATGAGAATTACAAGATAATGACAGCAGCGACTGTCACCGAATAATTAAGCGACAGCCGCCCTGTTTTTACAGGACGGCTTTTGTTGTTTTGCGGCTTATTGGTATAAAGAACGTTTTTGTTATCAGCTTAATCCTATATACAACTGATATATTTCATATAGAAAAAATCTTTAGTTTTGTATAAATTTAAAATTCAGTATTTTTCCTTTTACTCTTTGTTTTATAAACCATTTTTCCATTAATCATATTTTTATAATTTGTAAAAATTAAAAAGTTTATTTTTTTCTTAATTTGAGTTTTTGCATTTACAACACAAAATGTTTTTGCTACAATGAGACCATATTAAGAAGCCCAGAACAAACTTTATAATTATAACTGTAAACTGAAAAAAGAGAGGTAAAAAAACATGAACTATCGTTTAGAAAGTGACTCCGTTGGCGAAAAACAGGTTCCTGCAGAGGCTTACTACGGCGTACAGTCTTTGAGAGCTGCTGAAAACTTCCATTCCACAGGCAAGATGATTCCAAGAGTGCAGATTGAATCCCTTGCAGAAATCAAAAAAGCATGTGCTTTGACAAACAAAGCTGCAGGCACACTGGAAGCTGAAATTGCTGATAAAATCGTAGAAGCTTGTGAAGAACTGCTTGCAGGCAACTTCCACAAGGAATTTATCACAGACCAGATTCAGGGCGGTGCAGGCACTTCCACAAACATGAATGCAAACGAAGTTATCGCAAACATTGCTCTTGAAAAAATGGGCAAAGAAAAAGGCGACTACAAATTCTGCCATCCAAACGACCATGTTAATATGGCACAGTCCACAAACGACGTTTACCCAACAAGCCTTAAACTCTCTATCTATAAAGAAGGTATGGAACTTGTAGAGGTTCTCGACAATCTTTACAACGCTCTTATGACAAAAAGTGAAGAATTCCGCAACGTTCTCAAACTGGGCAGAACACAGCTTATGGACGCTGTACCTGTAACACTTGGTCAGGAATTCCACGCATATGCTTCCGCAGTTGCACGTGACAAAAAACGCATTACAAATGCTCTGCAGGAAATGCTTGTTGTAAATATGTCCGCTACAGCTATCGGCACAGGTATCAACTCCAGCGAATACTTCTTCAACAACATCGTTCCAACACTCAGCGAAGTTTGCGGCCTGCCGCTTACACAGTGTGAAGATATGATTGACGGCACACAGAACATCGATGCTTTCTCCGTTGTATCTTCCTCCCTCAAAACATGTGCAATCAGCCTCAGCAAAATGTGCAACGACATCCGTCTTATGAACGGCGGTCCAAAAGCAGGCCTTGCAGAAATCACAATCCCTGCAAAACAGAACGGCTCCTCCATCATGCCTGGTAAAATCAACCCTGTTATCCCAGAAGTTATGAACCAGTGCTGCTTTGCAGTTATGGGCAACGACTTTACAGTAACAATGGCATGCGAAGCAGGTCAGCTGGAACTCAACGCATTTGAACCTGTTGTTTTCAACAGAATTTTTGACTCCATCAAGCTTCTCAAAAATGGTATCCGCACACTTATCGCTAACTGTATCGACGGTATCGTTGCAAACGAAGAAAGATGTAAAGACCTGCTTTATCACTCCACAGGCTTTGTTACAGCACTCTGCCCTGTTATCGGCTACAAAGCATCTGCTGACATCGCTAAAAAATTCCTCAAAGACGGCACACCAATCGTAGAAGGTGCACTGGCAATGGGCGTTACACAGGAACAGCTTGACGAAGCACTCAATGCAGAAAAACTCTGCCGTCAGTTTGACAAACACTAATCTAAATTTATAAAGGAGAATACCACAATGGACAGAAGAGAAATTGCTCTTAAAGCTCACAAAGACTGGGAAGGCAAAATTGAAGTTGTTTCCCGTGCAAAAGTTACAAACAGAGAAGAACTTGCTGTAGCATACACACCTGGCGTTGCTGAACCTTGTATCGAAATCCAGAAGGACGAAAGCAAAGCCTATGACTACACAAGAAAAGGCAACCTTGTTGCTGTTATCACAAACGGCACAGCTGTTCTCGGCCTTGGCGATATCGGTCCAAGTGCAGGTATGCCTGTTATGGAAGGCAAATGTGTTCTCTTTAAAGAATTTGCAGGCGTTGACGCTTTCCCAATCTGCGTAGACAGCAAAGACCCTGACGAAATCGTAAATGTTATCTATAAAATCTCCAAGAGCTTTGGCGGTATCAACCTGGAAGACATCGGTGCACCAACCTGTTTCGAAGTTGAAAGAAGACTTAAAGAAATGTGCGATATCCCTGTTTTCCACGATGACCAGCACGGCACAGCTATCGTCGTAACAGCTGCAATGCTCAACGCTGCCAAACTCAAAGGCAAAAAGCCAGAAGAACTGCGTGTTGTTCTCAACGGTGCAGGCGCTGCAGGTATCTCCATTGCAAGACTTCTTATGTCTGCAGGCTTTACAAATATGACACTCTGCGACATCTTCGGCATTCTTGTTGAAGGCGGACAGGCAAACACAGATGCACAGAGAGAAATGGCTAAAGTTACCAACAGAGAAATGAGAACAGGTACACTGGCTGACGCAATGAAAGGTGCAGATGTATTTGTTGGTGTATCCCGCGGTAACCTTGTAAGCGAAGAAATGGTTGCTTCCATGAATGAAAAACCAATCATCCTTGCTATGGCTAACCCAACACCTGAAATCATGCCTGACAAAGCCTTGGCTGCAGGTGCATACATTGTTGGCACAGGCAGAAGCGACTTCCCTAACCAGATTAACAACGTACTTGTATTCCCTGGTATCTTCAAAGGTGCTCTCAAGGTAAGAGCAACAGATATTACAGAAAGCATGAAACTTACAGCTGCAAAAGCTATCGCTTCTGTAATTACAGACGAAGAACTCAATCCTGAATACATCATTCCGGATCCATTTGACCCAAGAGTTGCAGATGTTGTTTCCAATGCTGTTGCAGAAGAAGCAGTAAGACTTGGCATCAACAGAATTTAATTATTTTCCAATCAGATAAATGACCTGCCTGAATAAATCGGGCAGGTTTTTTGTTGCTATATATTCATAATATTCCATTGATTTTTTTGCTGTTTGAAAGTAGTATATAAATATAAACAACAATTAAGTTTTCAAAGGAGATTTGCCTATGAAATTCAGTGAAATACCATACAAACGCCCCGATGTTGAGGGGATGATTGAAAGGATAAACACCCTTGCCGCAGACTTTTCCAACGCAGAAAGTGCAGAAGAACAGCTGTGCATCTTCAGAAAATTTGAAGAGGAAAGAGGCCATTTTTCCACATACAAATGTATGAGCGATATCCGCAACTCTGCAGACAGCACCGACCCATTCTATATTGAAGAGCAGGATTTCTACAACCGCTGCACACCAAAGGCAACACAGAGTTTTACCGCCTTTGAAAAAACAGTGCTGGACAGCAGGTTCAAAACAGAACTGAGAAAAGAACTTGGTGACTATTATTTCGACCGCATGGAAAATGCCCAGAAGGTATTTTCGCCTGAAATTATGGAGCTTATGGCAGAAGAAAACACACTCTGCTCACAGTATGAAGCTGTTTATGCATCTGCACGTATTGAATTTGACGGCAAAATCTGCAATGTAAGCCAGCTTTCCGCATACCGTCAGAGCCCTGACAGAGAGGTTCGCAAAGCCGCTGTTGAGGCTGAAGGCAGATTTTTTGACAGCCACAAAGAAGAGATTGAAGGCATATATGACCGCCTTGTGAAGAACAGAACACAGCAGGCAAAAATTCTTGGGTTTGACAGCTATGTTGATATGGCATATATTATGCGCAACCGCAGCTACACAAGGGAAGATGTGGCAAAATTCCGCAATCAGATACTTGAAATTATCGTGCCGAAAACTGTGGAGTACAAAAAACAGCAGGCAGAAGCCATCGGTGTAAGCGATTTTAAATTCATCGACAACGACTTCTTATTTGCTGACGGCAACCCTGATCCTAAATATCCAATACCAGAAATTTTGAAACGCACACAGCAGATGTTCCGTGAAATGAGTGCCGAAACCATGGAACTGATCGATCTGATGTGCGAAAATGACCTGTTTGATATTGAACCACGCAACGGCAAACGCAATGCAGGCTACTGCGAAAATATTGAAGACTACGGCTATCCGTTTATCTTCTTCAATGCAAACGGCACAGCAAAAGATATTGAAACACTTACCCATGAATGCGGGCATGCCCTCAATGCCTACATCACAAACAAAGAAATACCATACTCCTCCATCCGTCACGCACCTATGGAGGCCTGCGAAACCCACAGTATGAGTATGGAATTTCTTACAACACCTTGGCATCATCTTTTCTTTGAGGAGGATGCGGCAAAATATTCTGAAAGCCACACAAAAGGTGCCTTGTACTTTATTCCTTACAGCATTATTGTAGACTATTATCAGGAGCTGGTTTACTCCAATCCAGACTGGACACCTGAGGAAAGAAACAGCCGCTGGCTGGAGCTGGAAAAACAGTTCCGCCCTTACATTGACTTTGGTGACCTGCCATTTTACAGCCGTGGCGGTGGCTGGCAGAGACAGATACACATAACCTGTATACCGTTCTACTATATAGACTACACCGTGGCACAGACAATGGCACTGCAGTTCTTTGCCTTATATCTCAAAGACCCGAAATCCGCCTGGGAAAAATACATTAAATTTGTAAAAATCGGCGGCAGAATGGATATAAAACAGCATATACAGCACTGCGGGCTTGTAAGTCCGTTTGACGAAAACGGACTGGAAGAAATCTGCAGACCTGTATTTGAATGGATTGAAAATCTCAAAAAATAATCCTGCACAGCCAAAAACCAATCGGTTTTCACCGATTGGTTTTTTCTTCTTTACAGTATCACACAGATAAGGCCCTGACAGCCCTCGTTTATTACCCGTTCTATTGTTTCCTGCAATCGTCCCCGTGCCTCCTGAGGTACATTCAGCAGTTTTGTGCCAAGCCCCTGTGTGACAAGATTCTGCAGAGAATTGCCGAATATATTGGACTGCCATATATCCAGCGGGTCATTCTCAAAGTTTTTCAGCATACCGTTCACCAGCTCCTCGCTGTTGGCCTCGCTGCCTACGATAGGGCTGACCTCGGTATGGATATCCGCCTTGAGGATATGCAGTGACGGTGCACTGGCCTTGAGCCGCACACCAAACTTCTGCCCCTGCCGTACAATCTCCGGCTCTTCAAGATGCAGCTGTTCAATGGATGGCATAACAATGCCATAACCTGTCTGTTCCACCTCTGCCAGTGCGGGGGCAATTCTTGCATACTGCTGTTTTGCCACAACAAGTTCGCTGACCAGCTTCATAAGTGTCCATTCATCACGGATACTTTCCCCTGTAAGATTTTCCAGCGTATCATAGTAAATAGATTTATCCATATCCACCTGCACTGTTGCGGTGCCGTTGCCACAGTCAAAGCTTTCCAGCTGTGCAGAGGTTACATTTTCTGTTCTGCCAAGTTTTTCCACCGCCTCTTCTGCCTTTTTCAGTTTCTGAACCCCAGAAAAGATATTCTTTATCTCCTCCAGCAGCTGCTGACGATATGGGCAGTTTTTCCCCTGCATTGCCACCCATTTTGGTATAGCAAGACGGATTTCCCTAAGCGGAAACTCAGTGAGAGCAAGAGATAAAATATGCTCTATATCCTTTTTATCCATCTCCAGACAGTTCACCAGCACTGTGGCAACGCCGTACCGGCCCTCCACCTGCTGTTTCACTCTTCTGGCTGTTTCGCTGTCCGGATTTGCACTGTTGACCACAATCACAAATGGCTTGCCGATTTTTTTAAGCTGGGAAACCACCGTCTCCTCTGCCTGCATATAATTTTCCCTCGGGATATCGCTTATGCTGCCGTCACAGGTGACCATAATACCAATGGTGGAATGTTCGCTGATAACCTTGTAGGTACCTATCTCTGCAGCTTTTTCAAAAGGGATTGCCTGTTTGAACCAGGGAGTTTTCACCATGCGGGGTTTGCCGTCCTCGGTATCACCCTGAGCACCCTTTATCATATACCCCACACAGTCCACCAGCCGCACCTTTATATTCTGATTTTCATTGATGGTTATATCCACACCCTGTTCAGGAATAAAATTTGGCTGAGTTGTCATTATGGTGCGGCCTGCTGCCGACTGAGGCAGTTCATCTATCGTCCTTACCTTTTTATCTGCATCCTTTATATTTGGTATTACAAGGGCTTCCATAAACTTTTTTATAAATGTGCTTTTACCTGTGCGTACTGCACCCACAACACCTATAAAAACCGCACCTTGAGTACGTTTCTGTATATCATCATAAATATTCATGCCGCACCTCCTAATCTGTAAATGCGGGGATAAAAATCATCTGATTGGTCTGGAGAACATCGCTCTGCAGACTGTTTTCTTCCATTATATCCTGAGGACTGGCATTGTGGTTTTTTGCAATATCAAACACCCTTTCGCCTTTTTGTGCGTAGTATACTATCAGTGCTTCCTGTTCGTTTGCCACAGGTGCATCGGTGTCTTCTTCAAAGCTTTTAAGCAACTTAAAGGGCCGTTTTTCTATTACAAAGCCCTGAGCTGCCAGAGCAGCGTTTATCTGCAGATTTGTGCCTGTATGTGTGTATGTGCAGTTGTCCAGAGAGAGTTTTATGCAGATTTCATCGTGCTGTGAGCAGTTTTCCAGCCAGTCAAGCACCACATCCTCGCCTCTGGCAAAGCATTCATATTCATTCTGACTGTTGATGGCAATAATATTTGCTGTCACTTTGGATTTTACGGTGGTTTTGTTTATCTCAAAATAGCTTTTCAGCGGAGCAATTTCAAAGATAATATCGCTGATTGTATAATCTGCACCTATGTTTTCGCCTATCTGCAGTGCTATATTTTTATCTATATGGTACATATTGGTGTCGCACAGCATCTCCTGCTGTGTTTTTGTATATTCATACTGCCGGGAAAATGCATCACCCACCGCTATAACCTGCTGACGGGAAAATGCCGTGGCATCTATCTGCACTGTCACCGATGCTATATATTTTTTGCTGTCCTGATTCTGTGCCACAGTGAAGGAAGATACCGAAACATCAGCACAGGAAACATAGTTTTCCTTTATACCTTTTATATCTATTATCTGATTGTAAGGGAAAGCCTGTGTATGCTTTTTCACCTGGTTGGAATCGGCTACAGTGTAGTAAATATCGGCGGATATTTCTCCTTTTACAGTGATTTTATCCTGATACACAGCAATCACAGGTGCCTGACTGCGTGTGTGTGCCCGGAGAATTCTGCAGAGATTTTCAGGTATATTTACTTCGTTTTCCACACTGAACTGACGGATATTCTGCCCTGCAAGGCAGAAGTGGCTTATTTCGCCGCTGTCGCAGCATACACTTCCCCCCGATATTGTGGTGACCGCACTTACCTTCTGCTGACAGAACACCTTTATGCTGAACAGATACGCCCCCCGTACATCGATACGGGTTGAATTCTGCGGACGTGTGTTAACATACTGACTCTGACCGCCGACAGTTATAAAACTAAGGTCATAGTCTGCTGCCGGCAGTTCCAGTTGCTTCTGAAAAGGTACTTTTTGTGTGATAACACTTATTTTATCTGCCTGAGGGGGCTGGTAATACACCGAAACCTTTATAAATCCTTCCACCGTCAGTTTGTTCTGCATAATGTATTTCTGTGTTACAAGATGCTCCATAGTGGTTTTTATTATCTTGAATACCGGCTCGTCATAGTCGGCAAGGAGAATTTCCGTCTCCACCGGCTGCTCGCTGTTTACATCTGCCATCTTTGCCGTAGACAGCAGATGGTCAAAGAATAACTGTGTTGCCATATTTGTCTCCTTTCCTATCGGGAATTTTTTGCCCTATATAATATATATTTATCACAAGATAAAATATTCTTTCTGTGACAATACTATAAGAAAAACCGTGGAGAAAAATATGTCCCGAAAACTGAAAACCGCCCTTGCCAGAAACATAATAAAGGTGACGAATGAAAACATTGATGACGAAGAACTTATACACGCCCTGCTGGAAGAGGAAATTTATGTAAACACCGAAAATGAGGCTTTGTCTTTTGGAGACAGAGCGGCAGATTTTCTGGCAAAATTTGCCGGCAGCTGGCTGTTTATAATATCTTTCTGTGTTTTCCTTATTGGCTGGATAGTGACAAATCTTTATTTTCTCTCCCATCCGTTCGACCCTTATCCTTTTATCCTTTTAAACCTCATTCTGTCCTGTCTTGCCTCCATACAGGCTCCTCTGATTATGATGAGCCAGAACAGACAGGAAGAAAAGGACCGCCGTCGTGCTGAAAGCGACTACAAAGTAAGCCTGAAGACGGAAATTATTATTGAGGACATCCATTACAAGCTGGACAGGATACTGGCACAGCAGACAGCGATTTTATCCAATACTGAAAATTCTGTGACGGAGGTTGAAAAAGAAAACTAAATGGGTTATGATTTAGAAAAAGATAAATCCAGTACCAAGGAGGAAAATCATATGGGCAATATATGGCATGACATCAAACCGGGCAGAATAAATGCAGATGATTTTATCGCTGTTATAGAGATTGAAAAAGGCTCCAAAAACAAATATGAACTGGACAAGGAAACAGGCTTTATTATCCTTGACAGAATTCTTCACACTTCCACACACTACCCTGCAAACTACGGCTTTATTCCACGCACATACGCAGATGACGGCGACCCGCTGGATGTGCTTGTGCTGTGCAGTGAAACTATCAGACCAATGAGCCTTGTTAGATGCCATCCGATAGGTGTTATCACCATGCTGGACGGCGGCAAGCTGGACGAAAAAATCATTGCTGTGCCTTTTGATGACCCTACCTACAATGAATACAGCGAGCTGAGCGAGCTGCCAAAGCACGTTGCTGACGAGATGGGGCATTTCTTCACCGTTTACAAAAGCCTCGAAAACAAAGACACCGTTGTAAATGATACAATGGACGCCCAGGCGGCAAGAGACATTATCAACAAATGCCGCGAAAACTATATTGAAAAATATTGTAAATAATATTGCTTATACACAGAAAAAGACCTTACGGATTATCCGCAAGGTCTTTTCTTCTTTTTGCATTGTGGAGAAATGTACATTATGAGGAAGACTTTATGCTGAAAACTTTTATTTAGTCGTCATATCTGTCAAATTTTTCAACGTCCCAGCTTCTGATTGCACCGCTGTAGCCGTCGATTTCAAATTCGTATTCCATGCCGTCGTATACAATTTCGCCTTCGTATTCTACTCTGCCGTCATCACGGTCCACTTCAAATTTTCTGATATCGGATTCTTTTGCACCTGGCACCTGTGCCAGTGCAATTTCTTTTGCTTTGGCTTCAGATATTGTGCTCTCTGTTTTGCTGCTGTCGGATGGTTTGCTTTCGTCCTTTTTGTCGGATGCAGGTTTTTTGTAGTCTTCTGCGTCGTAGTCAAAGGATACCACTTCACCGCTGTATGCATCGATATCGTAGTCGTATTCCATATTGTTTCCGTCATAGAATTCCACTTCGTAAACTGTACGGCCGTCATCACGGTCCAGCTCTGTTCTTACAAACTTCACATCAGCTTCCTTTTTGCCTGCATGG
This sequence comes from Oscillospiraceae bacterium, assembly GCA_015067145.1. Classification (GTDB taxonomy): domain Bacteria; phylum Bacillota; class Clostridia; order Oscillospirales; family Ruminococcaceae; genus RGIG3102. Next base: position 89,949 of record SVNA01000003.1, on the reverse strand, counting down.
GAAAGAGCGATGGATTTTGCCTTGCTTTCACCGATAAGCTGTGGGTCTGCAGCTTTTTCTGCTTTTGGTGTTTCCTGTTTTGGTGTTTCAGCTGCAGGCTTAACTTCTTCTTTTACAGGTTCTGCTGCAGGTTTTGTTTCTTCTGTCGCTGGCTGAACAGGCTGTTCAGGCTGTTTTTCTCCAGTTGGAATCTGAACACCTGTGCCCAACGCCTCTGCTGCAAGTTCCGGTGTAATCACTGTACCTGTGAGAGCTTCGATGTAGTATTCATAGTCTCTGTCCCCTACTTCGAATTCAATTTCGTAATACTGATTGCCATTGTATTCTTTAAGGGAAACATCTTCAAATCTTGCATCTGCTTCTGCAACGCCTGCTGCATTTAGAGCTGCTGCCTTTGCTGCGTCAAAGCCTACAGGGTTTACGTTTGCGGACTGCTGTGCACATCCTGCCAGTGCTGCAATTAATGCTGCTGATAAAATAATAGCTGTCAATTTTTTCATAGTTCTGTCTCCTTTCGGGGATATATATGTAATATTTTAGTATCTGTTTTATGGTTTCTTTTATTTGCCCTGATAATAACACCTTAACATTAAATTCAGATGAAATTTTTTAACTTTTTTATCTTTTTTTCTGCGGTGTTCTTATCTTTGACTGTATAATAACCCAGAAACATTAAATGTATATGAAATTATGACATAAACTTTAAATTTATCAAAAAATTTTTTGCAAAGAAAAAACAGATGGATTATCCTGCAATCCATCTGTCTTTCATTATATTATTTATCCTGTGGCAGATGCAGGCTGAAAACGCTGCCTTTTCCCGTTTCGCTTTCCACTGTCATATATCCGCCGTGTATACGGGCTATCTGCTGCACAATGGAAAGACCTAGGCCCGCACCTGTTTTATTGCCGCTGCGTGAAGAATCCACCTGATAAAACCTGTTCCATATTTTGTCAAGGTGTTCCGGTGCTATACCGTTGCCTTCGTCCGATACTGACAGTACCGCCTCGTTATTCTCTGATTTTACAGAAACTTTTATCATTCCGCCTTTTTTACCATATTTATATGCGTTTTCCACAAGGTTCTGCAACAGACGCTGCAACAGATTTCTGTCCGCTTTTACTGCAACATTTTTCTGCAAATCCACAGTGACATTGTCGCTTTTCCAGTTAAGCTCATCATAAAACTCTTTTACGGTTTCTGCCAGGTTCAGTTCTTCAAAGTTTGAATTTTCTGTTCCCTGTTCCATACGGGTCATGCTGAGCAGCTGATTGATAAGCTGCGACATTTTGTCAGCCTGGCGTCCTATCACAGAGAGTGTTTCTGCATGGTCCTCCGGCGTTTCATCATATTTCTCTGCATACTCACAGGCACTTTTTATCACCGCAACAGGTGTACGCAGCTCATGGGAAGCATCGGCGGTGAACTGTTTTTCTGCCTCGAAAGAAATTTCCAGACGGCTGAACATATCATCAAAGTTTTCTGCAAGACGTGAGAATTCATCCTCTCCTTTTGGCAGATTTATTCTTCCGGATAAATCTCTTGCCTCGTTTATGGCTTCTGCTGTGGAGTTTATCCTGTCCAGCGGTTTAAAGGAGCCCTTTATAATAAACCAGCTGCCAAGAGCCGCAAGGAGAGTGAACACAGGCAGAGTTATTGCCGATACCATAAGCAGATAGCGTCCAAGATAGTTTACATCCGGCACATCGGTGAGTCCCCGTACCCACACGCCTTGCTCAAAGTTATACGGCAACCACATATCCAGCACCAGAAATTTGTTGTCCCCGCTTTCAATGGTACGTATTGTACCGTTTTCAAACGGAATTGCTGTTTTGAAATTTACAGGTATCTGCCCCGCCATCAGACTGCCGTTTTTGCTGTATACGAGGGTTGATGCTCCATTCTGATAGTAGAGAAAGTTTTCGTCTATAACAGGTGTTGTGTCTGTTGCCTGTATATGCTTCAGGTTATTTCTTACAGTCAGCTCCAGCTCTTCCATAGCAGTTTTTGTGGCAACGTAGTTTGTTGCCAGCAGTGCCATGGCCACCAGCACCACCGTCAGCACCGCTACAAGGGCTGTAAGCCACAGTGTTATCTTCAGCTTGATTGATTTTCTCTTCAATGGCTATTCCCCCTTTTTGTCAGGGTTTTCGCCCTCTCTGAGCACCCATCCAACACCGCGTATGGTGTGGATGAGCTTTATCTGTTTTTCTCCGTCAATCTTTTTACGCAGGCGGCTCATATATCCGTCGATATTGTTGCTGCTGCCGGAAAATTCAAAGTTCCAGATTTTATCCTCCAGCTGTTCACGGGAAAAAACTATTCCCTGATTGCGTATGAGATGTTCAAGAATTGTAAATTCCTTTGGAAGAAGAGAAATTTCCACCCCGTCCCGATGAACTGTACGCCGCTGAACATCCACCGTCAGATTATCCAGTGTAAATATATTGCTGCGGCTGCCTGTGCGTTTGCGTGTCATAGCACGCACCCTTGCCAGCAGTTCGTCAAAATCAAAAGGTTTTATAAGGTAGTCGTCCGCCCCCAGATCCAGACCTTTTACACGGTCGGATACTGCATCCCGTGCAGTGAGGAAAAGCACAGGTGTATCTATTCCCCTGTCTCTCATCCAGCTAAGCAAACCGTAGCCATCCAGTTTCGGCATCATTATGTCAAGTATAACCCCATCATATTCTGCCCCAAGAATATAGTTCTGTGCTTCTTCACCGTCATAGCAGCCGTCAACGCTGTAACCGTTTTTCTTGAGTGTTTTTACAATGAGCATGTTCATATCCACAGTATCTTCAACTACAAGTATTCTCATAACAACACCTCTTTTCTTAAAATCAGCCTTTTATTCTTTGTCTATAGGATACATTATACAGTTAAAATATGTCAATTATATCTTTTTTACAAAGCATAAGCTTAAATGATACAGTTTGTTTTTTTACCGTACAAATGGTATAATGACAATCCGATAACATGATTGTTATATCACATTGACTAAGTATATCTGCACTGTATCCTACGGAGGAAGTTTTATGTATTCCACTATATGCGGCAATATTATTGGTACAGCATATTTTATATACTTTCAGATAACAGGTGTATTTTTATCCTCTGTTCTTCTGAAAAAGGAAAAACTTTTCACAAAACTCGTTATAGGTCTGGCCACAGGCTCTCTTTTGCTTATGTGGCTGCCTGCAATATTCTCTTTTTTCTTTGATTTTACCGTTCTTTCCCATATATTTGCGGCAGTGATGGTTTTGCCTGTGGTGATTTTTTGTCTGAGAAAAGCCGATATATCTGACTTTTCTGCCAGAAATGCCGCCTCATCTGCAAAGCAAAATCCGCTGATGACAATGCTTTTTGCCGCTACCTTTATACTCTGGTGCTATCTGCTGCACACCCATACAATACGCCCAACCGACTGTGCCGGGCTGTACACAGGCCAGAGTACCTACGGCGATATGTGTATGCATCTTGGGTTTATTACCAGCATTGCAGAGCAGGGCACTTTTCCGCCATATTATTCCCTGTTTCCAAAAACCAGACTTGCCTATCCTTTTCTCAACGCCGCCATCTCCTCCAGTATATATCTCTGGGGGGCATCTCTCCGCTGGGCATATATTCTCCCCATGCTTACCTCCTTTATACAGGTTATGGGCAGTGTATATATACTGGCCGATACCGTTCTCAACTGCCGTGCAAAAAATGTTCTTACCTTTGTCTTCTTTATATTCAACGGCGGTCTTGGCTTTGTATACTTTACAGGTATCGTGGAGAGGTGCAGTCTGCGTTTTTCCGACATATTCAGCGGTTACTACACCACCCCGACAAATCTTGTGGATTTCAACATCCGCTGGGCAAATGTAATAGCCGATATATTTATTCCGCAGCGAGCTTCCCTCTTTGGTTATGCACTGCTGTTCCCCTGTATATGGCTGCTGTATAAGGCTGTGTGGGGTGGTAAAGGCCGATATTTTATATACGCAGGTATCTTTGCTGCCGCATTGCCAATGATACACACCCATTCTTTCCTTGGTATAGGCCTTATAAGTGCTGCATGGTTGCTGCTTTATCTGCACCGCAGCTGTTCATCCAACAGAAAATGGCATGGTGCAGCTGTCCTTGCCGTTTTTGTTGGTATAATGTGTGTAATACAGCAGATTAACAACCGCACCCCACTTTCCTCTGCTGTTTTTATGGCCATCGGCATGGCGGGAATATGCAGCTGTATTCTGTATGGCATATTTCTGCTTGTCAGATATATCAAATACAACGGATACAAAAAATTGCTTTCCACATGGGGTGTTTACCTGCTGTGTGCTGTATTGCCTGGTATACCGCAGTTATTGTTCTGGACCTTTGGTCAGGTGGCTGAAGGAGGCTTTCTCCGCGGGCATTTCAACTGGGGCAATCTTGGAGATTTCTATCCATGGTTTTATATAAAAAATCTTGGCATTCCGCTGATTTTCATTGTTGGTGCAATATGTAAAGGCAGCAAAAAAATTTCCCACCTTATACTGCCCGCCGCAGTGATATGGTTTGTGGCAGAATTTATTATGTTTACCCCGAACACCTATGACAATAACAAGCTGCTTTATATAGCATATCTGCTGCTGTGCATGGCTGCCTCCGATTTTTCTGTGGATTTATACGAAAAATACAAAACTGTAAAAGTTGGCAAAATTGCAGCGGTCATTGTTGTATTTTTATCGGTATTTTCGGCAGTGCTTACTCTTGGCAGAGAGGTTGTGTCCGACTATCAGATATTCAGCCAGCCACATCTGGAAGCCGCCAGATATATCATTGAAAACACCGATGCTGAAGATGTTTTTCTCACAGACAGCCGCCACAACAACGAAGTTGCGGCTCTGACAGGACGCAACATTGTATGCGGTTCTGACATCTACCTTTATTTCCACGGCATAGACACCTCGCAACGCAAGGATGACCTTGCCCTGATGTATCAGCAGCCTTTGGAAAACCGACAGCTGTTTGAAAAATATGATGTATCCTATGTCATGATTTCCTCATGGGAAAGAGGAAACTACAATGTGGATGAAAACTATTTTGAAGACAGCTTTGAAAAGGTGTTCAGCAAAGACGGCGTGGAGCTGTACAAAGTTAAATAATATAGCCTTCGGTTTATAATTCACCCAGATATTAAAAAAGCGTATCGGTTTCCCGATACGCTTTTATTGTTTTTATTATTCTTCTGTTTCCACTGTGGAAGCGATGTAAAGTTCGTTCATCTGTTTTGGTTCGATATAGTCAGGACAGCCGGACATAATTTCGCCGGAGTTCTGTACTTTCGGGAATGCAATAACATCACGGATGGAATCCTTGTGAGCCATAAGCATGCAGAGACGGTCGAGACCGTATGCCATACCGCCGTGTGGTGGTGCACCGTATTTGTATGCTTCTACAAGGAAGCCGAAGTTTTCGCTGATGCGTTCTTCAGTGAAGCCAAGTGTTTTGAACATCTTGTGCTGAAGTTCCGGGTTTGTGATACGGATGGAACCGCCGCCAAGTTCAACACCGTTAAGAACCATATCGTATGCTTTTGCACAGCATCTGCCCGGGTCTGTGTCGATGTATGGAATATCTTCGTCCTTTGGCATTGTGAATGGATGGTGTTTTGCAACAAAACGTTCTTCTTCTTTGTCATATTCAAAGAGTGGGAAGTTTGTAACCCACAGGAAGTTGAACTGTTCAGGGTCAAACAGTTCAAATTTCTTTGCAATATGGAGACGGAGTGCACCGAGAGATGCGTATACAACGTCCATATCATCAGAAGCAACAACGAGGATAACGTCACCTTTTTCTGCCTGTGCTTTTTCTCTTACAGCAGCAATCTGTTTTGCTGTGAGGAATTTTTCAAAGCTGGATGTTTCTGCATCAGCTGTAAGTCTTGTGTAGGCAAGACCTTTTGCACCGTATGTTTTTACAACTTCAACAAGCTTGTCGATTTCTTTTCTTGTAAGCTTGTCTGCAAGACCTTTTGCGTTGATACATCTTACAGAACCGCCGCCTTCGATTGCAGATTTGAACACTACAAATTCTGCTTCCTTAACAGCATCTGTAAGGTCAACAAGTTCAAGGCCGAAACGTGTGTCAGGCTTGTCCACACCGTAGCGGTTCATAGCTTCTTCGTATGGCATTCTTGGGAATGGTGTCTGAACATCAACGCCAAGGATTTCCTTGAATACGTGTTTTACCATACCTTCGTTCATTGTCTGAACATCGATTTCGTCAACGTATGCCATTTCCACGTCAATCTGTGTAAATTCCGGCTGACGGTCAGCACGGAGGTCTTCGTCACGGAAGCAGCGTGCAATCTGAACATATCTGTCGTAGCCGGAGAGCATGAGAAGCTGTTTGTAAATCTGTGGAGACTGTGGCAGAGCAAAGAATTTGCCCGGCTGTACACGGCTTGGAACAACGTAGTCACGTGCACCTTCCGGTGTGGATTTCATCAGAACAGGTGTTTCGATTTCGATAAAGTCGTTTCTGTCAAAGTAGTCACGAACTGCACGCACAACTTTGTGACGAACGATGAGACCATCGTGCATTTTGCTTCTTCTCAGGTCAAGGTAACGGTATTTGAGCTTGAGCTCGTCCTTAACGTTGATATCGTCTTTGATTTCAAAAGGTGTTGTCTCTGCTTTGGAGAGAATTTTGAGTTCGTTTACCTTGATTTCAATTTTGCCTGTAGGGATGTTTGGGTTTGCTTTTTCACGCAGTACAACTTCGCCTTTTGCCATAACTACAAATTCTGTACGGAGCATCTTTGCTTTTTCCAGAGTTTCTGCACTGCAGTCATCGCCAAAGTTGAGCTGTACAACGCCTTTTGTGTCGCGGACATCGCAGAACACAACAGCACCAAGGTCTCTTACCTTTGCAACATAACCTGCTACTGTTACCTCTTGGCCAACATTGGCTTCGCTGAGAGCAACGGAGTAGTGGGTTCTTCTTAAATTACCCATTGTTTCCATAAAAAAACCTCACTTTATATACTAAGTAAATTTATTTACATATTAAAATTCACGGTTTTGGCACCTGTGATTTTTGTACGCAATAAAGGGCCACACAGTAACCCTATTATGATATTATACTCTTAAAACAAAAAGGTATCAAGCCTTTTTCGGCCTGATACCTTTATTTTTTTGCTCTATATTTTAAAAATTGCCCTTAAAATGCCTTTTAAAAACTTTGGACTTTTCACCACAACAACCTTCATACAATCAACTCCTTGGTTTATTGTATGTAAAAGTTATTTCTGATGTTAATTATTCAGCCAGTTTTGCTGCAACAACAAAACGCACGTTTTCGTTTGATGTGCAGGTGGAAAGCACAAGAATTTTATCCTCTGCTGTAACCTCAACACCAAAATCCACATAGCTGTTTGTGAGCATATGGTTAAGGGTTGCGGAATATTTTTCTTCGTCCGGATTAGGGTCGATATAATCGATTGTCACAGGGATATCACAGGCGGAGAAAATCTGCCATTTTGTTTCGCCATCAAGCAGCTGGAATGTAATTTCCGGATTTGCTTTTGCAAAATCTGCATCTTTGTATTTTTTGAGCTTGGAGAATTTTTCGCTGTTCGGGTCATCGTCCAGAGCGTGACCGTAGATGATGCTTACCTTGTCGGTCATTGTGCCGTTTTCAATTACATTGATGTAATCGAGGAAGTAACAGCCCCATACATCATATTTTCCTGACTCGTCAAGGCGAAGGTATGTGTCGTTGTTGTAAGACTGGAAAACACGGTTGTCAATTTCGCAGCCGTTTACTGTGAGCCAGCCCACAACATCGTTATTTTCGGCATAGGCTTTCTCCAGAGGGCTTGGTTCCGGTGTTGGTTCCGGTGTTGCAACAGGAGTTGTTTCTGCAGAGGAACCGCTTTCTCCCGGTGCAGATGCAGAGGAACAGCCTGTCAGAAACAAAGCTGCCACCAGCAGTACCGAAAGGACTGAAGATATAAATTTATTTAAACTTTTATTTTTCATTATAAAATCTCCTTGCTGTGTTTATGTATAAAATATACATCAAAACAGTGTTTAAATCAATAGGAGATATTGTATACAGATTACCGCACACAAAAAGAGGCGGAAAATCCGCCTCTTTAAGGTTAGTGTATTCAAATAAAATTATTTGAGCATATCAGCAGTAACGCCTGTTACAGGATTTTCACGGCCTGTAGATGTTACTCTGTAGTCACAGGCATCGCAGCTGCCGTCTTTGTTTACGTCAACGTGTGGATGTCTTGTCTTTTTGATACCGCAGGATTTGCAGTATCTCCAGTGATACTCGTCGTTCATTTTGAAGTCATCACTCCAGTTGTGTTCGGAAGCCTGTGCTACAGGAACAACTTCGTAAGCGAGGAGGTAGTAGGAGTAGAGACTGGATGCAAATGTACCTGTACCGTCGCCGTTATCTTTTACTGGGTATGGAATAACATTGCCTTCGTGGTAGGAGTACATTGTCCATACTCTCTGCATGCCTTCTACAACGTCCGGAACTTCTGGGAATACAACTGTATGTGTGATTGGAGCTGCAAGTTCAGAAAGTTCTTTTTCTTCAACTACACCTTCAGAAGATGTGCTGATTGTTTTTGTAACTGTAATTTCAAGAACAACAGAGTTTTCGTCAACAACAAGACCTGCTTCTTCTATTGCATCTTTCATTTCAGCAATTTCAGTGCTTGCGTTTTCTACCTGTTCTGGAACAGGTGTAGAATCTACTGTGAGTGTAATTGTGATTTCGTCGTTGTTTTTTACTGCTTCTACAAGTGCTTCTACAACGTCGTCGTGGTGTTCGTCTTCAAGGTTAAGGTCTTTTACTGCTTCTTTAATTACTTCTGCAATTTTATCATCGTCGCTTTCTGTTGCTGCATCTTTGATTGCATCAACAAGATTGTTACCGATGTCTGCTACTTCTTTCTGTGCTTCCTGGGAAACTGTTGTCTGTGTTGTTTTTATTTCTTCTCTGATTTCAGGAACTACAACTTCAACTTCGTGTTCGAGGTCGTCAGCAAGTTTTACTTCAAAATAAGTAGTATTGTCAACAACAACATAACCGTTTGCTACATATTCTTCTTCTGGTTCTGCTGAATATGTACCGCCAGTAATTTCTGCAGCGATAGTACCGTTGCTGTCATCAGATGCAAAGTTATAATCTGTGTTGCTTCTGAAATCACCGCCGCTTATTACAACTTCAGCTGTACCATTGTTGTACTGGCCGCCAAGTTCAATCAAAGAAAAGTTGTTTTCGCTTTCAACAAGGTTGATTTTACCGCCTTTTACCTCTGTTTTTGCAGAGCTTGTGAAGTATGCCATAGTTGTAAAAGCTGCATCGTAAGCATTGATAGTACCATCATTGATAACAACGGAACCACCGTAGTTTACAACAGCAACTGCCATAGTCAGATCAGCTGATGTGATTTTACCGCCGTCCATAACAAAAGTACCGCCTTTTGTTTCGATACCGCTGTATTTACAGGAGATTTCACCTGTCTGAGCTTCGGAACTGTCGTCCAAAGTCAATGTTGCACCTTCTTCTACTATAAATCCATACAGATTCTGACCACCATTGTTATAGTTATGTGGAGCTGTCAGAGTCCAACCGTTAAGGTCAAGTTTTACATCTTTTTTAACTTTAAGAGTTGTTTCAATTTCTGCATCTTTAAGAAGTGTAACTTCGCCGCCTGCTGCTACTGCAGCTTCAAGTGTTGTATAGTATCTTTCGCCGATTTTAGCTTCGCATTCTACGAGGTCTTCAAGACCGTATGTGAAGTCATCAACTACTACGATGATATCTTCTTTTACATCAAGTGGACCGCTGTACACTTCTGGGTCGATAAGACCAAGTGTGAGTGTTACTTCGATGTCTGGGTTTTCTTCCAGAATTTCTTCGTCAAGGAAGATACCGCATGTGAATTTTTCAACAACTGTACAGATTGTTTCATAAGACCAATCAAAACCTGCAGATGTAATTACAGGATAAAGAGTGCCTTCGTTAACTGTAAAGCCGTAAAGCGGAATCTGTACCCACATATCAACGTCTGCATAGTAACCTGCAAGGTAGCAGTTATCTGCTACAAAGCTGTCATTTTCAAGACCATCAAATGTGATGAAAAAGTCTGTGATGTAATCGCCGTAACCTGTTGCCTGTGCTGCTTCAGAAGTTTTGTCAATAGCTTCAAAATCCATTGCAATCTGAAGGTCAAAAGGTTCGCTGCTGGAAGAGTTGCCTGCACCTGTGCCAAGCAGGTCATAAACTACGTATGAACCGTCAAAGTGTCTTGTGTCTGCTTCGTCACCTGATGTGATTGTAACCATACCATCAGCACGGTCTACCTTTGCAACAGGCAGTGTTTTTGCTGTTTCAGCAAACACTGTTGTTGGAACAAGAGAAACCATCATACACAAGCTGAGCAAGCCTGCCAAGATTTTTCTTTTCATTTCAATCATTCTCCTTTTTTGTTTTAATATTATAAACCCTGTGTTTATAAACGTAATTAAATAAGCATAGCTGTCGACTATACTTATTTAAAGTATATTCCTTTACAATAGAATAACGTCTTTTTACACCTAAAAAAGTGTACATCTTCTCTCCAATGTCATTAAGTTAAGGATTTTACAAAAACAAAAACTTAATATAATAAACTAAAATGTCATTCTGAGCACAGCGAAGAATCTCTATGTCTGATCAAATCGGGAGATTCTTCGTCACTTGCGTTCCGCAGAATGACATATTTTTGTTATCTTAATGACATTGGTCTTCTCTCATCTTTTTAAATATGACAAAAAATAAAGGCGGAACACCATTACCGCCTTTATTTTACATATTATTATTTTTTAAGATTTTCCTTTACCAGCTTAACCTCGTCAAAGCTCTTTTTAAGCTGTTCCTGTGTCTGTGTAAGCAGGTTGTCGCAGTACTGTGTAACTGTGGCTTTAAGCTGTGTTGCCTGTGCCTGTGCTGTCTGTTCGATTTCCTTTGCCTTTGCAGTTGCCTTGATCACGATTTCCTCGTTGTCCACAAGGTGTGCTGCACGTTCTTCGGCACGGCGGACAATCTCTTCTGCTTCCTTTGCTGCCTTTGCCATAATCTGTGCCTTATCCTGCACGATAGCCTTTGCCTGCAGGATTTCCTGCGGCATATTGATGCGGATATCGTCGATGATATCTCTTGCTTCTTCTATATCAACTACACGTTTGCCGCCGGAAAGAGGAACGCTCATACCTTCTTCCAGCAACTCTTCCAATGCTTCCAGCATTGCTTCGATAGAAACTGCCATCTGTTATTTCTCCTTTATCATCTTTTCTTTAAGTATATCTTTGATTTCTTCAGGAACGAACATATCTATGTCGCCACCAAACTCTGCAATCTGACGCACCAGAGTGGAGGACAGATACATATATTCCTGATTGGTAACCATAAAGAGAGTTTCCAGTTCAGGATTTAATTTTTTATTGATAAGTGCCTGCTGGAACTCGTATTCAAAGTCGGTTACAGCACGCAGGCCTTTGATGAGTGTATGTGCATTTTTCAGCTGAGCATAGTCCGCAACCAGACCTGTATAGCTGTCCACCTCTAAATTAGGTATATGCTTTGTAACACGTTTTATAAGGTCCACCCTTTCCTCTGTGGTAAAGGTTGGGGTTTTTGTTGGGTTTACAAGCACAACAGCGATAACCTTGTCAAAAAGTTTGCTGGAGCGTTCAAGAATATCCACGTGACCCTTTGTTACAGGGTCAAAACTGCCCGGACAGATTGCTATTTTCATTGCTGGGACTCCTTTTGAAATTTGCTTACAAGCACTTTGCCGTATTTGTACTGTTTTTTAAGCTTTAAGCCGTCTACCTCTGCAGGTTTCCAGCCAAGCTCACTTTCTGCAACTATTATACCATCTTCCGACAGTATTTCGCAAACTTTTGGCAAAATTTCATCCAAAATTCCCATATTGTATGGCGGGTCGAGGAAAACAATGTCAAATTTATCCTTTGTTGTACGCAGAAAGTCCTGTGAATTCATATTCACAACCCTTGCTTTGTCAAAAAGACCACAGTTTTTAAGATTTTTTGTTGTTACATCAATCGCTTTTGGTGCCTGGTCTACAAACACACCAAAACTTGCACCGCGGGACAGTGCCTCGATGCCCATCTGACCTGTGCCGCTGAATAAATCCAGCACCTTTGCACCGGGAACGATAAACTGAATGGAGGAGTATACCCCCTCTTTTACCCTGTCGATTGTAGGGCGTGTGTCCATGCCTTCCACCGACAGAAGTGGCTTGTTGCGTGCTGTACCGCTGATTACTCTCATATATATTATCCTCTATGTGTGAAAAAATTCGTATATATTTTTTGCATCCTTTTCGCTGATGCCCTCTGCCTGTACCAGTTCTGCCGCAGACAGAGTTTTTATATTTGTCAGGGTTTTAAAGGCTTTCATCAGGCTTTCCGCCTTTTTCTCCCCTATGCCGTTTATCTTTGTGAGTGTCACTGCGTAGGACTTTGTCTTCTGGTTTTTACGCATATATTCTATTGCAAAACGGTGAACCTCGTCCTGTATTTCGGTGATGAATCTGAATATGCCCTTGTGCATGGCTATGGCAATTTCGCCATCGGGGCCTACCAGAGCACGTGTGCGGTGCTTTGAGTCCTTTACCATACCGAATACCGGCACATCCTCAAAGCTTGTCCCTTTTGTTACCTCCAGAACCGAGGATAAATGACCCTTGCCGCCGTCAAGGAGAATCAGGTCAGGCTTTGTGCCGAACTGGCCTTTTTCGCCCATATCAAAGCGGTTTATGCGGCGGGTAATAACCTCCTGCATGGAGGCGTAGTCATCGGTTCCTGTGACGGTGTTAACCTTGAATCTGCGGTAGCCTGCCTTGTACGGCTTGCCGTCGGAAAACACCACCATACCCGCAACGCTGCTGCCGTCGCCCCAGTTGGAGATGTCGTAGCTTTCGATGATTTTAGGCGGAGCGGAAAGTCCGAGAAGTGCACCCAGTTCGTCTATAAATCTTTCTGATTTGTTCAGTCTGCCGCTTTCCCGTGCAAGACGTTCCACCGCGTTGGTATAGGCCATCTTGATGATTTTTGTGTTTTCGCCCTTTTGCGGAACGGTGATGTTTATTTTGCCCTCTGTCTGCTTTTCAATATATTCAAGGATTGCCTTGTCTTCGGGGTATTCGTCAAGATAGATATTCTTCGGAGGATTTTCCCTTGAATAGAACTGCACAAGAAACTCACTGCGAACCTCGTTTGCATCGGTTTCGCCGAAGAAAACGTGTTCCTTTTTATCCACAAGGCGGCCGCGGCGGTATCGCAGAACGCTGACAACACTGTTGCTGCCACCACAGGCAACCGAGATAAAATCGTGGCTGGAAAGGTTTTTATTGACCACATTCTGTCCCTGTGCCAGCTTGTTTATGGCGATTATCTGATCACGGATGATTGCCGCCTTTTCAAAGTCCAGATTTTCGCTGCACTGCTCCATGCTTTTTGTCAGACTTTCGATGATTTTATCGGTGTCCTGACTGATAAACTTTGTGGCGTTGGCAATAATTTCGGCATAATCTTCCTTGCTTATTCTGCCGTTGCAGAGCCCCATACACTTTTTGATGTGATAGTTTAGGCAGGGGCGTTCTTTGCCGAAATCCCGCGGGAACTGCTTTGTGCAGGTTGGCAGACGGAAAATCTGCTGTGTGGTGTTTACCATCTCCCTGACTGCAAAGCTGGACATATATGGGCCGAGGAATTTTCCGCTGTCGTCCGTCTGGAACTCAGCGGTTATCCTTGGATAGTCTTCTTTTGAAATTTTGATAAAATTGTAGCCTTTATCGTCCTTTAAAAGGATGTTGTATTTCGGAGAATGCTGCTTTATAAGGCTGCACTCAAGGGTAAGCGCTTCAAACTCGCTGTTGGTCACGATAACGTCAAAGGAGAAGGCGTTTTCCACCATCTTTGTAACCTTTGCATCGTGAACTGCACCGGGCTTGAAGTATTGACTTACTCGGTTTGTCAGCCTTTTGGCTTTGCCGATATATATAATTTCGTCCCTGGCGTTGCGTATAATGTACACACCAGGAAGTTTAGGCAGACTTTTTGCCTTGCGGAAAAGCTCTTGTTTTGTCATATTTCTCCTGAATTAAAAAAACACCGCCTTATATTTAAGGCGGTGTATGCGTCATAAATTAGTCAGCAAAACCGGAATTTACAAGTTTTACCAATGCTTCTACAGCAGCTTCTTCGTCCTGACCGTCAGCGATAACACGGATTGTTGTACCGCCTACGATACCGAGAGACAAAACACCGAGAAGGGATTTTGCGTTAACTCTTCTTTCTTCTTTTTCTACCCAGATAGAAGATTTGAATTCGTTAGCTTTCTGAATGAAGAATGTTGCTGGACGTGCGTGCAAACCAACCTGATTTTCAACTGTTACATCTTTATAAAACATTGTTATATCTCCTCATAAAATAATGCTTGTAATAAGCTTAAAAGAATATGTGTATATCTTATAATATTTATATGCATTAGTCAACAAAATCGCTTTAAAATTTATGTTATTCACATAGATTTCATTAAATTTAAAACAAAAATTTGTGCAATTTAACTAACACTTTTCAACTTACTTGTTAAACTTATCTAACTACTTTTTAACATTCTTTTTCTGCGGCAAAGGATTGTTTTCAATGTATTTTTGGTACATATCCGGTCTTTTTTCCTTTGTTCGTGCAAGACTGTCGGCAAAGCGGTATTCCTTTATATTTTTTTCATGTCCGCTGAGCAGCACATCAGGCACCTTGCGGCCCATCCATTCGTACGGGCGGGTGTACTGGGCGTGTTCCAGCAGACCGTTGTAGTGGCTTTCTTCCATAAAACCCTCGCTGCTTTTGAGAACACCTTCGCACATACGGCTTACCGCATCGGTGATAACCAAGGCAGGCAGCTCGCCCCCTGTGAGCACAAAGTCGCCTATGGAAATTTCCATATCTGCAATTTCTTCTATAACCCTTTCGTCAATGCCCTCGTAGTGTCCGCAGACGATGGTTATATTTTCCTTTTTGCTGAGCTCGATGGCCAGCTCCTGATTGAAAACCCTGCCTGCCGCTGTGGTGAATATCACAAACGGTTTGGATGAGGATTTTTCTTCTATGGCCTTGCAGCAGTCGTATATAGGCTGGGTCTGCATAACCATTCCGTGTCCGCCGCCGTATGGAGTATCGTCCACATTTTTATGTTTATTCAGGGTGTAGTCTCTTATGTTAAACACCTCCACATCAATCTTGCCTGCTGCTTTTGCACGGCCGATTATGCTGGTGTTCACCACTGCCTCGCACATTTCGGGAAATAAGGTTGCTATGTTAATCTTCACTGAACATACCCTCTATAACTTTTATTCTGATTTCTTTTTTGTCGATATCTGTAGATACCAGAAATTCGTCAACTGCAGGGAACATAAATTCCCTTCCTCTAGCATCTAATATGGTGTAGACATCGCTTGCACCAAAGTTGTCAACCGCCTGCACAGTGCCCATTTCCTCTTCTGTTTCGTGGTTGATAACCCTGCAGCCGATAAGGTCTTCGATAAAATATGTGCCCTCTTCCAGCTCGATTTCATCGCGGTCAAGGTAGAGTATCTTGCCGATATATTCCCTTGCCTGTTCAACGGTGTCGATGCCCTCGAACTTTATAAGTACCATATTTTTGTGGCAGCGCACCTCCTGTGCATCCAGTGCCTTGTAGTGCATTCTGTTTGCCTGTATATAAAAGCGGTCAAATTCTTCCAGAAATTCAGGATAATCTGCCCAGGGGTAAACCTTGACCTCGCCTTTTATTCCGTGAACCGCAACAATTTCGCCTGTCTGAATATAGTTCATAAAATATACCTCAATTAAAATATATAACTATTGTATTATACCATTTTGTGTATACATTTTGCAAATTTTTCACTCTGAAGAATTAAAAATCATAATATAAAGGGAAAGCTGTCATTCGGCTGGCACCCGAAAGCTTTAATTTCAGTATCAGTTTAAAGGAGACGATTGAATTGAACAGATTCTACACCGCAGAGGAACACAACAACTATAACGGATATTACAACAGCTGCAGCAGCGATTACAGCAATGATTATGATAACACAAACGGATATGACTGCAACTATAACAACAGCTATGACAGCAGCTACATCAATGGCAGCGGTTATGATAGCGGCTATGACAACGGTTATAGCAATGACGGCTTCGGCACAAACAACGGAAACGGAAATAACAACAGCAATAACGGCGGCGGCAATGGTAACAACGGTGGCGGCAATAGTAATGGCGGCAACAGCATGGACTGCAGATTTACCAACACCGCAACAGCTAAAGGTTATCTTGAAGCAGTTGGCACCGGCAATCCCACAATGGTAAGCGGCGAGGATTCGGTTACGCTAAGCTGTATCTTTGCCGACATTATAAAAACTGCCGACAGAGAAAGTGTTGCAGCCGGTGACCGTGTGCGGTACACCATCACCTTCCGCAACATGTCAAACAGGGAGATGTACAATGTAAAAATCACCGATAATCTCTCCCGTTATCTCAACCCGATCGCTACAACAATCATGCCTGCACCCCGCCCTGGAGAAAGCCTTGAAAATGGCATTACCCTTGGCAGAGTGGCCGCAAACAGCGAGAGAACACTGACCTATACTGCAGTGGTAACCGACGATGTGAACGAGGATGTGGTAAACCGTGCCTTTGCAGATTTCTCTTTCCGCGGTGCAGACGGAACGGAGCAGACTGCATCAACCCACATTACAAGCCTGACTCTGCCTGTGGAAAATCAGGGTATTACAGTTACAAAAACAGCTGATAAAAGCTATATAACCTCCCGTGATGACACTGTGGTTTTCACCATAAGGGTACATAATAATTCCTCCAGAGAGCTGCACGACCTTGTGGTAAGCGACAGACTGCCAAACGGAATGGGTTATGTGGAAAATTCCACAGTTATAGACAACAACCCTGCCATTGATGCAGACCCCGCTGACGGCATATATATCGGTACACTGGCATCAGGCGGAAATGCAACGGTGAAATTCTCCGCAAGGGTGAATATGGACTAAAATTCACAGCAAAAGGTATAATATGAAAAGCTTTGTAAATACTGCAAAAATTGAATATATTGAGGGCGAAAGGGTTAAAACTTTATACAGCAACAGTGTTGTTATCCCTTTTGTACATTCACATCAGTATATTTCGGGAGAAGTGTACTGCCGCAAAGGATGCCGCAGATGGAGTTTGTCTGTGAGGGAAAAGAATACCGAGCGATGCATCTTCAGTCTTAAAGGGTATGTTTCCAAAGGTTTTTATACTCAGATTAATCCCGATAAGCAGTATTACATAAGCTTTGACAGTAACAGAGACAGCACCATGCGGCTTTACAATATCCCCGATTGTGTCACAGTGTGCTACAACTGTGAATAACAATATGCTGTTCTGAATAAAATTTCATCCATACAACCAAAACGGTCTTTGACTTTCCAACTCAAAGGCCGTTTGCTTTTTTTGCATATAAATTTATGAAAAACATTTAGATTGAACACAATTTTCTCTTGACATTTTATTATATTAAAATATAATATATGCATTGATGAATATTTAAACATTTTCAATGAATAAAAATCGCAGTGTATAAAATTTTACGGAGGTAGAAAAATGGCTCTCTGGAGCGGACGGTTTGAAAAGGATATGGACCAGATTGTAAAACAGTACAATGCTTCCATAGGCTTTGACCAGCGACTTTATAACTATGATATAAACGGCAGCATAGCACATGTTACCATGCTGGCGACACAGAATATCATAACAGAAGAAGAAAGAGATATTATCATCGGCGGGCTTGAGCAGATCCGCACAGGCATTGCAAACGGTGAAATTGTATTTACATACGAAGATGAAGATATCCACATGGCTATCGAATCCCGCCTTATTCAGCTGGTGGGCGATGTTGGCAAAAAGGTGCATACAGGCCGTGCCCGAAACGACCAGAGTGCTGTTGATGTAAAACAGTATCTCTGCTTTGAACTCAGGGAGATTGTAAAGGAGCTTATTGAACTGGAAAAGGTTATTCTGCAAAAAGCACAGCAGTACAAAGAGCAGATAACTGTCGGCTTTACCCATATCCAGCACGCACAGCCTATCACCCTTGGCTTTATGTTTATGGGATATTTCCAGATGTTCAAGAGGGATATACAGCGTCTTATGGATGCCTATGAAAGAATAAACTTCTGTCCTCTCGGCACCTGTGCACTGGCTGGCACAACAATTCCGCTGGACAGACATATGACATCTCAGCTGCTTGGATTTGCAGGCCCTACAGAAAATGCCATGGACACAGTGAGTGACCGCGACTATATCCTCGAATTTTTAAGCACCGCTTCCATCAGTATGATGCATCTCTCCCGTTGGGCAGAGGAATTTACATGGTGGAACAGCACCGAATTTTCCTATATTGCAATTGATGACAGCTTCTGTACAGGCAGCAGCATGATGCCGCAGAAGAAAAACCCCGATATTGCAGAACTTCTCCGAGGCAAATGCGGCAGGGTTTACGGTGACCTTATGGGTATGCTGACCGTTATGAAAGGTACACCGATGACCTATAACAAGGATTTTCAGGAAGATAAAGAATATCTGTTTGATGCTGTTGACACCTGGAAAGCTTCTGTGACAATATTTGCAAAGATGCTGAAAAAAACCGAATACCGCATGGACAAGATTGCACCACAGCTGGAAAGAGGCTTCCTCAACGCTACCGACGTGGCAGAAAATCTTGTTATGGCGGGAGTTCCTTTCCGTGAAGCACATCACATAACAGGCAGACTTGTAAAGCTTTGTGAAAACAAAGGCTGTAACCTTGAAGATTTAACAGATGAAGATATTAAAACTGTAAATCCTGATATCAGCAGAGCAACCCTTGGCGACATAACCATAAAGGCCTGCGTTGAAAACCGAAAGACATTTGGCGGTACAGCACCAAGCGAAGTGGAACGCCAGATTGCAAACGGCACAGCGTGGCTTGACTATACAGAAAAAGAATGGAGTTAAACTTATGGAACAAACTGTTTACTACGGGATTTTATCCCTCGTGCCTATAATCGTTACAATAGGCCTGGTTCTCTGGACCAAAAATGTTATCTTATCACTTTTTGCAGGTGTTTTTTCGGGGGCACTTATCGTGTGCAACTACGCACCTATGGAAGCACTTAAAGCTACCATCGGCGACTACATAATCCCAAGACTTATGGACAGCTACAACGCGGGTATTATGGTTCTGCTGGTATTTATCGGCGGTTTTGTAACCTTGCTTGAAAAAAGCGGAGGCGCCCATGCCTTTGCAGCTTCTGTTGCAAAATTTGTTGACACCCGCTGCAAAACCCAGCTGGCTGCATGGCTTGGCGGTATCATCATCTTCTTCTCCGAACTTGGCACACCGATGATTGTTGGCCCTATCTTCAACCCATCTTTCAGAAAAATGCGTATCTCCAAAGAAAAGATGGCATGGATTCTGGATACAACATCCTCACCTGTATGCGTTCTGCTGCCTTTCTTTGGCTGGGGTGCAACAGTAATGGGGATTCTTGCTGTGGAATTTGAAGCTCTGGGCATTACAAACCTCACAGACTGGAGCGCATTCTGCCAGGCAATTCCTTATCAGATTTATCCTATCCTCTGTCTGATTATGGTTCCTCTGGTAGCATTCTCCGGCAAGGAATTCAGTGCTATGGCAAAAGCTGAAAAGAACGCACGCAAAGGCGTGTTCTCCCCTGCACCTGGCGAAGAAAAATTCACTCCTGTTGCAGTGGACAAAAAGGTTTCTCCTCTTGTTGTTATCATTCCGCTTATCGTTATGCTGACAGTGTTCTTTGCAAACCTTGTTCCTCTCGGTTTCCCAACTCAGGCAGTTCCCGGCGGCAAAATGCGTATTGCACTTATCTCCTCTTATCTGCTTGCGGCTGTGACAATGATTATCCTTATGAAATTTTATAAGGTTATGAGCATCAACGAAGGCATCAAAACCTACATCAAAGGCTGCAACAAGCTGTTTGACTGCATTATGCTTCTCATCCTCGCATGGGGCCTCAGCACAGTTGACGGTGTTCTTGGCACAAGCGAATTTATCGTGCAGATTGCAAGAGATACAATCCCTGTGTGGAGTGTACCTGCTATCATCTTTATCATTGCAGCAATTATGTCCTTTGCAACAGGCACTTCCTGGGGCACATACGCAATCGTTCTGCCTATCGCTGTTCCAATGGCACACCACCTTGGCGTTGATATGATTGTTACAATCGGTGCTGTGCTCTCCGGCGGTCTGTTCGGTGACCACTGCTCACCTGTTTCCGATACAACAATTCTCTCCTCCATCGGTGCCGAATGTGAACTGATGAACCACACATGGACACAGCTGCCTTACGCCGCACTGGTTGCAGGTGTATCCCTTGTCGGTTATATCGTTGCCGCATTCTTCAACACACCTGTTGTTACAGTTATCTGTGCAGCTGCACTGATTTTTGTATATCTTGTAATTGCAAAATTCAAAGGTATCACAATCGAAAATCTCTCTCTTGCCGATGTTGAAAAACTGGAAGCAGAGGAACAGAATATTTAATTTCAATTATAACGCATATAAAAATCCCACAGAGAACAGCTCTGTGGGATTTTATGTTACTGAACAATAATATTCTTGATGGATTTCTGAACAATCTCTTTATAGTTATTCATTATATCAGGGTTATGTGTTGTACCTGCGTCAATCTGGATACATGATTCACTGTCAGTTCTTGCAAAACATGTTATATCGTAAACTGTGTCTGTGAATGTTACTTCCTTGCCTGTTTCCTTATCAATACCGGAACCTGTCTTGTCATAAACAAGAGCAAAAATTTCCCATTCCAGTCCGCCTGCTGTAAATGTTTCAACTTCTGTCGCGGTTGTTTCTATACCTTTGTCTGCATCCGATGCAATCCACTGACTGATAAGCTCTTCTGTAGGAATATCAAGTCTGTTGTAATAAAGAGTATTCATGCTGTAGTCATCGTCTATGCAGATAAACCAGTTGGACTGTTCTTCAAACATAGCCCAGTCAGGTTCCATAAATGCGTGGTCAGGGTCAAATTCCACAACAAGTCTGCGGTCAAGGTCATAGTTGTAAAGGGTCATTGTTGTAGGCATACCGTCGATAAATTCTTCTCCGCCTTCAGATGCAAATGGGTCTTCTGTTTCCTCTCCGGAGGCTGAATTGATAATAAACATAACCTCTGTCATAATCTGGTCCATCTCCTGAGCGTTAAAACCTGCAAGCAGACCAAGGAAATCTTCTTCGCCAAACATCATTGCCATGGCATCTATTGCCTTCTTCATTGTCTCTTCATCAAATGAAAGAAGAATATCTGCACCAACACACTGTACTTCGCCATTTGCAATCATCTGATAATATTCTTCCACCTTATCAGCTGTAAGGTACTGATATTCTGTGCTTTCCTGAATTTCTTCCTGCTGGTTTTCTTCAGACACATTTTCTGTATTTTCTGCTACGGGTGGGTTTGTATCTTCTGTTCCTTCCGGTTCTGAACCGCCGCAGGCAGCCATGGAAACACACATTACCATACTGAGCAATATTGCCAATAATTTCTTCATAAATTGCCTCCTTGTATATATCTTTATGCAGATATAAATTCTTTTTTTATTTTATAACTTTCAAAAAAATCTGTCAATCAAATGAAACAGAGCAAATTAAAAGCCCTGCAGGAACCCTGCAAGGCTTTTTTGTGTGGTTTAGTCTATTTCTACAATTACTTTTTCGCCACTGCGTGTAGCTGCAGCTCTCATAACTGTACGGATAGCTTTGGCAATTCTGCCCTGTTTGCCGATAACTCTGCCCATATCTTCAGCAGCAACGGAAAGATGGAACACGATTGCACCCTCTTCGTTTTTGTCGCCGCCTGTAACGGACACAGCATCTTTGTTCTCAACAAGGCCTCTTGCGATATTGAGTAACAACTGCTCCATTACATCACCACCTGATTAGATGATGTTGTTTTTCTTCAAAAGAACTTTAACAGTATCTGTTGGCTGAGCACCTGTTGCAATCCATTTTTTTGCTTTTTCTGCATCGATGTTTACTACTGCAGGTTCTTTAGTTGGGTCATAAGTACCGATTTCTTCGATAAATCTGCCATCACGTGGGAATCTGGAATCAGCAACAACTACTCTGTAGAAAGGAGCTTTTTTTGCGCCCATACGGCGAAGTCTAATTTTAACAGCCATTTTAAATATCCTCCAAGATAAATATTGATATAATTTTTTTATTTTTTGATTTGTTGTATATTAACTGCTTTTGCAGGAAATACCTTTTTTACATGCCACGCATCATGCGGGCAAAGGCTTTTGGATTTTTTGTAACCTGTTTCATCATCTTCTGCATCTGGTCAAACTGTTTGAGCAGCTTGTTTACTTCAGGAACTGTTGTACCCGAGCCTGCTGCAATACGGCGTTTGCGTTTAGGGTCGATGATGGAAGGTTTTTCTCTTTCTTTTTTGGTCATGGAATTGATGATAGCTTCTGTTCTCTTCATTTCCTTTTCTGCACGTTCCTCATCCTCTGTCTTAAGGTTGCCTGCACCAGGAATCATGGAGAGCATACTGCTGATACCACCCATTTTGTTAACCTGTTTGAGCTGCTCCAGCATATCGTTCATATCGAACTTGTTGCTCTTCATACGGTCAACAAGATTTTTGCTGGATTCTTCATCGGTTACTTCGCTTGCCTTTTCGATGAGGGAGAGCATATCGCCCATACCGAGAATACGGCTTGCCATACGGTCAGGATGGAAAAGCTCAAGGTCGTCAAGTTTTTCGCCTGTACCGATAAATTTGATTGGTTTGCCTGTTACAGCCTTTACGCTGAGTGCAGAACCGCCACGGGTGTCACCGTCCAGCTTTGTAACGATTACACCGTCAAGACCGATTGTTTCATTGAACTGTTTTGCAACGTTTACAGCGTCCTGACCTGCCATTGCGTCGATAACCAGAAGTGTTTCGGTTACGTCGATGGTGTTTTTGATTTCGGTGAGCTCAGCCATAAGCTGCTCATCGATATGGAGACGGCCTGCGGTATCCAGAATGAGGATATCGTTGCCGTAGTCCCTTGCGTGATTGTATGCCTTTTTGGCGATAACCGCAGGGTCTGTTTTTCCCATCTGGAAAACAGGTGCACCTGCCTGACCGGCTACAATTTCCAGCTGTTCGATAGCTGCAGGACGATAGATGTCCAATGCGGCAATCATAGGTCTGTGACCCTGTTTGAGATACATCTTTGCAAGCTTTGCACAGTGTGTTGTTTTACCGGCACCCTGCAGACCGCACATCATAATAACTGTAGGGCCTTTGTTTGCAAATTTGATTCTCTGGTTCTGGCTGCCCATCAGTGCTGTAAGCTCTTCGTTTACAATCTTGATAACCTGCTGTGCAGGTGTGAGGCTGCTCATAACCTCAGCCCCCATTGCACGTTCGCTTACCTGATTGATAAAGCTTTTTGCAACAGTGATGTTAACGTCTGCTTCCAGGAGTGCTATGCGGACCTCGCGCATTGCAAGCTTGATGTCCTGCTCGGTAAGTTTACCTTTGCTTTTCAGCTTTTTGAATACGCCGCCAAGTTTCTGGCTTAAACTTTCAAATGCCATTTAGCCCTCCTGTTCTGCCAAGCTGTCGATAATGCTCATAATATCTGCAGCGGATTTCTGAATATCGTCGTTGGTTGTGTATGATGCAGAGTTGTAAAAGGCGATGTTCTGAGCATAGGTTTTGATTTTGCTGATACCGTCCATAAGACTTCTGTACTTTTCTGCAAAGCCAACCTGCTCCTCCAGTTCTGTGAGGATGTTTTCCCCGCGTTTGATGGAGTCTCTTACGCCCTGGCGGGTGATACCGAAGTTGTCTGCGATTTCTGAAAGAGAAAGGTCCATATGATAGTACTGCTGCATCATATCTCTCTGCTTTTCTGTGAGCACATTGCCGTAAAAGTCCAGCAGGTAGGACATATTCAGATTCTTTGACATTCGTATCACTCCCTTCTGTAAAGTTTTTATGCTTTACAAGCCTATACTATTATAGGGTAAAGCACCCCTTTTGTCAACACTTTTTATGTTATTTTGCATAAAAATATATAAAAATTTTTTACATTGCAAAATGTGACAGACTCACATCAATTTTAGTTGACGCAAAGATTTAAAGATATTATAATTTAACCATAGACACCCCCAGGGGGTGTTGGTATAAAGGAGTGATTTTTCTATGATGGCTGACAAAGCAAAGGTTCTAAGGCTTTTGAAAACCGCCCGCGGCCAGATTGACGGAATAATAAAGATGGTTGAGGATGACAGATACTGCATCGATATCTCTCATCAGCTTATGGCCACCGAAGCTGTGCTGAACACCACCAACAAAGAGGTGCTGACAGCACATCTCAAACACTGTGTAAACAACGCAGAAAGCGGTACACAGAGAGATGAAAAGATTGACGAATTTATAAAAACCATAAGCAAAATTTTATAAAGGAGTATATATGGAACAGAAATTCAACGTCACAGGTATGACCTGTTCCGCCTGCTCCAGCAAGGTTGAGAGAGAAGTTTCCAAAACAGAGGGGGTCCGCAAGGTTACCGTAAATCTTCTCACCAACAGTATGCAGGTGGATTTTGATGAAAATATAACAAATAACAGCAAGATTATCTCCACTGTTGTCAAGGCGGGATATGATGCTTCTGTTGCAGGTGCAAAAAGCACCGAAAGCGGTGCGGAGTACACCGCACCAAAACGCATAGGAGATAACCACGAGGAACTTGCCGCCTTTAAAAAACGTATTACAGTATCTTTTGCCTTTCTTATCCCTCTGATGTATGTATCGATGGGTTCTATGATGGGTGCACCGCTGCCAAAGTTTCTTACAGGGGTTGAAAACGGGGTTTCCTTTGCATTTATACAGTTTCTGCTGTGTATTCCTGTGCTGATGGTAAACCACAAATATTTTTCCAAAGGTTTTGGCTCACTGTGGCACCGCAGTCCGAACATGGACAGTCTTATTGCTGTTGGTTCATCCGCAGGGCTTATATACGGTATATTTGCCATCTTCCGTATGAGCTATGCACTTGGACAGGGTGATATGGCAACTGTTCATCAGTACCACATGAACCTTTATTTTGAATCCTCTGCCATGATTCTTGCCCTTATAAATCTGGGCAAATATCTTGAGACAAAATCCAAGGGCAAAACCAGTGAAGCACTGAACAAACTGATTGACCTTGCACCGAAGACCGCATTGGTGGAAAGGGACGGCGATATTGTTGAAATGCCTGTGGAACAGGTTGCAGCAGGTGATATTCTTGTGGTAAAACCCGGCAGCAGCATTCCTGCAGACGGATATGTTATCGAGGGTGAAACCCACATAGACGAAGCCGCAATCACAGGGGAAAGCATACCTGTATCTAAAGAAAAAGGTGCGGCAGTTATCGCCGCAACAATAAACAAAGAGGGCTTTATAAAGGTTAAGGCCACAAAGGTTGGCAAGGACACCACCTTCTCGCAAATTATTGCTCTGGTAGAAAACGCATCCTCCACAAAAGCACCTATCGCAAAAATGGCGGACAAAATTGCAGGCGTGTTTGTACCTGTGGTTATGACCATAGCACTTATCACTGCAATATTATGGCTGTCGCTTGGTGCAGGATTTGAATTTGCCCTTAACAACGCAATCAGTGTATTGGTTATCAGCTGTCCGTGTGCACTTGGTCTTGCAACACCTGTTGCTATTATGGTAGGCACAGGCAAAGGTGCGGAAAACGGCATCCTCATAAAAAGCGGCGAGGCACTGGAAGTTGCCCACAATGTGCAGACGGTTGTTCTTGACAAGACCGGTACAATAACCGAGGGCAAGCCAAAGGTTACTGATATTCACCCTGTAAACACAGATAAAAACACTCTGCTGCAGACAGCCGCAAGCCTTGAAGCAAAAAGCGAACATCCACTGGCAGTTGCAGTGTGTGAATATGCAGACAAGAACCATCTCACATTGCTTGAAACCAAAAACTTTGAAGCTGTATCGGGCAAAGGCATTGCTGCAGATATCGGAAATGACCGATATGTTGCGGGCAATATCCGTCTGATGAAAGAAAACGGTATAGATACATCAGATGTGCAGTCAGTTATCGACAGCTTTGCAGCAGACGGCAAAACACCGCTTATCTTTGCGAAAAACAACGCTGTTATTGGTGTTATCGCTGTGGCTGATACCCTTAAAGCGAACAGCAGAGAAGCAATCAGAGACTTAACAGATATAGGCATAGATGTCATAATGCTTACAGGCGACAACGAAAAAACCGCAAAAGGCATTGGCAAGGACCTTGCTGTAAGCCGCATTATCGCCGAAGTTCTGCCTCAGGACAAGGAAAAGGTTATCAGCCAGCTGCAGAGCGAGGGCAAAATCGTTGCTATGGTGGGAGACGGCATAAATGACGCCCCTGCCCTTGTGCGTGCCGATGTGGGTATTGCCATAGGTAACGGCACCGATGTGGCAATAGAAAGTGCAGACATTATTCTGATGCACAATGACCTGTCCAGCGTTGTTACTGCAATAAAACTTAGCAAAGCAGTTATAAAAAATATCAGACAGAACCTGTTCTGGGCATTTTTCTACAACTGTCTTGGCATCCCGCTGGCTGCGGGTGTATTTTACAACTCATTTGGCTGGCAGCTTAACCCTATGTTCGGTGCTGCGGCAATGAGCGTGAGCAGCCTGTTTGTTGTTACAAACGCATTGAGACTTAAATATTTCCAGGCGAAAAACCTGTCGGATATTAAAACTGATGAAGATACAAAAGAAGAAAAGGAGATTATAAAGATGACAACACTTAAAGTAAACGGTATGATGTGCCCGATGTGCAAAAAACACGTTGAAGAAGCCCTCAACGCTTTCCCTGGTGTACAGGCAGAAGTAAACCTTGAAGCTAAGGAAGCTAAAGTTAACCACCCTGATACAATCAGCCCACAGGAACTTGCTGATGCTGTTACAAAAGCAGGCTATGAAGTTGTGGGCATTGAATAATACGGATACAATTTAATATTACAAATAAAAATATGCCACTTGCCAGTGGCATATTTTTATTATACAATGTATGTAACTGTAATTTATTGTCGAAATATGTCATCATTGTCATATATCTGAAAAGAGGTAAAATGAGCATTTATCATATACTTTACAACAGACTGTCCCGCAGCAATACAGGTGAACTGGAAGCCCACATGCTGGACGAAATTATGAGCGGCGAAAGCCTTAAATACTGGAATGTTGCAGATATAGAAGATTATCACAAATTCTTTGCTGATATTCCTGATGATGACAAGATAATTGTTGCAGGCGGCGACGGCACAATGAACCGCTTTATCAACGACACCGACTATTGTCATGTTCCGCAGGATGTATACTTTTTCCCAGCAGGCAGCGGCAACGACTTTGCCCGTGATATCGGTAAGAAAAAGCACTGCGAGCCTTTCCCTATAAGAAAACACATCTCCAATCTGCCTGCAATCTTTACAGGCGGCAGGGAACAGCGTTTTTTCAACAGTGCATCCATAGGCCTTGATGCACAGGTTTGTCTTGAAGCCGACAGGCTGAAATCCATGGGCAAGAAAAGTGTAAACTACGCTGTGCTGGCAGTTAAATGTATACTGACAAAATACAAGTTCTGCGATGCTGTTGTGATTGACGGCGAAGGCAAGGAACATCAGTTCAGAGATGTATTACTGGCCATCACAACCAAGGGCAGATATTTTGGCGGCGGGGTAAAAATTTCGCCAAATCAGGACAGAAATGACCCTGACGAAAACCTGACCTTCATCATCGTGCACAATCTGCCTGCCTTTAAAGCACTGATTGTTTTTGCCTCCATTGTAATCGGCAAGCATTTTTCCTTCAAAAAGAATGTAACCGTTATGAAAGGCAAGGATTTTACAGTAAAATTCAGTGCACCTACTCCTATACAGATTGACGGCGAAACTGTTGAGGGCGAAAAAGAATATCACGCATACGCAAAGCATACAGTTGAAATTTAGCTGCATCTGCCTTTAAACACAACATAAATATTTGTACGTACAAAAAGCTACGGATTAAACTCCGTAGCTTTTCTTTTTATCAGATTTCAAACCAGAACTCTGTGCCAAGTCCTTCAGTGCTTTCCACACCGTAGCGGAAGTTGTGGTTTTCCATAATGGATTTTACTATTGCAAGGCCAAGGCCTGAGCCGCTTCTGCCCTCGTCCTTTCTTGCACGGTAGTATTTATCAAACAGGTGCGGAATATCCTCCGGCTTGATGCCCTGTCCTGAGTCAAACACGCTCACCTTTACCTTGCCGTTTTGCTGCACCTTTACAGCAACAACAACGCGGGTGTTTACAGGTGTATGGAGAAGTGCATTGGAAACAAAGTTGTGGATTGCACGTTCCATAAGCTGTGCATCGGCAAACACGTATGCATCTTCAGGGCCTGAGTAGGCTATGGATTTTCCCTCTGCCTCTGCCTTGTGGGAATAGATGTACACTATGTCATTACACATATCGGCAATATCAAACTGAACAATGTTCATTTTGTATACACCCTGACTGAGCTTTGTATATTCCATAACCGAGCCAACCATATTTGAAAGACGGTCGGTTTCGTCGATAATTGTAGTAAGCTGCTGGTCACGTATTTCCTTGTTATCCCCTGTGATATCCTTGATGCTTTCTGCATAGCCCTTTATTATGGTAAGCGGTGTACGCAGGTCGTGGGAGATACTTGCCAGCAATTCCTTCTGCATATTGTGGCTGTGCTGGATTTCCTCTGCCATGTGATTGAAATCGCTTGCCAGACGGCCTATTTCATCCTTGCTTTTCACTTCCAGCTTAACGTTGTAGTTGCCCTTTGCAATCTCTTTTGTGGCGTTTGACATCTTCATGATAGGTGTCATAAACCATGTGGACATTATTGTTGCCACAATCAGAGAAAGAATGATGGCGATAATGGAAGCTGTCTGCAGCTGGCTGCTTACGATTGCAACGATGGAGTCGGTTCTTGTAAGGTTGGTGGACACTATAACGGTGTATTCCCCTGCATAGAATCTGCCCTTTACAGCCTGTCGGTTGCCAAGTTCGTCTTCAAGGTGGATGTTGTAATTATCCCTTACATTATCCCTTACCGCCTTGCGCAGCACCAGTGCCTGATTGGAGTCAATTTTTCTCTGCTGGGAGAAAAAGCCATAGCTGTTGTCACCAGAATGTATCTGACAGGCGTCGCCTATGCCTTCAAAAAGCACCAGTCCGTTGCCGTTTCTGTCGGCAATTTCCACGCATACTCCGACATTCACAAAACCCGAAATCTCCTCCAGTGTTTTGTTGGTGATTCCGCCCTCGGTATCGATTGCCGATACAATCCTGTTGGCTGTATTTGCCAGTTCTGCCTGGGTTACAGCATAGTACATAGGCTTGAACATAAATACCGCCATTATCCAGGTAATACTTATGATGGACATATTGATAAGGAAGATAAGTGCCGCAAGTTTGTTGCGTATACTTTTTCTCATCTGTTAATTCCTTTATTCTTTAGGTTCAAATTTATAGCCTACACCCCATACTGTTTCTATGCAGTCTCTGTATTCTTTAAGGTGGCTACGCAGCATTTTTATGTGTGTGTCAACTGTTCTGTCTTCGCCGAAGTAGTCATAGTTCCACACCTTGAGCAGAATTCTTTCGCGGGAGAGTGCAACACCCTTATTCTGAACAAGGCAAACCAGCAGGTCAAATTCTTTTGGTGTAACATTGATTGTTTCTCCCTTGATTTTAATGCTGTGGCTTGGAACATCGATAACCAGGTCGCCAAAGATGTATTTTTCGTTATTTTCTGTGAGTTCAGGATTTGCACGCATTGCAACAGCTTTTACACGTGCCATAAGCTCTTTGGGCGAGAAAGGCTTTACAACATAATCGTCTGTGCCTGCTTCAAAACCTGTAATTTTGTCATACTCCTCGCCCTTTGCAGAAAGTATGATAACAGGTGTTTTGAAGCCGCGGCTTCTCATCTCTTTAAGACAGGTTATGCCGTCCATAAATGGCATCATAACATCGAGGATAACCATATCGATATCCCCTTTGGAGATGATGCTGAGGGCTTCAATGCCGTCCTTTGCAAATTCTGTTTCGTAGCCTGCTACTGTGAGATACTGTCCGATAAGTTCGCGGATTTTAGGTTCGTCATCAACAACTAAAATTTTCATATACAATACCCTTTCTATATATAAACAGATTGTTATAATTTTTGATTTTATATTTTATACTATAGGGGTTATAAGTTACAATTCTGTGAAAATGTGAAAATTTTTTATTGGAATGTACTGTAAATTTTAATCTTCTTATTTTGCAGATACCCTTTTACCCTTGATTTTTGTGCCGTTTACGCTGTGGATAATCTCCAGCTTTTTTGCAAAGGGGATTTCCACAGTTGTGTGCATATCGCCGATGTGTATCGCCCCGATTTCGCTGCCTTTTACACCGCTTTCCCCTGTTACAGCACCAAGAATCTGCTTTGGAGAAACACCGCTTTTACGGCCGATTGAAAGACGCATAGGGTAGAAGTTATTGGATTTTTCCACCATTTCCTTTTTGCTTTTCTTCCCATTTGTCTTTTCTTTGAAGAATGCGTTTTCCTTTTTGTCAGGTTTTCTGCTTTTTTCCTTTATTTCCTTTGCAGGCTTTTCTGCCATGAGGCCTTCAATTTCGTAAGGCTGGATTTCTGCCTTTACAGCACGGATTATATCACCCATCTGCATAAGCTGGCGTTTGTCCACTATAAAGGTGTAGCTTTCCCCTGCCCTGCCTGCACGGCCCGTTCTGCCGATGCGGTGAACATAATATTCCGTCTGGGTTGGAATATCGTAGTTGAAAACCGCGTCAACATTGTTTACGTCGATACCACGGGCTGCAACATCTGTTGCCACAAGCAGCTGTACGCCACCTTTGCGGAACTCTTTCATAACCTTGTCTCGGTCACGCTGTCTCATATCTCCGTGGAGACCACGGGCAAAGATGCCTTTTTCCTCCAGCATAGGCACCAGCATATCTACCATCTTTTTGGTGTTGCAGAAAACTATACCCAGCTTTATATTTTCCCTGTCCATAATATGACAGAGGGCATCAACCTTTTTGCCCTTTGGACACTCTACAGAAAACTGTTTTATTGTTTCAACCGTCATCTGCTTGCGTGCAACCTCGATGAGAACAGGGTCTTTCTGATAGTTATTTACAATATCGAGAATTTCCTTTGGCATTGTGGCGGAAAAGAGCACCGTCTGTCTTTCATCCGGTGTGGATTTCAGGATTTTTTCGATATCCTCGCGGAAACCCATATTCAGCATTTCGTCTGCTTCGTCCAGCACAATCATCTTTAAATTCTGCAGTTTGAGGGTTTTACGGTCGATGTGGTCCATAACACGACCAGGTGTACCCACCACAATCTGACTGCCCTGACGCATAAGCGGTATCTGCTTTGAGAGCATCTGACCGCCGTATACCGCAACGGTTTTTATATCGTGGGTGTACTTCATCAGCTTACGGATTTCGCTGCAGGCCTGGATTGCCAGTTCCCTTGTAGGCACCAATACAAGCACCTGAGTATATTTTTTGTTTATATCTTTATCTATTGCAGAAATTGCAGGCACGCCAAAGGCGATTGTCTTGCCGCTGCCTGTCTGGCTTTTGCCGATAACATCTTTGCCCTCAAGGATAAGGGGAATTGCCTTCTGCTGAATTTCTGTAAGACTATCAAAGCCCATATCGTCCAAAGCACGTTTTACCGCGTTGGATACTTCAAAATTTATCTCCATCAAAACCTCTGTTTTTTATATATTGTTATTTTTTATATTTTACTATATTATTGCTGTTTTTTGAACAGCTTTTCAAGTATACAATAAGGCTATTTAAAAGTAAAGAAATATATCTGACAGATTATGAGTTTTTTCTTCTATACTTTTGGATTAAAATGTGATATAATTTAATAGTTATATAATATTCTTTCAGATAAACGCTCTGTCCGGCTGAGCGATTTATAAAATTCAATATTTTCACTATGCACCTATAGCTCAGTTGGCACTGCCGCAGGGCAGCTTTTTTCAGATAACGCTCTGTCCGGCTGAGCGATTTATAAAATTCAATATTTTCACTATGCGCCTATAGCTCAGTTGGATAGAGCGTCAGACTCCGACTCTGAAGGCCGCTGGTTCGATTCCAGTTAGGCGTACCAAACATAAAAGACACGGATTGTAAAAATCCGTGTCTTTTTGTTTTTAAAATAAGTTATCAAAAAATTCTGCTATTCTTTCAAATATGCTTTTCTTTTTCCACTGTGCGTAGAGGGTTACATTTTCTGTGATTTCAAATGTATCACCAGGCATATAGTTCTGTCCCTTGCCGTCTGCCCGTGTGTTATAACCAAGAAATTCGGTATCGTATGTGAATTTGTTTTCCTTTACCTCTACTGTGTCGCCTGCATCATATACATCCTTGTTAAGATACAAGCCTTCCCCACCATTTGCAGCATACTGAACATAAAGTTTTTCCACAGCAAAATTATCGCTCATAAAATCTGCTCTTGTTTCCAGGAAGTATTTGAGCCTTATCACCTGGTCGCCATACCACTGCGGAACCTCTGCAGTGGTTCTTACAAAACCTTCTGTCCATTTGTTTTTATCCATTATGGCAGAATCTTTTGTTTCGGAATGGAGTTTGTCCACACTGTCGACAAGTCCGTCTATATTCGGCACAAAATATTCCTCCCACTGCTGTGCAGCAAGCTGACGGAATTCAGGAAAACGGCAGAGGAGAGAAACTATAGACATACCGCCCACGTCATTTCTGGAACCTGTTGCAAGAAAGCCAGTAGGGTCTCCAAGTTCTATGCTGCCGAATTTGTATGCATGTCCCAGTGCTTTGTCAAAGTCCCACACAGGACCCGCAACAAGTTTTTCACCTGCTTCTTTATAGAAATAGAAAGAAGATAGACCCACTTCCATATTTTTTGCATATTCAAAGTAAACATACATTTTTGCCATAGATTCCATATCCATGTAGTCGCTGTAATGTTTACCTTTTTCGTTGTAACCTGTATCGGAGAGTACGGCATCTTCAAATTCCTGCCAGTAGCTTCTTATATACTCAACCTGTTCTTTTGAAGCATATTCAGGGCTTTTTACAACGATTGGCTGACCGTAATTTGTCACAAATCCGCTTACTTCGTTGTCATATCTTTCGTCCAGTTCAAATTCCAGCAGGTAGCCGCCTGTGATATCCTCCGGATTGTTTGGAATGTCCACCCATTTGTATGAGCCTTTTTCCAACGCACTTTCCTCACCGCGGGTACCCATAAGTTCACATTCTTCAATGTCCGTATCCGGGTTTGCCTCTTCGTTGAGGTCCTCAAGGTTTGTAATTTCAACACGGTTATCGCCTATTTCAACCTTTTCTGTGATTGTATACAAACCGTAATATTCACTGTCGATATAAAGGTCTGCATGTACCGATTTGGAAGAATAGTTAAGCCCTACTGCATCTGCAAAGTCATAGATGATGCGGTTTTTAAGGTGTGTGCCGTCAACATAGTTTGCAAGAAGGCTCCAGCCTTTGTTCTCGCCCATCCCGAAAAGGTCTGCCTTTTCATCAAGTTTAATGTTGAAAGGCTTTTTCTCCAGTGTCCATGTGTGATTGCCACGGCCTTTTATGTAGTCCAGTACACCGGCGTATTCAAATTTATCTCCGTTGAGGATATAAATCTGGCCGCCTTCCTTGTGTGCCTTATCTGCCAGAACACCTTCCATACCGTTTTCTGTGAATATGTAGATGGATGGTATATCAGAGCCATAGAACACGTCAAGGTAATATGTAGAGCCTTTATATGTTACAATATGTTCGCCTTTGGAAAGAGCAGTAATTACATCCCCGTCAGAAAGTGTTCTGCCATCAACTGTAATGCTGCCTTCTCTTATCTGAACTGTTACTTCAGTACCCTCTGCAGCCTTTGGCATAGATAGGAGCCATCTGTTTTCTGCCGCCACTTCTGCTGTGCCGCATTTGATGTTGCAGC
Organism: Oscillospiraceae bacterium; assembly: GCA_015067145.1. Classification (GTDB taxonomy): domain Bacteria; phylum Bacillota; class Clostridia; order Oscillospirales; family Ruminococcaceae; genus RGIG3102. Next base: position 55,723 of record SVNA01000003.1, on the reverse strand, counting down.
TGAAAAAACCGTCCTCTGTTTCCACAGAAAATATAAATCCGACATTTCCGAGTCCTTCTTCAGCCGCACTTACAGGCACACTGGCAAAAACTGCAAAAACTGCAACTGCCGCAAAGCACAGTGCGTATCTTTTTAAATTTTTAAAAAAGTTCTTCATTTTTTATATCCTTTTGTAAAACAATAATCTGTACAAGTTGTTATTTTACACAACAGCCGCTGTTTTTTCAACTGTTATTGCAAAATCTTCACACGCTAAAAGTGCAGATTGCCGCTGGCAACCTTGATGGTTGTCAAGGCAATATAACGATGCAGATGGGTGAAAATTCAGCTTTTCCATTCCCGTTTAAAAGTGCAGATTTTATTCAGCTGCAAGGCAGATTGCCGCAGGCAACCTTGGTGGTTGTCAAGGCAATATAACGATGCAGATGGGTGAAATATGTACTTTTTACCAGTTGTTCACTGCCAGTTCTGCAAAGCTGTATACCCTTTCCACATCCAGCTTTGTGCCGTCGTCAAGAATTACCCAGCCCTTGAATTCGCCGAACATCTGATGTGTGCAGTTGTCAATCCATAGGATTTTTGCTGTGGTTGTGCGGTCGTATGTAGGATAGAGTGTCAATTCCAGACGGCCTGCATCATCACGGATTGTCCAAGGGGCCATCCAGTTTTCTCTGTCCATTTCAAAGGTGACATGGCCAAGCTTGTGGCATTCACCTTTATAGAAGATGATGTTTTCTGTAGCTTTTGACGGATTGCCGAAGCCGCAGCCAAGGTTGAAACCGAATATCTCGCCGTTCACCTTGCCCGCACCGTTGGACCAGTACCATTCGTTGCTGAAAGGCCACACACCGCGTCCCCAGTCCAGAATGCCATAGCTGTCAGCAGGGTCGAATTTATACTCTTTGTCCCCGTTTTTAACATAGCCTTCGGCAGTCATACAGTTGATTTTGTGGTTGTAGTAGAACTGTGTTTCCTTTTCATCAAAAGGAATGTTGATAACAAGGCTGTGAGGCATTGTTGTATGGAGAACGATTTCGGTTTCCACCTCTTCGCATTTACATCTGAGAGTACGCACGCCGTTTTTTGTGATAAACTCCATATACATGCCGCCCTTGTCATATTTGAGGACGCTGTCTGTTTCGGCATTTGTGCCCATGCCCATTTTGCCGAAAGGAAGAGGGATGAGCTTTTCTTTATAGAGGATTTTTTCGCCTGTTGCAAAGTTGAAAAGCATAACACTTACCTGTCCCACATAGCTTGTGTGGCCGATTGTAAACTGCAGGCAGAGTTCCTCGTTGCTTATCTGGTAAAAATCCCATTCCTTGATACGGTATGCAGGAGCTTTAATCTGATTGCGGTTGTATGTAAGTACGCTTTTTGTAGAATAGCCAGGGAATGGTCTGCCTTTTTCGTCCAGTACAGGACCCGGCTGTGTATGCATAATCTGTTCCATAAAAAATCCTCCAAATCTATTACATATAATTCCAGTTTAATTGTACCTTAATCGATGCAATAATCCCATATAAAAATTGCACAAAAAGTGCGTGGCAAATATGTACAAAATAAAATGGAGATGGCAAAAACCATCTCCATATATTCTTTTTATTAAGCAAGTGTGCCTGTTGTTCTTGGGAAAGGAATTACGTCACGGATGTTGGAGATACCTGTGATGTACATGATAAGTCTTTCAAAGCCAAGACCGTAGCCTGCATGTTTTACACCGCCGAATTTGCGAAGGTCAAGATACCATTCGTAGTCTTCACGGTTAAGGCCGCATTCTTCCATTCTCTGAACAAGAACATCGTATCTTTCTTCACGCTGGCTGCCGCCGCAGAGCTCGCCAACACCAGGTACAAGCATATCTGCTGCTGCAACTGTTTTGCCATCGTCGTCAAGACGCATATAGAAGGATTTGATTTCCTTTGGATAGTTTGTAACAAAAACAGGTTTTTTGTAGATCTGCTCTGTCAAAAATCTTTCGTGTTCTGTCTGGAGGTCACAGCCCCATTCCACTTTGTACTGGAACTGGTCGTTGTGTGGTTCGAGCAGTTCGATTGCCTTTGTGTATGTGAGACGAACAAATTCGCTGTTTACAAGGTTTGTAAGTCTTTCCTTGAGGCCTTTGTCCACAAACTGGTTGAAGAAGTCGATATCCTGTGGGCAGTGTTCCATAACGTAGCTGATAACGTACTTGATCATTGCTTCAGCGTTGTCCATATAGTCGCTGAGGTCTGCAAATGCCATTTCAGGTTCCATCATCCAGAACTCTGCAGCGTGACGTGGTGTGTTGGAGTTTTCTGCACGGAATGTCGGGCCGAATGTGTAGATTTTGCCGAAAGCCATAGCCATAGCTTCGCCTTCAAGCTGACCGGAAACTGTCAGGTTTGTGCTGCGGCCGAAGAAGTCCTGGGAGAAATCCACCTTGCCGTCTTCTGTTTTTGGGATATTGTTCAGGTCCATTGTTGTAACCTGGAACATTTCGCCTGCACCTTCACAGTCAGAACCTGTGATAAGCGGTGTGTTCATATATACAAAGCCGTTTTCGTTGAAGAACTTGTGGATTGCATAAGCAGCTGTGCTTCTTACACGGAAAGCTGCGGAGAATGTGTTTGTTCTTGGACGGAGACTTGGCATTGTACGCAGATATTCAAGTGTGTGACGTTTTTTCTGCAATGGGTAGTCACTTGGGCATGTGCCGATAACTTCAATTGTGTCTGCATTGATTTCAAGTGGCTGTTTTGCATCAGGTGTGAGAACAACCCTGCCTGTTACGGAGAAAGCTGTGCCAACACCGCTTTTTGCAACTTCTGTATAGTTTTCGATTTTAGCCTGTTCAAAAACAATCTGTACGCCTTTGAAGCAGCTGCCGTCGTTGAGTTCGATAAAACCGATGTTTTTGCTGTCGCGAACTGTTTTTGCCCAGCCTTCAACCTTTACAACTGTAGCATCAGCAGGCATAGCAGCGAACAACTGTTTGATTTCTGTTCTTTTCATAATAAATCTTTCCCTTTTAATAAAGTGTTTAAAAAACCTTAACTTATATTATATAATTTTGGGATTATGTAGTCAATATGTCAGATGGTAATTTATTCTGGCTGTACATATATTTTTACCCTGTTATATTCCACAAAACATCTGCAACAAAAAATCCCCCGACAAATATATCGGGGGATTTTTATCTGTTTAGAGTGCTATCGGTTTACCGCTGCGAAAAAAGGGTTAAGCTTCTGCTTCATCGTCCTTTTTTCTTCTGCGGATAAGGATGATAACTATTGCTGCTGCTACAGCTGCTGCCATAAGAGCAAGGTAAGGAGCTGTGGATGAAATATCGCCTGTGTCAGGAACACTGTCCACTCTGACTTTCTTGCCCGGGTCTTTTGGCGGATCCTGTTTTGGCACATTGCCGCTGTACTCGTTGTTGAAGGTTACCTCAACTTCGTCAACAACTGCAGAAGCACCTGTTGTGTTGTTTGTAAGAGTTTTTGTTGTTACCAGCTGATTTGCAATAAATTCCACCTTTACTTTAACAGTGTATTCTGTTGCATCGTATACCATGTCTGCGATACCTGTATCGATTTCGCGGATGATATATTCATATTCTTTGCCGATATCAGCTTTTTTGTATGTAACTGTGAATGCTGTTGTACCGTCGTTGCCGGAAACAGGATTTTCGCTGTAAACTGTGCCTGTTGTTACATTTTCAACTTCAAATTTAAAGTTTGCCAATGTGTGGTCTGCTGTGCCCAGTTTTACAACATTTTTCTTAATGCTGAAATCAACATCAAGGTCTGTAACTTCTCGTTCGCTGTTTTTGAACTCGAGGTAACGTCTGCTGTCACCGTCCTGGAAATCATCGTCAAAGCCAAGTGTTACATGAGTGCCGTCTGCTGTTTCAGCAGTCATCATTGTTGTCAGCTGACCTATGCCATTGTCCAGAACAACAACCATGATGTGATATTCTGCTGCATCGTAGATTGTTGTCGGGCTGGAGCCGGATTTTTCTCTGAGAACATAGTAATGTGTGCCAGGTTCTGTGTAGTTGAGTTTGAATGCAAACTGGTCGTTGTCAACATCAGTGCCTTCGCCGTTTGTAATTTCAACAGGAGCTGCTGCCTGGTCAATTACATACAGATTGTCTGCTTTGAGAAGTTCAAATGTAAACTCGCCGCCTGCCATTGATATTGCTGCGTTGGTGTGGTCTGCATACCATTTGTCACCTGCTACAGTCAAAGAAACAGGGCTTGCTGTGTATGTGTTTTCAAAGAGCTGGTCGTTTTCAGGGTAGGTAACTGTTGCTGTGATGCCGCCCTTTGTATCGTCCTTAACCTCAACTTTGATTTTCACTGTGGAATTATCGTAAGTTACACCGCCAAGTCCCGGAACAGGGATATTTTCTTTGAGCACATAATAATGTGTGTCGATATCGTCTTTTGTGTATGTGATTTCAGGCATTTTGAGAGTACCTGTGTTTGCATAGTGACCGATATCATCATAAAGCGGTGTTACGCCATCTGTAGCCCAGCTGCTGTCTGTCTCGTAGAGGCTGAATGTAAATTCATCTTCACCGAGAGCACGGCCATTAAGTTTCTTGGTTGCCTCAAATGTTGCTTTTGCAGTGCCTGTGATATTGTAGCTGTTTGTGAATGCAAGGGATGTGCCGCTGCCGCCAACCTGGTTGATTGTTGGTGTGTTGGCAACAAGAGCATTTGTTCCGTCACCTGCAAGACCCACAGTTACAGTGATGTGATAAACAGTACTGTCGTATGTTACACCATCAACAGTGTATCCGTTTTCTGCTGTTGCAGCTGTCGGGATAACCTCTTCTGCCACATAGTAGTATGTGCCTGCTGTTGTGTATGTAATTGCATCAAATGCAAAGCTGCCTTCTGCAACGCCTGTTGATACGTCCGCATCTGCTGCTGTCACACCTGCTTCGTCAATTTCTGCACCTTTATTAAATGCATTGTCTGCTGCGTAGAGTTTGAAGCTGAAATCGTCTGCCTCAAGCTTGCGATTGAAGATTTTTTTACCGCTGATTGCAGCTGCTGTTACAGGAGTTACTGTGTATTCGTTTGCAAATGTTGCATCTGTATCTGTTGATGCATCAACAGTGTCATCATCTTCTGCGTAAGCTACCTTGCTTGTGAGAGATGTAACTTCATCCTGTGGTGTAGTTGCCTCTGTCCATGCTGTTTCTGTACCGGAAACTTCTGACCATTCTTCTGTTGCTGCAGTCACCTGTACTTTTTCAAGAGAAACAGTTTTTGTTTCTGTCCATGTTGTTGTTACTTCTTTGCTTACTGTTACAGTAGCTTCAACCTCAGCATCTGAGTAGTCCATACCTGTCATACCACCGTTCTTTTCAGTGATATTGTAGCTTTCTGTCATTTCATATTTCTGTACAGAAGTTACATTGCGTGTGTATGTTCTTGTGCCTGTGCCTGCGTTATCATCACATACGTCAGAATATGTTTCTTCGCCGTTTGTTACTGTAGGGTTACCAACCGCTACAAAACCAGTTTCTGTAGATGTATATGCCTTTGGAATGATAACGTCACCATTGATGTTTGGTTTTACTGTTGTATGGTTATTTGTACATCCATCACCTGAACAGGTTGCACCTTCGCAGAGTACAAATTCAAAGCTGTCCATAGGAATCTGAACACCTGTGTCATTTGTAAGATCCTTGTGGATGTTGATTTCTGCAACTGTACTGTTGTAACGGTTTGTAAATGTTGCGGATATGGTATCTATACCATTGTCTGTACTGAGTGTTGTGTTGTTTGCCGCAACAACTTCCATTTCCGGTGTGCCGTCCATATCATCATCTGTTACAACAACACGGAAGTATGCATGTGTTGTGTCGTATGTGATACCGTCGATATTACCAGGAATTTCTGTTATGCGGTAGTAATGTGTGCCAAGATATTCAAACGGAATGTTATCTGTGGTTCCCTCTTTATAAGTGGTAGCACCTACAAGTGTATTTGTTGCTGAATTGCCGCTTGCTGCAGTGATTGTCAGATCTGTAGTATGACCGTGGTCTTCCCACTGTCCTGTAGTCAGATTATATTTTTCAAGCTTGAACTGGAATGCAGATCCTGGAATTTCATCCCATGTTACACCTTCAAGATTTTTTGTAATCTTAAGGTCAAGATTTGCATTTGTCGGCCATGATGTCGGTTCATAATCATTTACCAGATGAGCGTAAGCTGTCTGGTCTGTAACGATTGTGCCGTCGAGACCTGTGCTGTTTGTGCCGTCCAGTGCAAAGCCTGCTGGGAGGGCAGTTTCTGTCACTGTATATTCTGCACCGTGTGGAAGACCTGTGATTGTAACAGAGTCTTCGTGAGCCAGCTGGAGTGTAAATTTACCGTTGCCGTCTATTGCAGGAAACGCAGTGATTGCTGTGCCGTCATTTGTTGTACCTGAGATTGCAAGACCTGCTGCACTTGTAATAGGGGCATTGTTTTTATCTGTGAGAGTTACCTCTACATTAAACACTTTGCCATCTGGAATTACATAATTATCGCCGTAAGGATGTGTTACAGTTTTGGAAATCTGCAGATTGCCTTTGCGGCTTGCTGCTGTGTTTATAAATTCAACTGCATTGATTGTGTTTGCCACTGTTGTGCCCTGTGCACCTGTGGAGGACTGAACTGTGTAGAACTCGTTGCCAAGCTCTGTAACTGTGTAATCCACACCTGCATCAAGACCTGTGATGTAAACGGTCTGGCCGTCTGTAAGAGTTACAGTGATTTTGTTGCCATTTGTACCGGAAGCAAAAGTATTGTAATCTGCATCTGTAACCTTTACACCTGCAGGAACAGCCGGAAGGCCTGTAAATTCAATCTCAAATGTAAATGTATTGATTGCATCGTTTTCCGGAGATGCTGCTGCAACATTCTTTGTCAGTTTGAGGCCTGTTGCAGGGTAAAGTGCAAGTCGGCCGTTGTTGCCAAGGAATGTGTACATCTGATAGCTTGTGCTGTTTGCGTTGATAAGAGGGTTGTCAACATATGTGAGAGTGCCTGTGTTGTTGGATGTTTTTGCCTTTTCGTCACGTGTTGTCTGACGGTAGGATGTACCTTTCGGGATGTACCATACACCTGAATCATCATCGTATACAGCATAATTGCTGAGTGTCTGTGCATTGATGTTCAGCCATGTTACGTCAACTGTGTTTGCATTGCCATCCTTTTTGATGGTGTAGATTGCGTGTTTATAGCCAGAGCCTGTCGGCTTGCTGTTTTTATCTGTCTGTTTGTTGCCGTTTGCATCGTAAACTATGCTGTCTTCTGCATAGTAGTAGCGTTCGTTTTCTTTGGATGGCAGGTAGTGTGCAACTGTTGCACTGTGTCCGTTAGGGTCCTCTATATCGATACCGTCGTTGTCTGTTACTGTGCCCCAGCTGTTGGAGTAGAAGTAGTAGCCGCCGTCGCCTGTAGGATGTTTGTGAGCGTCTGCTGCTGACATTTTTTCTGCCAGATTGATTGGTGTAATCTCGTCAACAAGGCCAACATCATAAAGCAGACGGATTGGTGTTTCTTCCTGGAATGTGAAGCTGTCCACAACTGTCTGTTCGTTGAGAACGTTGCCTTCAACTTCAACTTCGTACAGAGAAAGCGGAACAAGGCTTGCAGGCACACGGAATGTAACTGTCTGCTCGCCTGTAGTTACATCTTCAAACACCTGAACAACAATGTGCAGCATTTCACTTTCGTGAACATTGCTATCTCTGTCGTTTACTGTGCCCTGGAAGATATAGCTGCGGCCGATGTATTTTGTGCCTGTCGGATAAGCTGCAGATGTATCATCTTCATCACGCCAGCCAAGGTTTTTATTGTCGTCGTCAAGATAGTAGCTGATATAGTTGCCCCAGCTGTCTGCATTTTCATAATAGAGCTGTGTTTTTCTGTCACTGCTGTTGCCAACTGTGTCTGCCCATGCTTTTGTGAGCATATCGATAGCCACATCGTTGGAAACATTGAGACGTTCGGCGATGGAGTAAACAAGTTCCCAGCCAAGTTCGGACCATGTTGTGCTGTTGCCGTATGGGCCGTTTGCACCCTGGCTCATTGCCTGTGCCATTGCTTCGCCTGTGTAAAGCACGTCACCCAGCACGATGCCGCGGATGTCTTTAACTTCCATATTTGCGCCCAGCTCGTCAACTATTGTTACATAGCCGTCCATATCGTACTGACCTGAGGAAACAAGTGTAGGATAGTATTTGGACTGGATGATAATCTGGTCAACGATATCGTCGAAAGCTTCGATAAGGTCGTTTGTTGTTTCTGCAGGGAAATATTTGTCAGCGTAGGATTTGTTGCTGTCCAGGCCATCACTGCCGCCCTCAAGACGTCTGAGATATGTTGTGTTGTAACCTGAGCCGTAACTTACAATGTTGGTTACATTCTGTGTCGCTGTCTGGTATGCCTGCCAGAGATTGTTGATTGCTGTTGTAGAGCTGTCAGGATTAAGCACGGAAAGTGCACGCTGTACGTCATTTTCCAGATTGAAGCCCAGTGTGTAGAACAGACATTCGCCATCATAATGTTCTCCGATTTCTCTGTCCACATAAGCTGCTGTAAGCTGTGTTGCAAATGTGTGGAAATCGCTGGAGTTGTAACCGTTTGTTGTTACATAGGATGGATTGCTGCTGTTTGCAAAGGTGTAGCTTGCTGTTGCACGGGTCGGAGCACCGTCGGACATGAGCACAACGATTGGTTTACGCTTTGTACCGCCCATGATTTCGCCTGTCGGAATTGTTATGTCTTCAACGCCTTCAAACATATTTCTGGCAACGTTGAGACCGCTCTGGATATATGTACGGCCTGTACTGCTCAGGGAGTATGTTTTGTTCATTGTTGCACCATTGCTGTTCTTTACAACATTGGTGTTACCGCTTCTGGCTGTTCTCACCTGAGAGTTTCCGTTTTTCTCGAGATAAACATCATAAGCATTGCTGCCTGTAGTTCTTTTGGTTGTTGTATATCTGTCCAGCGGGAAAAATTCCTGACCGTCATTGCTGTACACAACAACACCTACACGGTTGTGTTTGTTGAGGTTAAGCAGTTCGGCTATAGCCTTGTTTGCTGCTTCCAGCAAAGCATCCAGCTCACCTGCGTTGAGCATACTGCCGGAAAGGTCCAGCACCAGAATGGTGTCTGTAGGAAGATAGGAATATCCTTCTATCTGTTTTGTGGAAGAAAGTGCAGACAGGGATACAAGAAATTCGTTGTTTTTAATTTCTTTTATATCTGTTAATGTGTGTCCTGCATGGTCTTTGGTGATGCCAAAAGGATTCTGACCGATATTGTCCTTTGTAAAAACAGATTTATCGGTCCACACAGCACCTGCAAATTCGGTGCTGTCTGCGGTGAAATAGTCTTTGTAGCTGTCAATAGTACTTGGGTCGGAAACATAGCCGTTCTGACCAACGCTAAAATCGTCTGCCGCCGCAGAAACCTGCAGGGCACCAAACGGAATTGCGCTCAATAGAAGTGCCATTGACAAAATTGCGGATATTATTCTTTTCATCAATATTCACCCTTTCATTATATGTTTTTATTTTTATAAATGATTAATAAATTAATTTTGCACTATTTATATATGCATCAAAGTTTATTTTATAAATATAATACTTGAAAAATCATATATAATAGTGCAAGGTAATTATACCACACATGCTGTTTTTTGTTCAATAATTTTTATGTGCAAAAAATGCACAAAAAATAATACAATTTTGTGTAGCTTTGTACAAATTTTTACACGCAGATGACTGTATATACTTTTGTTGTACCAAGTTATCTGTAAATATATACAGTTTTACTGTATATTTCCGACCAACAGACTGCAAAGACAGCAGAGAATATATTTTTCATATGTTCTCTGCCGCCTTATTTTCAAACACAGCTTATCAGCATATTTTATTCGTCAATCTTTTCAAAACGTTTAAAGGTTCTGCCGTCACGGGTTATCTCCTCGCAGAACATACCGAGCGGACGTACCCACACGCCTTTTTCGCCGTATAAAGCACGATAGACCACCATTTCCTCCAGAGTTTCGGAGTGTTTTGCAATATATAACACCTCGTATTCATTGCCCTTGAAGTGTCTGTATTTTCCCGGTTCCAGACTCATATTTTTTATCCTTTCATTTCCCTTATAAATTTTGCACTTTCGCTGCCTGCAACTGCGCCCTCGTATACTGCCTTTGCAATCTGCATCATGCCGCCTGTGTTATCCCCCGCTGCAAAGAGACCAGGGATATTTGTTGCACAATTATTATCTGTTACTATTGAATTTCCATTTATTTCTGCACCCAGTTTGCGGGCAAATTCTCCTGCTCCCGCAACGCCGATTGCCACAAAGACTCCGTCTGTTCCGATGCTGCTGCCATCGGCAAATTCAACGGTGGAAACTGTGGCTTCACCTTTGATTTCTGCCAGAGGTTTTTCGATATATTCAACGCCGTCAATCACCTTTGCAGGCTGTTTGCCGTTTGTGAGGATATAAACTTTTGCGGCAAGGTTTTTAAGATATTCAGCTTCTTCTGCTGCATATTCTCCTTCGCCAAGAACGGCAACGGTTTTTCCGCGGTAGAAAAAGCCGTCGCACACCGCACACCAGCTTACGCCTCGGCCTTCAAACTCTTTCAGACCTTTTATGTTAGGTGTTCTGCGGCCTGTGCCTGTAGCAAGGACAACACTTTTGGCTGTGTAGCTGTTTTCCACTGTTTTTACGGCATAATCACCCGTCCACTCGATTGACACAACCTGTCCATCCATGGTGTCGATATTGCTGTCAGCAAGCTGTTCTTTGCCCATGCTGAACAGTTCTGCACCTGTTGTGCCTTTTTTCACACCGTAGTAATTATCTATCTTTTCCGCTTTGGAAAGAGCATTGCTGTCACCACCGATAACCAGCACCTCTGCACCTGCACGGTGTGCATACAGTGCCGCCGAAACACCTGCCGGTCCCATGCCGATGATAATTATATCGTAAACGTTTTTCATTTCTGTACCTCCGCAAAGGATATATCCATAGTACACCTTATTATGTAAAAAATGTATCATATTATGTCATATTTTTAAAGTGATAAAATTACATATACAAGCAAAACAGCAGGTTTAACCAAAACCCGCTGTTTTTATTCTTAAAATTATTTGATTTTTTCTACAGAGTAGAAACCTACTGCTGCTGCATCTTCAACAACTTCGTAAGCTGCTGTCTGTTCTGCGATGTAGTCAGCATATTCTTCTGCACACATTTCGTGTGTGAGGGAAAGTTTGTAGTAGTCGATTTCTGTCTGGTCTTTGAGGTTTTTAACTCTCTGGTAAACAACGATTTCTTTTTCTACATCGTCATATACCCATTCGCCGTCAACGTCAAGCATAAATGCGTTTGCTGTGAGTACCTCTTCGTAGGAAGCGATGTTTTCCTTTGTGAGATATCTTTCAACTGTGTATTTTGCTGCATCTTCAGCTTTGTATTCTGTTTCGTCACCGTTGAGTTCTGCAGCTGCGTTGAGAGCATCTGCCATAACAGTGGCAAAGTCTGCACCTTCGTTGAGCTGTTTTGCTGCTGCTGTTGCGATGATTGTAAGATCTGCAAGGTTCTGTGCACTTACAAAGTCTTCTGTGCCGTTTACCATTTTGGAAAGTTCGAAGCCTCTGATTCTTGCATATTTGCCGTCCATATATTCAACAACTGCTTCGTCGGATGGTTCTTTTTCGCCGTCTGTGCCGTAAAGGTTCTGGAATACAACGTATTCGGAGTAGTATTCATTTGTGATGAATTTTTTGTATGTTTCTTCACCGATACCGTTGTCAGCCATGATACCTTCTGCCATTGGCCAGTAATAACCTGCCTGATAGTCGATGTATTCCTGGTCTTCTGCTGTAAGCTGTGCATTCATTTCTGCTGCTGTTTTTTCAACCCAAACGTATTTTTTAAGGTTTTCGATTGTCTGTGTGTAAATCCAGTCTTTTGCAGATACTTCTTCGATTGTTGCGGAAAGAACATCTGTGCCTTCTTCCACCATAGTTTCAGCTTCGAGATATGCCATATACTGTGCGTAAAGATACATGCTTGGTTTAATGTCAACACCTTCAACTGTAACTACTTTTTCATAACTTTTGCTGCAGCCTGTAAGGCTTGCTGCAGCCATAGCAACTGTGAGAACAGCTGCTGCGATTCTTTTAAACATAACGGTTTTACCCCCTGAATGATTATACTTTGTCAAACAACTTTATAAGTTTACCACAAAAGATGCAGTAAAGGCAATATTAAAACGAGTTTATATTGCCTTTAAAATGTGAAAAATATCTGATTTAAATCTGATTTCTTACAAAACCAGAGTAATTTACTGCTTCTGTTCTGCCGAGGCCTTAAAGAGATGCAGCATATCCTTCATTACCTCCAGCGGACTTTCGCCGTTTTTAATCTGTGCGGAGATATATGGCTTGTTCACCTGATTTATGGCGATTTTGTGCTTTGTGTGCTGCAACACATAGCCAATGTCCACCTTTGCAAAGTCCTTGGAGTAGAACATAAGGTTATCCTTGCGCTGAACAACCTCGTGTATACCAACACCTGCCGCCATAACACGCAAAAGGGAAATATCGATAAGCCCCATAACGCTGTCCGGCACATCGCCGTAACGGTCGATAAGTTCGTCCAGCAGGTCGGAAACATCCTCCTCGTTTTCAAGGGAAGCAATACGCTTGTAGCTTTCGATACGGTTCTGGGTGTAAGGGATATATTTTTCAGGGATAAATGCATCCACTGTAATGTCGATAAGACAGTCGGATTTTTCGGTTTTTATCTCCTCGCCCTTTTCCACCGCAATAGCCTGATTGAGCAGTTTTACATATAAATCATAGCCGATGGAAGCCATAAAGCCGCTTTGGGTTTTGCCTAAGATGCTGCCTGCACCGCGTATCTGCAGGTCCCGCATGGCAATCTTGAAGCCCGAGCCGAAGTTGGTAAACTCTCTGATGGCATTGAGACGTTTTACTGCAATTTCGTTGAGAACCTTGTTGCGTTTGAATGTAAAGTATGCATAGGCCTTACGGGTGGAACGGCCCACACGTCCGCGTATCTGATAAAGCTGGCTGAGGCCCATTCTGTCCGCATCTTCTATAATCAGCGTATTGCAGTTAGGCACGTCGATGCCTGTTTCTATGATGGTTGTACATACAAGGATATCAATCTCGCCATTGATAAGCTGCTGCCATACCCTTGAAAGGCTTGCTTCGTCCATCTGTCCGTGTGCCACCGCAATTCTTGCATTTGGACACATCTTCTGCACACGGAGAGCACAGTTGTCAATGGTTTCCACACGGTTATATAAGTAATAACACTGACCGCCGCGGTTGATTTCCCTGTTAAGTGCAAAGCTGACCATCTTTTCGTCATATTCGCTGACATAGGTTTCTATAGGGATACGGTCAAACGGCGGTTTTTCTATTGTTGACATATCTCGGATGCCGTTGAGGGCCATGCTGAGTGTTCTTGGAATTGGTGTGGCAGAAAGGGTGAGCACGTCAACACCTTTGAAGCCCTCCACCAGCTTTTCCTTGTGGGCAACACCGAAACGTTGCTCTTCGTCGATGATAACAAGACCTAAATCCTTGAATTTAACCTTGTTCTGTATAAGTGCGTGGGTGCCAACAACAATATTTGCAACGCCGCTGTTGATATCCTTTATTGTCTGTTCCCGCTGTTTTGGTGTGCGGAAACGGGAAAGCAGCTGTATGTTGATCGGAAAACTTTCCATTCGCTGCACAAGGGTGTTGTAGTGCTGCCAGGCAAGCACCGTTGTAGGCACAAGTATTGCCACCTGCTTGTTGTTCATAACCGCCTTGAATGCAGCACGGAGGGCAACCTCGGTTTTGCCGACACCAACGTCGCCACAGAGCAGACGTTCCATTGGGTACGGGCTTTCCATATCCTTTTTGATTTCCGATATGGCCCGCAGCTGGTCGTCGGTTTCGTCGTAGATAAAACGTGCTTCAAAATCACGCTGCCATTCGGTGTCCTCGTCAAATGGATACCCCTTTGCCTTTTCACGTTCGGCATAGAGGCGGATAAGCTCTGCCGCCATCTCCTGTGTTGCTTTTTTAACCTTTGCTTTTGTCTTTTTCCAGCTTTCGCCCCCAAGTTTTGACAGCGAAACCTTTTCGTCCGACTGGGCGTAGGTATAGCGGCTGATAAGGTCCAGCTGGGTTACAGGCACAAAGAGGCTGTCCTTGCCCTGAAAGTTAATTTTGAGGTAGTCTTTTGTAACCCCCTGCATGCTTACATTGTGTATGCCGTCGTAGATGCCGATGCCGTAGTTCTGGTGAACAACATAGTCGCCTTTGGAGATTTCATCGATGGATGTGAGAGCATCCTTTGCTTTTGTTCGTTTATAGTTCTGCTTGCCCACATCCAGCTTTCTGCCTGTTATAAGGCACAGCTTGTGCAGCGGCAGGTCAAATCCCTGATAGGTGTGTCCCGCCGCAACACCAATAGTGCCCGGGCTTAAAACCGCGTCCTTTTCCATATAGAAAGCGGAGTAGCCAAAGCTTTCAAGGTCTCGGGCAAGGCTCTGGGCTGATTTTTTTGTACCTGCAAGAACAACAATTTTATAATTCTGTTTAAGCAGTTCTCCCACATCTTCAGCAAGCACCTTATATTCCCCCGCCCAGCTTGGCAGGTTGTGGCAGGTGAAGTTCACAACATTGGAGAGATTTATATCGCTTACACTGCGTACAAAGTCCTCGGCAACAACTGTGGGCACAGTTTTTGCCTTTTCAAGTATATATGTGTACGGTGCGTAGAAATCTGTCATACCTTTTGCCAGAATGCCGTCAGCAAGGAGGGTTTCAATATCCTGTCCGTTGTGCCACAATGTCTGCTCGTAGCTTTCCCTTGCAGCACTGAAATCGTCGATAAATATGATAGGGTCATCAATAAAATCGAACAGTGTTGACTGCTGAGAGTAGCACATTGAGATGTACTTGTCCATAGCCTGAGGCATCATATCATTTTTAAGGGTGTTCAGATCCTTTTCTGCCGCTGTGTCAAACTGTGAAAGATGTTTTGATACCAGCTTTTTGCGGTAGCTTTCGATAGCTGTCAGTGCTTCCTGAGGTGTAGTGAACAGTACCTCTTTTACAGGTGAGATATGCACCTTTTTAATCTGTTCGGTACGTCGCTGGGTTTCCAGCTCAAAGGTGTTGATGCGGTCGATTTCGTCTCCCCAAAACTCAATACGGACTGGCAGCGGCATATCCGGGGTGTAAAGGTCCACAATATCGCCTCTCTGGGCAAACTGCCCCGGGCCTTCCACCATATCACGGCGGATATAACCTGCGTTTATCAGTTTCTGTACCAGGTCTTTCGGGCTGATAACCGATGTAGTTTTTATTGTAAGGGTGTTTTCCAGAAATTTTTCCTTTGGCATTGTATACATTAGGGCAGCTTCCATTGTGGACACCACAATATTGCAGCGTCTGGAAACAAGATACCCCATTGTTTTTATGCGGCGGTACTCAAACTCGCGGGAGAAGCCTTCAAGGGGACGTAAAGTCAAATCCCTTGACGGAAAAACCTGTGATTTTTCGCCGAAAAAGAGGATATCGTCATTGAGTCGGTTTGCACTTTTTTCGTCCTTGGTCAGCACCAGCACCTGACGGCCGGTCATCTGCTGGATTGCAGCTATAAAGGCTGCACGGGCAGTCTGTGACAGACCAAAAAGAGCTACAGGCGATTTATACGCCCTGAGCTCATTGGTAAGCTTTATAAATTCCTGTGTTCTGATAAGTTCCTTTAAAAGCATACAAACTCCTTTTTGTATATTTTTCGACAAAAATTACTATATGTTAATACAGATTGTTTATATCTGCAGCATATTTCGGGATTAATCGCTACAGAATTACAAAATTCGTTCTACATTTTCTGACAAACTTTGCAGTATCCATAACGAGCAGTTGCCGTACAAGGATAAGGATACCCCTGTACGGCTTCTGTTAAATTATCTGTTATATAAATTCATAGCCTTCTGACTGTCGCCGCTCACCATAAGTTTTACGGCTTTGTGTGCATCTTCAAAACGGTCTGCCAAAAGCTTTTTGTCACCGTCTGTAAATTTGCCCAGCACCCAGTCTGCAAGGTCATAGTCGGGATGAGGCTTCTGCCCCACACCCATTTTTATTCTTGGAAAATCCTGTCCCATGTGGCTGATGATGCTCTTTATACCGTTGTGTCCGCCTGCACTGCCTTTGGCACGGATACGCATTTTGCCCACATCGAGAGAGACATCGTCAAAGATAACGATGATATTTTCTGCAGGCACCTTATAGAACCTCGCCGCCTGCATTACTGCTTCGCCGGAAAGGTTCATAAAAGTCTGGGGTTTAAGCAGCATAACCTTTCTGCCCTCTGTTTCCCACACACCGTAAAGTGCGGAGAATTTGGCCTTTGTTACAGAAACATTGTTTTTATCTGCAATATAGTCCAGTGTTTCAAAACCGATGTTGTGGCGTGTGTTCTGGTATTTGCTGCCAGGATTGCCAAGACCTGCTACTATGTAGTCTATGCTTTGTTTTGATTTTTTAAAAAACATAATTAGTCAAACAAAGTGGAAACAGACTGGTCAGCATAGATTCTTCTGATAGCATCAGCGAATACTGTTGCAACTGTTGTAACCTTGATTTTGTCAATCTGTTTTTCTTCAGGAAGCTGAATTGTGTCCAGAAGGATGATTTCTTCAAGAGCAGATTCTTCGATTCTCTGGATTGCAGGGCCGGAGAGAACACCGTGTGTTGCACAGGCTCTTACAGATTTTGCACCGCGTTCCTTGAGAGCGTTTGCAGCGTTGCAGAGTGTGCCTGCTGTATCGATGATGTCGTCGATGATAACAACGTTTTTGCCGTTGATGTCGCCGATGATGTTCATGATTTCGGAAACATTTGCTTTTGGACGGCGTTTGTCGATGATAGCGATTGGTGCGTCAAGGTAGCTTGCAAAGTTTCTTGCCCTTGTTACGGAACCAAGGTCAGGGCTAACAACAACGAGGTCGTCAATTTCTCTTGTTTCAAACATTCTTGCAAGAATTGGCATACCAACAAGGTGGTCAAGCGGAATGTCAAAGAAGCCCTGAATCTGTGCAGCGTGGAGATCCATTGTCAATACACGGTCTGCACCTGCAGCTGTGATAAGATCTGCTACAAGTTTAGCTGTGATTGGATCACGGGATTTGCTCTTTCTGTCCTGACGTGCATAGCCGTAATATGGCATAACTGCTGTGATACGGCCTGCGGAAGCTCTCTTCATAGCGTCAATCATAATGAGCAGCTCCATAAGATTGTTGTTTACAGGTGCGTTTGTACTCTGGATGATGAAAACGTCGCTGCCGCGAACTGTTTCCTTGATGGAAACTGCAATTTCACCGTCGGAGAATGTGCCAACCTCGCATTTGCCAAGTGGCAGACCCATCTGGTCAGCAATTTTCTTTGCAAGTTCTTTACTGGAGTTACAAGCAAAAATCTTAATGTCTTTACCGTGGATGTTCATTTTGTACCTCTTTTTCTCTTGTTTTAAATGGTTGAATCTATTTTTTATTTTTAAAATTAAAAATATAAATTACTTAACTTATATTGTAACCTTATTTTGAATGTTTTTCAATATATCCGCTGAGTTTTTTCTCGGCCCATTTGGATTTATTTTCCTGTCTTGCACGTGCAACTGCCAGGTCGCCGTCAGGAACATCCCTGTTGATGGTTGAACCTGCTGCTGTGTATGCACCGTTGCCCACCTTTACAGGTGCGATAAGGTTAGTGTTACAGCCGATAAATGCATAGTCGCCTATTGTGCAGCGGTTTTTGCCTGCACCATCGTAGTTTACAGTTACCACGCCGCAGCCGAAGTTTACATGTCTGCCCACATCGCTGTCACCGATGTAAGTGAGATGTGCAATGGATGTGCCCTCGCCTATTGTGGAGTTTTTAACCTCTACAAAGTCGCCGATTTTTACCTTTTTGCAGATATGGCTGTTTGGTCTGAGCTGTGTGAACGGACCGATTTTTGCACCGTCTTCCACCACAGATTCTGTGCCCTGGGAAGCGTTGAAAACAACACCATCGCCAACTTTGCAGTCTGTCAGCATGCTGTTCGGGCCGATAACGCAGTTTTCGCCGATTTCGGTTTCTCCTCTGAGTATTGTACCCGGGAGAATCTGTGTACCCTTGCCGATTTTAACCTGCGGATCGATGATTATGCCGTGGCTTGTGAAGAATTCCACGCCATTGGCTTCGTGCTTTTCGATAATATCAAGATAGTATTTTTCTTTTTCTGCTATGGACATAGTAAATCACCTCTGATTGGATTATTTTCATAGCTATACACTTATATCATACCCTATTGTGCATTTTTTTCAAGTGTTTATTTTGTAAGAAATTATTGTATTATAAATTAAATTTATGGTGTATTTTTAAAGCCCGCCGTTATATTGTTTTTCACCTGCCAAAAATTGATTTTCCGCCTAATATATTGTATTATTGGTATACACACAAAATATTGGATACAATATTTTTATGAGAAAATTTAAAAGGAGGAAAAATATGGAGCTATACATCCGACAACTTACCACAAAACTTAAAAAACATCTTATTCTTACCATATTTTTTGTGCTTTACTTTATCGCTTTCTGGTTCTTGTTCTTCACCAAAGGCATATATGTTGACGGGCATTTTTATAAAAAAAGTGCAAACCTTACAACGATAACCTATACCTGTAAAAATTCTGCCGCAGAATTTGAAAAAATTGTACTGCAGAAACAGCTGGATTATTCCATTATAACCCTTGATGATGACTATGTGCTGACGGTGAACAGTGCAGGCGGAGTTTCAATAGATGGCAATATGGGGCCTGACAGCACCCTGCCCGACGCAAGATGGGACCTGATTGCTGACCAGAGTGCTGAGAGAAACCGTGGATTCGGCAGCAAGCCGTGGATACTTTTGCTTGCACTGCTTGCAGTTATGTTTATTGTAAAGAGACACAGCACACAGGTTTACAACCTTTTCAGAAAAAACAGGGCAGCGGGAGAAAATTACTACAAGGCAGTTGATATTATCTTTAAAGCAGTGTATATTGCAGGACTTGTATATCTTATACTTCCGGTTTAGCATATAAAAAGGACGGCAGATGCCGTCCTTTTCTGTTTTGTTATTCCAAAAAATTATAGTTTTATTTCTGTGCATAAAGAGAAATTATGTTTTTTACAACCTGTGTGCAGATTTCCATATTTTCCTTTGTAACACATTCATACTTGCCGTGGAAGTTCATGCCGCCTGTTGCAAGGTTTGGACAAGGCAGTCCCATAAAGGAGAGGCGTGCACCGTCTGTGCCGCCGCGGATTGCAACGTTTTTAGGTGTGATGCCAGCCATTTCGATTGCCTTCTGTGCATTTTCAACAAGGTGGAAATGCGGCAGAATCTGGCATTTCATATTGCGGTAGCTTTCCTTTGTTTCCACTTTTACAAGTTCTCTGCCGTATTTTTTATTGAGGAATGCTGCAACCTCTGCCATCATATTGCATTTCTGGATGATTTTGTCGTCATCGTGGTCACGGAGAATATAGCTTAATGTTGTTTTTTCTGTGCAGCCGTCAAAGTCGGTAAGGTGGTAAAAACCTTCAAATCCCTCGGTGTATTCAGGGCGTTCAAACTCAGGAAGCATGCGGTCAAATTCCATAGCAACACGCTGGCTGTTTATCATCTGGTTTTTGGAGGAACCAGGATGAATGGAACGGCCTGTAACAGTTACCTTTGCGGAGTACGCATTGAAGTTCTGGTATTCGATTTCTCCTGGAAGACCGCCGTCAACAGTATAGGCAAACTGTGCACCGAAATCAGCTACATTAAAATTGTCTGCACCGCGGCCGATTTCTTCATCAGGTGTGAAGCCAACGGCAATAGCCCCGTGTGGAAGGTCGTTTTTTATGATATCTTCAACTGCCTGCATAATAACTGCAATACCTGCCTTGTCATCTGCACCCAGCAGTGTTGTGCCGTCGGTGGTAACAAGTGTATGACCTTTGAAACTGCAGAGTTCAGGGAATTCGGCAACACTTAAAGTATCACCACTGCCTGCCAGCAGAACATCCTTGCCGTTGTAGTTTTCAATAATCTGCGGCTTGATGTCCCAGCCTGAAAATTCAGGTGCTGTGTCCATGTGGGCAATAAGGCCGATGCAAGGTATATCTTCATATCCTTTTGTTGCAGGAAGCATGCCGTAAACATAACCTTTTTCGATGCGTACGTCAGACAGACCGACATCTTTCATCTGCTCTGCCACAAAGTTTGCAACATCCAGCTGACAGGCTGAAGACGGACAGTTTTCGCACTCTTCGTCAGATGGTGAAGATATTTTTATGTAGCTTAAAAATTTTTCAAGAACGCTCATGGTATTTCTCCTTTATAACATCTGCACCCTTATTTTGGCGATACGGGCACACAGTTTATTTTTCTGTCTATATTCTATCACAAAATATAAAAAATCAACACTTTTTTATAGCATTTTTACTTTATATACTTTTAATATTGCAAAAAATATGTTAGAATAAATTGAATATATGCGTCTGCATATTTATTTAGTTAATTAAAAGCTATGCTTTGGAGGATAAAATTTATGTCAAATTCAGTTTTTACAGGTAAAACTCTTTTGATTACAGGTGGTACAGGCAGCTTTGGCCACACAGTACTCAAACACTTTCTGACAACAGATATCGGCGAAATCCGCATCTTCTCCCGCGATGAAAAGAAACAGGACGATATGCGTCACGACCTGCAGGTGCAGTACCCTGTTGAAAGCCAGAAGGTTAAATTCTACATCGGTGATGTAAGGGATATCAACAGCGTTGACAACGCTATGAGCGGTGTTGACTTCATCTTCCATGCCGCAGCACTTAAACAGGTTCCTTCCTGCGAGTTCTTCCCTGTGGAAGCTGTTAAAACCAACGTGCTGGGTACAGAAAATGTTCTGACAAGTGCAATCCGTCACGGTGTAAAAAGAGTGGTTTGTCTTTCTACAGACAAAGCAGCTTATCCTATCAATGCAATGGGCATCTCCAAAGCTATGATGGAAAAGGTTATCGTGGCAAAATCCAGAACAGTTGACCCTGAAAAAACAACAATCTGCTGTACAAGATACGGCAACGTTATGTGCAGCCGCGGCAGTGTTATTCCTCTTTTCCGTGAACAGATAAGACAGGGCAAGCCTCTTACAATCACAAATCCTGATATGACACGCTTTCTTATGAACCTTGACGAAGCTGTTGACCTTGTTGTGTTTGCATTCACACACGGACAGGCAGGTGATTTGTTTGTTCAGAAATCTCCTGCATGCACAATCGGCGACCTTGCAAAAGCAACACAGGAACTGTTCGGCGACACAGGCATCAGAATTATCGGCGAAAGACACGGCGAAAAACTGTACGAAACACTGCTCACAGAAGAAGAAGCCGCAAAGGCTATCGACATGGGCGGCTACTACCGTGTGCCTGCCGACAACCGTGACCTTAACTACGACAAATACTTTGTAGAGGGCAGAACAGAAGAAAAGGTTCTTCACCAGTACAACAGCCACAACACAGAACGCCTTGACATTGAAGGCACTAAGGCAAAGATGATGACAACAGACTACATCAAAGAGGAGCTGGCTAAACTTGGAAAATAATAAAAAGATTTTGATCACAGGTGCAGGGGGCTTTGTGGGCAAAAACCTGACCGCCACACTTTTGCAGAAAGGTTATACAGACCTTTATCTCTACGACAGAGATTCCACAGCAGAAGAACTGGAAAGATACTGTTCAGACTGTGACTTTGTGTTTCATCTTGCAGGGGTAAACCGCCCTGTTGACACAAAAGAATTTTACGAGGGCAACACAGATTTTTCCGCAAAGCTGCTGGACACTCTCAAAAAAGCAGATAATCCTTGTCCTGTAATCGTTTCCTCCTCCATTCAGGCACTTTTGGACAACGATTACGGCAAAAGCAAAAAGATGGGTGAAGATTTGTTCCTTGCAAACGGCTTTAACCCTGCGTTTATTGTGCGTCTTTACGGCGTTTTCGGCAAATGGAGCCGGCCAAACTACAACACAGTTGTGGCAACCTTCTGTCACAACGTGGCACACGGCCTGCCTTTACAGATAAATGACCCTGACAGAGAACTGACACTGTGCTACATCGACGATGTTGTGGCAAAGTTTGTTGATATTATGGAGAACACAGCCGACTACCATGAAGGTTTCTTTGAAATCGACACTCTCCACAAAATTACTCTGGGTAAACTGGCAAAAACAATCGAAAGCTTTGGCAGAAACCGCGACACTCTGGTTATGCCAAACCTCAACGGCCTTATGGAACAGCGTCTCTACGGCACATATCTGTCCTACCTTGACACAGACAACTTCTCCTACAAACTGAGGAAAAACGAGGACAACCGCGGCTGGCTGGCAGAGTTTATCAAGAGCGAAAGCTTCGGACAGATTTTTATCTCTACAACAAAACCGGGTATCACCCGCGGTGACCACTGGCATCACACAAAGGTGGAAAAATTCTTTGTTATCAAAGGCAGGGCTACAATCAGTTTCCGCCATATGATTACAAACGATATTATCCGCTATGATGTATGCGGTGACGAGCCGACAGTGGTGGACATTCCTGTAGGCTACACACACAATATTACAAACACAGGCGATGAAGAGATGATCTGCCTGTTCTGGTCCAACCAGATATTCGACCCTCAGAACCCTGACACATACTATACAAAGGTGGATTTGTAATATGAAAAGATTGGTTATTCTTGGCTTTGGCGGCTATGGCAAAACTGTGGCAGACGTTGTGACATCTGCAGAAATGTATGACGATATCATCTTTCTTGATGACAACGCAAAGGACGAAAGAGTAAAGGGTGTATGCAAGGACTATGTGAACTACATAGACGAAAACACCTGGTTTTACCCTGCCTTTGGCAACAACAATCTGCGTGTTGAATGGATATATACTTTCAACGGTGCAAAAGCACAGGTTGCCACAATTATCCATCCGTCAGCTTATGTAAGCCCCAATGCACTGATAGAAAAAGGCTGTGCTGTGCTTCCTCAGGCAGTGGTTAACACCACCGCTGTTGTGCGAACAGGCTGCATTGTAAACTTTGGTGCTGTGGTGGATCACGATGTAGTTATCGAAAAGGGTGTACATCTGTGCATCAACAGCGTGGTTAAAGCTTACAACCGCATTGCACCGTTTGCAAAAATCGAAGCAGGCCAGGTAATATTCAATAACACTTTCATTATGGAGTAATAAAATGAGCAAGCTGAAACTTATGACAATCATCGGTACAAGACCGGAAATCATCCGTCTTGCTGCCGTTATCAAAAAATGTGATAAATATTTTGACCAGATTCTTGTACACACAGGCCAGAACTATGACTACGAGCTGAACCAGGTTTTCTTTGATGACCTGGGGTTGCGTGCACCTGATTTCTATCTTGATGCTGTAGGCAAGGACCTTGGAGAAACAATAGGCAATATCATTGCAAAATCCTATGCACTTATGGTGGAGCAGCAGCCTGACGCACTGCTTATCCTTGGGGACACAAACAGCTGTCTTTCCGCTATCGGTGCAAAGAGACTGCATATTCCTATCTTCCACATGGAAGCCGGCAACCGTTGCTTTGATGAATGTCTGCCTGAAGAAACCAACCGCAGAATTGTTGACCATATTGCAGATGTAAACCTGTGCTATTCCGAACACGCACGCCGTTATCTGAACAGCGAGGGCACAGCAAAGGAACGCACCTATGTTACAGGCAGCCCTATGGCAGAAGTGCTGCACGAAAATCTGGAACAGATAAAGGCTTCCGATATTCTGGACAAGCTGGGCCTTGAAAAAGGAAAATATATTCTGCTTTCTGCCCACAGAGAAGAAAACATCGACACAGAACAGAACTTCTTCAACCTGATGAACGCAGTAAATGCAATGGCAGAAAAGTACGATATGCCTATCCTCTATTCCTGTCACCCAAGAAGTGCAAAATTTATTGCACAGCGTGGTTTTGTGTTTGACAAGCGTGTTATCCAGAACAAGCCTCTTGGCTTCCACGACTACAACAATCTGCAGATGAACGCATTTGCAGTTGTTTCCGACTCAGGCACTCTGCCGGAAGAAAGCAGCTTCTTCCTCTCTGTTGGCAATCCTTTCCCTGCTGTGTGCATCCGCACCTCCACAGAAAGACCGGAAGCTCTGGACAAAGGCAACTTTATCCTTGCAGGTATTACAACAGAACAGGTGCTGCAGGCGGTTGACACAGCTGTTGAGATGAACAAAAACGGCGACTACGGCATCCCTGTGCCAAACTATACAGATGAAAATGTTTCCACAAAGGTTGTAAAGCTTATCCAGAGCTACACAGGCGTGGTAAACAAAATGGTGTGGAGAAAGTATTAATTCTTTCACCTTTATGTCTGCACCGAAGCGGATGGGTACATCTGCCTGTCCGCTGCACAAAGCTATGCTTTTGAGCGGGACGCCGAGGACGCCGTTCCCTGCAATATACATTAATTAGAATACAGGAACTCACTTTGAAAAAACGAATTCTGATTATAAGCCAGCACTTCTGGCCTGAAAATTTCCGTATAAGCGATATTGCCCAGGGCTTTGCCGAAAATGATATCGAGGTTGACGTGCTTTGCGGCATACCTAACTATCCCAACGGCAATATTCCCGAAGGCTACGGCTTTTTCAAAAATTTAAAACAAAATTACAAAGGCGTCAATGTACACAGATGCTGGGAGATAACAAGAAAGGGCAATTCTTCCATAAGAATTTTTCTAAACTACATCTCCTATCCGTTTTTTGCCAGTTTTAAGATTTTATCTTTCCTCGGCCAAAAATACGATGCTGTTTTCTGCTACGAAACCAGCCCTGTGTATATGATTTTTCCTGCCATAGTATACTCAAAGCTGAAAAAAGTCCCACTGACTACATACGTACTTGACCTGTGGCCTGAAAATCTGTACTCCGTGTTGCCGATACAGAACAGATTTCTGCAGAAGGTGTGCGAAGTTACAAGCCACTGGCACTATAAAAAAAGTGACAGGCTGATTGCCATGAGCCCCTCCTTAAAGGACAAGCTGATGGAGGTTACAGGCAAAAGCAGCGAAAATATTGCGGTTATCCCACAGTACTGCGAAAAGTTCTACGAACAGGAAATCGCAGACAAAGCACTGTGCGAAAAATACAAGGATTATTTCAAAATTGTATATGCCGGCAACATAAGCCCCGCACAGAACCTTGAAGTTGCAGTGGACAGCGCTGTGCTTTTAAAAGAAAACGGAATAAACGATGTGAAATTTATCATCGTAGGCGATGGTATGTCCCGAAAAGATATCGAAAGTTACGCCTCTGAAAAACATGTGGCGGACTATTTTGATTTTCTCGGCTCCAAGTCTGTTACTGATATGCCTGTATACCACACCCTTGCCGACTGTCTCTTTGCTCCCCTTGCAAAAAGCGACCTTATCGGCCTTACCATACCTGCAAAGGTTACAAGCTATATGGCGGGCAGAAGACCTGTCATCACCTGTATTGACGGTGAGGGCAGTATGGTTATCGAAAAAGCAAATGCGGGCCTTACAGGCGAAAGCGGCAACAGCAAACAGCTTTTTGAAAATATAAAAACGCTGTACAATATGTCACCTGAAGACAGAAAACAGCTGGGCGAAAACGCTTTCAGTTATCATCTCAGCCACCACGAACGCAACAAAGTGCTGGTACAGCTTATGAATTTTATCTTTGATTAAAACTTATTTACGGAGGATTTTCCTTTGAAAACGCTGGTTATTATCCCCTGCTACAACGAGCAGGACAGCATTGTGAGGGTTATAGACAATCTGAAAAGCAACGCACCACAGGTTGATTATCTGATTGTAAACGACTGCTCTACAGACGATACAGAAAAAATATTAAAGGAAAACGGCTTTAATTATATCAACAACCCTATCAATCTTGGCATCGGCGGCGGTGTACAGGCGGGTTATCTCTACGCACAGCAGTACGGCTATGATATTGCTGTACAGATGGACGGTGACGGTCAGCACGACCCTAAATACCTTTCCAGAGTTATTGCACCTGTTGCAGAGGGCAGATTTGATATGGCAATAGGCAGCCGCTTTATTGAAAAAGAGGGTTTTCAGACCAGCTTTATGCGACGTTTCGGCATCAACATAATCTCCACATTTATTCTGCTGCTGACAGGCAAACGCATTAAGGACACCACCAGCGGTTTCAGGGCCTGCAACAGAAAGCTGATTGAATTTTTTGCAAAAAACTATGCCGATGATTACCCTGAACCGGAAGCAATTATGGCCTGTATCGTAAACGGATTTTCCGTTGGCGAAGTGGCTGTTGTTATGGAAGAACGACAGGGCGGCGTTTCCTCTATAAGAAGTCTTAAAAGTGCATACTATATGATTAAAGTCTGTCTTGCACTTGTTGTAAACAGAATCTCCTTTACAGGAAAGAAAGGCGGTAAATAAATTATGAAACCAATGGATTTTTCTCTCCATGCCATAGTTATTCTTGGCTCGGTTGCCTTTCTGCTGTTTATCCTTTATCTTATGAAAAAAGGCAAGCTGGAGGTTAAATATTCAATTATATGGCTGGCATTCAGTTTGTGTATGATTATATTTGCATGCTTTCCTTACACAGTGCTGGTGCTCAACGATATTGCGGGAGTGATTGACCCTGTAAACTTTATCTTTTTTACACAGATAATCTTTATTCTGCTGATTCTGCTCTCCGTTTCGGCAGTGATTTCGGGCTTCAGCAAAAAAATAAAACAGCTGGCACAGGCAAACGCCATTCTGGAAAAAAGAGTGCGTGAACTGGAAGAAAAGCTGAATAAATAAAAAATCATGGGACGTATTGGAAAATACGTCCTTTTTTGTGTCTTAATCTCATTTATCTGTTATCAAAATGCCCTTTTAATCCATATATAAGATTTTTCTCTCAATGGTTTAATTCTGTGTAAAGGTGTATGATTAAATCAAGAAAAAAGAAAAGAGGGTTTTATTATGCCTCAGATTATCATTAAAGGTATCACTCAGGAACAATGTGCCGAGCTCAGCGTCAAAGCTGCACCAGAGCTTGCCAGAATTGTGGGCTGTCCAAGTGACTGGTTTGTTTTCGACCTTATCCACAGCCGTTTTTATGACGAAGGCGGCAGAATCAAACACTGTCCTGTTGTTCAGGTGTGGTGGTTTGAAAGACCTATGGAAGTTCAGGACAAGGTGGCAAAATATCTCCACAGACAGTTTGAAAAGATGGGTTTTTATGCCGACCAGATAAGCTTCCACATCTTTGAAGAGGACAGATACTACGAAAACGGCGAAAAGTGTTAGCCGTAAAAGCGATATGATATATCGCCGCAATTTATCACAACATTCAGTTACATAAAGAAAAAACACCTGTAAAAAAACAGGTGTTTTTCTTTTTTAGGGGGATATATTATGTCTGTCTGTTATTCATTGTTTTTGGGTCAACACCTCGTCAGTTTTATAACCGCCACCGTTGCATCATCAGTGCTGTTCTGCTGCGACATTACATATTCTGCCAGCTGCTCTGTGCTGCATTTTTCCGACATAAGGGTTATCTTCTGTACTGCCGGCCTTTCCAGTTTTATACCATCTGACATCATTATAACGGTGTCACCATTTTTCAGGATAAAGTCCTCTTCTGCCAGCTTTGTATCCTTTAAAATACCTACAGGCAGACTGTCCTTATATATATTTCTGCTCTTTCCTGAATTTATTATCACCGATGGTGCTGCCCCCGCCTTGTACAGCACACCTTCGCCGCTGTAACAGTTAATCTGCAAAATATCCAGTGCCACACAGGACTGGCCTGTACCCTTGAGATTGAGGGCTATATTTGTTATATCCACTGCGGTTTTTGGGGTTATCCCCGCTGTCATCAGACTTTTAAGCATAGCCACTGCTGTACGGCTTTCCGCCGCCGCAAAGCTGCCTGTACCCATGCCGTCGGTGAGGATGATATATGTATATTCATCTGCGGCGAACTCTTCGCATATGTCACCGCAGGTGCTGTACCTACTTTTGCTTTTATACGATACCTCTGCGGAAAACTGCGGAACTTCACAAAAAGTGTACAGAAACCCGTCATCTTCATTCTCCATTGAAGGCGGAGCAAATCTTTTGTTATATATACTCTCAAGTTTCAGCTTTATTCTGTCAGTTTCGGCCGGCAAAAAATATTCATTTATGCTGATAATACATCGGTTTTTATTCTGAAAACACAGACAATAGTTAATTTTTTTACCCATCGCCAGCAAAAAACTGTTCATAGTGTGGGTAAATGCAGTATTGGCAATACCGCTGCGTTTTGAACGGTATACAATATCCTGCAAAGTCTGTGCCATTGTGAAAAACTGATTCTGAAGCATCTGCTGCTGGTGTCTGCCCGCCTGATGTATCAGTCTTCGGGTAGAAAGCAGCCTGTGGGCAGAGGTAAAGCTTTGTATAATCTGAGGAGATTTATCGCACCTTTCGAGGAACAATCTGTCAAAATCAAAAGGTTTGCCTTTCCATAGTGCATATTCAAAGGAAGAAAACTGCTGCTGGGTATGGTCATAGTACTGCTGCCAGCAGATATGGTTGTTTCTGCATCTGCGGCAGATTTCATTGGCGACGATATTCTGTATATCTTTTGAAACATCGTCTTTAGCTATAAGGTTTGATATATCTGTCACCGTGTTGCCAAGAAAGCGAAATGCCCTGCCCAGCCTGTCCACATTAGCCATAAGAGTGAGATAATCTTTTTCTCCCACCGTTTCTTCCCCTGTGATTTTTACAGGCAGGCTGTGATATCTTGCTGCAGCAAAACACACTGTGAGAGAAATTGATGTGGTGATGAGAAAGATAAAACTGTTGAATTGCGTTATAAATGCAAGAGTTACACCAAAGGAAACTGCAATCAGAGTGAAATAACCTGCATAGCCCCGCTGTAAAAGTGCAAAGGATGCAAAACCAACAGCCATAAACCCTGCAAAGATAAAGGGAAAATCAACACTCTGCCACTGCATAAACACCGCTGCTATAACCGACAGCATTGACAAAGCTATGTTGTCCTTTGCCGAATAGAAAAAACACAGCGACATAAGGAAACACACAGGAATATCCACTCCCCATATTTTTATACCGCTTAAGGCAAGAGCTGTTGCAACAACAGCCACTGCACATTCCGCAAGCTGAACCGAAGATGCTATTGCCGCATTTTCACGCAGCAGCTCTGCTCCGCTTTTTATCATCTGCGGAGCAAGGAGAAAGGAAACAATTTCCATAATAAATACTGCTTTGTAAACATCTGAAAAACCAAATGTCAGCACATATCCCTTTACTGCCGCAAACAGCAGTGCTGCACTGTACAGTGCTGTCTGTTTATTTCTTTTGAGCAGGTACTCTGCCACGATATACACAAACACAAAAGACATATATGGCACATAAAAGCTGTTTGAAACTGCATTTGCACCAAGATATAAAACCGTTATAACAGCAGATACATTTCTGCTTTGTCTGTCTCTGCAGCAAAGTATAAATATCAGTGGAAGCGACATAAGGTGAATATTACTGTGAGCTGCCGAAACAGACAGTATACACATCATAACTGTCTGTTTGTCTTTAAATATCAGCTTTGTTTTTTTATGTGTTTTATATGTACTTTTTGCCGCAGTCTGAATTTTTGTCATATTTATGCTGTCCTCTGCATATATTGTTTGCTATGGCAGATTATAGCTTTATAAAAACAAAAAAACTGTCGAACCATAAAATCCGACAGTTTTTGACTACTTTTTGTATAAATCCACAATTAATTTACTGTGGGTTGTATTTTCTGTACAAAAGGTAGGAATAAACAGTTGTTGTTATCACCGTTGCAAATATAACAACCATTGAAACTATAAACATAAGCTTTTCAGCGAGGAACATTGATGCAGCAAGTGTTACAACACCGGCAATAACAAACAATATGCCGCCAAGGCGGTGGGTTTGGTTCCACACTCTTTCATCCGAAAGAGTCCACATTGTTTTTATGCCCAAAGTAAAGCTCTGCTTACATTTTGGCAGGTAATTGCCAATAAAGATAAACAAAAATGATATTCCAATCATGGAAATTCGGGCAACATCAAATCTGTGTGGGTCTTCTGCAGACAGTATAGTTATCTCCATCATAACGGCAAGGAAAACTATAATCAGCAGACGGAAATAGGTGTAAAAACCATCCACCTTGGCATAGCTTTTGCCTTTCGGGTCAATTTTTGGAACAAC
The DNA here is from genome assembly GCA_015067145.1 of Oscillospiraceae bacterium. Classification (GTDB taxonomy): domain Bacteria; phylum Bacillota; class Clostridia; order Oscillospirales; family Ruminococcaceae; genus RGIG3102. The sequence continues at coordinate 25,326 of SVNA01000003.1, read as the reverse complement.
AAAAAACAGCGGAAGCATAGCGGCATTTATTGCCCACAATAACCAAAGTATGCTTTTGCTGCTGTATTCCACCTGACCGTTAAAACCCCAGTTTGTAACCACCTGTGCAGGGAGTGACGGGTAAACAATTACAAGGTGAACAAGGGTTGCAACAACCACCAGAAGTGCAATAATATCCGTCTTTTTAAATTTCATCTTTCTTATCCTCCATAAATCCTGTCACCCAGGTTAATATATCCTCCATAACGGAGGTGTTTATTTCGTAATAAACAAATGTACCTTTTTTGCTGTCGTCCACCAGGCCCGCTTTTTTAAGTATGGACAGATGGTGGGAAAGGGTTGCCCCTGTCATATCAAAATGTTCTCCTATCTCCCCTGCTGAAAGAGAACCTTTTTTCAGCAGTTCAAGTATTTTTCGTCTTGTAGGGTCTGACAGCGCTTTGAGTGTATCCTGTAGCAAGAATATCCCTCCTTTTAGTATTAACCTTTATGCGTAAATATCCTGCGACAATACCATATTTAGATATTTTTCTAAATACAGATTATCATATATTTAGAAAACAGTCAAGATATTTTTAGATATTTTTCTAAATATATCTCAGCCAACAAAAAAGGCATCGGTTTCCCGATGCCTTTAGTTATTCAGTTATGAATTAGTCTTCGTCTTCTTCGTCGTGGCAGCAGCAATCTTCGTCATCGCAGCAGTCAACGCCGTCAAAGTCTATTTCAAAGCTTGTGCCGCAGTTTGGACAGCCGCAGTCTGGGCTGAAGAGCATTTCTTCATCCATGCATACGATTTCGCCGCATTTTGGACAAGTGATTTCGTAGATACCACCATCGAAGAGGTCTTCGTCGTCATGGTCATGACCACAGCAGCATTCATCTTCGTCGTCCCAGTCTTCATCATCCCAGTCGTCTTCGCAGTCGCAGCAGTCACATTCATCTTCATCATCTTCCCAGAGGAAGTCTTCGATATCTGTGAGGTCTTCGTCGATAGCGTCCAGTTCTTCATAAGCCTGGTCCATATCGCTTTCAAGTTCAGAAACAGCTGTTGTAACATCGTCGAGGAGGTCAACAAGAGCAAGAAGAACTTTGCCTTCTTTTGTTGTACTGTCTACGCCGAGGCCTTCTGCCAAACCTTTGATGTAAGCGAGTTTTTCTGTAAGTGTCATCATAGTATCCACTCTGCCTTTCTGAAAAAAGTTATCTGATTTTACAAATTATTCGTTTTCGTAAGCTTTTGCACGACCCATGTAGGAACCGTCTCTTGTGTCGATTTCGATAAGTTCGTCCTGTTCGATGAAGAGAGGAACTCTAACTTCTGCACCTGTTTCTACTGTTGCAGGTTTGAGTGTGTTTGTAGCTGTGTTGCCTTTGAAACCTGGTTCTGTTTCTGTGATTTTGAGAACAACAAAGTTTTCTGGTTCAACGCCGAATACTTTACCGTTGTAGGAGAGAACTTTAACGTTTGTGTTTTCTCTTACAAATTTGAAGTAGTCGCCGTATTCAGACATAGGAAGTGTAATCTGTTCGAATGTTTCTGTATCCATTACATAGTATACATCGCCGTCGTTGTAAAGATACTGCATTTCTGCTCTGTCAACACGTGCTGGGGAGAATTTAGCTGTTGGGTTGAAGCTTTCTTCTCTGATTGCACCTGTGATAAGGTTTTTATATTTTGTTCTAACAAAAGCTGCACCTTTACCTGGTTTTACGTGCTGGAATTCAACGATGATGTGTGGCTGGCCGTTCATTTCAAATGTCAAACCATTTCTAAAATCGCCTGCTGAAATCATAATATTACCTCCAAAAGTTTTTAAACTTATTATAATTTTTTACATAATACGTGATTATATTATACCTATATAATTTTACATTAAATATCACTATTTTTCAATAGCTAATTACATAAAATATAACAGTTTGTGAAAAAATTATATCAAAAAAATTATAAAAATGCTTACTTTACAAGGCTTTTCCAGTATGCTTTCATCTGTGCGGCATCAATTCCCTGCGTGCCGTCAGATTCGCATATAATGGTAGGTGAAAGATTTTTACGGGCGATAATCTCCATGAGTGGTTCAAAGTCAGGTCCATACTGTGTATCCTCAAATGTAAGATGACGTTTTTCTCCCCCTGTTGTATATTCGATTTTGGAAAAATGGGAATGAAAAACCTTTGTGCGGTCAGCACCGATTTCATTTTCCATGGTTTCAATTATATTTTTGTAGTCTTCTATGGATTTTATACTGCCCAGATTCCTTGCATTGAGATGGCCGAAATCTATACAGGGAATAATTCTCTCGTCTACTTTGCACAGTGCCAGAACTTCATCCAGCGTGCCAAGCTGGTTTACTTTACCCATTGTTTCAGGGCAGACGGTGATATCCCCCAGCCCGTTTTCATCAAGGGCTTTCATTATAAGTCCCATTGTGTCCACAGCCTTTGCCAGAGCAATATCCCGGGGCAGCTTTGCACAGGAACCCGAGTGAAAGATAACACGGCTGCCACCCATTGCTTTTATCGCCTTTGCGCTGTCCAGAATATACTTTATGCTGTTGAGGCGTTTTTCCTCCTCTATGCTGGACATGGAAATATAATACGGTGCATGGAGGGACAGGATGATATTTTTCGCTTTGCAGGCTGAACCGAACTCTGATGCCATCTTTTCGCTTACACGCACACCTCTGCCGCACTGATATTCAAAGGCATCCAGCCCCATCTTTTCAAGATAGAGCGGTGCCTCGACTGTCTTTTTAAAACCCTGCAGGGTGAAATTCACATCCAGACCTGCTGTGCCAAACTTTACCATCTATAAAAACTCTCCGTTTTCCTGTAAATACAAATCTATATACTGCTGTTCGAAATTACGTTTCATATCAAAGCCTTTGCCCTCTTCGTGAAAAATCGGCAGTACCATTGCGGCTTTCATCCCTGCAACATGGGCACCCAGCACATCGGTGAAAATCTGGTCCCCCACCACAAGAGTATTTCTGAGCGGAACTTTGGTTTTAATCCTTGCACGGATAAATCCCCACGGGGTTGGTTTTGCACTGAATGTCACACATGGCAGCTTTACAATATCGGCAAAGGGCTGTACCTTTTTTCTGAAGTTGTTGGAGGTGATAAACAGCTTTATGCCGTTTTGGTGCATAAGGTCAATCCACTCCATAATGCCGTCGGCTGCTTCCAGCTTTTTGTGACGGCGGAGGGTTCCGTCCGCATCAAGAAAGATGCAGAGGATATTGCGTTCTTTCAGAAACTGCGGGGTTATATTTACAGTTTTTTCAAAGATATAATCGGGCTTATACCATTTTAAAATCATAAAAACCTCTTGCAAAAAATTTTTTTGGTGATAAAATGCTGTAGATATCGCAGATATATATAAATTGTATCATATATTCCCTTTATAAACAATTAAATAATATTACTCTATAACTGTAAACAAAGGAGGCTGCATGTCTGAATTACAGCACCACCCGGGTAAACTGATGATGTTTTTCATCATTTTGCTCAGAATTATATTCACTGCTGCAGTAATATGTACCATTGCTTTTATATTTTACAACTCTGCACAGGTTGCAGAGATTTCCAGCGGGTACAGTGGCAGATTTACCATATTAATCAACAACCTTTTATCCCTTACTCCGGTTAAACTTGTCCTCAGCGAACACAGTGTACGCAAACTTGCACATATAGCAGAATTTGCCGCCCTTGGATTTTTCCTGACCTGCTGTCTGCGTGTATACACAAAACGCCTTATCGCTTTCTGTGCCTGGCCGCTGCTGTTTGGCCTGTTTATTGCGGTATGTGATGAATTTCTGCAGAAATTTGTTCCGGGCCGCTCCAGTTCCATAAAAGATATATTTATCGATTTTACTGGTGTGTGCGGCGGTACAGCTGTTGCAATATTCATCATTTTTGCCATCTCCTTTACATTCTGGCTTTTGTGGGGCAGAAAACGAAACAAACGCAGAAAAGCTGCTATGGCACAGGAAAAAGCTGAAATTGACCGTGCAAGAGCATTTCTTGTTCAGCAGGATAGGCTGGAAACTGAAAAAGCTGCCGAAAAAGAAAGAATCAACGCTATGCTGAATGAAGATACTGTAAAAATACTTTCTGAAAATTCAAAATAAACTATTATATTTAAAAATAAAACTCTCTGTGAAATAACACAGAGAGTTTTTGTTTTGTGTTTATTCAATTTATGCGTTCTGTTTTTTGCCCATAACAGCATTAAGTACAAAGCTGATAACAAGCATTGCTGCTGTTACAATAACCCAGCCAAATCCAAGGTCATACAGTGGCAGGGAACGGCAGATTGTGCTGATAAAGCCAAGGGAGATGCCGATGCCGTCGATTGCATAGATTACACTGATAACCGCTGTGCCAAGGATTGTAAGCGGATAGATAAATCTGTTGCCTTTGATAAAGTTATCGCAGAGGCCGAGAACAATCAGCATAATGGAAACAGGATAGATTGCGTTGAGTACCGGCACAGAGATGCTGAGGATTGTGTTGAGCCCCTGGTTGCAGATTGCAAAGGAGAAGATTGTGATGCCTATAACAAATTTGTTGTAGCTGATGCCTTTGAACAGTCTGGAAAAATACTGTGAGATGGAGTTGATAAGACCTACACAGGTTGTGAGACATGCAAGGGTGAAGATTGCTGCAAGGATGATTGCACCGAATTCGCCAAAGAGCTGATAAACAATCTGGCGAAGTGTCCATGCACCGTTTTCCTGGATTGGATAGATGCCGCTGGACTGCATGCCCATATATGTAAGCATAACGTAAACTGTTGTGAGGATTGTGCCTGCTGCGATGCCCGCAACAACTGTGTGTCTGATAACACCTCTTTTCTCCTTGATGCCAAGGGACTGAAGTGTAATGGAGATAACCAGACCGAAGTTAAGGGCTGCGATTGTGTCCATTGTCTGATAGCCCTCGCAGAAGCCTTTGAGGAATGCTGCTGACTGATAGTCCGGCTGTGCAGGAGCAACGCCTGTAACGCCTTTTACAACAAAGCTGATAAACAGAATTACAATCAGTGTGAGCAAACTTGGTGTAAGAAAGTGACCGATACGGTTGAGAAGTTTGCTTGGATTAAGTGCAAGCCAAGCTGCAATAACAAAGAAAACCAGCGAATATATGAGCATAAATACGCCGAATGATGCACCTTCAGGAAGATATGGAGCAACTGCCATTTCAAAAGGAACGCTGGCAGCTCTTGGAATGCCAAGACCTGGGCCGATTGAAAGGTAGATGAGCATTGTGAAGATGATTGCAAATTTGCCGTTTACCCTTGCACCAAGCTTGTCCAGACCGTCGGACTGAGCAACAACAATAACGCCGAGAACAGGCAAAACAACCGCTGTTATGAGAAAACCAATAAGGGCAGGCACTGTGTTCTGTGCCGCATTCTGCCCGAGAAACGGTGGAAATATAAGGTTGCCCGCACCAAAAAACAGACTGAACAGCATAAAGCTGACTGTGAGCATCTGGCCTTTTGTGAGTTTCATAGTGAATTTCTCCTCTATATAAAATCATACTGTTTTATTATCAAAATCTGTAACTTTTATACTATATCATAACCGACAATCAATGTAAATAAAAGTTTTATATTTAACATATCCTTTTGTGAACTTTAGCTGATTTAATCGGCGGTTTTATTGATTTGTCCGCAACTCTCCATATATAATTAATAGTAATGATAAATAATAAAATTATAACATATATTTATTATTGACATACTCGACGGCAAAGGAGGAGTTTTATCTGAACTCAAAGCTTAAATCCAAAATAAATGAATCCTTGTCCGCTGTATTGCCAATTACAGGGATTGTGCTTGTGCTGAGCATCTTTCTGGTGCCTTTGGAGATAGGTACTGCGGTTATGTTTTTCGTAGGTGCCTTTCTGCTTATTATAGGTATGGGCATGTTTCAGCTTGGTGCGGAAATTTCCATGGAACCTATAGGTGAGGGCATCGGTGTAGAGGTTTCCAAATCGAAGAATCTGTTTCTGATGTGTGCTGTCAGCTTTGTAATGGGGCTTATCATCACCATTGCAGAGCCTGACCTGCAGGTTTTATCCAACCAGGTACCTGCAATACCAAATATGGTGCTTATATTTACTGTTGCTTTGGGGGTTGGTATATTTCTCACCGTGGCAGTTCTGAGAATTGTATACAGAATGGACCTTTCCCGACTGCTGATGGTACTTTATGCTGCTGCAATAATATTCTCTTTCTTTATTCCAAAGGATTTTCTCGCAGTTGCATTTGACTCCGGCGGTGTTACAACAGGGCCTATCACCGTTCCGTTCATTATGGCAATGGGTATCGGTCTTTCCATGATACGTGCCGACAAGGACGCTTCAAATGACAGTTTCGGGCTGGTTGCACTTTCCAGTATAGGACCTATACTTGCAGTTATGCTGCTGGGTATATTCTACAAACCCGACGGTGCCGAATATGCCGGCGGTGAGATAGCCTTTGTTGCTACAACACAGGATGTTGCAACTGCATTTGCCACAAAGATACCGCACTTTGTACAGGAAGTATTTATGGCTCTTATCCCGATTTTTGCAATGTTCGTCATATTCCAGATAATCACCCGCCGTTACCAGCGTACACAGCGTCTGCGTATCACGGTCGGTTTTATCTATACATACATTGGGCTTGTACTGTTTTTATGCGGTGTAAATGTAGGATTTGCACCTGTGGGTACAATGATCGGCAAAAGCCTTGCAGCCACAGGCAACAGATGGCTGCTGGTACCTATAGGTATGCTTATAGGCTATTTTATAGTTAAGGCTGAACCTGCAATACAGATACTCAACCGTCAGGTTCAGAACATAACCAGCGGCACAATATCTGCAAAAAGCATGAATATGTGCCTGTCCATCGGTGTTTGTATCTCGGTTGGCCTTGCAATGCTGAGGGTTATCACAGGAATACCGCTTATCTATATCATCATCCCGGGATATATCACAGCACTTGTAATGTCCCGCTTTGTTCCGCCGATTTTTGTAGGTATCGCCTTTGACTCGGGCGGTGTTGCCTCAGGTCCTATGACCGCAACCTTTCTTTTGCCTTTGTGTATCGGTGCCTGTGAAACTCTGGGCGGCAATATAATGACCGACGCTTTCGGCGTTGTTTCTCTTGTTGCACTGACACCTCTTATCGCAATACAGATAATGGGGCTGCAGTTCCGATTCAAGCTTAACAGAATGCAGAAAAGACTTATCAGGGAAGAATTCTCCTTTGGTCTTGATGATATCATTGTATTTTAGGAGGGTTACAGTATGAATAATAACGGATATCGTATTCTTATAATGATTGCTGCTCCTAAATTTGCAGATAGAGCCACCGACCTTTATTTTGAAAACAAGGTGCCTCTGCATTACACCATAAACGATGCAAAAGGCACTGCACCAAGCGAAATGGTGGATATTCTTGGCGTTGGCAACCCCGACAAACACATGCTGCTCAGTTTTCTGCCAACATCTTTTGCCAACAGAATGCTGCGTACCATCTACCGCAGACTTACCTTTGGTGTACCCGGCAGCGGTATCGCTTTTACTATACCCATTGACAGCGGCAGCGGTGTTATGGTGCAGCTGCTGCAGCATCTTGAAGGCGGAAGCCTTGTAAATCTTGAAAGAAAGGACAATGACCAGATGTCAGAATATAAACATTCACTTATTCTTGCAGCCGTAAACAACGGCTACAGCGAAGAACTTATGACCGTTGCCCGTGCATACGGTGCAAGAGGCGGCACAGTTATACACAGCCGTGCTATCGGTGACGAGAAGGCTGTAAGCTTCTGGGGTGTTACCCTCCATGAGGAAAAGGAAATTGTTATGATTATCGCTGATCACCGCAGCAAGATGCGAATTATGCAGGCTATAAGCGAAAACTGCGGCATGAACAGCCAAGCCAAAGGCGTTGTGCTGAGTTTGCCAATCGACAAGGTAATGGGCCTCAGCTTTACAAGTGACGAGGAGATTGTAGAGGGATAATCTGCAGAATATTCCTTTGGATATTCCACAAAACAGCTTTTAAAAATATATACATATACAAATACCGCATCGGGAAAACCGATGCGGTATATTTTTTATTTGGTAATGCTGTTAAATATTGTGCCTATACATTTTTCTCAAAACAGCGGCAGTTTTCGGCACCTGCAGGGCTGCCGTAATAGTCAATCTCCTTGTATCCCAGTGAGAAATACAGATTTGCGGAATCCATTGTTGTGCGGGCAGTTTCCAGAATATAGTGGCGGAAACCTGCTTTGAGAGCATCTTCCTCCATCCCCTTTACAATCATCGACGCAACACCCTTTCTTCTGTGCTGTGGCAGTACATAGATGCGTTTGATTTCTGCCGTTGTTTCGTCAATCTGTTTCCATGCACCGCAGCCGATTGGCTCATCATTTTCATATACAACACACAGGCCGTTCATATTGTGGGGTTTGTTAACCTCGGCATAGCGTGCCTGTACAGGCCCTACAATTTCAAAGTAATATTCGTCCAGCTTGTCTGCCAGCATAAGAAAATCTGCACTGTCCTTGCCTACAATTTTAAGTTCCATAAGTTTTCTCCCTGAATTAATTTTTAACGATAATCTATATCAATATCTTACCATTAAAAAAGTCCCACATCAAGTATATAAAAACAGGAGAGGTTCTCACCTCTCCCGTTTACATTAAAAACTATTCTGCTGTTTCTTCAGCTTTCTTTGTTTTTCTTGTTCTTTTTGGCTTTTCTTCGGTTGCTTCGGCTGTTTCTGCTGCTTTTTTGGTTGTTCTTCTGCGTTTTGGTTTTTCCTCTGCATCTGCAGCTTCTGCCTCTTTTTCAGCCTTTGTTTTTCTTGTACGCTTTGGTTTTTCTTCGCCTTCAGCAACCTTTTTTGCCGCTGTTTTTCTTGTGCGTTTAGGTTTTTCTTCAGCCTTTACTTCTGTGGGTGCATCCTGAATTTCGCCCTCAACCAGCACAACTGCTGTACGTGCAGGGAGATAAAGTTCCACAACATTTCTGCCGTCAATTTCCTTTACAGGGTATGTCATATGTGCAATCTGTCCGAAGCCGCCGTATTTGTAGTCATCGGAGGAAAGTGCAACGGTGTAGTCTGCTTTGTTAGGTACAGGAATTCTTACACCCTGGTAGGAATCGCTGTGGTGGAAGTTGAATGCAAAGAGCAGACCTTTGCGGTAGAATGCGATAACCTTATCTTCATGGAGCATAAGATTGCCCATAAGCTGGCTGAACATATTCTTTTCTTTTGTCAGCAGTACAACGTCGCGGTCAAATTCGCCAAGACCCTGATATTTGAGCATATCATTGTCCATAAGGCTCCACTGACGGCGGCAGTAGTGGAAACTCCAGCCGTTGCCCTCGCGTGGGAAGTCAATCCATTCAGGGTGGCCGAATTCGTTGCCCATAAAGTTGAGATATGCTTCGCCGCCGCCTGCGATTGTGAACAGACGGATCATCTTGTGGAGAGCGATTGCACGGTCGATGATTGGGTTGTGACAGTCCTTGTTCATATCTGTGTACATATTTGCATCTGCAAGGCGGAAGATCATTGTCTTGTCGCCAACAAGTGCCTGGTCGTGGCTTTCAACGTAAGCCACTGTTTTTTCGCCCGGACGGCGCAGACACATATCGCCCCACATTCCGCCGATATCCCACTGTTCGTCGGATTTGTCTTTTACTGTCTTAACCCACATATCAGGCAGACCCATACCGAGACGGAAGTCAAAGCCGATGCCGCCGTCTTCGATTGGCAGACACATACCAGGCATACCGGACATATCCTCTGCAACTGTGATTGCATCTGGGTTAACCTGACGGATAAGCTCGTTTGCAAGCTGGAGGTATGTGATAGCTTCTGTATGTGTGTTGAGGGAGAAGTATTTGTCGTTGGAGTCAAAGTTTGTGCCGAGGCCGTGGTCATGGTAGAGCATGGAGGTGATACCGTCAAAACGGAAGCCGTCAAAGTGGTATTCTTCCATCCAGAATTTAAGGTTGGAGAGGAGGAAGTGGAGAACACCGTCCTTGCCGTAGTCAAAGCATTTTGTGCCCCATGCAGGGTGATCGCCCTTTGCACCGGAATGGAAGAACTGCCATTCTGTGCCGTCGAACATATTGATGCCTTCTGCTGTGTTTTTAACAGCGTGGGAGTGCACAACGTCCAGCAGAACACGGATGCCCATTTCGTGAGCTTTGTTTACAAGATATTTGAGGTCTTCAGGTTTGCCGAACCAACTGGAAGCTGCGTAAAAGTTGGAAACCTGATAGCCAAAGCTGCCGTAGTATGGGTGTTCCATAATAGCCATAAGCTGAATTGTGTTGTAGCCTGCGTATTTTACTCGTGGAAGGACATAGTCGGCGAATTCGCGGTAGGTGCCAACCTTGCCTTCTTCCTGTGCCATACCAACGTGTGCTTCGTATATGTAGAGGGAATCTTCGCCTTTGAAGTCTTTGTCTGTCCAGTCAAATGGTTTGTGGTCCACGACCTCTGCTGTCCAGGTAACCGCACCTTTATCCTGTGTTACACGGCGTGCAAAGAGCGGGATATGTTCTGTGCGGGTCATATTTGCATCAACCACGGTTTTAACCTTGCAGCCGTCCCAGAGAGCATTTTCGCCATCGAGGTACAGTTCCCATACTCCTCCGTCCAGACGTGTCATAGGATATTCTGTCAGATTCCAGTTGTTGAATTCCCCTGTCAGATAGAGCTGATATGCACTTGGTGCCCATTCTCTGTAAACCCAGCCGCTTTCTGTGCGGTGGAAGCCGAAGAAATGATGTGCATTTGCAAAATCGTTAAGTGTCTGGCCTTCACCGAGAAGACGGTTTTTTGTATCATTATAGAGAGCCATTCTAAGGTCGATATCACCTTTGAAATATTCAAGCTGAGGATTTAATTCCAAAATTCTGTACATAATTTTCACCTTCTGAAATGTAATGTATATAATTTTTCGCAATCAAAGCATAACTGCGCACACAATACGCAATTATACTTTATTTTATTGTACATTTATTTGGTATTTAAGTCAAATAAACAAACTGTAAATATATGTCAGATAAAATAAAAATTTGCTGAAAAATAAAACCGCTGAACATTTTTGATATCACAACAAAAACTTCAGCAGTTAAAAATATATTAAATTTCTTTCAGCGGATTCCAGCTGCCTTTTACATAGCTTATAAAGTACAGACAGCAAAGCAGCACATTGTGGGCAATCATACAGGCCCAGGCCGCCACAAGCCCCATGCCGAGAAGCTGTGTGCAGATAAATGTGCCCAGGATACGCACTCCCCACATGCCTATAATGTTGTAGACAAACGGGGTTTTTGTTTTTCCCACACCCATCATAAAGCCCTCTGTGATAAGGGCCACTCCGTACAGTGGTTCTGACAAAGCAACCATCTTGAGCACAGTTGTGCCAAGAGTTATAACCTCATCGCTGTTTGAGAAGATATCAACCAGAGGATTTGCCGCAAAGAACAGCGCTGTGCCCGAAAGTATCATAAGGCAGATTTCGATAGCGATAAACATCCTTGTAATGCTGTTCATCTTCTTTTTATCCTTTGCACCATAGGCGTTGCCTGTCAAAGTTGCTGCCGCAGTCTGCATACCAAAACCCGGGATATAGAAAGCAGATTCAACTGTGTTGGCGATGGTGTGTGCTGCTGTGGCAATTTCGCCGACGGAGTTTATCATAGAAGCAAATGCTACATAGCCAAAGCTTGTGCCGAAACGCTGCAGCATATTGGGCAGTGCAACCTTTAAGCAAGGACGGAGAATATGCATATCGGGGGCTATGCTCTGCCCTCTCGGAGAAACCATAGGATGACGCCACAGTACAGCAGTTATGTATATACCGCCCACTGTAAAGGCTATTGCACTGGCAGCCGCCGCACCCAGCACACCGAAACCTGCACCAAACATTGTAAAGGAAAGGCCGAACCAGTTTACCGTTCTGGTCGGATATATAAGCAGAAAGTTGAGGATGACGTTTATGATATTTACCGTCACGCCTACCTTCATAGGTGTTTTTGTATCCCCTGCCGCACGGAGAACTGTGCCGAAGATTATGCTTGCCGTTCTCGGCAGCATAGGCATATACAGTATAAAAAAATATCGGGAAGCAACAGCCTGTATACCGCTTTCCACCTGCATCCATACCGGCACCTTGCTGCTGAGGCCAAGTGTAACAGCAGTGAAAAAGATGCCCACCACAAGTGTTACAAGCACCGCCTGTCCCACAGCTTTGCTGGCAGAAGTTTTATCCTTTGCACCGCAGGCTTTGGCAATAAATGCAAGAAAACCTATGCTGAGGGCAGAGATAGAGCTGGATATAAGCCAATTTACAGTGGTTGTGGAGCCAACCGCCGCAGTTGCCTGTGTACCAAGGGAGCCCACCATTGCAGTGTCGATATACTGCACCGCTGTCTGCATTGCCTGTTCCAGCATTGTTGGCCAGGCAAGTGCCCATATAACCGCCACTATGCCCCAGTCGATGCGGCTTTTTCTTTTTCCCACAGGCTTTCTCTCCCCTCTGATATATTTTTCTTCAAAACAAATTGTGTACTACGAATATATTACAATATTCAGCGAAAAAAAGCTATAATTTATTTAACAATTACAGTTTCGTTGTAAATACAACAGAATCTTCTCTTTTTATCATATATAATACAGACATAGACAATAAAACGAAACACCGATACTTTTGAGAGGAATATATTATGATAAGAAAAATTATTAAAATAAACGAAGAAAAATGCAACGGCTGCGGACTGTGTGCAAAGGCATGTCATGAGGGTGCCATCGAAATGATTGACGGCAAAGCAAAGCTGACAAGAGAGGATTACTGCGACGGATTGGGCGACTGTCTGCCGGCCTGTCCTACAGGTGCCATCAGTTTTGAAGAAAGAGAGGCTCCTGCCTACAACGAAGCTGCAGTTATGGCTGCAAAGCAGAAACAGAATAAACAGGGCGAAAAGCTGTGCGGCTGCCCCGGTTCCATGTCCAAAGAGATAAAACGCAGCGAAAACAAATCAGATGCGGCCTGCTCTGCACCTGCTGTAAGCCAGCTTTCCCAGTGGCCTGTGCAGATTAAGCTTGCACCTGTAAACGCCCCGTTCTTCAATGGTGCAAATCTGCTGATTGCCGCAGACTGCACAGCCTACGCATACGGAGATTTCCACAACAGATTTATCCGCAACCGAGTTACACTTATCGGCTGTCCAAAGCTGGATATGGTGGACTACAGCGAAAAGCTGACACAGATTATCGCAAACAACGATATAAAGAGTGTTACCGTTGTGAGAATGGAGGTGCCTTGCTGCGGCGGCATTGAAAATGCAACAAAACAGGCTCTTATAAAAAGCGGCAAGTTTATCCCATGGCAGATTGTGACAATCTCCACCGACGGCAGAATTGTTGAGTAAAACAATAAAAGTGTATCAGAGTACCTGCACTGAAATGTGTACAAGACTGATACACTTTTTTATTTTTCAGATTGATTAAGATATAATATTACACTATAATTCCCCTGTGGAAATTACATCTCTTTCTGCAGCAGGCAGAAAGGGGTGATGTGTATATGTATCTGATTGAACTGGAAACAGTGGTTTCGCTGATTGGTATTCTCTCAACTTTACTGGGCATTGTGTTTACTGCTGTAGGTATAACTGTTACAGTTATACTCAGTATATATACTGAAAACAAAAAATAAGCTGACTGTTTGAGGCAGTCAGCTTGAAAGATATTCAAAAATTTATATTCAGGTTGCAGAAAGTATAAAAATTTCCACAAAAAATAGGGATGTGTTCGGCAAAACACATCCCTCTTTGACTTTTTAAAGTATTATTCCCATTCGATTGTGCCGGATGGCTTTGGTGTGAGATCAAAGAGAACGCGGTTTACGCCTTCAACTTCTGTTGTGATTCTGTTTGTGATATGTTTGAGGAGCTCGTATGGAACTTCTTCTATTGTTGCTGTCATAGCGTCTGTTGTGTTAACGGCACGGATGATAACAGGCCATGCATCTGTACGTTTGTCATCTTTAACACCAACAGATTTGATATCAGGAATTGCTGTGAAGTACTGCCAAACTTTGCCTTCGAGACCGTTTTTGGCAAATTCTTCGCGGAGGATTGCATCAGATTCTCTTACAGCTTCAAGGCGGTCACGTGTGATAGCACCAAGGCAGCGAACACCAAGGCCAGGGCCCGGGAATGGCTGACGGTATACCATACCGTGTGGAAGTCCGAGAGCTTCGCCAACAACGCGAACTTCGTCTTTGAAGAGAAGTTTAACAGGTTCTACAAGACCGAACTGAAGGTCTTCCGGCAGACCGCCAACATTGTGGTGTGCTTTTACGCCGTCAGATTCGAGGATATCAGGATAGATTGTACCCTGTGCGAGGAACTCGATGCCTTCCTGTTTGCGTGCTTCTTCTTCGAATACACGGATGAATTCTGCACCGATGATTTTACGTTTTTCTTCCGGTGCTGCAACGCCTGCGAGTTTGTCGAGGAAGCGGTCAACAGCGTCAACATAAACAAGGTTGGCATCCATTTCATCACGGAATACCTTTACAACCTGTTCCGGTTCGCCTTTTCTGAGAAGACCGTGGTTTACGTGAACGCAAACCAGCTGTTTGCCGATAGCTTTGATGAGAAGTGCTGCTACAACAGAAGAGTCTACGCCGCCGCTGAGTGCGAGAAGAACCTTTTTGTCGCCAACCTGTTCTCTTACTTCTTTAATCTGCTCTGCAATAAATGCTTCTGCAAGTTCAGGAGTAGTAATTCTTGCCATAGATTCCGGACGTACAATTTTTTCCATAAAATTCCTCCAATGTATTTAAAAAAGATTTTACCAAGGTAAAATTTAAACTTTTCCCTTAACAGGATTATTATAAAATATTCTGTATCAGTTTTCAATAAAAATATCAAAAATTTTTATGACAATTACTCTGAAATTGCAAATTATTATCTGTGATTTGGATATCGGGAATATTATCAGGAGATTTTTCATATTTATTTATGTGAACAGTTTTTTCACAAAGCTGAAACTTATGTGAATTTTTTCGACAAAAATTGACAGCACGCTGTCAATAAATATATAATAATATTGTAAAAACAGGTTTTAAATACCTTTAAATCCACTTTTTTATAAAAAAATAAGATATATGACTTTTCGCAAACCTCCCTGAAAATGAGGTTTGCTTTTTATTTCAGAAAAACAAAGGAGATAATTGTTTATGTCACAGTTCACATTGGGTATCGACATTGGCTCCACCACTGCAAAACTTGTGCTGATGGAAAGCGGCAAAGTTGTTTATCAGAAATATCAGCGACATCTTTCTCAGGTGCGTCAGACAACCCTTTCTATGATAAAGGATATGCATAAAGAGATTGCTGTGAACAGTGTGAAAGTTACCATTTCCGGCTCGGCCGGTATGGGTGTTGCACAGGCGGCAGATATAGATTTTATTCAGGAGGTATACGCAACCAGCGAGGTTGTGTCCACCCTTGCACCTGACACAGGTGTTGTTATCGAACTTGGTGGCGAGGATGCAAAGGTTATATTCTTTAACGGCGGTATAGATGAAAGAATGAACGGTACCTGTGCCGGCGGTACAGGTGCATTTATCGACCAGATGAGTGTCCTGCTTGATATGTCTGTAAATGATATGGATGCAGCAAGCCTTAAAGCCACACAGATTTATCCTATCGCCAGCCGCTGCGGTGTTTTTGCAAAAACCGATATCCAGCCTCTGCTCAACCAGGGTGCAAGCAAGGAAGATATAAGTGCAAGCATCTTTCAGGCGGTTGTAAACCAGACAATAACTGGGCTTATCCAGGGCAGAAAAATAGAGGGCAAAGTTATGTTCCTCGGCGGTCCGCTGTACTACTGCCAGGGGCTTCGCAAACGTTTTTACGAAACTCTCAGCCTCACAGAAGAAACTGCGGTTTTTCCTGAATATGCACTGTACTCTGTTGCTATGGGTGCAGCTATGTATGCAGAAAAATCCGCCGCCGTATCCCTTGATGAACTTATCACTAAACTTGAAAACTCCTCAAAAAACGAAACTGCTGCAAATGACAGACTGAGCCCGCTTTTTGAAAATGAGACAGAATATTTTGAATTTATAGAGAGACACAGCAAAGCCAATGTAAGTCATCACAGTATAGACGAATACCGCGGCAATGCATGGCTGGGTATCGACTGTGGCAGTACAACCACCAAACTGGTGCTTATCGCAGAGGACAATTCCATACTCTACTCCTTCTACAACTCAAACAAAGGCAACCCTGTAAATGTTCTGCTGGAACAGCTTAAAGAGATATACAACCTTTGCGGCGACAGGGTTAAAATCTGCGGCAGTGCTGTGACAGGCTACGGCGAAGAGCTTATCAAACACGCTTTTCATATAGACGAAGGTCTTGTTGAAACCATTGCACACTACACAGCTGCAAAATATTTTCAGCCCGATGTTGATTTTATCCTTGATATAGGCGGTCAGGACATCAAGTGTTTCCGCATAAAAAACGGTGCTATCGACAGCATTATGCTCAATGAGGCCTGTTCCTCCGGCTGCGGCAGCTTTATCGAAACCTTTGCAAAGGCTATGGGCCACAGTATTGCAGATTTTGCCGCATACGGCCTTAAAGCCAAAGCTCCTGTGAACCTTGGCAGCCGCTGTACAGTATTTATGAACAGCTCGGTTAAACAGTCCCAGAAAGAGGGGGCAAGTGTTGAGGATATCAGTGCAGGGCTTTCTGTAAGTGTTGTAAAAAATGCTATCTACAAGGTTATCCGTGCAACAAGTCCTGATGAATTGGGCAGAAAGATTGTTGTACAGGGCGGCACATTCTACAATGATGCTGTGCTGCGTGCCTTTGAAAAGGAAATCGGTGCAGATGTAATCCGCCCGTCCATAGCAGGTCTTATGGGTGCATACGGTGCAGCTCTCCACGCAAAGAAATATAATGAAAGCAGTATTCTCAAACCAAGGGAACTGGCAGACTTTGTACACACAAGCCAGACAACACGCTGCAAGGGCTGTGCCAACCAGTGTCATCTGACAATAAACCGTTTTGCTGACGGCAAGCGTTTTATCAGCGGCAACCAGTGCGAAAAGGGTCTTGGTGCTGAAAGTTCAAAGGAATTGCCAAACCTCCACGCCTGGAAGAGAAATTATCTTGAAAGCCTGAAACCTTGCGAAAACGCAAAACGAGGCAAAATAGGTCTGCCGCTGGCTCTCTCCACCTTCGAATTTGCACCGCTGTGGTACACAATGTTCACCGAACTTGGTTTCAGTGTGCATTTTTCAAAGCTCAGCAACCGTGCAACCTACGAAAAAGGCCAGTTTACAATTCCATCCGACACAGCCTGCTATCCTGCAAAGATTATGCACGGTCACGTGCTGGAACTGCTGGAAGATGGCATCACCAACATCTTCTACCCCGGTATTACATACAATATTGACGAACACGCAGGCGACAATCATTACAACTGTCCGATTGTTGCCTACTACTCCGAACTGCTGCACGGCAATATTGAAGAGCTTGGCAGCATCAACTATATGTATCCTTACCTCGATATCAACAACCAGAAATCAATGGTGAAAACCCTCCTGCCACATCTTCAGAAGATCGACCGTTCCATTAACAAGTATCAGCTTACAACAGCCATCAGAAAGGCATTCGTAGCTTATGAAAACTACAAGACAGCCTTGCGATGCGAGGGTGAAAAGGCTGTCCGTTTTGCAAAGGAAAACGGCAACCGCATTATGATTCTGGCGGGCAGACCATACCACATTGACCCTGAAATAGGCCATGGTATCGACAAGCTGGCAACAAGTCTTGGTTTTGTTGTGGTAAGCGAAGACAGTGTGGCACATCTGGCACCTGTGCAGTATGTAAAGGTGCTTGACCAGTGGACCTTCCACGCAAGGCTTTACCGCAGTGCAAAATATGCTGTGGAGCATGATGATGTGGAACTTGTTCAGCTGGTTTCCTTTGGCTGTGGTGTTGATGCCATCACCACCGACGAGGTACGCAGCATTCTTGAAGAAAACGGCAAATACTACACACAGATAAAAATTGACGAAATCACAAACCTTGGGGCTGTAAAAATCCGTTTACGCAGCCTGCTTGGTGCTTTGGAGGAAAAGAAATAGTATGCAGGACAGAAGTTTTGTTCCTTTTACAGAGGAAATGAAAAAAGACTATACCATTCTTGTGCCTAATATGCTTCCTATACATTTCAAGCTGCTTATAAGTCTTTTCAGGGCAAACGGCTATAATGTCGAGCTGCTCGAGACAAATGGTCCGCAGATTGCGGAAACAGGGCTTAAATATACCCATAACGACACCTGCTATCCCGCAATACTTGTTGTGGGACAGATGATGGACGCACTGTTATCGGGCAAATATGACCTTGATAAAACCGCACTGATTATGTTTCAGACAGGCGGCGGCTGCCGTGCCTCCAACTATATCTCCCTTATCAGAAAAGCTCTGAAAAAGGCAGATATGGAACACGTGCCTGTTATCAGCCTTAACTTTTACGGCATGGAAAACCACCCGGGCTTTAAGCTGACACCAAAAATCCTGCACAGTATGGTTTATGCCGTATGTTATGGTGACCTTATTATGAGCCTGGTGAATCAGGTGCGTCCATACGAAACAAACAAGGGTGAAGCTGAAGCTCTGGCTGACAGATGGACAGAAAAGCTTGGGCAGGAACTTGCAAATGAAAAAATCAGATACCGTAAAGTAAAGGAAAACTACAAGGCGATTATTGCAGATTTCGCGAAAATCCCTATGGTGAAAACCTACAGGCCAAAGGTTGGCATTGTGGGAGAAATTTTTGTAAAATACTCCCCTCTTGCCAACAACGACCTTGAACGTTTTCTTATAAAAGAAGGTGCCGAAGTTGTTGTGCCGGGTCTTATAGATTTCTGCCTTTACTGCATCTACAACAGTATTATGGACTATAAACTGTACGGTAAGAACAAAAAGACATATCTTATATGGAAATTTGCTTTCTGGCTGTTTACCAAAAAGAAAAATGATATTTCGGCTCTTATCAAAGAGGAAGGTACCTTTGACGGCTGGACAGAGTTTGACAAAATCATCGATATTGCCGCCAGTGTTATCAGCCTTGCAGTCAAGATGGGCGAAGGCTGGCTGCTGACCAGCGAAATGGTGGAACTTGCCGAAAGCGGATGTGCAAATATTGTATGTACACAGCCGTTCGGATGTCTGCCAAACCATATCTGCGGCAAGGGCATGATGAAACCGCTTAAGGAAATTCTTCCTGACATCAATATTGTGGCAATAGACTACGATGCAGGTGCAAGCCGCGTAAATCAGGAAAACCGTCTGAAACTGATGCTGGCAAACGCAGGACGCATTGCAGGGAAAGACGCAGAAAGCTTTCCATCTTCAGAAAAAGATTTCACTGCAGTATAACTTTCTTTTTACGTATAACAATACACTTTATATAAAGGTAACATAATGGAAAACATTGCACAAAGCATTAAAATATTAAGCGAGCTTATTGAAAAAAAGGCCAACAGCGAGCTGGCACAGCACAATATCACTCTGGGACAGGCAAGAATTCTTATTCTGCTGCTGAAAAGCTCCAGCCAGATATCTCTGAAGGACCTGGAAAGACTTTTTAATGTAAGTCAGGCCACAATGCAGGGCACCATCTCCCGCATGGAGAAAAAGGGTTATATCTGCACTGTATACATGAAGGGCGACAAAAAAACAAAGTATACCGTGCTTACAGACTATGGCAGAGAGCTGGCAGAGGATATTCTGAAGGTAATCGCCGATATGAACAGCTGGATAAGCCAGCCGCTGTCAGAAAACGAAAAGAAAGAGTTTCTGCGTATGATAAATAAAATACACAACTCGATAACTTCGTCGGATATTATCTGACATATATCGCTCCGGTTATAACCTGCAGGTGATGTGCCTGCAGGTTTTTTGCTGCCATTTTACAACACAAATCAACAAATTCTTTGTCTTTTGTATCTCTGTATGATAAAATTGTTTTACAGACTATGACTTTGGGGAGGATAGCATAATATGGAACGCAGATATATCGCTTTTATAAGCTATCGCCACCGTTCCCTTGACAGAAAGGTTGCCGTAAAACTTCACCGCCTTATAGAGCGTTACCGTGTGCCAAAGGAACTGCGCACAGAGGGCAAAAAAAATCCGGGGCTGGTTTTTCGTGACGAAGACGAACTGAGCGTAAGCAGCAATCTGGTTGAAGATATTTATTCCGCACTGGATAATTCCCGATATCTGATTGTTGTATGCACCCCTGAAACGCCAAAATCAGTATGGGTGGCCAAAGAGATAGAATATTTTATCTCAAAGCACGGCAGAGACAATATACTCACCATCCTTGCCGAAGGCACACCTGAACAGTCAATCCCTCCTGTTCTCACCGAGATTTACAGCGAAGACGGCACTTTGACAGAGCATATAGAGCCGCTGGCGGCAAATATTGCGGATGACAGCCACGAGAAGGTGCTGAAAAAGCTTGAAAAGGAATTTCTGCGTATTGCCGCTGCAATTATAGGATGTCCCTATGATGCACTGAAACAGCGACAGAAGCGATATCGTCAGCAGCAGATATCCGCCCTGCTTGGTGTGGCTGCTGCCATTGTAGCCGGATTTGCAGGAATGCTGCTCAACCGTAATGCCGAGATAAACCGTCAGCTTGAACAGTCGCTGAAAAATGAATCCTATGCCCTGTCCCTTGTTTCCTCATCACAACTGGAAAAGGGCGACAGATATGCCGCTATAGAGACTGCTCTGTCCGCCCTGCCATCAGCAGAAAATGACAGACCATACTCTCCTTATGCGGAAAAGGCTCTTTCCGACGCACTTTATGTGTATAAAAACAGCGGTATGTACTTTGACAATGCCATCGAGCAGACCACCGAAATATATAAGTTTGATTTGTCCGCTGACGGCAGCCGTGTTGCGACAATGGACCATTCTGGTCTTGTACGATTTTTTGATACATACAGTGGTGATATGCTCTGGAGTTATCAGATTTCAGATTTTCAGTATGCCTTCAACACCTATAATGCCGAAAAAAACTGTGTACTGTTCAGAATAGCTGATATCAACAACGAAATTATAATTATCGATACCAACCGTCTGATTACTCTGTCCCTTGAAGACGGCAGCGAAACCAGATACGGCCAGTGGAATGCCGGCGAAGCTGTATATGCCACACTTTCCGATGACGAAAGCCTGCTTGCCGTGAACTTTGACGGTTACGGCTTTGAAACGGTTATATATGACACCGCCAGCTTTTCTCCTGTTATGTCTGCCCCTATCGGGGAATATATACTTTCCGAGTTTTCCTATGAAGTATACTCTGCTGATTTCACCCCCGACAACAGTATGTATGCTGTGAGCTTCTTTACAGGAATTGAGGACGGCAAAAGCCGTGCAATGGTGCTCAGCTTTGATACAGCTTCGGGCGAAACCGTCATCAGTCATTCTGTCAGCAGCTATCGCAGGGTGGAGTGCTGCTATACAGATTTATCTGACCTTGCCGTGTTCTGGGTAAGCGATACTACCAGCCGAAAATATTGTTCTGATATGCATTTTATGCTTTTTGACAAAAGCGGTCCCATAGAAAAGGAAGCTTTGCTGCAGCTTAATATGGAGATAAAAACCCGTATGGATTCTTCTTTAAATGATACAGTTATCCCTGTATTAACCGCAGACAGCACCAGAGTTATACTTGTTTATCCTGATGGTATCATTATCACAGACACATCTGCCGCAGCTCTGATTTCCAATATACAGCTGCCATCCAAATCAGTTTACTGCTCGACGAATGAATACATACTGACCGTTATTACCGAAAGCGGATACACAGAATATATACAGTCCTTTACGGGAAAAATTTATGAACACAAACAGCCTTTGCCTGATATAAATTCAGCTGTTTACGCCGTCGGCGGCAGCTATACAGATAATCAGGGATTCTGCATTATCCCTGATGATGAAAAAAACAGGATGATGTTTATACGTTTCTTCGAGGATAAATCCTCCACCGAACTGGAACAGCCTTTT
The DNA here is from genome assembly GCA_015067145.1 of Oscillospiraceae bacterium. Taxonomy (GTDB): domain Bacteria; phylum Bacillota; class Clostridia; order Oscillospirales; family Ruminococcaceae; genus RGIG3102. The sequence goes on along the minus strand of SVNA01000003.1, from coordinate 3,183 downwards.
ATCGGTCTGGATATGTACATCAGCAACTTAAATTATGTTGTGCCTTTTTCTTCGGGTGATTATTTCATCTCCCTTGCCAGAACATCACGGTCATCTGACATGATGCTCAACTTCTGTTCCCTGTATGACGCCTCCACCCTTGCAAAGGTTAAGGATATTCTCTTTGAAAGCGATTCCTATCTGGATATCTCCGCCTTCTCTGCAGATGAACGGAAAATCATCTTTTCAAACTTCTATTATGACCTGGACAACGATATAAACACCCACCTTGATATGTTTGCCGAAACGGAACAGGCCCCTCGCCTGAGTGACGGACTTTCCGGTGATTCAGACCTCTCCTCTTATTTTTTCAGGTCCTCACCTATGTCTGCACAGAAAGCAGGACAGCCTGTCTACACCTCCTATTTCGACTGGCCTGAACAGACACTGTATATGTGGAAGGATACCGAAAACATTGTTCTGGAACAGTATCCGCATGAAGCCGAGTTTCACTGTTCCTACAATCCTAACGACGACAATGATGTATGGCTTGTTGGCCAGAGCGGTGTTGCTGCAGGCCTTGCCTATATAAAATCATCCGACCAACGCCCCGACAGATACTGTGCGTACAGTGCAGAGGACAGAAGCTGGTACTCGGTGGAAAACCTCTGCACTGCTGACGGTTTCCCTGCCTTTGCTGTGGGTAACAGGGATAAAATAATAGCATCGGCAGACAGCGACGGCAAAATCAGAATCTACGATGTTGCAAAGGAATCTCTTATCCGCGAGATTGCTCCTCAGGTAAGTATTGCTTCTGTTATGTCACTGGAATTTATCCTCAGCGACAGCGTACTTGCCGCACAACTCAGCAACGGAAACATCGCCTTTATAGATGCCGCAGACGGCACTGTTCTTGGCCAGTTTACGGTGGAAAACATCCGAAGCACAGATAATGCCATTATCTACGAAAACGCCGCAGAAAAGGAAATTTACCTCTGTGACAGCAAGGGGTACGGAACTGCACTTTGTATAGACACTGATATGTGGACAACCAAATATGCCATTGACGGATGTCTTTTTATACTGCCCGAAACTGATACAGCCATCTGTTTTGACGCTAACCGCAATCTTATAGCCCGCCACGTGTACACAGCTGATGAGTCCATCAGTATGGGTAATCTGCTTACAGCAGATGGTAATATGCCAGAGGAGTAAAAACAAACCGAAAACTGAAATTATACACAAAAAAACATCCGTATTCTGACAACGAAAAAATCCCCGTTCGGAAACCCGAACGGGGATTTTGTATCTCTCAATTATTTGTAGTCGCCTACAGAGTAGTTGTTTTCTTCTTTTGTGATTTTGATGTCGTGTGGATGGCTTTCGATGAGACCAGCACCTGTAATCTTTACAAATTTGCCGTTTTCACGGAGTTCATCGATTGTTCTTGTACCACAGTAACCCATACCTGCACGAAGACCGCCAACAAGCTGGTAGATGTTGTCTTTTACAAGGCCACGATAAGGTACAGCACCTTCAACACCTTCAGGAACAAATTTAGCTTTGCCGTCCTGGAAGTATCTGTCGTTGGAACCGCAGCTCATAGCACCAGAGGAGCCCATGCCACGGTATGCTTTGAAGTTTCTGCCGCCAATGATAACTGTTTCACCAGGAGATTCTTCTGTACCTGCAAGGAGGGAACCGAGCATTACGCAGGCACCGCCAGCAGCAATAGCTTTTGTAATGTCACCGGAGAATTTGAGACCGCCGTCAGCAACGATTGGTTTGCCGTATTTCTTGGATACTTCGTAGCAGTCCATAACAGCTGTAAGCTGTGGAACACCGATACCTGCAACAACACGTGTTGTACAGATGGAACCAGGGCCGATACCAACTTTAACGATATCTGCACCAGCTTCAAAGAGAGCTTCGCAAGCTTCTGCTGTTGCGATGTTGCCAGCCATAAGTGTAACTTCAGGGAATGCTGCCTTGAGTTTTGCTACAGCGTCAAGAACACCCTGGGAGTGGCCGTGTGCTGTATCGATGGAGAGAAGGTCAACGCCTGCGTTAACAAGAGCTGTTGCACGTTCCATCATGTTGTTTGTGATACCTACTGCAGCACCGCAGAGAAGACGGCCTTTAGCGTCTTTGGAGCTGTTTGGATAGAGAATTCTCTTTTCGATATCTTTGATTGTGATAAGGCCTTTAAGTACACCGTTACCGTCAACAATAGGAAGTTTTTCGATTTTATGTGTTTTGAGGATTTCTTCAGCTTCTTCAAGGCTTGTACCTTCTTTAGCTGTAACGAGGTTTTCTTTTGTCATAACCTCTTTGATTTTCTTTGTCATATCATCTTCAAAGCGCATATCACGGTTTGTGATAATACCAACAAGAATTCTGTTTTCATCAACAATTGGAACACCTGAAATACGGTATCTGCCCATAAGTTCGTCTGCTTCTTTTACAGTGTGTTCAGGGCTGAGGAAGAATGGGTCTGTAATAACGCCATGTTCACTTCTCTTAACCTTGTCAACTTCCAGTGCCTGTGCTTCAATAGGCATATTTTTATGGATGATACCAATACCGCCTTCACGGGAGAGTGCGATAGCCATTCTGGATTCTGTAACAGTATCCATACTTGCAGACATAATTGGAATGTTCAAAACAATTTTATCGCTGAGTACTGTTTTTGTACATACATCAGCAGGAACAACTTTTGAGTGCTGAGGTACGAGAAGTACGTCGTCAAAAGTCAAAGCTTCTTTAAGAATCTTGCTCATTTTACTTTCTCCTTTTTCTTATTGTGCAAATGATAAAATTTTTCAGGTTTTTCAATTGTACATACCAATATACTAATCCTTTATTATACAAAAATACCCTGTAAGGTGACTTATCTTATAAAGATAGAGATTTTATACAGAGGTGATTAATATATTCGTATGTTGTGATGAAGGATAAAATTATACAGTTAAGCCCCTTTACCATAGCAAAGGGGCTTATATGCTGTTTTTAATTAATTATCGTATTGACGCGACAGTTAAAATTATTCGATAACTTCAACTACAACGCCGGAGCCAACTGTTCTGCCGCCTTCACGGATAGCAAAACGGAGACCTTCTTCGATAGCGATTGTTGTAATGAGGTTAACTTCCATTTCAACGTTATCGCCAGGCATACACATTTCTGTGCCTTCTGGAAGTGTGA
>SVNA01000014.1 GCA_015067145.1 Oscillospiraceae bacterium | reverse complement strand
CTTGCAGCTCTCGGTTGCGAAGCAGCAGATATCAACCTCGAACTTCTTACAACAGATACAGAAGGTTCCAAAAAACAGGCTGAAGTTCTCCAGCAGCAGATTCAGTCCGTTCTCGGCATCAACATCACAATCAAACAGGTTCCATACAGCGACAGACTTAAAATGGAATCTGACAGAGACTTCGAACTCGTATTCACAGGTTGGGCACCAGACTACTCCGACCCTTACACATACCTCGAACTCCAGATCGGTAACGCTTACTACAACTACGGCGGTTACAACATGGACTTTGACGGCAACGTAGTAGAAAACGAATACGACAAATACATGGAATTCGCAGCAACAACAAGCGACAAACAGGCACGTATGGATGCACTCTTCGCAGCTGAAAAACAGCTCCTCGAAGATGGCGGTATCGTTCCACTTCTCCTCCGTCGTGTTCTCTACATGAAGAACGAAAACCTCGAAGGTCTTGCTCTCTACTTCCTCGGTGCTCGCATCGACTTTACAAGAGCATACTGGGCAGAATAATTCTTACACAGAGTTAACTTTGCTTTAATTTAACCCGAAATCTGAAGGGCAAAATTATATTTTGCCCTTCATTTTTTCAAAAAACATAGTAACAAAAAAGTTACAAACAATGTTAATTTTTTAATTTATAACATTAAACTTGAAATAAATAGTATATATACAGGTTAAGAAATTTATATATGTTTGCAAAATATATTTGCAAATCATATTTTCACAAAAAGTATATTTACAAATATATTTGCAAAATAAAGGAGTGGTTTGTAAATGGCCAAATACATACTCAAAAGAATAGTTATTTCTTTGGCTACCTTACTTGTTTTGATTACAGCCGTATTCTTCCTTGTTAGACTTATGCCTGGTGACCCATTTGCATCTGAAAAAATGCCACCGGAAGTTAGAGCAAATATGGAAGCTTACTACGGATTAGATAAACCAATGATCGTTCAGTACTTTACATACATGGGCCAGCTGCTCAAAGGCAACATGGGCTATTCCATGAAGTACTCCAACAAAACAGTTAACGACATTATCGCTGCAACATTCCCGTACTCCGCAGACCTTGGTATCCGTGCTCTCTGCTTTGCAGTCTGCTTTGGTATCACGCTGGGTATTATCGCTGCGCTCCGCCGCGGCAAACCGCTGGACTATGGCTGTATCCTGATTGCTATCATCGGTACATCCGTTCCGGACTTTATCATGGGTTCGCTGCTGCAGTACTTCTTTGGTGTTCAGTGGAAAATTCTCCCTGTTGCACAGTATACAACATGGAAACACACAATCATGCCTGCTATCGCAGTAGGTTTCTACAGCTTGGCTTCCATCTCACGTTATATGAGAACTTCTATGCTGGAAGTTGTTAGCCAGGACTACATCAAAACAGCAAAATCCAAAGGTATTTCCAACTTCCGTATCACATGGAAACATCAGATCAGAAATGCTATCATGCCTGTTGTTACAATGATGGGCCCACTTGTAGCATCTGTTCTCACAGGTACTTTCGTTATCGAAGCTATGTACGTTGTTCCTGGTATGGGTAAATACTACGTTGAATCCATTTCAACATACGACTATACAATCGTTCTTGGTATCACTGTATTCTACGGTGCATTCCTTGTTATCTGTAACACTATCGTTGATATCCTTTACGGTTTCATCGATCCACGTATTAAACTTGCTAAATAGGAGGTGTAGAGATGAGCGAACAGGTAATTTCAAAAGAAAAATTTACCGTTATAGGTAAAAGCAAAGAAAGCATGGAATCCATCTCCCGTCCTACACTTACTTTCTGGCAGGAAGCATGGAGACGTATCAAAAAGAACAAAATTGCATTTTGTTCCTTGATGCTCATCGCATTGTACGTATTGCTTGCAATTTTTGCACCAATGGTTAGCCAGTACGGACATGCAGAAATCAGCGTTGAATTCAGAAATGCTCTTCCAAGTGCACAGCACTGGCTCGGTTGCGACCATCTTGGCCGCGATATGTGGGTAAGAATCTGGATGGGTGCCCGTGTATCCCTCACAATCGGTCTTGCAGCAGCTCTGATCAACCTTTGTATCGGTGCTCTTATCGGCGGTATCTCCGGTTATTACGGCGGTAAACTCGATATGTTCATTATGCGTCTTATCGACGTTCTTTATGGTATTCCATCCCTTATCATCACAATCCTTGTTATGGTTGCTCTCAACAAAACAGGTATGGTTACACTTATCATAGCTATGGTTATCGTTGGCTGGATCGGTGTTGCTCGTATGGCTCGCGGTCAGGTTCTTCAGCTTAAAGAACAGGACTTCGTTGCAGCTGCAAAGGTTATGGGTGTACCAGACTTCCAGATTATCGTAAAACACCTTCTTCCAAACCTTATCGGTTACTTTATCACAAGTATGACAATGGCTATCCCAGGTGCTATCTTCCAGGAAGCATTCCTTTCCTACATCGGTCTTGGTATCACACCACCTGACTGTTCCTGGGGTGTTATCGCAAAAGAAGGTATCGCAATGATGCGTGTTGCACCACACGAAGTTATCGTACCGGCATTCTTTATCTGTACAACAATGCTGGCTTTCAACCTTCTTGGTGATGGTCTCCGTGACGCATTTGACCCTAAACTCAGAGGCACAGAATAATAGAAAGGAGAATTGTAAACAATGGAAAACATGGAAAACAAATACTTGTTGGAACTTAAAAACGTTACATTCTCTTTCCGCACATACGGCGGTGTTGTTCAGTCCGTAAGAGATGTAAGTTTTAACATCAAACCTGGCGAAATCGTAGGTATCGTAGGCGAATCCGGCTGCGGTAAATCCGTAACAAGCCAGTGTATCCTTAAACTCAATCCAGAACCACCTGGATTCTTTGGTCCTGATTCTTCCATCAAATACAAAGGTGAAGAAATCGTAACAATGTCCGATAAAGACATGCGTAAAATCCGCGGTAAAGAAATCGGCTTTATCTTCCAGGACCCAATGACAAGCTTGAACCCAACTATGAAAGTTGGTGCTCAGATTGAAGAAATTTTTGTTGGCGATAAAACAATCTCCAAAGCTGAAAAGAAACGCAGAGCAATCGAAATTCTCGAACTCGTTGGTATCAACGAAGCAGAACGCCGTTACAACCAGTACCCACACGAACTTTCCGGCGGTATGAAACAGCGTGTTATGATTGCTATCGCTCTTGTTGGCCGTCCATCTATCGTTATCGCTGACGAACCAACAACTTCTCTCGACGTTACAATCGAAGCTCAGATCCTTGACCTTCTCAAAGAACTCAGAGAAAAACTTGGTATCTCCATCATCCTCATCACACACGACCTTGGCGTTATCGCAAAACTCTGCGACAGAGTTCTCGTTATGTACGGCGGTAAAATCATCGAACGCGGTGATGTAGGCGAAATCTTCTACGAAACAAAGCACCCATACACAAATGGTCTGCTTAACTCTATCGCAAGACTTTCCAGCAGCAAAAACCAGAAGCTGACACCAATCGAAGGTACACCACCAGACTTGTTCAGCCCACCAGTTGGCTGCCCATTCGCTGCAAGATGCGAACACTGTATGACTATCTGTCAGGAACAGATGCCACCGGAATATGAAGTTACACCAACTCATAAATCCTACTGCTGGCTTATGCATCCGGACGCACCAAAGGTAGATCTTACATACAAAGCTGTAAAGGAGGAAGTAACTAATGGATAATCAGAACAGAACACCTATCCTGCAGGTTAAAGACCTCTGCAAACACTTCCGCATCAACAAAAAATCTACACTTAAAGCTGTAGACGGCGTTTCCTTTGACATCTACGAAGGCGAAACAGTTGGTCTTGTTGGTGAATCCGGCTGTGGTAAATCCACAACAGGTAAATGTCTTGTTAGACTTTATGAACCAACTTCCGGTGAAGTTATCTACAAAGGTCAGGACATTACAAAACTCAAAGGTGATGAAAAGAAAGCATTCTGTAAAGATGTACAGATGATTTTCCAGAACCCATACTCTTCCCTTAACCCACGTATGACAGTTAAGGAAATTGTTGGCGAAGGCATCAAAGTTCACAACCCTGGTATCTCCGATGCAGACCTGGAAGCAAAAGTTCTCGAACTTCTTGAAAAAGTAGGTCTCAACAAGGACCATATGTCCCGTTTCTCCCACGAATTTTCCGGTGGTCAGAGACAGCGTATCGGTATTGCACGTGCTCTTGCAGTAGACCCTAAATTTATCGTTTGTGACGAACCTATCTCTGCTCTGGACGTTTCCATTCAGGCACAGGTTCTCAACATGCTCAAAGAGCTCCAGAAAGAATATGGTCTTACATATCTCTTCGTTGCTCACGACCTGAGCGTTGTTAAATTTATCTCTGACAGAGTTATCGTTATGTACCTCGGTACAATCGTTGAATATGCAGATGCAGAAGAACTCTATGCAAATCCAATGCACCCATACACAAAAGTGCTTCTCTCTTCTATCCCAGAAGCAGACCCGGATATTGCAAAGAACTCCCAGCGTCTCACAGTTAAAGGCGAAATCCCAAGCCCAATCAACCCAAAACCATGTTGCCGTTTTGCTGAAAGATGTCCAAACGCAACAGAAGAATGCTTCAAAACAATGCCAGAACTCAAAGATCTTGGCAATGGCCATATGATTGCTTGTCACCTTTACAAATAATTAAATAAACAGTTCTTTTATACAGGAGGCAAAAATGATAAGAGAAAGAGTATCAGATTTGCAGAACCTGCTGAAAGAAAAAAACATTTCTGCAGTGATTATCCCTACAGACGATTTTCACATGTCAGAATATGTTGGAGATTACTTTAAAGCCAGAAATTATTTTTCTGGCTTTACTGGTTCAGCAGGCGTAATGGTTGTAACACAGGACGAAGCTAACCTGTGGGTAGACGGCCGTTACTTTATTCAGGCTGAAAGACAGCTTGCAAACACAGGTATCATCCAGAGAAATATGGGCGAACCTGGTGTTCCTACAGTTGAAGAATACATCGTTTCAAAACTTGGCGAAGGCGATGTGCTTGCTTTTGACGGCAGAGTTATTTCCTACAATGCAGGCAAATCCTATGCTGAAAAACTTGCGGCAAAAGGTGCAAAGATGAGCACAGAGGAAGATATCCCAGGTATGCTCTGGAAAGACAGACCTGCTCTCTCCGCTGAAAAAGCTTATGTTCTCCCTGTAGAATTTTCCGGCAAAACCGTGAAGGAAAAACTCAGCGATGTTCGTGCTGTAATGGCAGCAAAAGGCACAGATGTTCATGTTATCACATCCCTTGACGATATCGCATGGCTTTACAACATCCGTGGCAACGACGTGCTCTGCACACCTGTTGTGCTGTCCTTTGCAGTTGTTACAATGGACAAAGCATATATCTTTGCAAATCCAAGTGTGTTTGACGAAGCTGTTATGGCTCATCTTACAGAATCCGGCGTTGAAGTTAAACCTTACGAAGAAGTTTACAGCTTTGTAAAAGGTTTCAGCAAGGAAACAAAGGTTCTCATCGACACAAGAAATGCAAACTATGCTATCGTAAACAGCATCAGTGCAGAAATCGTTTCTGCACCAAATCCTGAAATGGAAATGAAAGCGGTTAAAAACCCTGTTGAAGTGGAAAACTACCGCATCAGCCACATTCAGGACGGCGTTGCTGTTACAAAATTTATGTACTGGCTCAAGAAAAATGCAGGTAAAATTCCTATGACTGAATATACAGCACAGGAATACCTCTCCCAGCTCAGATACGAAAGACCAAACAACCTTGGTCTCAGCTTTACACCAATTTCAGGCTACAAAGAAAATGCAGCAATGATGCACTATTCCGCAAGCCCTGAAACAGCTAAAGAAATTACAAACGAAGGTATGCTGCTTGTTGACTCCGGCGGACATTACTGGGAAGGCAGTACAGATATCACAAGAACATTTATTCTTGGTCCTGTTTCTGACGAAATCAAAAAGCATTTCACAGCTGTTGTTCGCGGTGTAATCGGTATCAGCAGAGCAAGATTCCTTGAAGGCTGCGTTGGTGTTAACTTTGACATCCTTGCACGTCTGCCAATGTGGGAAATGGATCTGGACTACAAATGCGGTACAGGTCACGGCGTAGGCTACCTGCTCAACGTTCACGAAGGTCCACAGGGCTTCCGTTGGAGAATGCTTCCAAACAGAAACGAATCCGCTCCATTTGCAGAGGGTATGATCACAACAGTTGAACCTGGTATCTATATCGAAGGCAGCCACGGCATCAGAACAGAAAACGAAGTTCTCTGCTGCAAAGGCGAAGCAAATGAATACGGTCAGTTTATGTACTTTGAAACTATCACATTTGCTCCAATCGACCTTGACGGTATTGCACCTGAATACCTTACACAGTACGAAAGAGAATGGCTCAACAACTACCACGCACAGGTATTTGAAAAAATTAGCCCATGGCTCACAGAAGAAGAAACAGAATGGCTTAAGGAATACACAAGAGCTATTTAGTGCTTTTTTTGCCGCTTTATCATGGACGATAAAGTATTCGTAAAATAAACCAAACAGCGTAATTACGGCTTTTATACCGCAGTTACGCTGTTTTTTGTTTGCAGAAAAATATTTGTATGCTTGTTTGTTATACAATTTGTGAAAGTTGAGAGGTCAACATTGAAAATGCAATATAAAAGTGATAATATATTTATATTGTGTAAAATATAATCTACTTGAAAAAATATAAATTTGCGGAGAGTAAAATGGAAAACAGACTTGATAAACAGATGAAAGTACAGCTCAGCATGTGCGACAACACTTCAAAAATGGGCATTTTAGGCCTGTTTTATCTGGTGATGGATTTAGCTACCGAGCATGGTGATGCCATCGATCTGGGTATGGATAAGCTGGCTGAGAGAGGCTTGTTCTGGGTTGCAAGCAAAACAAAAATCAAGATAAACAAAATGCCGCGTATGCTGGAAAATATCACAGCATCTACCTGGCCGCAGGAACCTGGCAGAATACGCTGCAACAGATTTTATTCTGTAAAAAACAAAGCAGAAATGCTGGCAGAGGGCAAAACAGAATGGGCGATAGTGGAAAAGGAAACGGGCAAACCGCATCGTCTTGCCGATGTTTACCCAGATGGTATGGAATATTGCCCTGAAATCGTATGTGAAGAACCTTTTGCAAAGCTCAGCACAGATTTTGAAGGCTGTGAAGATATGGCTTTGTACAGGGTAAAATCTGCGGATATTGATGTAAGTCAGCATATGAACAATGTTGCCTATATCCGCTGTGCACTTTCAGCTTTCACAGTAAAAGAAATTGAAGAGATGAATATCAGAGAAGTTGAAGCAGTATACCGTATCCAGTGCTATGAGGATGAAAAACTTTCTCTCCGCATAAGAAAAGAAGAAAATACTGTTGATGTTGGTATTATAAAGGAAGACGGAAAAACAGCAGCAGTTGTAAGATTTGTATGTGGCATATCTGAATAGAATACAATAATCTTTTATAACAAAAAACACCGATTGATGCGGAATATCCGTTTCAATCGGTGTAATTTTTTATTTAATTGAACATATTCACAACAGGAACATAGATATCGGTGTCGATTGTTTCGCTGTTATAAAGGAACAGCACCTGTTCATAGCCGTTGTCTCTTACAAGCTGGTTTGTGCTCTGTTTAAAGAAACGCAGGTCGATAATATCAATCTGTTCAAAATCTCCTGTAAGGAATGGAATAAAGCAGTTTGCATAACTGTCCTTGATAACAAGAATTTTGCCTTCACCTGTGCCTTTTACGCTGGAAAAACTGTTGTTGCCACGGAGGAACATAGCATATTTATCGCGTGTTTCCAGTTTGTCATAGTCATAGATGCTGTTTACATCGCCAAGCACATCAATCTGGCTGTCATTTTTTATATAGCTCATTATGTCAGCTTCAACATTGAAGTTTTTGGATTTGGAATAATGTGTGCCGAGAAAATCTTCTACATATTCAAATTCAAAGCTGCTGAGCGACTGCGGTGTTCTGCCGATGGCCGTCATATAGTCGGCATAGGCATAATATGCACCAAGGGTTGTCCAGTGATGGTCGGTGCGGTAGTAGATATATTCATCACTGTGTGCTTTGATCGTTTCTCTCACATCAACTATATTTTCACTGCCAATGAGTTCATTAAGCTGTGTGATTACATCCTCTGCATTGTTTACAGGACTGCCGGGCTTAACTTTATCTGTCATAACAGACGGGGCAGTAGGTGCCATAAGAAATTTTATATTCACATCAGGATTGTTCTGGATAAAAGCAGCCACAGCAGAGATATTTTTCATTCTCTGTGTATAGTCAGCTCCAAGAACTTTTGTGAACTGATATCCGTCTTTTCCGTAAACAATACCGTTGTTTTCGCCTTTGCCAAGCACCGTTTCGCTGATGCTTTTAAGGGAAATCCAGCTGTTTCTCTTGATAAAATGGTCTTCTGTGAAATCCTCTATTTTAGGGGTGTATTCATTGTTTATCAGTGTTTTAAGGCTGAATTTCGGAAATTCGGCAAGTGATCTGTTTTCAAGGTCAGAAAATTCGTACTGAGGGGAGAACCAGTCAGCCACGCTTACCACATACAAAACAACACCAAAGAATATGATGAGAGGATATTTTTTTATATTGTTAAAAAACTTTTTCATCTGTAATTCCTCCTAAAATCTGAAATAAATAAATGGATTGTAGGTGGAGTCTACAAGATATGCAACGGAAAGGACAAAGATGACTGTAAGAAGCGGAAGCATCACATAGTTATTGTCCTTGAATTTGTTGTAGAATCTGGTTGTAAGACTTGTGGAGCAGAGAATACCGATAATAATGGACACAATATAGCTGCCAAAGTAGTAGCTGAATCTTGCATCAGGTGTAAAGCTGAACAGGGTTGCGATAAATCCGCCCAGAACTTTAAGGTCTGTAATATAGAAGATAGCCCAGCCGATTACAAAACCGATAATTGTGTAGATTCTTGCGATAAGCGGGTGTTTTTCCAGCTTTTTAAGCAAAAATACCTTTTCAACAGTCAGCAGTGCAAAATAGTACAGCCCCCACAGCATAAAGTTCCAGTCAGCACCATGCCAGAAACCGGTTAAAAACCATACAACAAGCATATTGAGAATCTGTCTTTTTATGCCTTTGCGGTTACCGCCAAGAGGGATATATACATATTCCTTGAACCAGCTGCTGAGAGTGATATGCCATCTACGCCAGAACTCTGTAATACTTTTGGAGATGTAAGGCAGATTGAAGTTCATAGGGAAGTCAAAGCCAAGCATCTTGCCAAGACCGATTGCCATAAGGGAATAACCGGAGAAGTCAAAATAAATCTGCAGAGTGTATGCGATTAAGCCAAGCCATGCCAGTGGTGTGCCAACGGCAAAGCCCATTGTTTCAATATCTGTCCACAATGCACCAACATTGTTTGCAATGAGCACCTTTTTACCAAGACCAAGGATAAACCACTTGATACCTTCGTTGATGCCGTCAAGGGTAATTCTGCCTTCGTGTGTGTTCAGCTTTTTGTTGATATCAGTATATTTAACGATAGGGCCTGCAATAAGCTGAGGGAACATTGTAACAAATGCAGAGAAGTTGATAATGTTCTTTTCAGCGGCTACCTTGCCTCTGTAAACATCAATGGTGTAGCTCATTGTCTGGAATGTGTAGAAACTTATACCAAGGGGCAGAGTAATATGCAGCAGAGGAATATTTGTGCCTGTGAAGTTATTTATGTTGCTGATAAAGAAGTCTGTGTATTTAAAGAACAGCAGCATACCGAGATTAAAGCACATTGAAACTGCAAGACAGGTCTTTTCAATTCTGCGGTTGCCGCGATTTCTTTCGATAGTGCGGGAAGCAAAAAAGTCCACAACAGTACTTGCAATCATAATAGGAAAGTATTTTACCTCACCCCAGGAATAGAAGATAAGGCTAGCAATGGTTATAATGCCGTTTTTGTATTTGTAGGGTACGATGTAATATATAAGTAAAACTATAGGCAAAAACCTGAACAGAAAGAATATATTACTGAAAATCAAATTTTAGTCCTCCGTACTTAACGTACAAAAAAGTCGGAGTCGCTTGTAAACTCCGACTTTTGCTGTGTAAAAACAAAATATTATTTAAATGCTTCTTCGATAGCAGCATCTACTGCTTTGTATGCTTCTTCAACACCTTTATCTGTGATAGTTGTGTTGTCGCCTGCGATTGCAAGAACTGCGTAGTTGCCTTTTACAACAATTCTGCCTGCCTGAGCTTTTTCAAACTGGTCAGGGAGGTAAAGTTCAAAGCTGTTAACGATGCTCTGCTTTGTGTTTTCCAAAGCTGCTTTAACTGTATCAATTTTGCCTTCAGCTGCTTCAATTACGATAACACAGTCAGAAGAAACATTAACCATAGCCATCTGACCTGCATAGTTTGCAACATCAGCCATGTCAAGACCCATCATGATTGTGAGATATTCTTCTGTAACTTCGCCAGGCATAGCAAGTGGCACTGCATCTGTGATTGTTGTGAGAACTTCATTTACATCATAGGATGGTGTTGCGTCCTTGCCGCCGCAAGCTGTGAGAAGGGACATGGAAAGAACACAAGCCATAATTACTGCAATAATTTTTTTCATTTTAAAAACTCCTGTTTTTATTAAAGTTTACTTTTAACGATATTATGATACCACAATATTGTCCGTAGTCAATTAAATTGACAAAAATTCACTCAATTTTTACTTTTCGGCAACAAAGTTATCTACCAGCACAACCTCTGTATTGCCGGCTTTTATGTTTGGCACAATGCCTGTAAGCAAAGTTTTAAAGCTGCCTGTGGACTGTGTTGCACCAGCCACAACGTCAACTGAACTTATCTTGCCGCTTTCGAGGAACTGGTTGATAAGGTCTGCGTTGTATTTTGCAGGATATGTACCAACGATTGGTTCCATCTGTGATTTATAGTTTTCGTCTTCACTCTTGAGGCTGTCATCTTCCATATTTACAGCATCAAAAACAAGTTCGCTGATTTCGCCGTCTTCAACTGTGATTTCAATGTAATCTTTCCAGCCGTAAACGTCAAAGTCCTTATATTCTGCACGGTATACACCATCCTGCAGATTTGTGAAAGTTTCTTCTGAACAGGCTGTAAATGCAAACACGCAGATAACAACCGCCAGCAGTTTTATAATTTTTTTCATAAATACTATCCTTTAAACATAACATTACCGCAAAATGTATTATATACTGCGGCATTAATTTTCTCCAATACAAATTACCGAACAATGCATTTTTACATAGGTCGATACGCTATCATTATAAATAAAGAATAAATTAATGTCAAACAATGTCGGATTTGTTTACAAAATGTTAACATATTAATATGTAATATATTTATTAAATAAAGTTATATCCTGTATAAATTATTAATACAAAACATCTATTGACATACTCAGCATCTCATCATAAAATATAATAATGTCTAAGTGTGTCTATTTTACACAGTACACACATATATTTGATAAAATAAACACAAATCAGAGTATACTAATATTCAGAACGAGGAAATATATATGGCTATGAACAAAACAAAAAAGCTGACAACAGTGGCAATGCTTTTCGCCCTTGCTATTGTTTTGTCCTTCGCCGAAAGCATGGTTATGCCTATGTTTGCCTTGCCGCCGGGGGTTAAACTTGGTCTGGGCAACGTTGTGGTAATGTACTGTATGGTTTATCTGGGTTACGGCAGTGCATTCCAGGTATCCCTGCTCAAAGGCTTTTTCTCTTTTCTAACCCGCGGTTTCACAGCAGGCGTGCTCAGTACAATGGGCGGTCTGTTTTCCATAACAATTATGTTTATACTGCTCAAACTTCTCAAAGATAAGGTTAACTACTACACACTTTCGGTGTTTGGTGCCCTTTTCCACAATCTGGGTCAGCTTGCAGGTATATCCATAATCTTTGCAAACACAGCACCGCTGGCTTATCTGCCTGTGCTCACAGTTTCCGCTGTGGTTATGGGTCTTGTAACAGGTGCCACATTAAAGGTGGTAATTCCTGCTCTCAAACGTCTTTAATTAGTTTTTATATATTTTTTTAAGGAGATAGATTAAAATGACTATTAAACCATTATTTGATAAGGTTGTTTTGAAAAAACCTGAAAAGAAAGAAACAACAAAAAGCGGTATCATCCTTGCTGCAGCAGCACAGGAAGCACCTGACTTTTACGAAGTTATCGCAGTAGGTGACGGTGCAGTTGTTGACGGTGAAAAACAGCCAATGCTTGTAAAGGTAGGCGACAAGGTTCTCCTTGGCAAATTCGCAGGCACACAGGTTGAAATGGATAAAAAAGAATATACAATTGTGTCCCAGCAGGACATTCTTGCTATTGTTGAATAATTTTAAGGAGGTAATTTATCAATGGCAAAAAGAATTGTTTACGGTCAGGAAGCACGTGAAAGCCTTCAGAGAGGCATCGACGCTCTTGCAGATACAGTTAAAATCACACTTGGTCCAAAAGGCAGAAACGTAGTTCTGGAAAGAAAATTCGGTTCTCCTCTTGTTACAAACGACGGTGTTACAATCGCTAAGGAAATCGAACTTGGTGATCCGCTTGAAAACCTCGGTGCACAGATGCTCCGCGAAGTTGCAACAAAAACAAACGACGCAGCAGGCGACGGCACAACAACAGCTACAGTTCTTGCACAGAGCCTTGTAAAAGAAGGTATGAAAAACGTTGCAGCAGGTGCAAACCCAATGGACATCAAACGCGGCATGGCAAAAGCATGCGAAGCTGCAACAAAAGCTATCATTGCAAACAGCCAGGAAGTAAGCACAACTGCTGATATCGAAAGAGTTGCAACAGTTTCCGCACAGGACAGCTACGTTGGCGGCCTTATTGCAGAAACAATGGAAAAGGTTGGCAAAGAAGGCGTTATCACAATCGAAGAATCCAAAACTGCCGAAACATACTCCGAAGTTGTTGAAGGTATGCAGTTCGAACGCGGCTACATCACACCATATATGGTAACAGATACAGAAAAAATGGAAGCTGTTATCGACGATGCTCTCATCCTTATCACAGACAAGAAAATATCCTCCATCCAGGAAATTCTCCCTGTTCTTGAAGAACTCATCCAGGCAGGCAGAAAACTTGTTATCGTTGCAGAAGATATCGAAGGTGAAGCCCTCAATACACTCATCGTTAACAAACTCCGCGGTGTGTTCACATCTGTTGCAGTAAAAGCTCCTGGTTTTGGCGACAGAAGAAAAGAAATGCTTCAGGATATCGCTTGCCTCACAGGCGGTGTTGTAATCAGCGAACAGCTTGGTTACGAACTCAAGGAAGCAACACTTTCCATGCTCGGCCGTGCAAGACAGGTTAAAATCACAAAAGAAACAACAACAATCATCGACGGTGCAGGCGAAAGAGAAGATATTATCGACAGACTCAACCAGCTTCGTGCACAGATGGAAACAGTTACATCCGACTTTGACAGAGAAAAACTTCAGGAACGCATTGCAAAAATCGCAGGCGGCGTGGCAGTTCTCAAGGTTGGTGCAGCTACAGAAGTTGAAATGAAAGAAAAGAAACTCCGCATGGAAGATGCCCTTGCTGCTGCAAAAGCTGCAGTGGAAGAAGGTATCGTAGCAGGCGGCGGCACAGCACTTATCAATGCTGTTCCTGCAGTAAAAGAACTTGCAGCTGAACTTGAAGGCGACGAAAGAACAGGTGCGAAAATAGTTCTCCGTGCTCTTGAAGAGCCTGTACGTCAGATTGCAGCAAACGCAGGTCTCGAAGGCAGTGTTATCATCGATAAAATCATCACTTCCGGCAAGGTTAACTACGGTTACAACGCACAGACAGAAGTTTACTGCGATATGATTGCCGAAGGTATCGTTGACCCTACAAAAGTTACACGTTCTGCACTTCAGAACGCAACTTCTGTTGCAGCAATGGTGCTCACAACAGAATCTCTCGTTGCAGACGAACCGGAAAAAGCACCTGAAGCAGCTGCTCAGGGCATGAACCCAATGGGTTATTAATCCACAGCCATAAATAACAAGCAGAGCTTCCTTAACAAACAGGAGGCTCTGTTTTATTATTGTAAAAAAAACATATATATGATATAATTTATTGAATTTATAGAATATAAAAGGTGAACTGACCTATGGAAAAAGTTCAGATTTTGATTCCTTCCCTTGACCCGGACGGTAAACTGCTGGGTGTGGTGAATGGTATTATTGAACAGACAGAATATGATATTGTGGTTCTGGATGACGGCAGCAAGCTTTCCAATCGTTTCATATTTGATGAAATTGAAAAGAAGGAAAGGTGCACCGTGCTTCGTCATGCTGTAAATCTGGGCAAAGGCAGAGCACTCAAGGATGGATTTAACTATATACTCAATACATATCCTGATACAGTTGGGGTTGTTACCGTTGACGGCGATGGTCAGCACACAATAAAGGATATTATCGCCTGTGCAGATGCTTTGATTGAAAGCCCTGAAAGCCTTGTGCTTGGCAGCCGTGATTTTGACCAGAGCAATGTTCCTGCAAAAAGTGAGTTTGGCAACAAAATCACCCGCACAACAATGAAACTGCTTTGCGGTATAGATATTCCCGATACGCAGACAGGCCTTCGTGGTATCAGCAGAGAATTTATGAAAATTCTCATGAATGTCGATGGCGAACGTTTTGAATTCGAGACAAATATGCTTCTGTCTGCAAAAGAAAACAGCGTGCCGTTCAATATTGTTACAATAGATACAGTTTATATCGATGACAATGTAACCAGCCACTTCAATCCTATAAGAGACAGCATAAAAATTTACTCTATTTTCCTTAAATTTTTGTTCTCATCACTGTCAAGCTCTCTTGTAGACATTGGTTTCTTCACACTGTTTGTGACTTTGCTCAGAAATGCGGTTCCTCAGTATTACATCTATATTTCCACAGCACTGGCAAGGGTTATATCTGCGGTATATAACTTCAACATGAACAAACACACAGTGTTCAGAAATACAGATAAGAACAAATTTATTGCTGTAAAATATTTTTCGCTATGTGTTGTTCAGGCAACAGTTTCCTCTATATGTGTAAAGGTGCTGTTTGATATAATCGGCATCAATGAAAGCCTTGTGAAGATTGTTGTTGATACAATACTGTTTTTTATAAGTTTTAACATTCAGCGTGAATGGGTTTTTAAAAAGAAAAAATAATTATATTTATATCGTCCCTGTATGGTATCAGTATGCTGTACAGGGATTTTTTTATTAGAAAATGATAATCAGACAATAATTATGTTTGACAAATAAGATTTTATAATGTACCATATATATGGTTTTGAAAACCATATATAAAAGTTTGTGAAAACATTTACACAATTAAAGAGGATTAAATCATTATGAATAAAAATATTGTTCTGCTGGCTGAAACAGGTTCAGATATAACACCGGAAATTGCCGCAAAATACGGCATTTATATTGTACCTATGCATGTTCAGCTGGGTGATGTAACAAAAGATGACGGAACTTTTCCACCGGAAGAAGTTTGCGAATATTACGAAAAGACAGGAAAAGTGCCAAAAACAAGCGGTTCAACACCTGAAGATTTCGAGATTATTCTTGATAAAATCCACGCAGAACACCCGGATAAACACATTCTCTATCTTGCATACTCTGCAGTTACAACCTGTTCATACCACAGCTGTGTAATAGCCAGCGAAAACAGAAATTATATCACATGCTTTGACACAAAACAGGTTTCTGTTGGTCAGGCAGCATTTGTTATTGAAGTTGCAGAATTCCTTCAGAACAACCCTGATGCAACAGTAGAAGAAGCGGTAAAACTTGCCGAAGAACTTACAGTAAAAACACGTATGGCATTTATTCCTGAAAATCTGGATTATCTGCGTGCAGGCGGCCGTGTAAGCAACGTTGCAGCCCTTATCGGCAACCTTATCGGTCTTCATCCATGCATTGAGATTGACAACGGATATCTGATGGCAAAGAAAAAATACCGTGGCTCCTTTACACGGGTACTTCCACAGCTTATTAAAGAACACAGCGAAAAATACTCACTGGACAGAGAAAAACTCTACCTTATATGGACACCAGGTTTTTCTGACGAGCTTAAGGCAATAAGCGAAGCTGCTGCAAAAGCAGAAGATTTCAAAGAGGTTATCTGGATGAAAACAGGCTGTGTTATCACCTGTCACGGCGGCAAAGGTGCATTTGGAATTGTAGGCTTTGAAAGATAATAAATAAAAACAGAACCCTCATTTTAACGAGGGTTCTGTTTTTGTTTCAAAGAATTATTGCAGTCTGTGTATAAAAACAGGTTATACGATTCTGTTTATCAGCTTTACAAGCGGCTCCAGAGCCTGTGCAGGGGAGAACTGCAGATAGTCAGAATAAATATTATCGTCAAAACTGTTGATGTGTTCTTTCTGCAGAAACTCTCTAAGCCCATCCAGAGGTTCGTTTATATTCTGATAATAAAAATGTGGATAATCCTTGAAAAAGTTTTTTAATGCAGATTCTTCGTTGTCCCCAAAGGCGATAATAGGTTTGGTAAAGGAAACATACAGGTAAGCTTTTGAAGGAAGATACCAGTTAAAAGGGATACTGTTGTCCAGAGCAACAAGATATCTGCTTCCTGCAACGATATTGTAAAGTTCGTCTTTGGTTACGGCAGGGTGAAAATGGAAGATATCGTCATCTTTATGGTTATCTGTGGTAAAGATATCCATTGTGATATTCAGACTTCTGAAAATGTCTTTTACCTTATCAGAGTTTCTGAAAGACTGCATCTGGCCGAAATAGGTGAAACCGTAATTGTTTTTACAGTTTTTATAAGCGTTCAGCACGTCCTGTCTGTCAATGAGCAGTGGCAGATTATAGCTTATCAGCTTTTCCGGTTTGTAGTGCTCCAGATAACTGCTGAAGAAGAAGCTTGGAATAAAATATCCCTCTGAATGGTCGATAACATTACCTTCATAGAGTTTAACCTCTTCTATATTGAGGCTTGGTCTGTCAATATATGTATCGTATAAAAGAGTGATATAAGGGGTATTGGTTCTGATACAGGCTTCAGTATACAGCTTGTTGTGGTTTGGCTTGGAATTGAAAAAGATAACCACGTCAGGGTTTTCTTTTCTGATAACAGTTTTCAGATAATTATAGCTTTCGTACAGATAATAGCGTTTTCCCATAAGAAAAGTCTGGGCCAGTTTCAGAAGAACGCCTTTGCAGCAATATCTGATTTTGGTAAAAAGATTATATCTGGAGCTTTTAAGTATCTGTGGGATAGTTGCCGGTTTTGCACTGTATGTTTTGTAGTCCTGAATATAATCTTCATCAAGAGGGAAGCATAAATGCCCGCCTGCTTTGGCGATAATATGTTCAAAGTCGGAAAAGTCATCCAGTGTGATAATGTTATATAAAATATCACGTACCGAGTTGTATTGATTCAGCAAAGAGTCAACAACATATAAAATTTTGGAATTCATAGTACCTCCGGGAAACAGAATCCGGTGAAAATTCTGTAGGGAATAAATGGTTTAAATATATTAATCCTGCTCAATGATAATTGTTTTTGTGTCGAAAGCAAAGTCGGTTCCATTGGACTCAACAACATCCATTATCATATACTGAATTTCTTCTTTAAGGGCAAAAAAGTCGGCAGCACCTGTAAGATATGTGTGATACTGCACAACAACATCAAGACTGGAAGCATTGAAATTATCAAACCAAACCATGATATTGTCCTTTTTGATGGAGTCATATTTCATTAGATTGGATTTGATTTCGTCACATACTTTCTGCAGTGTAGTTTTTTTGGTTGAATAAACAAGACCGATAGTGATTCTTGTTTTTCTCACATTCATTTTGGTCCAGTTTGTAACGCTGTCACTGCCCAGCTTGGAGTTTGGAACAGAAATCAGAGCATTGTCAAAGGTTCTTATTCTGCAGGAGCGGAAGCTCATTTCCTCAACAACCCCTTCCATACCGCCAACACTGATCCAGTCGCCTACAGCAAACGGTTTGTCAAATAGAATAACTATGCCGGAAAAAAGATTGCTTGCGGTATCCTGTGCAGCCAAAGCCAATACAACACCGCCAAGACCAAGGCTGGCCAGAAGTCCAGTTACATCAAAACCGACTTCTTTAAGAATAATGGCACCTGTGAGAAAAATCACCAGTACTTTGCCTATTTTGATAAAGAATATAAGCAGGGTTTTGTTTTCGTTGTTTTCGAATTTTTTTGAAAAATACTGAATACTGTCAACAAGGTTAACAGCAAGCATGCCAACCAGTGCAATAATGGCGATTCGGTAAACTTTAACTGCAAAAGCGTCGACAACAGCTGCAAAAGCAGCATCGAACGGAACAATCAGAAAAGCAACAAGCAAACCGCTTATCTGAATAAACATTTTTACAGGAATTGAAAGACTTTTACTGATTGCATTTTTGATATTGTCATTCTGATTTCTGAACAGTTTCTCAGCGATAATATTG
Organism: Oscillospiraceae bacterium; assembly: GCA_015067145.1. Taxonomy (GTDB): domain Bacteria; phylum Bacillota; class Clostridia; order Oscillospirales; family Ruminococcaceae; genus RGIG3102. The sequence goes on along the minus strand of SVNA01000014.1, from coordinate 30,656 downwards.
GATTTTTTTCCAATAAGTTTACCTGTACTGTGAAATATAATATAAAAAACAACAGCAATAGCAATGTAGGTAAGCACACCGGGAAGTGCGGTATTACCAAAAATTTTCAAATAAATATTTTCTATTAAATTCATAGTAAATATACCTCCGAAAAATATTTTATCAGTAAAAAAACAATATATCAACACAAAAGTGGCTGTTTAGCATAATAAATATACATAAATCGGTTGACAATCGCAGACAAGATGCTATTATATTAACAGAAAGTCTGTTTCAGGGCGAGGTGCAATTCCTCACCGGTGGTTACAGCCCACGACCGCTTTTTTAGCGCTGATCTGGTGAAATTCCAGAGCCGACGGTACAGTCCGGATGAAAGAAACCAGCTTATGTTGCTTTTCAGAGCCCTGATTGCATATGCAGTCGGGGCTTTTGTTTTTATACACAGGCTACACTCGGAAAACAGACCTCAAAATTTCGGAGGTAAATTATGAAAAGAACCAACACAAGAAAAATGACATCTGTTGCAATGCTGTCGGCAGTTTCCACAGTGCTTATGTTTTTCAGCTTCAATGTACCGCTGATGCCAAGCTTTATCAAGATGGATTTGTCCGAGCTTCCGGCACTCATCGCTTCCTTTACATTCGGACCTATGGCAGGGGTGACAGTATGTCTTGTTAAAAACCTTATCAACGTATTTTTTACAACCACAGGCGGAGTAGGGGAGGTTTCAAACTTTCTTCTCGGTACAATGTTTGTAGCACCTGCAGGGTTTATCTATCAGAAGATGCGTACTAAAAAAGGTGCCATGCTTGCATCTGTTGTGGGTGCGGCAACAATGGCAGTGCTTTCCGTTTTCACAAACTATTTTATAGTATATCCTGTGTATTCCAACATTATGGCTCCTATGGAAGCTATCCTTGGTGCATACAGGGCAATCAACCCTAATGTGGAAACCTTGCTGGATGCACTTTTGTGGTTCAATATGCCATACACCTTTATCAAAGGTATGGTGAGCGTGGTTATCACAATGCTTATATACAAACCTCTTGCACCGATACTTCGTGGTAAAAATCACTAAAAATATAGTTGACAAACTGTATATAGTGACATATAATATTTTTGATAATTGAATTTAACTTATTAAGAGAGACAGAGGGAATTGGCCCAGAGAAGTCCGGCAACCTGCAAAAGCAAGGTGCTAAATCCAACGGTAAAAAACCGAGAGATAAGTATTTACAGCTCACAGGTTTTTGCCTGTGAGCATTTTTATTGTTAAAAAGTTAAGTTCTCAATATATTTACATTGAAAAAGGAGTACAAATTATGGCAAAAATGTTATTCACATCCGAATCTGTAACAGAAGGTCATCCGGATAAAATCGCTGATCAGATTTCTGACGCCGTGCTTGATGCTATTCTTGAAAAAGACCCTAACGGCCGTGTTGCATGCGAAACAAGTGTAACAACAGGTATGGTTTTCTGTATGGGCGAAATCACAACAAGCTGTTATGTTGATTTCCCTAAAATTGCAAGAAAAGTAGTTGAAGAAATCGGCTATACACGTGCAAAGTTTGGTTTTGACAGCGAAACTGTTGCAGTTCTTACAGCTATTGACGAACAGTCTCCTGATATCGCTATGGGTGCAAACGACACAGTTGGCGGTGCAGGCGACCAGGGTATGATGTTCGGCTATGCCTGTGACGAAACAGAAGAACTTATGCCAATGCCAATCTCTCTTGCACACAAACTTTCCAAACGTCTTGCAGAGGTTAGAAAAACAGGTGTAGTGGACTATCTCCGTCCAGACGGCAAAACTCAGGTTACAGTAGAATACAACGACGGTGTTCCAACAAGGGTTGACACAGTTGTTCTCTCCACACAGCACGCACCTGAAGCTACACTGGAACAGATTAAAGCAGATATGATGGAACACGTTATCAAGCCAATCATACCTGCACACCTTCTTGACGAAAACACAAAATATCATATCAACCCAACAGGCCGTTTTGTTGTAGGCGGTCCACAGGGCGACTCTGGCCTCACAGGCAGAAAAATCATCGTTGACACATACGGCGGTTACGCACGTCACGGCGGTGGTGCATTCAGCGGCAAAGACCCGACAAAGGTTGACCGCAGTGCTGCCTATGCTGCAAGATACGTTGCTAAAAACATCGTAGCAGCTGGCCTTGCAAAAAAATGTGAAGTTCAGATTGCCTATGCTATCGGTGTTGCAGAACCTGTTTCTGTGCTTGTTGATACATTCGGCACAAACACAGTTGCGGAAGAAAAAATATCCGAAGCTGTAAGCAAGGTATTTGACCTTCGTCCACAGGAAATCATCAAAACTCTCGATCTTAGAAAACCAATCTACCGCAAGCTTGCTGCTTACGGTCACATCGGCCGTGAAGACCTTGGCGTTAAATGGGAAGAAAGAGACAAGGTTGACGCACTGCTCGCAGCAGTTAACGAATAATCAGAAATTTGTTTGTTAAAACCATATATAAAAGCCCTGCAGATGAAATATCTGCAGGGCTTTTTCGTGTTTTAATATACAGGTGATTTAACCGTGGTTATCAACAATCAGCATATTCATCTTCTGCCAGCGGCGGATTTCCTTTGGTGTAAACAGCAGCTGCTTTTTCAGTTCTTCTGTTGCTTCCTGTGGTGTAAGGGTAACAACACATTTAAAGGCACAAGGCATAAGGTCGGCACTGGATATACCACACAGCAGGCCTTCGGTAAAATCTCTCAGTTCCAGAGGGTTGAAGATATACAGCAGGTCTTCCTCCAGTTTATTGTACTGGTTTACAAAGGAGAAACGGATAAGCATATCGCTGTACAGCACCTTGCCCGAGTAGTAAACCTCACTCACTCTGCCAGCAGGCGTAACCGAGCGTATGGACAGGCTTGCATCATAGCAGCCGTCTTCAAGAGTGTTTCGGTGTATGTTTATGATACCGTCTTTAAGGCGGTTGTATCTGCCGTCATAAAAGTAGAAATACAGTTTTTCTGCACGGAAAAAAGGGCTTTTGCCGCTGTAATCTATAATCTCAGCAATATTTTCAGCCTTTGGCGGACGATAGTCGGTAAGCTGATTAAGGTCAACATCCAATGCGGCACTTATATCGTAAAGAGTCTCGATATCAAGTGTGATTTCGCCGGTTTCGTATTTGCTTACTGTGGCACGGCTTTTGTGTATCATATCGGCAAGCTGCTGTATTGTCAGCTTTTTCATCTTGCGGAAATTGCGTATTCTGCTGCCTATATGCTGGTTTACCTGTTTCATCTTATATCCTCGAAAGTTTCGTTAAAATATACATTTGGTGTGTTTTTCACAGTTTTAGTGTACCACAGTACAGGAAAATGTCAATATTCTATTTTAAATAAACTTTGGTTTATAAAATTCTATTTTAAAGAAACTTTATTGAATTTGAGATATTATTTGTTTTTAGGTATACTGCTAAACAGATTTTGTAAATAAAAGCAAAAGAGGAAATTTGTAATGGAAAGTAAAAAGAATAGCAGTTTTACAGGTTCGATAGGTTTTGTGCTTGCCGCAGCGGGAAGTGCAGTAGGCGTTGGAAATATATGGCGTTTTCCATATCTTGCAGCCCGTGACGGCGGTGGTCTGTTTATATTTGTGTATCTCATTCTTGTAGTAACCTTTGGTTTTACATTGCTTGTGACGGATATTGCCATAGGCAGAAAAACAGGTAAAAGTGCAATCGATGCGTTTGAATCAGTAAGTAAAAGATGGAGTATCGTGGGTAAGCTGGCCTTTATTATTCCTGCAATTATTATAACCTACTATACAGTTATAGGTGGTTGGATTCTCAAATATCTTGCTGACTATGTAAGCGGAAGATGCTTGCAGACCGCACAGGACGGATATTTTACAGGTTTTATCACAAGTCAGATTTCGCCGATAGTATATATGCTTATATTCCTTGCACTCACAGCCATTGTTGTATATGCAGGTGTTGACAAAGGCATTGAACGTTTTTCCAAGGTGATAATGCCGGGGCTTATCATTATGGTTATCGGTATTGCGGTGTTTTCCGTTACACTCAGTCATACAGATGCAAACGGTGTAACACGTACTGGTGTACAAGGGCTTGCAATTTACCTTATACCGGATTTCACAGGAGTAACATTCACAAAGTTCATCAATATACTTCTTGATGCTATGAACCAGCTGTTCTTCTCGCTCAGTGTATCCATGGGTATTATGATAACATACGGTTCCTATGTTAAAAAGGATGTTGATCTGGATAAATCCATCAGACAGATAGAGTTTTTTGATACAGGAGTAGCTCTGCTTGCCGGTGCTATGATTATTCCTGCAGTTTATGTATTCATGGGCACAGAGGGCATGACATCAGGACCAAGCCTTATGTTTATTTCCCTGCCAAAGGTATTTACAGCAATGGGACCGATAGGGTCAGTTATAGGCGGTGTGTTTTTTGTCATGGTTGCATTTGCAGCACTTACATCCTGTGTTTCCATTATGGAAACGCTCGTTGCAGGGATTATGAGCAAAACAGGTGCAGGCAGAAAGAAGGTAAGCCTTGTCATTGCAGTTATTGCAGCGGCAGCATCAGTGATTATCTGTCTCGGATATAATATATTCTACTTTGAACTCACACTGCCAAACGGTGCAGTTGGTCAGCTGCTGGATGTGGCAGATTATATCAGCAACAGCTTCCTCATGCCGATTGTTACAATTCTCACATGTATCTTTGTAGGCTGGATTGTAAAACCTCAGTGGATAATTGATGAAATGCAGCGTAACGGTGAAAAATTCGGCAGAAAGAATATGTATATCGTTATGGTAAAATATATTGCTCCTGTTATAATGACAGTTTTGTTTATGCAGGCAACAGGTATACTCAACATAATATTGAATATGATAATAAATATCATGGGATAATCCTTAAAAAGCAGAAAGACCTTTGGCTTAAAGTCAAAGGTCTTTCTGTGTATACAGCTAATTAATTGCAGTATTTTAATATATTTCTTTTTCAACAACACATTCTTTTTTGATTTTGTCTACCAGAAACTGCAGACCGTCAATTACATGGGGACGGATATCACCACCGATAAGCACATACATGATATCATCGCCTACATTCAGTAACCCCTCGTTAATCCACACCTTTATATACAGTACACCAGGCTGTTTATATGCTTCAGTAATTGCAGCTTCAACCTTTTCGCTGTCATAGGAAAAATCCATCCCTACAACGGGTTTGGTGTTTTCGTCGCCGTGACGCACTTTTGCCTTTGCGGTTTCACGTACAACGCCATTGTGCACAAGGTACATTCCGACATTTGGTGCAGATGGGTGTTCTTTGGCCTCTTTAAGCCAGTCGTTTATTGATGGAGGTGTTTTGCTCATAATATATCTCCTGTAAAATTAATCTTTATATCTATAATAATGGCTGATTTATATAAAATCAATCATTATATTGAAACTGTATTTGATACTGCAGTACAAATATGATAATATAAAACGTAACAGTTAAAATTTACGGAGAATCTGATGAATATAAACAGTACAAAAAAAGAGAGTATAGCCTGGACGCTTGTAAAATTCTGTACACCGCTTATACTCAGTGGTATCCTGCAGCAGCTCTACAACTGGGTGGATGCATTTATTGTTGGCAATGTCAACGGAGAAACTGCACTGGCGGCAATAGGCTCGGTAAGTTCTATAAGCAATTTTTACATAATGGCTATAACAGGTTTTACAACAGGTCTTTCCATACTTATAGCCCAGAAATTCGGCAGCGGAGAGAAGGAACAGATAAGCCGTATACTTTCCACATTTCTGCTGATACTTGGCGTGATTTTTACAGTTGTGGCAGTAGTTGCATTTGCGGTTGCAGGTCCGCTGCTCACACTTATGGACACTCCGGCAGACATATTCGATGCGGCAAAAGGATATCTTAAGATAATATCGGTTGGCGTGCCGTTCCTCACAGTGTATAACCTGTATGCAGGGGCAATCCGCGCAGTAGGGGACAGCCGTGCACCATTTTACGCCGTACTCGTATCTTCGGCGGTAAATGTTGTTATGGATATACTCTTTGTTGCTGTATTCGGCTGGGGCGTTGACGGTGCTGCCATAGCCACAGTTATAGCACAGGTAGCTATGACAATATTCATGATAATCTATGGTGTGACAAAGCACCCTGTTGTAAGATTTAAAATAATTAATATATTTAACAGGGAGTGCCTTTCCGGAGGTTTTTCTTTTGGTACACCTCCGATGGTGCAGTCCTGTATAAACTCCTTTGGCAATATGATACTGCAGGGCTTTATGAACGGATTCGGCACAGCCACCGTTGCGGCAATAACCACAGCATACCGCGTGGACTGTATTGCACTTCTGCCTGTAATCAATCTTGGCTCAGGCATATCTACCCTTGTTGCACAGAATTATGGAGCGGGAGACAGGAAAAAAGCGTGGAAGGTGTTTACTACAGGTGTTGTAATAATGATGCCTGTTGCACTGGTTCTGACAATGGTGGTTGTCCTGTTCGGCGGCAAGATGATTGCACTTTTCGGAGCAGGGGAAGAGGTTGTGGCAATCGGTACAAACTTTTTCCGCAGTATAGCGGTATTTTATGTTATATACGGTATCGCAATGGCCTGCCGCGGATATATCGAAGGTCTGGGCGGGGTTATGTATTCCAGTATCATCGGTGTAACAGCACTGGCGGTCAGAATAATCAATTCCTATGCATTGAAAGGTGTTTGGGGCAATATGGTTATCGCCTATGCCGAGGGGATTTCCTGGGCACTTCTTATGACCTTGTTCATAATAAAAATTATAAAAATAAGAAAAAAAGATAAAATTTACAGTATATAGAAAGCGTACCAGTATATTCAAAAAGGAAAACGGAATATGGCAGACAAAATTAATAACTTTAAAGGTATAATTGCTCTGGATCTGGATGGTACACTTCTTGATTCAACTAAAGGTTTGTCAGAAACAAACAGAGAAACACTTGCCAAAGCTGCAGAGGCAGGCTGGGTGATAGTTCCCACAACAGGCCGTTTTTACGGTGCAATTCCACAGATTGTCCGTGAACTGCCGTTTGTACGTTATGCCATAACGATAAACGGCGCAGAAGTTGCTGACCTTGCAACCGAAGACATTATCTATAAGGCAGAACTTCCTTACCAGCAGGTATTGCAGATAATGGAATTTCTGGACAATTATCCGCTTATATATGACATTTATCAGGGCGGCGAATCATTTATGACAGCTGCAATGAAAGAACAGATTGATGAGATGACCGACGATGTTCATTACCGCAGAATGCTAAAGGAACTGCGTCAGCCTGTGGATGATCTTAAAACTTTTATTGCAGAAAGAAAACAGGATATACAGAAAACACAGTTTGTTACATATGATGAAGAAATTCACAGACAGCTTATGGAAATTCTGCCTCAGAAATTCAGCGACATTGTGCTTACAGTCACTGCAAAAAATAATGTGGAGATAAATAATATCAAAGCGAATAAAGGTCTGGCACTGTGGGCTTTGGCAGATTATCTTGGTGTGCCGAGGGAGAATACGGTTTCCTTTGGTGATGCTCTTAACGATATGGCCATGATTAAAGCAGCAGGCACAGGTGTGGCAATGGCAAATGCCTGTGAAGAAATAAAAGCTGCAGCGGATTTTATTACCCTTTCCAATGATGAGGACGGAGTAGCATACGGCATAAATAAATTCTGCTTAAATAACGAGTAATCTGTAAATACAAAGGTGATATATATGAAAAAAGTATTGTTTGTCTGCCACGGCAACATCTGCAGAAGTCCGATGGCAGAGTTTATATTCAAGGATATGGTTGCCAAAAGAGGATTGGCTGATGATTTTCACATCGAGTCCTGTGCAACCAGCACTGAGGAAATATGGAACGGTGTGGGCAATCCTGTTTATCCGCCTGCAAAGCGGGAGCTTGCAAAACACGGCATTTCCTGCGAGGGTAAGCGTGCCCGTCAGGTGACAAAGGAAGATTATGACAATTTTGATTATCTCATCTGTATGGATAACAACAATATGAGAAATATCAGGTGGATAATTCCGTCCGATCCGCAAAATAAAATCTGCAAGCTGATGAGTTTTACAGGCAGCGGTGCAGATGTTGCAGACCCTTGGTACACAGGAGATTTTGAGACAACTTACAGGGATATTGTGAACGGCTGTGAGGCTTTTTTGAAATATCTAAGGAATAATTGCAGATAAAACGTAAAATGATTTTTATCAATTTACTTATTGGTACCTTTGTGATACAATTATAAAAATGAAAAATTATGTAATTTTTACAGGGAGGCAGTATGCGACACTTAATCGACCCATTATATTTCTCTGTTCAGGAAACAGAAGCACTTCTGGATACAGCAGATGACATCTGCGACAATATGGAAAAATACAGCCACAAATGTGACGGCAAAATTCTTGCTACATTGTTTTTTGAACCAAGCACAAGAACACGTCTTTCCTTTGAATCCGCAATGATGCGTCTCGGCGGCAAGGTGCTGGGGTTTTCCAGTGCAAGCAGCTCCAGTGCAGCAAAAGGCGAAAGTGTTGCTGATACAATCCGTGTTATCGACTATTATGCAGACATTATCGCAATGCGCCATCCAAAAGACGGCACAGCTTTCCGTGCAGCACAGTACAGCACAAAGCCAATCATCAACGCAGGTGACGGCGGTCATCATCACCCGACACAGACACTTACCGATCTTATGACAATCCGTCGCCGTCACGGCAGACTGGACAATCTTGTTATCGGTTTTTGCGGTGACCTTAAATATGGCAGAACAGTGCACTCCCTTGTAAAAGCACTTGCAAGATATAAAGGCAATCACTTTGTGTTTATCTCTCCAAAAGAACTGGAAATTCCAAGATACATCATCGAAGAATATCTCGCAAAATCCGAATGCACATTTGAAGAGGTGACAGACCTTTCCGCAGCAATGCCAGCACTTGATATTCTCTATATGACACGTATCCAGCGTGAACGTTTTGATGATATCGAAGAATATGAACGTCTCAAAGGCAGTTATATCCTCTCACCTGTACAGATGGAACTTGCAAAGAAAGAGATGGCGGTTCTCCATCCTCTGCCACGAGTAAACGAAATTACCCTTGCGGTTGACGATGACGAAAGAGCAAAATATTTTGAACAGGCAGGCAACGGTGTATATGTTCGCATGGCACTTATCCTTTCTCTTCTCGGCATGGCAGACCTTGATATCAACAAGGTTGAAGAAGACCATGACACAGTTGTAGAAATGGACTGTGCATGTAAAAACAGTAAATGTATCACAAACAGCGAAGACGAAACAATGCCAATATTTGTAAAAGGTGAAAACGGCAGAATCCGTTGCAAATTCTGTGACCAGTATATCGATTAATTTTAAATCTAAAACTAAAAGGCATCTCATTCGAGATGCCTTTTTCAATGCAAACTTTTAATTATCTATTTTAGCTTGAATACCCACATATCCATAACACCAAGAACCTCACGCGTAAGGGCGGGAATTATTGTAAATATATCTGTTTTGGTGCTAAGAGGGTGTGCATCTTCAAAACCGCAGTATTTTGCGTAGGTTTTTGCACGGTATATGTGAAAATCGTTTGTTACAAAGACTATACTGTCGTGTTTTATGCCTTTTTCTTCAAGGATGGCTTTAGAGAAACGGTAGTTTTCAAGGGTTGATTGGGATTTATCCTCCACAATTATTATATGTTCGCTGATACCATGCTGTAAAAGATAATCCTTCATAACAGTGGCTTCGGTGGTATCTTTCTGCGGAGTAAGTCCGCCTGTTACAACAATATATGCATCGGGATTTTTGCGGTGATACTCAATACCTGCATCAAGACGAAGTTGCAATGCTTTGCTCACCTTGCCGTTTTTCACCCCAGCCCCCAGGATTATAACAACATCTTCATCACAGGTTACATTTGTGCTGTTCTGTACCATAATAAAAGCCATAAGGCCAAGATACACAGCAATGCCGATAATAACAAGGGTACGCATCCACAGCAGTATGCCATGGCTTGTTGCAGCGATAATCTGTGTGTGAAATCTTGCGAAGACAAAACAGCAGACACTCAGCCCATAGAGAATAAAAAGTCCTACAGTGGCGTTGGTGCGGATGTTCATAACTATGCCGTTTATAAGGAAAAGCACAGACAATATATAAAAAATAACAGTTATATCAATCAACTCCTGAAAAAGTGTTAAAGATGTAAAATTTTTATCAATAACCTGAATACAGTAGATTTTACATACAATTAATTATATAATAATAAACAGGTATTTTCAATTATACATATAGTTGAAGAAATTTTCGTTTATACCACACAGGTGAATTGATGATTAAAGTAAAAAACTTGCGAAAGGTTTATAAAGTGGGCACCGAAAAGGTAGTCGCACTGGACAATATAAACCTGGAGATAGAAAAAGGAGAGTTCTGCTGTATTGTAGGTACATCGGGCAGCGGCAAATCCACCCTGCTCAATCAGCTGGCAGGGCTGGAAAAACCGACAAAGGGCTCGGTTGTAATAAAGGGCGAAAACGTCTCCAAAATGGATGAAAAACAGCTGGCGGTGTTCCGTCAGAACAATATAGGTTTTATATTCCAGTCCTATAACCTTATGCCAACGATGACGGCGGTGGAAAATGTGGCCTTTCCGCTTATGTTCAAAGGTGTAAAAAAATCGGTAAGAGAGAAAAAGGCTAAAGCTATTCTCAAAGAGATGCAGCTTAAAGACCGTATGAATCACAAACCTACCGAACTTTCAGGCGGTCAGCAGCAGCGTGTAGGCATCGCAAGGGCTTTTGTAGGGGAACCTGCAGTTATATTTGCAGACGAGCCTACAGGCAATCTGGATTCCAGAACTACCGAACAGGTTATGGATATGCTGATGGAAATATCTGAAAAAAACAATATTACGTTTGTTATGGTTACTCACGATCCCGAACTTGCCAAAAAGGCAAAAAGGGTAGTAACCTTGGTGGACGGAAAAATTATTCACGATACAAAACAGGAAGGCAAAGGAGATATCGATGAACAGAAACAGTAAAAAAGCAAGATTTTTTGCCATAGTACTGGCAATACTTTTAGGACTTACATTTATTCTGCCTGCATTTACAATGCTGGTTGGCGCAGAAGAAAATGCATTTATAGTTGATTTTGCGGTAGAAGGCGGCGGATTGATTAAAGTGGGCGAAAAAGCCACAATTTCCGTTACAGTCTCTGACCAGAGGGTAAAATTTGAAAAGCCAGAAGAAGCACCGTCACAGGATAGCAGCAATTCAGGTGACGATCAGTCGAGCATGGATAGAGAAGAAAGCTCCGATTCAGGATCTGATCCAAGTTCTGATTCGGATTATGTTCCTGCACCTGAATTTGTTGCACCTACAGCAGGTAATATTACTGTTACAGTTGTTCCGGGCTCTTTTGATGTTCAGGGGGGAATTTCCAAAACTCTCCACAGCTACACGGACGGAATGAACTATACAATCGTGTTTAAAGATGTTGTTTACGACGGCGGCAGTGCGGAGTTCAGCTTTAATGTAAGCTATACAAATACAGATGGTACGCCTTATTCCGTTCCGCTGAAAACATTTTCCTATACAATCACACAGATTGCAAAACCAACACCTACTGTAAAACCGTCTGCAACACCGACTCCAACCCCTGCGGTTACACCAACGCCACAGAATGTTGTTATAGACACAACAAAAAGCGTGTTTGTGCAGAGCTATGAAATCACAGATGATGACGGAGATGAACTTACAACAGTAAATCCGGGTGACAATGTGAGAATCAAATTCAACGTAGTGGATAACCGTGTTACATATCTCAACACACCGCCACAGCGTATCCGGGCAAGAATGGCACAGGGGGCGTTTATCAACAATGACGCAGATGATGTTTCCTACAGACTGCAGAATGTAGGCAAGGTGGACGGCAGAAATATTCTTGCATATTCCGTAACTTTTAAAGATGTTACATATCAGGGCGGTGTGCCTGATGTTTCCTTTGATGTAAGCTACACAAGCAAGGTGGACGGTGCAGATGTACCGCTTGCTGTTCCGTATACATTGATTACACAGACAATAACACAGGCTGTTGATGATGTTCCTGAACCAAAGATTATTCTCAACAGTGCAAACTACGGCGGTGTTGCATATATTGACAATCCGTTTACACTTTACACAGTGGCAACAAACACATCAGAATATGTAGACCTCGAAAATGTTTCTGTTCGTGTGGAACTGCCATCAGGCATCACAATGGCAAACGGCAACAGCCAGGTGCTTATCGGCGAGGTTGACAGAAATGGTACAATACAGCACAATTTCAGCCTTGTGGTAACAGGTGTGGAAAATGGTGTTACAAATCTGCCTGTAAATATTGTTTACGATTTCGAAGCCTATGTAAAGGGCGAAAGAAAAACATATACAACCGAACAGACAGTTGCCATCAATATAGAGCAGGAAACAAAGTTTGAAATCTCCAAACTGGACTATATGGAATCCATCACCCAGGGAGAAGAAAATATTATCAGTGTTTACCTTATCAACAAAGGCAAAACAACTGTAAACAATGTCACCGTTGAAATTGAAAGTGATATGGTGAACGGTCCGCAGACTGTTTTTGCAGGCAATATTATGCCTGGCACAGAGGGACTTGCCGATATATACTTTACAATCAACGATATAGGCACAGCATCAGGTAAAATCATCGTTACTTACGAAGATGCAAAGGGCAAGCAGTCCGCACTGGAAAAAGAGTTTTCTCTGGAAGTTATGGAAGCATACTATCCTGTATGGGATGACCCTGTAGTGGATATGCCTGTGGAAGAACCACAAAAAGGTGTTCCGGCAGCGGCAATAGCTGTTGGTGTGGCAGCAGTTGCAGCAGCAGGTGGTGCAGCATTTGTTATCAAAAAGAAACGCAAAGCAAAAAAATTGGCTGAGGATGAAGATGAGGATATCTGATTTACTGAAACTTTCAACGGATAATCTCAAAAGGCGTAAGGGCAGAACAGTTCTCACCGTTCTTGGTGTTATAATAGGCACCTGTTCCATTGTTATGATGATGTCTATCGGCGAAGCTATAACCAAAAGTAACGAAGATATGATAGAAGGTATGGGAGACCTGACACAGATAACAGTGTACAACTGGAACGAGAGCCCTGATCAGGAGCCTATAACCGACAAGGTTATTGCACAGATACAGGCTATGGACAATGTAAAGGTGGCAACACCTATATATCAGTCACAGTATCTCAACACCATTACCGTCAACGGCGGAAGTTCGGGTAAATACGAATGGAACGGCTGGGTGGGTGACAGTATCGTAGGTATGTACAAAGAAGCTATTGATGATTACGGCTATGAGCTTATCGACGGACGTTATCTCACAGCAAACGACAAGCCTTTCACCGTTATTGCAGGTGAAAAGGCAGCCTATGAATTTATAAATCCAAAACGTCAGTGGCCGCACAATCGTGTAGATCCATATCCTGACGAAAACGGTGTTATAAAAGATCCTTTTGTAGATTTGAATAAAGATAAACTGGTTCTCAGGGTAAGGCCAATGGAAGAAAACGGCAAAACTGTGGAGAGAACCTTAAAGGTAGTGGGTACAGTCAAGGAAGACTGGAACAAAGGCTACGAAACCTATGCCGGTTTTATAATGGATATGGAAGACCTTATAGAACTGGAAGAAGAATATATAAAAGTTAATAAAATACGTGTAACAGGCGGCAAAAACAAGGAGAGAACCTACAACCGTGCGGTTGTAAAGGTAACCGATATAAAATATGTGGAGGATATAATAACCGCTATTGAAGATATGGGTTACAATACTTCTTCTCCTACCAGCTGGCTGGATGAGATGGAAAAACAGACACAGACCATACAGCTTATTCTGGCAGGTCTCGGCAGTATATCCCTGCTGGTTGCAGCAATCAGTATTGCCAATACTATGACAATGGCTATCTATGAACGCCGCAGGGAGATCGGTATTATGAAGGTGCTGGGATGTGAGATAAAAAATATCCGTGCAATGTTTCTTATGGAATCTGCGGGTATTGGTTTTATCGGTGGTGTGGTTGGCGTGGTCATAAGCTATCTTCTCAGCTTTATACTGAACCACGTTGCAACAAGCATGATGGGGCCAAGCTATGATATGAACGGCGAAATGGTTAAAACCTACATCTCTATTATCCCTGTGTGGCTGGCTTTTGCAGGGGTGGCATTTTCCAGCTTTATCGGTATGCTTTCGGGATATATTCCTGCAAATAAAGCGGTAAAAATCAGTGCACTTACTGCCATAAAAAACGACTAAATGAAAACATCTGCAGTTTATATAAGTTGCAGATGTTTTTAACATTATGTTAATCGATTTGTCATTTTATGTAACTTGTTTTTTGCCGATAAAGTGGTAATATATCATATATCCTTATGAGAAGAGGTATAAAATGAAGAGAAAAATAATGATTATTACTGTTCTTGCTTCGGTGGCGGCAGTGTATGCACTGCTGTCATTTATGGGTATCGGCAGACAGTTTATTATAAAAGATGACGATTTAATTGCGGCTACGGCTAATCTGAACGACATTTTCTTTGCAGAGGACAGCGAGGATGTTTTTAATGTAAAGCTGACAGAGATGACGGATTATTTCACAGTAAATGATATAAACACTGTGATAATCCCTTACAACGAGGGCAGAGAGGCAGTTTCTGCAACTGGTGGGTTTACATCAAAATACGGTCAGATAATGTATTTTGAAAATGAAGATATTCTTTTGTCCGTCAAAAAGCCGCTTGAAAAAGCAGGTGTACAGATTGTTCTGAATATCGACTGTTCAGAAATTGCAGAGGAAGAAATTCCTGACATAATTGAGGCGATAAACAAAAGATATCATTTTGCAGGTGTTATGCTCAGCAACTGCGGATATTCCAACGAAACACTGCAGAGCATCAAAATGAAAATAAACAGACGTATGCGAAACTATTATTTTGGTCTGCATACAGATGATATAGAAAAAGCAAAACAGCTGCAGGGTTATGGTGCCATAGATTTCTATGTGTTTGAAAACATAACAGATACACAGTATAAAGAACTGAAAAACGGTGATTTTGCTTCAGCAAAAATTCTGCTCAGCCATAAATCGGAAAGTTTTGAAAAAGACCTGTTTATCCTTTCAAACTTTGCGGATACAGATGGTGCGGTTCTTACAGATTATACAGATCCGAATACAGACCTCAGCTTCTATCATAATTTAATGGATACTTCAGAGGGTCTTGCAAGATTTAATATGACAGTGGACAATACCTTTGCCATAAGCTATCCGTCAAAAGACATAAGCACATACTATGACGGCATTTATGTGGCGGGTATTGCAAATCCTTATGAGCCTGTGTATGTAAACGGGCAGCAGGCAGTTCAGGGAAAAGACGGAAGTTTTGGCCTTTATGTGGAGCTGTCAGAAGGTGAAAACCTTATCGAAGTTGAACAGGGAGAAAACTTTGCTGCCCGCACAGTTACCCTGAAAGTCTATGAAGGTACAGGAAGCTACAGGCCCATGGAATCTGACGATACAGAACGTGCATATAAAGGACAGGTTGTGCAGACAACAGGACCTCTTACAAGCATTCTTTCCAATCCGGACAAGGACGAAGCAATAATGGACGGGATACCACAGGGCATTCAGCTTGTTGTGGAAAAAAGTGTAAAAACCACACGAAACGGAAAATATACCTGGGCATACCAGCTTTCCAATGGCGGATATATTCTTGCAGAAAAGGTGGAGTGGGTTGAAGATGAAGACTACACGGAAGCCGAACTTTCAGGTATCAGCCTTGAAGATGCAGGTGATGGCAACGAATATCTTGCACTGAATATTACGGGAAAACCTGCAATAATTTCAAGCTTTAAAAACGGACAGGTTATTTTCACCTTCTTCAACACCACACTGGATGAAAAATATGTGCAGGAGGAAGAGGAATTCTTTGTAACAGATATTGCGGGGGTTTTTACAACCGAATGTTATGTGAAACAGGATGGTAAAAACGTAGTTCTTGTGCTGGAAAACAATACAGAAAATGAGCTGTGGGGTTATAATACCGAATATTACGCGGATGATGTTGTAAAAATCTACCTCAAAAAAGCACCAAAGAAACAGCAGGGAGCAAAACCGCTTGAAGGTGTAAGCATAATGCTGGATGCAGGTCACGGCGGTACAGACCCCGGTGCACTTGCTATGGGTGGCATTGCAGGACCGAATGAAAACGATGTTAATCTTGCTGTTACCCTTGCAACACAGCAGTGCCTTGAAAAGTTGGGTGCCACAGTTTATCTTACACGCAGTGATGATACTTTTCTTACACTGGAAGAAAGACGTTCAATGGTAACGGATATAAAACCCGATTTATTTATATCCCAGCATCACAACAGTCTGGAATACACAGTTGATGTAAATAAATCATCAGGTGTTGAAAGCTATTACTTTACACCTCAGAGTGCATCTGTTGCAGAGGTTATGGCAGAGAGAATATCCACCTGTACTGGCCGCAAAAACCGTGGCTATGGATTTGGGTATTTTTATGTACTGCGATATGATATTGCACCTGCAGTATTAAATGAGTATGGTTTTATTATAAATCCTGTTGAATACGCAAATATCTATCGGGATGAAGATATATACAAAGCAGCATTTGCAACAGCACAGGCAGTGCTGGATATAATTCCTGAATAAGGATGAAACAGAGTGTTATACGGGGAAGCCCGCTGCACTCTGTTTTTGTTTATAAAGTAATAATAGTCACCATAGTTTCGTAAAATGAAATACAAAATACGAAAGGTGACAGCATTATGTTCAGCACTATAATAGGCGTTGTACTGGCAAATGTACTTTTCCTTGCACTGCATCTGGAAAGCCGTGTTCTGCCCGAACCATTGACGCCAAAACAGGAAAAAGAAGAATTTGAAAAGTTTTTTAAGGGAGATATGTCGGCAAGAGACAGGCTGATAAAACACAATCTGCGTCTGGTGGCACATATTGTAAAAAAATACTATCAGGGACCTGTAGAAAATGATGACCTTATGTCTATCGGAACTATCGGTCTGATTAAAGCTGTGCAGAGTTTTAGCAGTGAAAAACAGGTGAGATTTTCAACCTATGCATCAAGATGCATTGATAATGAGGTGCTGATGTATATGAGAAAAATCAAACAGACAGAAAATACTGTTTATCTCGAAGAAAATATAGACAGTGATGACAAATCCGGAGGAAAACTGACACTTAAAGACAGCATTCAGGACAGTTTTCAGCTGGAGGAATACTGCGAAAATCAGGAGATAAAAAATGATATTCTCAGGGCTGTTATACAGAAACTCGATGCCAGACAGCGGCAGATAATAATTATGAGGTATGGGCTTTTCGGCAATCAGCCCCAGACACAGCAGCAGGTATGTGAAACACTGAATATCAGCAGAAGCTATGTTTCGAGATTGGAGAAAAAGGCTGTGGAGATACTGAGGGAGCATATAACGGATGAAACGTCAGAATAAAAAGGCAAAAACCTCTGCATAATATGCAGAGGTGATTTTTTTGACAGAGAAACGTTTGGTTGTGATTGTTGTGCTTTTTACAGCCTTTGCATTTATGATAGAACTCAATATGGTTCATATAAATGTTTCCGGAAGATATGTTGAAAGGGCGGGCAGTCAGCAAAACAGGGAATATATAATAGATGATGACAGAGGCATTATAACCGATGCGGATTTTAACAGAATAACAAACTCAACGGAAAAGTATAAAACTCTGGTAACGGCGTACGATGAAGATATGCAGCAGGTTTTTAATGCACTTACAGAAACCGAAAAGAAAAAATTTTCCGACAATGTACAATCAGGGATAAATTTTATGGCACAGCTGGAATACCCTGTTGATGGCAGAAAAATCTACCGGATTTCACAGCGGTACTCCGGCTTCAATATTGCACAGCACCTTGTCGGATATGTTGATACAGAAGGCAATGGGGTGTCCGGACTGGAACAGGTATTTGATGAAGAACTGAAAAAAGCTTCAACAATCAGATACCTTGATACAGAAATAAACGGGTATGGACAGATAGTTTCCGCTCAGCTGAAAGAAAAAACTGATAATCCGGATGGTGTTCCTGTGTTGCTGAGCCTGACAATAGACAATACAATACAGAGAATATGTGAGGGCCTTGCAAAAGAATATATCCCAAATGGGGCCATAGTTGTTATGGAGAGCAATACAGGAGAGATAAAAGCGATGGTTTCCACGCCGTTTTATTCCGCCAACAATATACCACAGGCTATGAGCAGTGAAAACTCTCCCCTTGTAAACAAAGCCTTGCAAAGCTATGAGGCAGGCAGTGTTATAAAACCGCTGTGGAGTGCAGTTTTGCTGGAAAACGGATACAATCCTGACAAAATATACAACTGTACAGGAAAGATAAAGGTCAATGACCACGAGTATCACTGTGCAAACAACACAGCACATGGTGAAGTGGATATGGAGAAAGCTTTGACGGTATCATGTAACTGTTATTTTATAAACTCACATATAAATAACAAAGCATTCAGCTTTTATCAGATGGCGAAAAATCTTTCTTTTGGTGAAAAAATCCTCCTTACAAGAGAATATGGAACAAAGGCGGGATATTTTCCGGCAATAGAAGAGCTTGAAAATCTGGGTCAGCTTTCCAGCATCAGTTTCGGACAGGGCAAAATGCTGCTTACGCCTGTTCATGTCACTGCATATATGAATATGTTTGCCACAGGAGGTATTTATATATCGCCTCAGATTGCCCGAGGAATATACAATGCCGATACAAAAGAGGTAATAACAAACCTGTATAGCTGCAATGAAAAGCGAATAATAGACGAAAATACGGCAGATATGGTGAAAAATATGCTGAAAAGCGTTGTAGAGGATGGAGCTATGGGCAGGGCAAAACCGGGAAATCTGTCAGCAGGAGGCAAAACCGGTACAGCACAGACGGGACGTTACAACGAAAACGGAGAGGAGATACTCACAGCCTGGTTCTGTGGATTTTACCCTTATGATAACCCAAAGTATACAATATGCATAACAATGTACAACGGAGGGGAAAGCACGCGGACAGCAGCCCCGATATTTAAAAAAATCTGTGACAGCCTTTACTATATAATTAAAGAATAGTAATTTATAAAAACACAAAAAACAGCCTGAAGATTTCTTCAGGCTGCAGTTTTTCAGATATGTAATGGCAGGTTACTCTATACGAGCGGTTGTGGCCTTTTGCAATTAGCCAACCAGTTTCTGTACAAGTGTTACCATATCGCCAACATTTGCAAGGTGGCTTACTTCGTCAAGTTTAAACTTGATGGAGTATTTCTTTTCGATAGCAACAAGCAGGTTGATCTGTTCAAGGCTGTCCCAGTCTTCAATGTCATCAGCTGTTGTTTCGTCTGTGAGTTCAATCTCTTCGTCGTCAAAAATGTCTCTGAAAATTTCTGTCAATTCTTCAAAAATAGCTTCTCTTGTCATAATTTATACCTCTTCCATTTTAATAACTTCGTTTTTGTTTTTGTAATCTGCAGGGATTGTATATGTGTAGTATTTTGCACCGTTCTCTTCTCTTACAAGGGTAAGGCCAAGTTCTTCGTAGAAATCCTTGATAATCACATTCTTTGCAGTTGGCAGATAGCTTGCATTCACTGTTGTGATACCGCGTTCTGCACACTGTTTTACAAAGTAGTCAAACATTGCAAATTCAAAGTGGCGTTTGAATACACGGCAGCTCATAACCCAAAGGTCAATGGTTGCTGTTGTGCCTTCAACAGATGCTATGAAAAGCTGTGTGATGCCGTTGTCGCCGAACTTGTCAACAAGCTTTGCATAAGCAGAGATGTAGCTGCCAGGGCTTGCGATAATCTCGTCAACTTCACCCTGTGTATATCTTCTTGTTGTAAAGTTGAACTGGTTTGTTTTGTTGATAAGCTGTGTGATTCTTTCGCTGTGTGCTGCAGAGAAAGCACCTATTTCGCTGGACATATCAAGGCTCAGCAGATAGTCCTTGTAATCGCCGAAGCTAGCCTGTGCCTGTGCACGCTGTGCATTCTGCTTGTACATTTCGTTACGCTTTGCATCATCCTTTGTAAAGGTTGTAATTTCAAAGAAGCCTGCACGGTCGATGGATTTAATGTAGTCTTCAGGACAGTTTACTTCAGGCACTGTAACTGTAAGGGAATTTCTTACGATATCTCTTTCAACAGGGTTGTCGTCGATAAATACAAAGCTGTCTTCACCGATGTTTATTTCCTTTGCTATGTTTGCAATGTTCTGGTGTTTGGGTTCCCAGTTTGCTTTAAAGCAGATAAAGTCGTCAATGTTCAGTGGTGCTTCCTTGCGGTCTGTAAAACCTTTTTTAGCAATAGCTTCTTCGTTTTTGGAGCATACGTTCAACATAATGCCAAGGCCTGTCAGCTTTTTAAGGTAAGCCTGAAATTCTGTATAGCTCATACCTGCAGGCTGTTCGTTGCCGATTGTGATGCCTTCAACACCGTCATCACCGATAACACCGCCCCAGAGAGTGTTGTCAAGGTCGCAGATAACGCTCTTTTTATTTTTGCCAAGTACAGATTTTATGATGTTTGCAATGCTGAATGTAAGTTCAGGGATTCTGTCAACAGAAACTGCGTATTTGTAAAGATACCAGCTTTCAAGGTTAAACCAGTTGTCGAGACCTGCCAGAGTAGAGAGGTAGTCGATATCGTTTACATAGAAGTTGTCTGTGTTTGCAGCAAAATCAGCAACCATAAGGTTGAGGCGTGTTGTATAGTTTACAATACCCTGTGGAACCACTGCATCCTTGTTGCCGTACATACGGTAGAAAGGTTTTTCAAAGTTGTTTACGATAACGATGCTGCCAAAGCTGAGTGCTTTTTCGTAGCAAGCCTTGAACTTTGCAAATTCGCTGTTCAGTTTGGTGTTGACATCATCTGCACTGTCTGTTGGAACAGGCAGATTTTCAAGGTTTTTGCTGGTTGTATGTATGTAGATAAAATCAGGATTGAACTCTCTCAGTGCACCGCCGTCGAACATCAAATCTTCATAATATCTTGCATACTGTCCCTGATAAAACACAGGTTTTATGCCGTAGTTGAGCAAAAACAGTTCAAGAATGTTCTGTACTTCGCCGATTGTGGAACCGCTGAGGATAGCGATGCGTTTTTCAATCAATCCTTCTTTGAGCAAAAGTTCTTTTTTAAGCTTTTTCTTCTTCTGCAGCACAAGTGCAGAGTCAAAAGGGTAATCTAAAATTGACAAAATTCAACACTCCTTGTCAAAATGTAAAAATATAACAATCAGATAAATAATAAAAGTGCATAATACACCTTTTAAAGTATATCACAATATTATTTAATAATCAATAAACGGTACAATAATGTTAAAAAAATAACCAATCGTTTAAAATATATTTTTTGTGTATTTTACACATAACTTTACAGTACATCTGAAACAGATAACGGAGTATCACCAAATTGTCATATTTTTAGTGTTGAATTTTATCTGCAAAAAAAGTATAATTGTATGGAGCATTTATACTTTAATATCAAAAAGTGTTTTTTACGGACGGATGTGCTACAGTCCAAGGTCTTCAAGACAGGTCTGCAGCTCATTAAGTGTGTCTACATGTATACCGCGTCGCAGCAGCTCGATATCATTTTCCGGCAGCAGATGGGTGTATATGTCGTACACTGCCATGGGCTCGTCTCTGCCGTCTTTAAAAACAGCAACTTTACCGCCGAAATCCATAACAGTATATCCTGCGGTTAGCTGCTTTTCGGCAGGGTGGTTGTCATTTTTTGGTAAAAAAGTAGATACGCTTACCATAATTAAAATGGTACAAAATATTGTAGAAAGTGCAACCGCCAGTTTTTTCATAAAATATAACCTCACTTTGTATTTTATGATTGACGGTTTTGCAAAAATAATACAACAATCTCATACATAATCCGTTATGTATCAAATGGGAGGTAATCACTATTAAAAAGTATAATAGAAAACCGGCTCAAACTAAAAAGAGCGATACAGCAAAAAAAGCGGCACAGCCTGCAAAAACAGCCAGAACAGAAAAATCCAGAAAAGGTCTTGTAAAGAAAATTCTTTACTGGTGTGGCGTTCTGGTTTGTCTGGGTGTGATGGTTGGTTCTGTTGCTGCAGTATGGCTTGCATCCTATCTTGTTGACGCAACCAAGGACGATGACAGATTTTTGAACCTCAACGACGTAAAGCTGGCATACACAACAATTCTTTATGCAGAAGACCCTGAAAATCCGGGACAGTACGTTGAATATCACCGCCTCAGAAATGACACAGAAAACCGTGTATGGGTAGACCTTGACAAAATCCCGCAGGATGTAATAGATGCCTTTATCTCTATTGAAGATAAAGATTTCTACAACCACAAAGGTATCAATATCAAGCGTACAATAGCAGCAGCTATCAACGAATATACCCCTATCAAGCTGTTCTCATCCCGTCAGGGTGCTTCCACAATCACACAGCAGCTTGTTAAAAACCTTACCGAAGATATGGATGTAGAAGGTATGGGCGGCCTTTTCCGCAAACTGCGTGAAATCTTTCGTGCATGGACACTGGAAAAGAACTATTCCAAAGATATGATTCTGGAAGCATACCTCAACACCCTCCGTCTTTCCGGTCAGCTTGGCGGTATTCAGGCAGGTGCAAACGTATACTTCGATAAAGATATCAGCGAGGTAACTTTGGCACAGGCAGCATCCATTGCAGCCATCACCAATGCACCAACCTACTACAGCCCTATTGCAAACCCGGAAAATAACGTTGAAAGACGTGACTATATCCTCTATCTCATGCTTGAAAATGAGATGATTACTCAGCAAGAGTATGATGAAGCTGTTGCAGAGGAACTTGTTGTTGTAACAGACCACGAAACTGTGGCTTCATCAGACGTAACAAGCTACTTTACAGATATGGTTATCGACCAGGTGGTGGCAGACCTGCAGACAGAACTTGGCATGACAGCAGGTGAAGCTACAAGCTATATCTACAGCGGCGGTCTCAGAATCTATACAACAGTTAACCCAATCATCCAGACAGCAATGGAAGAAGAATTTGTAATTGACGGCGATACATTCGGCGGCAAAAATTACAAGGAGGCTGTTGTAAAGGATAAAGCGACAGGCGAACAGATAATCATCTATCCACAGGCAGCTATGGCAACAATCGATTACGATGGCAAAATCGTAGGTGTTGTAGGCGGTCTCGGTGAAAAGACAGCCGACCGTTCCCTCAACCGTGCAGTGGACTCCGTGCGTCCTGTAGGTTCCACAATGAAACCTATCGGTGCCTATGCACCTGCACTTGATATGGGCTATATCAACTACTCCACAGGTTTGCCGGATATGCCATTCAAGAAGATTGAAGACCCTGAAACAAAAGAAGAACGCGACTGGCCGAGAAACTACGTTGGTGAAGGTATCTACGAAGAAATCAACATTCCTGTAGTACATGCTCTCGAACGTTCCCTCAACACAATCGCAGTTTGGACAGTTGATATGCTTGGTCCTGACAATGCATACGATTTCCTTACAAATACACTTAACATTACAAGCCTTGTTCCTGCTGATATTGACCACGGCCCAATGGCTCTTGGTTCACTTTCCTATGGTATTTCTCCATTGGAGATGGCAGCAGCTTATGCGATGTTCGGCAATGGCGGCGTTTATACAACACCATACTGCTACACAACAGTAGAAACTGCACAGGGCGACATCATCCTTGAAAAACAGGTAACTACAGTTCAGGCTATCAGCGAAGATACCGCATATATTATGAACCGTGCACTCCGTCAGGTTATCGTTGGTTCCCGCGGTACTGCAGCAGCAGTTGGCGGCCCAAGCCGTATGGAATCTGTGGGTAAAACAGGTACAACATCCGACGATATGGACCACTGGTTTATCGGTCTTACACCTTACTACTGTACAGCTTCATGGTGGGGTTATGACGAACAGATTCCGCTCACTGTAAACTATTCAAAACATCCGCCAACACTTGCGTGGAAAAATGTTATGAATATTGCACAGGAAAATCTGGAATACAAAAACTTCCCGACATCCAACAGTGTTATCACTCTGACATACTGTAAGGACACAGGTGACCTTGCAACAGAATCCTGTCCAAACCAGGCAACAGGTTACTATACAGAGGATAATAAACCTGCAACAACATGCTATATGCATTAATATTTTATTAAGTTCAAAAGACAGACCGCAAGGTCTGTCTTTTTGTGTACGGGAGAGGCATGGCAGGTAAAATTAATAGTTGAAACTTTTTACAGATTTATGTATAATATTATAAATATACACCTATCAAAGTTGAAATAATTTATATATATTGTATAATTTCTGAAACTATCTGCAAAGGAGAAAGATATGTCAGGCAAATTCTTACTTGTGGACAGCGAAGTCCTGCCGGAAGTATTCCTCAAAACAATCGAAGCAAAACAGCTTTTGGCATCGGGAGAGGTTAAGAACCTTTCCGCTGCGGCACAGGCTGTGGGAATTTCCCGCAGTGCATTGTATAAATACAAAGATAAAGTTTTTGAAGCTATCGAAGCTAAAAAATCGGTGGTGACAGTTTCTGTTGTGCTCAAGGATGTTCTCGGTGCACTGCAAAGCCTGCTCAAGCTTATTGCCAGCTATCATATCAATGTTGTTACAATCACACAGTCTGCTCCAAGTGACGGTGCGGCATCTGTGTCACTTGACCTGCGTGTGAGCGAGATGACAGAGAGCATGGAAATACTTCTGAAAGATATCAATTCACAAAGCTTTGTTATCTCTGCAAAGGAAGTTATCAAATAATGGCCTATATAGTTAAATATATAAAAGAATTTACAGACCATGAAAAGATAAAAGAAGTCTGTACAAAGGATATAGCATTGGGCTATAAGGTAAAGGTGTTTGCATCACCCAAAAAACAGTGCGATATTGCAATGGAAAATGTTACCTTTGAATATGTGGACAAGCCGATGGAGCAGGCGGTTAAAGCGGCAAAAGAGCTGTATGCGGAAAAATGCCAGTTCTACCTCAAACGTGCCATATATTCAGTGGACCCAAGGGAATACGATTTTGCCGAAAAGATAAAGGAGTTGGACTATCAGGAAGCTCAGGAGCTTTCGGTAAATGGTTTCAACGGCATAAAGTATGATATTTTCGACCTTGCCAAACGCAGCAGTGTTCGTCTGGAGGTGCTTTCTCTCGGAGACAGTGAGCCTACAGTGATAAAGGAGGTTTCTGGAGTGGGAGAAAAGATAATCAAAAGCATGTCCAAGGACACCGATATAAATGTGGTAACCCTTACCCAGGTACCCGATGTCAAAGGCCTTGTTTATCATATATTCAAGGTTTTAAGCGACGGGGATATTTATGTGGATTCGGTGTTGCTTCCGGCTGCCAGCAAAAGAATACAGGATATAAGCTTTTGCATAAAAGGCACTGATAAAGAGACAGTTGAACAGCTGCTTTTATCCAGAAAGAATGAACTTGGATTCAGTGAAATAATAATTGATGATAACGTGGCAAAAATTTCCGTTATGGGGGCAGGTTTTCATACCCAGAAAGGTATAGTTACACGTTTGCTGCAGATACTGTACGAAAACGATATAAATATAACCACAATATTCACCAGCGAAGTTAAAATATCAATGGTGGTGGACAGATGCAATGCAGACAAGGCAATCCGTGCAATCCACAGAAACCTTATAAGTCAATGAAAAATACATAAAAACCCATAATATTTATGGGTTTTTACTTTTTTTACTGGAAATATACACAATTATTTGATAAAATATTAGATTAGCAATATATAATTAAAGATTAATTGATATACACGGAGAAAATATGGAAAGACAGACTATACAGAACAGTGTTTCACTGACATTTTTACCATCGGATAAATTCAAGCGTAACCGCATCAGCATCAGCTTTATTGTTCCTAACGAAAGGGAAAAGGCAACAATGTACGCTGTGCTGCCAACACTTATGGAACGTGGTTATGAGGACTATCCTGATATGTGTATGTTCTCCAAAAAACTCAATGCCATGTACGGCTCAAACTTTTCCGCCACAACATCTGTTGTGGGCCAGAATCGTGTTCTTCGCTTTACAATGCAGGGCATCAAAAACCAGTACTGTATAAACGGCGAAAACCTTATGGCAGAAATGGTGGATGTTCTCCTTGGTGTTATCTTCCGCCCATGCGTAGAAGACGGCGGCTTTATCAACGATTGGCTGGAGGTTGAAAAGGTAAAACTCCGCGAGGAAATTGAGGGCGAAATCAACGAAAAACGCGGCTATTGCATCAAAAATGCCCAGAGAAAGTTCTTTGGGGATAACAAAAACGGTGTGGAACGCCTTGGCTATCTTGAAGATATCGACGAAATTACACCAGCAGAGCTGTATAACTGTTATAAAGAACTTATCAGCGACAGCATAGTGGAAATTATGGTTACAGCTGAAAGCGATGAAACAATAAAAGACAAATTTATTGCTGCCTTTGCGGACAGAAAACAGGCAACAGAACCTGTTCTCCCTGTGGAAATTATGCCGCAGACAGAGGTGCAGACCTACACCGAAAGCATGGATATTGTTCAGGGTAAGGTTTGCCTTTATTACACAGTAAAAAGAGCCCTCACAGAAGACGAAAGATATGCTATGCTGGTTGCAAGTGCAATCTATGGCGGCACAGCAAGCAGCAGACTGTTTAAAAATGTGCGTGAAAAACAAAGCCTTTGCTACTACTGTGCAGCGGCTTACAACGGTTTCAGCGGCAGTATGCGTGTTGACTCGGGCGTTGAACACGAAAACTGCGAAAAAGCAATCGAAGCAATGCAGGCAGAACTTAAAAATCTTATCGAAGGCGAAATCACAGAAAAGGAAATAAACGAAACAAAACTTGTTCTTCTCAACAGTCTTGACGCTGTTCACGACGGTCTTCACGGTCTAGAAGCCTGGTATCTCAACGAAGCTATCCGTGGCACATGGACCTCACCTGAACAGGTAAAAGCACGGGTGGAAGCTGTTACTGAACAGGAAATCAGAGATGTTCTCAGCCTTCTTCATCTCAATGTTATATACAAACTTACAAAATAAAAGGATATTTTATGAATAAACAGATAATCACAAGTGATATTTTAAAGGAGCAGTACAGCCTTATAAAAACCGACTGCGGACTCACAATCGCCTGTTACCCAATGCCGAAACACAATGGTATCCACGCAGTTTTTGCCACAAAATTCGGTTCCATCAACCGCAGATTTACCGTTGACGGCGAAAAATACGAAATTCCTGCAGGTGTTGCACACTTCCTTGAACATAAAATGTTCGAAAATGAAGATGGCGATGCTTTTGAAAAATTTGCAAGAACAGGTGCAAATGCAAATGCTTTTACAAGCTTTGACAAAACCTGCTATATATTTTCCGCTACAAGCAATATAGACGAATCCCTCGATATTCTCCTCTCCTTTGTAACACAGCCATACTTTACAAAGGAAACTGTGGAAAAGGAACAGGGCATTATCGGACAGGAAATTAAAATGTACGACGACAGTGCTTCCTGGCGTGTGCTTTTCGGTGTGCTGGAGGGGCTTTACCACAACCATACAGTAAAGGATGATATTGCAGGCAGCGTGGAAAGCATTGCACAAATCACTCCTGAAATGCTCTATAAATGTGCAGAGGCTTTTTATTCTCCAAGCGAGATGATTCTCTCTGTTGCAGGCAATATCACAGAACAGCAGCTTGTCGATGCAGTGGAAAGAGCGGGTTTCACAGCGGAAAAACACCATGTTATCCGCGAAAAAATTGAAGAGCCGGAAGATATTGTATACTCTGAAAAAAGCATAAAAATGCCTATTTCTCTGCCACTGGTGGCGGTTGGCTTCAAGGAAAAGGTGAACGGCACAGTTACAGCAAAACAGGGGATTATCGGTGATATTATAATTGATATACTAACAGGTTCCACAAGCGAACTGTTCAACAAGCTCTATGATTCCAACGTTGTGAATGGCACCTTCGAAGGCGAAATCTTTGCAGGAGAAGACTACTACTCCAGCATTATTTCAGGCGAAAGTGCCGACCCTCAGCTGCTTGTAAGCGAAATCTGGCAGGCTATCGACAAACTTAAGGAAACAGGTATCTCTCAGAAAGAATTCGACATCAGCAAAAACGCAATGTACGGCAGTATGGTTGTGGATTTTGAAAATGTGGAAGAGGTTGCAACAAGCATTGTGAATCAGTACTTCAAAGGCAATACAGTATACAATTCACTCGAAATTTTCAAAGAAATCACACTGGAAGATGTAAACAGTCAGTTGGAAAATATGTTCAGCCGAGACAGATGCACAGTGTTTACAGCTTACCCTATGGAGGCTTAATCTATGTTTAATGTACAGTTTCCAAAACTTGGAATAGAGATGGAAATCAGTCGTGTGGCATTTTCGCCATTTGGTTTTGATATCTACTGGTACGGTCTGCTTATCGGTGTAGGCGTAATGCTTATGCTGCTAACAGTTTTTTACCGCACTTCAAAACTGGGCATAAACACCGACCATTTTATCGACACAGTGCTCTTTACAACAATCGGTGCAGTGGTGGGTGCCCGTGCATATTATGTGGCTTTTGCACCTTTTAAATACGAAAGTTTTATGGATATGATAAACATCCGTGATGGCGGTCTTGCCATCTACGGCGGTGTTATCGGCGGTCTGCTGCTTGGTTTTGTAGGCTGTAAAATCCGCAAAATCAATATCCTTGATTACTGCGATGTAATTCTTGGCGGCACACTTATCGGTCAGAGCGTCGGCCGCTGGGGCAACTTTATGAACCAGGAAGCTTTCGGCACAAACACAGACGGTCTGTTCGGTATGATAAGCGAGGGTACAACTGCCTACCTCACCCGTGTTCAGCCAACATTGGCAGCACAGGGCATAACAGTTGACCCGACAATGCCTGTTCACCCTACATTTTTGTATGAATCAGTATGGTGTCTATTGGGCTTTATCCTTATCCAGCTCTACTTCAGCCGACGTAAATTCAAGGGTGAAATTGCCTGTCTGTATCTGGTGTGGTACGGTATGGGACGTTTCTTTATCGAGGGCCTGCGTACCGACAGTCTGGAAATTTTTGCAGGTCTGCGTGCCAGCCAGCTGGTAGCAGCAGTTTCTGTTATTGCAGGTGTGGGTATAATCGTATATAATAAATATATTACAGGTAAAAAAGCTGCACCAACAGCTCAGAGCGGTGAAGAAATAACCGAAAAAACCGAAGAATAGGAATACAGAAATGTACGAAGAAAAATATATCAGCGGCAGGGAAATAAGTGCCGCAGCAAAAGCAGAAATATCCCGTAAAGTTGAAGAATTAAAGGCTAAAGGTGTTCACCCGAAGCTTTCTGTTATAATCGTAGGCGAAAATCCTGCAAGCCAGTCCTATGTACGCGGCAAACACAAGGACTGTGCAGAATGTGATATACTTTCCGACAATATTGCACTGCCGGAAAGCACAACACAGGAGGAACTGCTGGATATTATTGATAAACTCAATAAGGACAACACTGTTCACGGCATTCTCGTGCAGCTTCCTCTTCCAAACCATATTGAAGAATATGCTGTTATCAACGCAATTGACCCATCAAAAGATGTTGACGGTTTTACAGCAGTCAATGTTGGCAATATGAACATCGGCAAGGATTGTTTTGCACCTTGCACACCGCAGGGTTGCATCGATATGCTGGACTTTGCAGGAGTGGATCTCTGCGGCAAGGATGTTGTGGTTATCGGCCGCAGCAACATTGTGGGCAAGCCTGTGTCTGTTCTCGCACTGCAGAGAAGTGCAACGGTTACAATCTGCCACTCCAAAACAAAAAATATTGCCGAAAAAACAAGAATGGCAGATGTTATTATCGTGGCAGTAGGCAGAGAAAATTTCCTCACAGCCGATATGGTAAAGGAAGGTGCTGTTGTTATTGACGTAGGAATCAACCGCAACAGCGAAGGAAAACTCTGCGGCGATGCGGATTTTGACGGGCTTATCGGCAAGGTGAGCAAGATTACACCGGTGCCGGGCGGTGTTGGCCTTATGACCCGTGTAAATCTTTTGAAAAACACAGTAAAATCTGCAGAAAATGCACAAAAATAAAGAAAAAAATTAGTAAATATTACTTGACATTTTGTGTCAATTATAGTAATATATTAAAGCCGCATGTAAACGGCTTAAGTTGTACCCGCCGGGTACACGCCAGGTTCAGCGAGACTTATTTAATGAGAGGATTATAAACATGAAAGCAGTATTTGTTACTGGCGGTAAACAGTACACAGCTAACGTAGGCGACGTATTGTTCATCGAAAAACTCAACGCAGCAGCAGAAGAAACAGTTGTTTTTGATCAGGTTTTGCTCGTAGGCGAAGGTGCAGAAGCTAAATTCGGTACACCAGTAGTTGAAGGCGCAAAAGTTGAAGCTAAAGTTATCAAAAACGGCAAAGGCAAA
>SVNA01000013.1 GCA_015067145.1 Oscillospiraceae bacterium | reverse complement strand
GTTAAATTCGAAAGATACGGCCGCGAACGCAAAAAAGTTAGCGTTTACGCAAAATAATGTGAACAATTTGACCCGGGCTTATTTTTAAGCTCGGGTTTTGTTTGTAAAATAGCAGACATTTATCTTTATAATCTCATTAAATTATGATAAAATAATATAGTTAAGAACCATCAACCTTTTAAATTCACGAAAGGGGTAAATATATATGGCAATTCAATTTGTAGATATAGCACGCATTTATATAAAAGCGGGCAACGGCGGCAACGGTGCAGTGTCCTTTCACCGCGAAAAATATGTTGCTGCAGGCGGCCCTGACGGCGGCGACGGCGGCAGAGGCGGCAACGTTATCTTCCGTGCAGACCGCAACCTTTCAACCCTTATGGACTTCAAATACAAACGCAAATATGTTGCACGCAATGGTGAAGACGGTAAAGGGGCAAATATGAGCGGCCGTGGTGCAGAGGACCTTATTGTACGTGTTCCAATCGGCACAGTTATCAAGGATGCAGAAACAGGCCTTGTAATAGCAGATATCTCCGAACAGGACAAGGATTACATCATTGCAAAAGGCGGCAAAGGCGGCCTTGGCAACCAGCATTTTGCAACACCGACACACCAGATTCCACGTTATGCAAAACCAGGTTTCAAAGGTGAAGAGTTCAATGTAACTCTGGAACTCAAGCTTATTGCAGACGTTGGTCTCATCGGGTTCCCTAACGTTGGCAAATCCACACTTATCTCCACAATCTCATCTGCAAAGCCAAAGATTGCAAACTATCATTTTACAACACTCACACCTGTACTTGGCGTTGTGCGTGTAGACGAAGAAGCTTCCTTTGTTGCAGCTGACATTCCTGGTATCATCGAAGGTGCAAGCGAAGGTATCGGCCTTGGTCACGACTTCCTCCGCCACGTTGAAAGATGCCGTCTGCTTCTTCATGTTGTGGATGTATCGGGCAGCGAGGGCAGACACCCAATCGATGACTTTAACCTTATCAACACAGAACTTGTTTCTTTCAGTGAAGAACTTGCAAAACGCCCTCAGATTGCGATTGCAAACAAGGCAGATATCGCAACAGAAGAACAGATTGAAGAATTCCGTGCATTCTGCGAAGAACAGGGCATTCAGCTCTTTGTAATCTCTGCAGCAACACGCCAGGGTATTGATGAACTTCCGGGTGTTATCTTCAACGAACTGCAGAAACTGCCACCCGTTATCATTTATGAACCGGAATACGTTAAACCGGAAATCGAAGAAGACGGCAACGCATTCGATATATTCCGCACAGATGACGGTGCATTCAACATCGAGGCAGAATGGCTTGTGCGTATCCTCAACGGTACAAACGTTGATGATTACGAAAGCCTGCAGTACTTCCAGAGACGTCTGCGTGACAGCGGCATTATTGACCGTCTGGAAGAAATGGGTGTTAAGGACGGCGATACAATCCGTATCGAAGACTTTGAATTTGACTATGTAATTTAAGGAAACAAAATGGTAGATATCAGAGAACAGTCTCCGTTGGCGATGGCTTTTGTGGGAGATGCGGTATATTCACTTTTAATCCGCGAACATCTTGTAACAGACAAAAGACATCCCATAAACAAACTCAACAAAATGTCGGTAAACTATGTAAGTGCAAAAGGTCAGTTTATGGCACTTGAACTTATAAGCGGGCTTCTCACAGAAGAAGAAACGAATATGGTACGCAGAGGAAAAAATACCTCCAAGGCATCTGTTGCAAAGCACGCTTCTGTGGAAGAATACCGTGCATCCACAGGTTTTGAGTGCCTGTTGGGTTATCTCAAACTGACAAATCAGGACGAAAGAATAAATACACTGGTAAAGTATATTCTGGAAAATTTAAAGTTTGATAATTAAAATAAAACACAAGGTACGCAAAATACCTTGTGTTTTTTGTATATTGGATATATTATTCAAAAAATACCGCTGTTATACTTTTTCTGTACCTTATAAATGCAGAAAAGTCCAATAAAAAGTCCTGCAAACAAAACAATCACAGCAACCATTGCAGTTATTTTATCATCGCCAAATAACCCAATGATACCGCTTAAAAATATACCTGCCGACATAACACCCAATGCTTTGCCAAAGCCTTTGCCGTAGGCGGCTTTGTCTTTCACATTAGTCTGATGATAATCGTGTATAAGTTCGGTTTTACCTTTATATATTAAACTGCTTAATATAAAAAATATTATTGCGACAGGCAAAACAATACAGGAATATAAAATCATAATATTTCTCCGTTTATATAAAATACAAAATAGTTTTAAATTGCGGTACCCTTTGTCGGAACGATAAACTTGTTGGTATCAATGCCCTCGTGTTTTAAAAGAGCGATTTTTTTAGCTATGCCGCCTGCATAGCCTGTCAGGCTGCCGTTTGTGCCCACAACACGGTGGCAGGGGATTATAACCGAGATCGGATTGTGCCCAACAGCGCCGCCCACAGCCTGTGCGCTCATCTTTTCTTTGCCGTGTTTTTTGGCAATTATATCTGCAATTTGTCCGTAGGTAATTACCTCACCGTAAGGAATGATGCACAGAATATCCCAGACCTCTTTTCTGAAGCTGCTGCCGATTGGTGCAAGCGGCAGTTCCTTTATATCAGGCTTTTTACCCTTAAAATATCTGTCCAGCCAATATTGTGCTTTCATAAGAACAGGGTGGCTGTTATTTTCCACTGGCTGTTCTTTCAGCGGGCAGAAATACTTTTGTCCAATCATCCACAGTCCAACCAGATTTTTATCGTTACAAACCAGTAAAAGCGGTCCGATTATACTATTGTATAAGGTTGAATAGTACACATTTCACCTCGTTGATAGGTATGTTGATTTATATAATGTTCTGATTTAATGATACCATTTTAAAGAATAAAAATAAACAGGTTATAAAGAAATATTTTATGTACAGCAAAACTCCCCTGAAACGAAAATTCAGGAGAGTTATGCTGTAATTATCTTGCGTTTTCGTAAGCTTTCTGCAAAGCACGCTGAATATTTGTAAGATCTATTGTAACGCTGGATTTAAGGTCTTCTTCCCAGTTTATATTGCCTGAAGAATTATTATCTGTGCTGTTGCCTGTACCGCTGTTACTGTTGTTCATATTGCTGTCAGCACCGTCATTATTGTTGATATAATTTTCATCGCTGGTTGCGGGATTGCCACCGGAGTTGTAATTATTTGTGCCATCAGCTACAGAACTGTCTGTATTGTTTGTTATTCCTTCAGCAGTATTTGTACCGTCAGTATCAGAACTGCTGCTTCGTCCCATAATACTTCTTGCACCGTTCATAATACCGTCAGCAATATTTTTGGCACCATTCATAATACCGTCTGAAGTGTTTCCACTATTGTTTTCTGTGCTGTTTCCAGTGTCATTTCCGGTGTTGTTTTCAGAACTGCCGGTATTGTTTGCATTGTCATTCTCTTTACCATAGTAATTGTTATTCATAACATAATCGCTTATTTCACGGATGTTTTTACCCACAAGCCAGTCTTCAAGGCTGTTAATCTGTTCATACCATTCTTTGCCGATATCAGATGCAGGTTTCATGCCATATTCATCACCCAGTTCTCTTTTACTGCGGATTTCACCGTTGTTCTTGCTTTCATCAAGCCGACCCTGTCCGTCAAAGTAGATTTTGGACTGCACTTCGTCGATATAAACTTTTTTGATTATGTCATTTTCGTCAAAGATAACGGTAGCGTATGTTGTGCTCACAACACCTTTGCCGTTTTCACCCTCTACAGAAGATGATGAATCCTCGGTTGTTGTATAACTGCCTACGCCTACCTTATAGGTTGTGCTGTCAACAGTATCTGTGGCGTTATTGTCGTTGTCGGCTCCACAGGCTACCGCAGAAAGCGACAGTGACAGAATGACTGTCAAAGCTAAAAATCTTTTCATTTTTCTGCTCCTTTTTTATAATCTGAACAATCGTAATCAGGTTATTGTTTGGTATTTGACAATAATATTATCAATTTTTCCGAAAATATACCCGTCAAATCGTATGATGGCATACTTTGCATGAAAACTGCATATATTTTAACCCAAAAGGACTGTGTCAATTATCTTTGGCACGGTTTTTTATTTTATGCAGAAGGAGAGTTGTATATGGCAAAACGCAACAGTATATGGGAGTCGTACAAATTTCCGCTGATACTGCTTTTGGGTATAGCGGTGGGAAGCTTTATCGGATGGTTCAATCCGCAATTAGGTCTGCAGCTGAAACCTTTGGGGGATATTTTTTTAAATCTTGTTTTTTCGGTGGTGGTACCCGTTGTTTTCTTTTCTATTTCATCAGCTGTTGCATCAATGGGCAATATGAAAAGGCTCGGGAAAATTTTAGGGGTTATGCTTGCGGTTTTTGTGGTTACAGGAGTTATTGCAGCAGTTATAATGTGCTTTGCAGTTAATGTGGTAAAACCTGCAGAGGGGGTGGTATTCCCCATGGATGCTGCGGCAGAAACCGGGCAGGCATCATCTCTGCCCAATCAGATTGTTGCGGCACTGACGGTAAACGATTTCACAGGGCTTTTGTCCCGCCAGAATATGCTGCCGATTATTCTTATGTCTATCTTTTTTGGTGCAGTAGTGGCTTCCTTTAAAGATAGGGGACAGCGGCTTGCAAAATCACTTGCATTTTTATCTGATATATTTATGAAGATGGTAAGCTGCATTATGATGTATGCACCAATAGGCCTTGGTGCATACTTTGCATATCTTGTGGCAGATATCGGTCCACAGCTGCTGGGTATCTACGCAAAGATGATGCTGGGATTATATTATCCGTTATGCATTGTATATTTCTTTGGCGGCTTTGCAATATATACCTGGCTTGCAGCAGGTAAACAGGGGGTAAAGGTGTTTTTTAAAAATGCACTTTCTCCTGCGGCAACCAGCCTTGCCACACAGAGTTCCATTGCAACTTTGCCTGTAAACCTTGAAGCAGCAAGGAAAATAGGTGTTCCAAAAGATATCCGTGAAATTGTTCTGCCCATAGGTGCAACCATGCATATGGATGGCAGCTGCTTTGCGGCGATACTCAAGATATCGGTACTTTACGGCATATTTGGCAGAGAGTTTACAGGCCTTGGTACTTTGAGCCTTGCGGTGCTTATCGCTATTATGTCCGGTGTAGTAATGTCGGGTATTCCCGGAGGAGGGCTTATCGGAGAGATGCTTATTATGACACTTTACGGTTTTCCGATGGAAGCATTTCCGATTATAGCTACTATAGGTTTTCTTGTTGATCCGCCCGCTACACTCATCAATGCGACAGGGGATGGTGTTGCAGCGATGATTGTAACACGTTTTATTGATGGTAAAGACTGGCTTAAAAATAAACTCAATACAAAAGAAACGACCGCAACCGAATAAAAAAATAAACCTTACAGAAATCAATCTGTAAGGTTTTTACTTGTTAAAAAAGCTCGGTTGTGTCAAAAACGACATCGCACTGTTCTTTTATTTTATATGTATCAAAATAGATGTTTTCAAGTGGTATCCACTCTTTTTTATAACGTTCAAGCTTCTTTTCACCGCTGCGTTCCAGTATTCTTGCATACTGCTTTTCTTCTGCAACGTCAAGATATATTTTATAGTCAAAATATTTGCTTAGTTCAGGGTGCATGGAATATACGCCTTCTATAACATTAAGCCGTTTGTGGAATACCTTGCCACTTTCAAAAAAAGAAAGGGAATGACAGTCATAAACATTGAATGTAAAGTTTTCAGGTTTGAGAATTTTTTCTATGAGTTCTCTGTGTACTCTTTCATAATCCACATTGCCGCCAGGCTGGCTGAGACGTTCTGCTGTTTTTCTTTCGGGTGGAAGAAAGAAGTCGTCCATATGAAATACATTGCATACAAAATTGTCATTTAAAAATCTGCCAAAACTGCTTTTGCCGCCGGCACTTGGTCCGTCAACTGCAACCAGAATAACATCCTTGTCACTGTTGTCCAGCAAATTGTTGATATCCTTTAAAATTTTACAATACATATTGTACCCTCTTTTAACCGCAAACTGAAAAAATTATATCACAGCAAAATAAAAATGTCTATGTGCATAAATTACTAAAAAAGAGGAATATTAAGGGTAAACAATGGTAAAAAGGAGTAAAAAATGAAAAAGATTACCGAAAAAGAACTTGGTGCGTATAACGAGCTGCTGGTTCAGGAAAAAGCAACAATGGATAAATTCAACTACTATGCACAGAACTGCAAGGATCCGCAGCTGAAAAAGCTCTGTAAGGAAGCAGCAGCAAGACATCAGGAACACTACAACATTATCTTTGCACAGATTCAGTAGGAGGATTTTATGGCAAACTACGATGACAAAACAATGATGACAGATATGCTGGCAAGTCAGAGATTTATCGCACAGAACTACAACAACTATGCAGGGGAGTGTGCCTCAAAACAGTCCAAGGCAAAGCTGATGAAAATTCTCAACGAAGAGCATGAAATTCAGTTCAAAATTTTTGAACAGATGAACTCAAAAGGCTGGTATCCCACAACTCCCGCAGCACAGGACAAAATAAACGAGGCAGTGCAGCAGCATATTTCAGGAGCAACAAATATTACAAAAACAGCGGCAAAGGCAAAAAAATCCAACACAAAACTGGAAAAAGCCACAGAGAAAAAATCAGAAAAATCAACATCTAAAAAATCCAAATAGAAAAACAGGTATCACTTTTACAGTGATACCTGTTTTTGATATATAAAAAATAATATTTTATAAAAGCAAAGGCAAAAAGATTTTTGCAAGGCCAAGGAACACCAGGTAACCGCAGATATCTGTAGTTGCGGTGAGGAATATTGATGATGCAAGGGCAGGGTCAACGTTGAAAGCCTTGAGAATAAGCGGAATAAAGAAGCCGCTTATGCCTGCGATTGTGATGTTGGCAATCATAGCGATAAGCATGATGATACCGAGGTAAATACTGCCGTATCTCATCGCCAGAACTATACCTGCAATAAAGCCCATTATTGCACCATTGCAGAGAGCAAGGGCAATTTCCTTTGTAACCAGTTTCCAGTCTTCCTTGAGGCTCAGTTCGCCGAGAGTGATGTTGCGGATAACAAGAGAAAGTGTCTGGTTGCCTGTGTTGCCGCCCAATGCCGCAACGATAGGCATTGCTGCAGCAAGAGCTGTAACCTGTGCTATTGTGCCTTCAAACACACTGATAACGGTGGAGGACAAAAATGCGGTAACGAGGTTTACCATAAGCCATGGCAGACGCATCTTTACAGATTTGAATACCGAGTTGTCAACGTCTTCATCTGTACCCACACCGGCCATCTTCAGAATATCTTCTGTCTGTTCTTCAAAGAGAACGTCGATGATGTCGTCGACAGTGATAATACCAAGAAGACTGTTTTTGCGGTTTACAACAGGAACAACCTTCAGGTCGTATTTGGAAACGATATGGGAAACCTCTTCCTGGTCCATTTCGGCAGGAACGCTAACAATATTGTCGTACATAATCTCTTCAAGAAGAGTGCTGTTGTCTTCCACAAGAATATCACGAAGGTCAGCTGTACCGATAAGTTCTTTTCTGCCGTTGAGAACAAATATAGTTTCAATAACCTCTGTTTTAGGGGCAATTTCTTTGATTTTGTTCAGTGCTTTTTCAACGGTCCATTTGCCGTTCAAAGCAATATATTCCGTGGTCATAAGACCGCCGGCGGTATCATCTTCATAGAGCAGAAGATGTTCAATTTCCATTATATCCTTACGTTTCATCATCTTAAGGATTCTTTTGCGCATATTGATTGGCAGATCGCCAAGAATATCCGCAATATCGTCCTTGGACATGAACTTGAACATCTTGAGCATATTTTCCACACCGAAGAGCTCTGCAATGCGGAACTGCAGATCTTCATCCATCTGCTCATAAATCTGTGCCATATGTTCAGCGTCGATTCTTTCGGCAAAGGAGATGATTTCGTCATCTGTAAATTCTTCCAGAGCAATAGCAACGTCGATTGCGTAGGCAGATTCGATAACGTCAACAAGTTCGTCCTGGTCACTGGTGAGAAGAGCTTCTTTCAGATCATATTCCTGCTCCTCAATCTCTTCCTCATCAGCGGTGATGATATCGATAAGTTCAACCTCTTCTTCATCTTCCTCATCAGTGCTGATGTCTGCAGTGTCAGAGGTATCTTCCTCTTCGTCAAGATCAGGCAGAGTATCTGCAAGTATAAATACTTCTTTTTCTTCTTCAGATTCTTCAATCAGAATTTCTGTTTCTTCAACAGGAGTTTCAATTATATCTTGGGTTTTATTCAATTTTTCTTTATCCATTGCAATATCCCCCTTAAATATAAGTTGTATAAATAAAAAACCTTCTTTTCAGACAACGCCGAAAAGAAGGTGTAGTTGCTCTTTACTGCACCAGATACAAGCGTTATCCGATATTCAAAATATAATTACTCCCGCAAGGGTCGCTTGTCACCTGGTACCACTTCCTTTAAATATATTTGTGGCGGAAACACTTATCCGCAACTTTAATTGTATTCTATTTAAAGCGGTTTTGTCAATAAAAAATTAAGTAAATAATGTCATAAATATCTTATTTTTCAGGCCAGGGAAAAAGGTCGTGACCCTTTACCATATATGCCTTTCTGGAAATTTCTGCCAGAGGGGAATCAGAAAGGGAATCAGAGTAGAAATCATCTATTTCACCGTCAGGATAAACCTCGTAGAAACGCCGCACCTTTTCTTTGCCGTGACAGTTTATACCATCATATTTTCCTGTGAATTTATCAACATTGCTTGCCATAAGGTGTTTTATACCCAGTTCCCTGATGATAGGTTCCAGCAGAAAATAAGGGGAAGCGGAGATTATAATGTCATCCTCTTTCTGTGTTTCATAATAAAAGGATTTTATATTGTATTTATGTATGTTCCAGAAGTCCTCAACGGTTTTGTCGATATCTTTAACACTTCTGAAAAATTTGTAAAATCTTTCCTTGAACTTTGTTTTTTCCATTATGCCAAGTGCAAACGGAATGGCACACAGCCCCTGATATGGCAGCCATTTCCATGTGGCTGGCTGTGTTTTAAGACAGTACAGATAAAAATGTGCTGTGCTGTCGCCGTGATATATGGTTTTGTCAAAATCGTATACGTTCATATTTTTTAATCCTTTTTTCTGTTGTCAAAAGGTACAGCTTCTGCAATAAAGCCGCCGCCCATAACAATACCATCTTTATATATTACAACCGACTGTCCCTTTGCGGCAGCACGTACAGGAGCAGGGAAGGAAAGGATGATTTTTTCATTATCGCTTTCCTCCACAACTGCCATATCGCCTTTTGCTGCACTGCGGATTTTTACAACAAATTCATCGCCTGTGTCAAAACAGCGGTCTTCAGTGTAAACCGGTTGGCTGAGCACAACCTTATTGAAAAATTCTTCGCCAGCATAGCCAAGGAGAATGTTGCCGTTTTCGCAGATTTCCTTTACAAAGGCAGGTTTGCCAAGAGCGATGTTAAGTCCTTTTCTCTGGCCGATTGTGTAGTTGTGTATACCTTTGTGCTGTGTCAGTTTTTTGCCTTCAGGGGAGATAAAGAAGCCTTTTTTGATTTTATAGCCTCTTGCCTCGATAAAAGCACCGTGGTTTCCGTCGGGGATAAAGCAGATTTCCTGGCTGTCAGGCTTGTCTGCATTGAAAAGTTCCAGCTTCTGAGCCATATTTCTTATTTCAGGCTTTTCATATTGCCCAAGAGGAAGAATAAGTCTTTTCAGAATATCCTGAGGCAGGCGGTAGAGCATATAGCTCTGGTCTTTTGCGTTGTTGGTGGCCTTTTTTACATAGAACAGCCCATCTTTTTCGATAATCTGTGCATAATGGCCTGTGGCAATATGGAAAATGCCCATTTCATCAGCTTTGTCACAGAGACTTTTCAGTTTTACCAGCGGATTGCACACAACACATGGATTCGGGGTTCTGCCGCTGATATAGTTCTGGCAGAAAGGTTCCACAACATTTTTTTCAAAGCTTTCCCTTGCGTCGATAACACAGATTGGTATATCCAAATGTTCACACACTTTGTGTGCATCTTCTATGGCGGTTTCGGAATGGTCATTGAAGTTTATAACCGCACCAAAAACCTCATAGCCCTGTTTTTTAAGCAAGTCAACGCATACAGAGGAGTCTACGCCTCCCGATACACCTACAAGAATTTTTTTGTTTTCCAAAAATATGTCCTCCATATAACAGCGGTGTTTATGTATAAATCCGCTGCATATATTTAATGTAATAAGTTAATACCGGTTAAATAAAATCAGATAAATTTTTCGCTCTCCCTTACAGCCTGTGCATCACAGCGCTCGTTTTCAGGATGGCCCGCATGGCCTTTTATCCACACGTATTCAAGTTCATGTTTGCGGATTTCTTCCAGCAGCTGCTGCCATAAATCCACGTTGAGGGCAGGTTTGCCGTCAGATTTTTTCCAGCCTTTTTTCTGCCAGCCGTAAACCCAGCCCTTGGAGAGGGAATCAAGCACATATTTTGAGTCACTCTGCAAAGTAATATGACAGGGTTCTTTGAGGGCTTTGAGAGCAAAGAGAACAGCACTGAGCTCCATACGGTTGTTGGTGGTTTCCTTTTCGCCGCCGCTTATCATCTTTTCAACACCGTTATATCTTAAAATTGCACACCATCCACCGGGACCGGGATTGCCTTTGCAGGCACCGTCTGTAAATATTTCGATTCTTTTCATATATATCCTTTGTTGTATTATTTGTAACATTATTATATAATATACTTAATAATTATATTATAAGATATGACGGATAAATTTCAAGAGTTTTAAAACCTGTAAAGCCGGGCTCGGTTGACAACAGGTCAGAAAAAATAGTATCATATTATAGTATATATGTCGTTTATATTACTCCTATCAGGGTAATAATTTATTTAAAAGTGTTCGTTAATAAAATATAAAAATTCAAAACACCTGTCAGAACGGTTGCCAGGTGTCTGATTGTTGTATAAAAGGAGGATATATGCAGAACAGAAAAGCAAAAAAACACAATAACAGCACTCCTGAAAAGATTGAAAATATCAGAATAGTACCTCTTGGTGGTCTTGGTGAAATCGGCAAGAATATGACTTTGTTTGAATGCAGAGAGGATAAATTTATAGTTGACTGCGGTCTTTCTTTCCCTGACAGCGAGATGTTTGGGGTAGACCTTGTTATTCCTGATTTCAGTTATGTAATAGAGAACAAAGACTCCATCAAAGGTATCGTTATAACCCACGGTCACGAAGACCATATCGGCTCGCTCCCATATCTTCTCAGAGAGGTTAATTTTCCAATATATGCCACACCTCTTACAAAGGGGCTTATTGAAAATAAACTCAGCGAACATTCACTGGAAAACAGTGTGACAATAAATGTTATAAAACCGGGGGACAGAATACAGTTTGGCTGTATGACAGTTGTTCCTATCCATGTAAACCACTCAATCCCTGATGCAGTGGGTTTTGCCATTGAATCACCTGCAGGTACAGTTATCACAACAGGCGACTTTAAAATTGACTATACACCGCCACAGGGCGAAACAACAGACCTTGCTACATTTGCCGAATACGGCAAAAAAGGTGTGCTTGCATTTATGGCAGACTCCACCAATGCCGAGCGTCTTGGTTTTTCTGCAAGTGAAAAAACAGTTGCAAACAGTCTCAGACCTCTTTTTGAAAGAGCAAGCAAAAAACGTATAGTAATTGCAACTTTTGCATCAAACATCTATCGTCTGCAGACAATCCTTGACCTTGCCGTACAGTATAAACGCAAAGTTGCAGTATCCGGCAGAAGTATGGTAAAAAACATACAGATGGCACTGGAACTGGGATATCTCAATGTGCCGGAAGGTGTTATCATTGAAGCCGAGATGGTAAACAAATACCAGCCGGAGCAGATTGTGCTAATTACAACAGGCAGCCAGGGAGAACCTCTCTCTGCCCTTGCAAGAATGGCGGGCGGCACACACCGTCAGTTTGCCATCGGCAGCGGAGACTTTATCATTATTTCTGCCACACCTATTCCGGGCAACGAAAAGATGGTTACAAAGGTTGTAAATGGCCTTATGAAGCTGGGTGCAGAGGTTATCTATGAATCTATGTACGATGTACACGTTTCAGGCCACGCAGCACAGGAAGAACTTAAACTGATGCTCAACCTTGTAAAACCAAAATATTTTATCCCTATCCACGGCGAATTCAAGCACCTCAAAAAACATTCCATGCTGGCACAGGGTGCAGGAATTGATGAAAAAAATATCGTAATTGCCGAACTTGGCGGTGTTATCACTGTAAATAAAAACGAAATAAAGGTGGACCAGTCTGTAACAGCAGGCCAGATTTTTGTTGATGGTCTGGGTGTCGGTGATGTTGGCAGCGTTGTTCTGCGAGACCGCCGCCATCTTTCTCAGGACGGTCTGGTGGTTGTGGTATTTACAGTTGACCGTGCAAGCGGCGAAGTGCTCAGCGGTCCTGACATTGTATCCCGCGGTTTTGTATATGTAAAGGAAAGTGAACAGCTTATCGGTGAAGCAAGACAGAAGGCCAGAAGCGTTCTTGAAAAATACAAAGACTATGAGTATAAAGACTGGATGGTAATAAAATCCAAAATCCGCGAACAGGTTTCCCATGTTCTTTACCAGAGAACAAAACGCAGTCCTATGGTACTTCCTATTGTTATGGAGATATAATAACGGACAGAGAAGGAAAAAATTATGAAAAATAAGTTTGTAAGTACAGATTTGCTTATTCTTATACTTGCTGTTGTTGCTATCGCCTTTGGTGTGACACTGGTGTATGTAAACCCTAATACAGCAGGTGTGGTTTGTCTTGCACTGCTGATTATAATGGCGATAATATTCTTTAATGCCCGCACAGCCAGAAAGTTTGTAAAAAGCATTTTTTACGGTTCCGGCAAGCATTCAAATCTGCAGCAGCTCAGCTTTGAAAAGCTCAATGTTCCTGTTGCCATCATCAACAAAGATACAATAGTGTGGTATAATGAAACCTTTAAGCAGAAACTGCTTGGCGGTAACGATTCCTACCTTGTTCAGCTGGAAAAGGTATTACCTGATTTTGACGTGGAAAGAAGCTGTGAAAATGAAGGCCTGGACATAGTTGTTGAAGGCAGGGAATATACAGTGCATTCCTCTATCCCTACTGAAGACACCAAGCTTTGGGTAAGTTATTTTGTAGATGATACAGAGTATAAAATTGACCAGAGGGAATACCGCTTGTCCCGTCCTGTAATAATGCAGATTGCGGTTGACACATACGACGATGTTCTCAAGGACTTAAAGGAAAGTACACGTGCACAGATTATGGCACGTATCGACCAGATGATAGAAGACCTTGTTCTCAGCAATAAAGGTCTTGTAAACAAGTTCGGTACATCAAGATATACTGTTGTAGTAGAAGAAAGATATTATAAGAATATTTACAACAATAAATTTACAATTCTTCGCCAGGCAAAGGAAATTGGCGGAGAAAACAACGTTACCTTGTCTATCGGTGTAGGTA
Source organism: Oscillospiraceae bacterium (assembly GCA_015067145.1). Lineage (GTDB taxonomy): Bacteria > Bacillota > Clostridia > Oscillospirales > Ruminococcaceae > RGIG3102. Next base: position 35,625 of record SVNA01000013.1, on the reverse strand, counting down.
AAGATGGTGCTGATTTTACAGAAAACCAGGAACTTTCCCGTCAGGCACTGGATATGGCCCTTGGCCGTGGCGGTGACCAGGCGGTTATAAAAACAATCGACGGCTATGAATTCTTTGGCGGCAACAGCCGAAGCGTTGAAAAACGAAGCAAGGTTCGCAGCCGTATCGTTGCCAATGCCCTAAAGGACGTTATTCTTCAGAGCGACAACGTACTCATTATGGGCCACAAGATGAGCGACCTTGACAGTGTTGGTTCTGCTGTGGGTGTTGCATCCATAGTAAGATGTTTTGAACGGCGTGCAAATATTGTTATCGAAGAAAACCGTACCCTTGCAAAAGGTCTTATCGACTGGGTAAAGCAGGACGAAACCCTGAGCAACGTGTTTGTAACTCCGGAAAAAGCGGTAAATCTTGTGGAGCAGAACACTTTGCTTATTATAGTGGATACACACACAGCAAAAATGGCAGAGGATACATATCTCTGCGAACTTTGCAACAAAAAAGTTATTATCGACCACCACAGAAAGATGGTTGATTACATAGCTGATACAGTAGTATCCTATCATGAGCCTTATGCGTCCTCTGCAAGTGAACTTGTAACAGAGCTTATCCAGTATATTCTGCCTACAAATGCAAAGCTGTCTCCTATACAGGCAGGGGCTTTGCTCAGCGGCATTATGCTGGATACCCGCAACTTCTCGGAAAAAGCAGGTGTAAGAACCTACGAGGCAGCGGCATATCTTCGCAGACAGTCTGTTGACCCTGCACAGATTATGCGTCTGTTTGCTGTGCCAAAAGATATCTATACTGCAAAAGCAGAGCTTGTTTCACTGGCAGAAAACTATCAGAATGTGGCTATATCCATGTCTGACAAGGAATATCCGCAGCTCTCCATTCCTCAGGCAGCAAATGACCTGCTCACGCTTGAGGATGTTGATGCATCCATAGTTGCAGTAAAGACAGATGATGTGATAAGATTATCTGCACGCAGTATGGGCAAAATCAATGTTCAGGTTCTTATGGAATATCTGGGAGGCGGCGGACATCTCACAATGGCAGGTGCACAGCTTAAAGATATGACACTTGAAGAAGCAAGAGAAAAAATCTGCGAAAGCATTGACAAATATAAAAGTAAACAGGAGATAAATTAAATGAAAGTAGTACTTTTACAGGATGTTAAATCCATCGGCAAAAAAGATCAGATTGTAAACGTTTCTGACGGTTATGCAAGAAACTTCCTTTTCCCAAGAAAACTTGCAAAGGAAGCAACAGCAGGTGCAGTAAATGACGTTAAAATAAAAGAAAGTGCTAAAGCACATCACAAACAGGAAGAAATCAACGCAGCAACAGATATTAAAAACAAAATTAACGACCAGATTATTACTCTCAAGGCAAAAGCAGGCAAAGAAGGCAAGCTTTTCGGTGCTGTTACTTCCAAGGATGTTGCAGCAGAACTGGAAAAGAAATTCGGTGTTAAAATCGACAAAAAGAAAATTGTTATGGACGATATCAAACTTTTCGGCAGCTATATCTGCAACGTAAAAGTTTATCCTGAAATCACAGCAAAAATTACAGTTAAAGTTGAGGAATAATTTTTCAGATGGACAAGCAACTGGATCTGACACTTAATAGTCTGGGTATAAGCGAGCCTTACAGCATAGAAGCTGAACAGGCTATATTAGGTGCGGCTATAATCAGCCCCGAAACTGTTTCCCTGATAATTGAACAGGTAAAGGCTGAATATTTTTATTCAAGACAGAATCAGAGGATATTTCTCGAAATACATAAGCTTTTCAATGCCAACATTCCGTCAGACTTTATCACCGTTCTCAACAGTGTTACAGAAAACGGTGTATTCTCTGACGAAGCAGAAGCAAAGGTTTATCTGACACAGCTTGCGGACACCGTTCCAAGCCTTTCAAATATTTCTTCCTACGCACAGATTATCCGAGATAAATATATGGTGCGTATGCTGCTCAATACATCCACCGACATTATCCGTCAGACACAGACTGCACCTGATGCAGATGTGCTTATGGAATATGCCGAGCAGAAGATTTACGAACTGCGTCAGGGCAGGGATACAACAGCCCTGCAGCACATCAGCAAATCGGCGGTAGAAAGCTTTGAACGTCTCAGCAATCTTTCCGGCAAGGACAGAGAAAAATATCTGGGTGTTCCCACAGGCTTTTCATATCTGGACAAGATGCTCACAGGTATGGGCAAAAGTGACCTTATTATCCTTGCAGCACGTCCAGGTATGGGTAAAACCTCCTTTGTTCTCAACATAGCCACAAATGTTGCACAGAGAAACATCCCTGTTGCAATATTCTCATTGGAAATGACAAGGGAACAGCTCACCAGCCGTATGATTTCTGCGGTGGCACATATCGACAGCCAGATTATGCGTTCGGGCAATATCCGTGTAGATGAATGGGACAACATCTCCCGTGCAGTGGGCGAAATTTCCGACCTGCCAATTTATCTTGATGACACATCAAATGTTACAGTTTCCGATATCAAGGCAAAGGTACGCCGTCTCAACCAGAACCCTGAAAACGAGCCGGTAGGTATGATAGTTATCGACTATCTCCAGCTTATGAGTACGGGTAAACGCAACGAATCCCGCGTACAGGAAATCAGTGAAATTACACGAAATCTCAAGATTATGGCAAAGGAACTCAATGTTCCGTTGGTTGTTCTGTCACAGCTTTCCCGTAGTGCTGAAAAAGGCCAGGGCAGAGATGCCCGTCCGGCCCTCAGTGACCTGAGAGACTCCGGTTCCATCGAACAGGACGCTGACGTTGTTCTCTTCCTCTACCGTGACGCATATTACAGTCAGGACGAAGAGGTTGACCAGACAAAAGCAGAATGTATCGTTGCCAAAAACCGTCACGGCGAGGTAGGAAAGGTTTATCTTGGCTGGGACGGTGCACATACAAGATTCTACGATATTGATTTTGTACACGAAGATGACTGATTTGTTTTTACAGACAATTGAACAATACAAAATGATAAACCAGGGTGACACAGTTGCTGTGTGTCTGTCAGGAGGGGCAGACAGCATGGCGCTGTTTCACCTTATGTGTGCTTATAGAGAAGTTTTAAAAATTGATGTTCTGGCAATACACATCAATCACGGACTGAGAAAAGAAAGCGACGACGAAGAAATATTTATAAAAGAATACTGTAAAAACACAGGTGTTGAGTGCATAGTTCATCATCTCGATATGAACAGCAAAGAAAAACCACAGGGGTTTTCCACAGAGATGTGGGCAAGAAAACTGCGGTATGAATTCTTTGAAAAGGTTGCAGAAGAAAGAAATGCAAAGCTGGCCACGGCACATACCCTCAGTGATAAATGCGAGACAGTTATATTTAATCTCAGCCGTGGTACAAACCTTAAAGGTATGTGCGGTATCCCTGCGGTGAGAGGCAATATAATCCGACCGCTTATAAACTGCACACGAAAAGATGTTGAAGATTACTGCAAAGCAACCAATCTGCCCTATGTAACCGATATGTCAAACTTTTCCGAAGAATATTCCCGCAATAAAATCCGTCTTAAAATTATGCCTGTGCTGAAAGAGATAAACTCAGGCAGTGAGCAGCTTATAGGCGAATTTACACAGGAAATGGAGCAGATATACACATTTTTAACCCAATTAAGTGATACACTTTTCAGAAATTCGGTAACACTTAACGGTTTTGATATATCCACAATAAAAAAGCAGGATGATGTGGTTATAAAATTCTTCCTCCGAAAAGTTCTTGACAGATATAACTGTCTTTCAAAGGATAATATAGAAGCTATCCTTGAGGGGATAAAAACAGAAAGTTTTTCCCGTCAGTTGTCAAAAGAAATACTTTGCGAAATAAAGGAAGGATACCTTTCATTTTACAAGCCAAAAGTATATAAAAGAGAAAACTCCGATGAAAAAACAGAGATTTATTACAGCAAAGAAATAAGTTTTTTGTCAAAAACATTTGTTCTGGAAAAAATATCCCGCGAAGAGCTGGAAAAAAACGAAAAAATTGATAAAAACTATTTAAATAATTGCATAGATTGTGATACAATAAATAGAAAGTTATTTTTGCGTACAAGAAAAACAGGAGATGTTATCACCCTCAGAAAACGCAATATAACCAAAACTGTAAAAAAACTGTTTACCGAGGATAAAATACCTCTTAAAACAAGAGACAGCATGGCGATACTTTCAGATGATGATGACAATGTAATCTGGCTGGAAGACTATGGTGTAAACAAAAAATTTGCAGTAAATGGAAAAACAGAAAACATAATGGTAATCACAAAGAGATAAGGTGGAATAATATGCGTAACGATATAAAAGAAATTCTGCTTTCAGAAGAGCAGATAGCAGAAATCACAGCAGCTTTGGGTAAAAAACTGACAGAGGACTATGCAGGCAAAGATGTTCTGTTGGTGTCAATTTTAAAAGGTGCTGTGGTGTTTATGGCAGATATTATGCGTCATATTGACCTTAAGTGTGATGTTGATTTTATGGTTGTGTCCTCTTATGGTTCTGGTGTAAAAACCAGCGGTAATGTAAAAATCATAAAGGATATAGATATTCCGCTGGAGGGAAAGGATGTTATCATTATTGAGGATATCCTGGACTCCGGTCTCACACTTAACTATATAATCAATATGCTCAAGGAAAGAAATCCAAACAGCATTGAAATATGTACACTTCTGGACAAACCTTCAGGCAGACAGAGCGAAGTGCAGGCGAAATACATAGGAGTACAGATTCCTGATGCTTTCGTGGTGGGATATGGTCTGGACTATGATGAAAAGTACAGAAATCTGCCTTTTGTAGGTGTTCTGCATCCTGATGTATACACAAAATAAATAATAAAAGTAAAAGGAGATACCCCTTGGTTAAGAAAAGAAATAATGGTGCGTTTCCATATATAGCTATGCTTATCGCTATGCTTGTTATAGCTGTTTTCCTCAATCAGCCAAGCAACCTCAGCGATATGAAGATGAGCGAGGCTATCGACCTGTTCAAACAGAACAAGGTTGAATACTACGAGCTCAATCTTGGCAACGGCAACCTTGAAATTGACGTTAAAGATGAAGAGGAAAATATTGTTTACCGCGTACCTAGCGTAAACTATTTTGTAGAAAAAATTGACCCTTATGTAGAACAGAACAATGTTCCGCATGACTTTATCCCGGCAACAACTTTCCCTGCATGGCTGTCTGTAATTCCATACATCATCATGCTGGGCTTTATCGGTGTGTTGTTCTTCAACATGTACAATCAGGCAAACGGCGGCGGCAAAGGTATGAACGTTGGCCGTGCAAGAACAAAGGATGCAGGCGATCTGTCCGAACGCAAGTACTTTAAAGATGTTGCAGGTGCAGACGAAGAAAAAGAAGAACTTGTTGAAATTGTAGAGTTCCTCAGAGAGCCAAGCAAGTTCAATTCTCTTGGGGCAAGAATACCAAAAGGTGTTCTGCTTGTAGGCCCTCCTGGTACAGGTAAAACTCTCCTTGCCAAAGCAACAGCAGGTGAAGCAGGTGTTCCTTTCTTCTCCATCTCAGGTTCCGACTTTGTTGAAATGTATGTTGGTGTTGGTGCTTCCCGAGTTCGTGACCTTTTTGACAAGGCTAAAAAAGCTGCTCCATCCATCATATTTATTGACGAAATCGATGCAGTTGGCCGTCAGCGTGGTGCAGGCCTTGGCGGCGGTCACGACGAAAGAGAACAGACACTCAACCAGCTGCTTGTAGAAATGGACGGTTTCGGTGCAAACGAAGGTGTTATCATTATGGCAGCTACAAACCGTGCTGATATTCTGGACCGTGCTCTGCTCAGACCGGGCCGTTTTGACAGACAGATATATGTAGGTGCTCCTGATATCAAAGGCCGTGAGGAAATCCTCAAAGTTCATCTCAGAAACAAACCGATTGCTCCTGATGTGGAACCTAGAGCAATCGCACAGGCAACAGCAGGTTTTACAGGTGCAGATCTTGAAAACCTCTGCAACGAAGCGGCACTTATGGCAGCTAAAAAAGGCAAAAAAGCACTTACACAGGCTGATATCGATGCAGCAGTAATCAAGGTTATAGCAGGTCCGGAAAAGAAATCCCGCGTTGTTACACCAAATGAAAAGAAACTTGTTTCCTATCACGAAGCAGGTCATGCAGTTGCAACATACGTTTGCGAAACTTCCAGCCCTGTAAAAGAAATCTCCATCATCCCACGCGGTATGGCAGGCGGCTATACTCTGTCTATCCCTGAGGAAGATTCCAACTACCGCACAAAGAAAGAGATGAAGGACGAAATCGTTACACTTCTCGGCGGCCGCTGTGCAGAACAGCTTATTCTGGAAGATATCTCCACAGGTGCTTCCAACGACCTTGAACGCACAACAGCTATTGCAAAGGCAATGGTTATGAGATACGGTTTCTCTGATAAACTGGGCAATGTTGTTTACGGCCATGACCCGCAGCAGACATTCCTTGGCAGAGACTACGGTCAGGGTCAGGGTTATTCCGATGCAGTTGCAAATGAAATCGACAACGAAATACGCCGTCTTGTTGACGAGGGTTATAACCGTTGTATGCAGATTCTCCAGGACAACATCGAAAAACTTCACATTGTTGCAAAAATCCTTATGAAACAAGAAAAAATCACAGGTGAGGAATTTGCAAAAATTATGGCTGAAGACTATGTATATACAGAAGAAACAGAGTTGCCGGAAGAGGTTGGAACAGTTACAGAATCTGCTGCAGAGTTTGTGCTGGTAGAGAAAGAAAATTTACAGGAAGATACAGAAACAACTGATGAATCGGAAACAGAAGAAATTCCAACTGAAGAATCACAGGAAAACTGATAAAAATTTAAAAGGGCGGTCTCAGGACCGCCCTTTCTGCATCTTTGGCGGAACTGGACTTTTAAATATTGATATGATATTATAATTAAATATAAATAAACTATATGAAAGGCTACAATAATGGCATATTATAAAAATTTAAGCAACAGAAACAAAAACATTATATTTTGTGTAGTTATGGCTTTTATTGCAGTTTTTGTGCTGTGGCGTTGCCAGTTTGGATTTGCCCAGTCGGATGAATTTCTGCATATTTCCATACCGTACAGAATGGCACAGGGGGATGCTCTGCTGGTTGAGGAATGGCATCAGACACAGCTGACCGGTTTTGTATATTATCCTGTCACAAAACTTATACTGTCTTTGCTCGGCACTGCAGACGGACTGGTTTTCTGGTCCAGAATAGCCTGTGTTATCCTTGAACTTGCAGTTGCGTTTTTTATATATTTCCGCCTTAAAAAATTCAGCTGGACCGGTGCATTTGTAGCAGCTGTATCATTTGCGTTGTACACTCCTGTAGCAATGACCTCCATATACTATTATTCAGTGGGGATTATGACCATGGTAATAGCCACTGTGCTTGTTGCTACTGCAAAAAAACATCTGTACAGAGACTATTTCTTTGCAGGTGTATCAATGGCGGCATCTGTACTCAGTTTCCCTCATGTTGCATTTATGTATTTTATCTATGCAGCTGTTGTGTTTGCTGCATGGAGAAAGTACAAAGCAATAAAGAAAGAAAGCTACGGAAAAAACGAATTTCTTTCTCCGGAAATGTTTGCATTTTTCACATTGGGTGTTGTTTCTCTCACAGTTGTTTTTGCGGCATATCTTATCATCTGTGTTCCTTTTGACAAGCTGATGATGTCGATAAAACCAATAATGATAGATGAACATCACAATATCACATTTGTATATAAAATTATTGTTTACTTTGGCAGTGTTGTATTGTACAACTCAAAAATTGTGGGTGTGCTTATGGCACTTCTGCTGGCAGAAATGATATTCCGCAGAAAATATAAGGAAACTGCATATTTTACAGCGGCAGCAGTGATGACTGTTTTGCTGCAGGTGCATATAATAATTGTTAACCATCAGATGGACTATTTTATGTTTGCACCAACATGTTTTGGCATGTTCTGTGCACTGCTTTCCAAAAATGAAAAGGTAAAACGTTTGTTCCGGACAGTATATGTACCTGGTCTTGTGTATACATTTTTCCTCAATCTTTCTTCAAATCAAGGGTTCGTGGCAGTTTCGGCGGCAACTGCAGTTTCAACAGTTGCCAGCATTGTAATGGCAGTAATATGTTTTAAGGAAATTACTGCAGATCTGTCTGATTTAAAACTTAAAAAGATATGTGCTGTTGTATTGGTCTGTGTTTTTGCAGTACAGATTTCTTTTCAGGGGTATTCCAGATATGTCAGCATATATGGCCCTGGTGAAATTGAAAATCAGACTGTAAAGCTGGAATATGGTGTAATGAAAGGTCTTGTTGTGGATGAAAATCATGCATCAGACTATGATATGTACTATGATATAGTGGAAACAGCAGAGAAAAACTATGAATACAAAAAGGTTTTAGCTGCCACAAAACGCACCTGGATGAGCTTTATGTTCGACAGGGAAATCTGCAGCTTTTCGGCATACCTGAACGATGTTGACGAAGAATTTATGAATAAGCAGGCAATGTATTTTGAAGTTAATCCGCATAAAATGCCGGATATAGTGTATTCACAAAAGGAAAACAATGGATTTAATGATTGGTTTATGTCAAACTATGGCGGATATAATATAGACGAATATGATTTCGGATACATTATCTACAGAGACGGATGTAAAAAACAATAGAATATTGTACAGCGGCCGGGAATTTTATGTCTCAGCCGCTGTTTTGTTTAAACACAATATATGGTGATATATAAAAGTTATATAATAATGGATATAGTGTTCTCGCCTTGACAAAAATTTTTATAGCAGTTAAAATTAAATGGTTAATGAGTATAAGGAAAAATATACCTTTTATATATAGGAGAAAACAATGGCAAAAAAGTCAGCAGTTTATGGCAATGAAAGCATCAGCAGTCTTAAAGGTGCCGACAGGGTAAGAAAACGCCCTGCGGTTATTTTTGGTTCCGATGGTATCGAGGGCTGCCAGCATTCTGTTTTTGAAATTCTGTCCAACAGTATCGACGAGGCAAGGGAAGGCCACGGTAACAAAATAATTATGACAAGATACGCCGATGGGTCCATCGAGGTGGAGGACTTTGGCCGCGGTATCCCTGTGGACTACAATAAAAACGAAGCCCGATACAACTGGGAGCTTCTGTTCTGTGAAATGTACGCAGGCGGCAAATACAACAACAACTCAGGGGATAACTACGAGTTTTCTCTGGGTTTGAACGGCTTGGGTCTGTGTGCAACACAGTATGCCGCTGAATATATGACAGTTGATATTGTCCGTGACGGGTTTTCCTATCATCTTGACTTTGAAAAGGGTGAAAATGTTGGCGGGCTGCAGAAAGAACCAACCACAAAACGCCAGACAGGTTCAAAAATCAGATGGAAACCGGACAATACAGTTTTCAGTGATATCAGCATACCTGAAAGCTATTTTGAAGAGGTGCTCAAACGTCAGGCTGTTGTAAACCCTAACGTTCTCTTTATCTTTAAAAACCAGAGGGATAAGGGTTTTGAAACAAAGGAATATTTTTACGAAAAAGGTATAAGTGATTATGTTGAAGAAATCTGCAATGGGGATAATCTCACACAGATAATTTCAAGCTCCGAAGAAGCAAGCGGTAAAGACCGTGAAGATATGCCGGAATACAAGGTTAAGATGAATGTTGCTTTTGCATTCTCCAACAAGGTGCAGAAGATTGAATATTACCACAATTCCAGCTTCCTTGAATACGGCGGCAGCCCTGAAAAGGCTGTTAAATCTGCATTTGTAAGCCAGATCGATGCCTTTGCAAAACAGAAAAACCTCTATAAGAAAAACGAAAGCAAAATCACATTCCAGGATATCGAAGACTGTCTCGTGTTTGTTTCCAGCTGTTTCTCAACTATGACCAGCTACGAAAACCAGACAAAAAAGGCAATCACAAACAAATTTATTGCCCAGGCAATGACAGACTTTCTCAAACGTACACTGGAAGTCTACTTTATCGAAAACCCTGATGAAGCCCTTAAAGTTGTTCAGCAGGTTATTGTAAACAAACAGTCCAGAGAACAGGCCGAAAAAACACGTATCAGCCTCAAAAAGACAATCAGCGAAAAAATTGACCTTGCAAACCGTGTGCAGAAGTTTGTGGACTGCCGCAGTAAGGATGTTTCAAAACGTGAGGTTTACATCGTGGAAGGCGACTCTGCTCTCGGTGCATGTAAAACCAGCCGTGACGCGGAATTTCAGGCACTTATGCCTGTGCGAGGCAAAATCCTCAACTGTCTCAAATGCGACTACGACAGAATATTCAAAAGTGATATCATCACAGACCTTATCAAAGTTCTTGGCTGTGGTGTTGAAAGTCCTGCCAAATATCAGAAAGCAGGCATTGCTACCTTCAATATAGAAAATCTGCGATGGAACAAGGTTGTTATCTGTACCGATGCCGATGTTGACGGCTTCCAGATAAGAACCCTTATCCTCACAATGCTCTACCGCCTATGCCCACAGCTTATAGATGACGGCTACGTATATATCGCGGAAAGCCCTCTGTACGAAATCAACACAAAGGACAAAACATATTTTGCCTATACAGAGGAAGAAAAGAAAAATATTCTGAGCAGGATTGAAAAACAGAAGTTTACAATTCAGCGTTCCAAAGGTCTTGGTGAAAACGAACCTGAAATGATGTGGATTACCACAATGAACCCTGAAACACGCCGTCTTATCAAGGTGTGCAAGGAGGATGTGGCACGCACACAGGAGATGTTCGAACTGCTGCTTGGAGATAACCTTGCAGGCAGAAAACAGTATATTCAGGATTTCGGTGCAGATTATCTTGACCAGCTGGATTTATCATAAGGAAAGGACAGTCTGAATTATGGCAAGAAAAACGAAAAAAGAACTCAGCGTTCCCAAAAGCCAGGGACTGCCTGAAAATGTTGAAATTCTCTCCGCGGGTGAGGTGCTGGAAAATCCAATCACCGACACTTTGCGGGAAAACTATATGCCTTACGCCATGAGCGTTATCGTTTCCCGTGCTTTGCCGGAGATTGACGGCCTCAAGCCAAGCCACCGCAAACTGCTCTACACCATGTACGATATGGGTCTGCTCAAAGGAGCAAAGACAAAATCTGCCAATATCGTTGGCCAGACAATGCGTCTCAATCCTCACGGCGACCAGGCAATCTACGAAACTATGGTGCGTCTTGCCCGCGGCAACGAAAGTCTCCTTGTACCTTTTGTGGACAGCAAGGGTAACTTTGGCAAGGCTTATTCCCGTGATATGGCATGTGCAGCTTCCCGATATACCGAAGCAAAGCTGGAACCTATCTGTGAAGAATTGTTCCGCGATATCGACAGCGACACTGTTGATTTTGTGGACAACTACGACTCCACCCGCAAAGAACCAACACTTCTGCCAACAACATTCCCAAATATTCTCACAAACAACACTCTTGGTATTGCCGTTGGTATGGCGTCTTCCATCTGCTCCTTCAATCTTGAGGAAGTATGCCGAACAACTATTGCACTTATCAAGGACAAAAACCACAATATTAAAGATACACTGCTCGCACCGGACTTTTCCGGCGGCGGTATTGTTCTATATGACCAGAGTGATATAGACCAGGTTTACCAGACAGGCCGCGGCAGTATCCGCGTACGCAGCAAATGGGAAGCGGTAAAGGTTGACGGCGGCACAATCATTGAGGTCACCGAAATTCCGCAGACAACTACAGTAGAGGCTATCATCGACAAAATTGCTGACCTGTGGAAACAGGGAAAAATCAAGGAAATCAGCGGCATCCGTGACGAAACAGACCTTAAGGGTCTTAAAATAGCTATTGATATCAAACGAGGTACCGACCCTGAAAAGCTTATGCAGAAGCTGTTTAAACTCACTCCTTTGGAGGACAGCTTCAGTGCCAATTTCAATGTTCTCATCGCAGGTGCACCAAAGGTTATGGGCGTGGGCGAAATCATCGAAGAATGGGTGGCTTTCCGTACCGACTGTGTAAAACGCCGCACATACCACAACCTTGGAATCAAAAAAGACCGTCTCCATCTTGTACAGGGTCTTGAATATATTCTTCTTGATATTGATAGGGCAATCGAGATTGTCCGCAACACAGAGGATGAAAAAGAGGTTGTGCCAAACCTTATGATTGGTTTTGGCATTGACGAAATTCAGGCAGAATATGTTGCTGAAATCCGTCTGAGACAGCTCAACCGTAACTATATCCTTAAACGTATCGAGGAAAAGGACAGTCTTATCAAAGAGATTGCCGAACTGGAAGATATCCTCAAAAACGATAAAAAGGTTAAAAAGATTATCATTTCCGAGCTGGAAAATGTAATCAAAAAATATGCAAAACCACGTAAGAGCCAGATTATATACGAATCTGCTGTGGAGGCTGAAGAGGAAGAGGAAGAAGCAATCCCAAGCTATCCTGTAAATATCTTTGTAACACAGCAGGGCTATGTTAAAAAGATTACACCGCAGTCCTTGCGTATGAGCGGTGAACACAAACTAAAAGCAGAGGATTACATCACCCAGCATATCGAAACAACAAACGATATCGAGCTGCTGTTCTTTACAAACAAACAGCAGGTGTACAAGTGCCGTGCTGCAGCTTTTGAGGATACAAAAACCAGTGTAATGGGCGAATTTGCCCCTGCAAAACTCGGCATGGATGATGGTGAAGAAGTGGTAAAAATGCTCCACACCAGAGATTACAAAGGCTTTGTACTCTTCTGCTACGAAAACGGCAAGGCCACAAAGGTTCCGCTTTCTGCATACGAAACAAAAACCAACCGCAAAAAACTTATCAACGCTTATTCCGACAAATCAAAACTGGTGGAAATTATCTGCTGCACAGAAAATGAGGATATAGCCTTTATATCTTCTGTAAACCGTGCACTTGTTGTGAATACAAGCCAGATAAGCGAAAAAACAACCAAAAACTCTGCAGGTATCCAGGTGCAGACACTGAAGAAAAACCAGTATGTCAAAGCAGTAAAAACTGCTGAAGAGGCACAGTTTGCAAATGTAAACAAATACAAGACAAAAAATATCCCGGCAGCGGGCAGTTTCTTAAAGGAAGAGGATATAGCCCAGCAGCTTACACTTTAAAAACAAAAGGCTGATTTTAAACTATAAAAAGGGCGGAAAATCAGCCTTTTACAACAAAAAATCAATATATTATTCAAAATTGTTCTTGCATAATTTTGGTTAATATGTTATAGTAATATGGTCATATACACAAAGGACGGAGGTCGTGTCAGATGGGCATTTTGGAAATTATTGCAGGCGTATTGCTTATTGCATGCGGTGTTATCATTATAATGCTGGTTATGGCTCAGGAAGCTAAAACAAGCGGCATGTCAGCTATGACAGGCGGCAGCGATGTTTACGGCGATATGCAGTCCAGAACAGCAGATGCAAAAATTGCTAAAGTTACAAAAGTTGCAGGTATTGCATTCTTTGTACTCGTTATTGCAGTTAGTGCTATCGTAGCATTTGCATAATAATTAAAAAGCACTCAGAACTCGCCGGTTTAAAGGCGAGTTTTTTGTTATATACAGGTTATACTAATACTGATTATAACCGAAAGGATTTTTATGCCGATTAAAGAAAGAATTATAAAGGAACTTCAGAGCGGGCCAAAAAAATACAAGGTGCTCAAAACAAAATTAAAGGCAACCAAAAAGTTTTTTACCGCTATGGAAGAATTGTATCAGCAGGGGATAATTGACGAGGTAAACGGCCTTATCATCCTTGTTAAAGGTAAAAAAGAAGAAAAGAAACAGCGTCCAAAGGATGTTTTCGAGGGCACAGTTGTAAAACTCACCGAAAACTACGGTTTTGTCCGTGTTGAAGAGTTTGACAAGGATGTTTTTGTTGCGGGCAAATTTATGATGGGCACCGTTGTAGGTGATAAGGTTGAACTGCACAAAATTCCATCCAAACGCCATCAGTACGAGGGTGAAATCACAGCTATTCTCGAAGAAAAAACAAATCTTGTGGCAACTGTGGAAAAGGAACACGGCAATCTCTATGCAGTTCTCCGCGACTGTCCTGTCCTTTATCTCCCAATCGAAAACCGACGCAGAGATCTGCAGCGTGGCGATGTTATCGTGGTGGATGTTTACGGCAGAGGCCGCAGCCACCGTGCACTTACCGCTAAAATAAGAGAAAATATGGGTCAGGTGGATTCCAGCCTCAAGGCTGTGGAACTGCTTCTGATGGAAAAACAGATTACAGCAGATTTTGAAGACAAGGTTATCAGTGAGGTAAACGAGGTTGTAAACCGCATTGATATGGAAACCGAGTATAAATTCCGCGAGGATTTAACAGGCGAAGTTATCTTTACAATCGACTCCGCTTCCACAAAGGATATTGACGATGCCATCTCCATCAGCAGAACAGAAAACGGATATGCACTTTCTGTTCATATTGCGGATGTAAGCCATTTTGTAAAGCCTGCAAGTTTTGTAAATCAGGCAGCATACAACCGCGGAACATCCATCTATTTTGGCAACAGCGTTATCCCAATGCTGCCAAAAGCACTTTCCAACAATGCCTGTTCCCTTAACCCAAATGAAGAACGCCTGGCTTTCACCTGTGCCATGCAGCTGGACAGCGAGGGCACAGTAAAAAACTACAGATTTTTCAAATCAGTTATAAAATCCCGTGTAAAAGGTGTTTACAGCGAAATCAACGATATAATCTTTGAAGATATTATAGCACCTCAGATAAAGAGCAAGTACAATCTTCAGCAGCCTGTGGAGAAAAAATCCGCAGTTTCTCAGGAAATACGGGAAAAATACAGCGAAGTTTACGACAGCATAATAATTGCTATGGAACTGTATAAAAAGCTGAACAAAAAGCGTATTCAGCGTGGAGCTATGGATATCGAAAGTGATGAGGCGTATATTGTTTTCGATGAAAACAAGCATGTTATAGACATCAGAAAACGTGAACGCGGCGAAAGCGAAAAGATGATAGAAGAGTTTATGCTGTTGGCAAACGGCTGCAGTGCAAATCTTGCAAGAAAGATGGATCTGCCTTTTGTGTACCGTGTACACGAGGAGCCCGAGGCAGAGAAAATGTATACCTTCAAAGACAATCTCCGTAAGTTTGGACTTAAACTTGAGAAAAAACAGGGAGAAAGCCTGCAGATTGCATTTTCACGTCTGCTGGATAAAACACGCGGCACAAATCTGCAGCAGTTTGTTCACTCGGGTGTACTGCGTACGCAGTCCAAGGCAAAATATCTGGAGCTTCCACAGGGGCATTTTGGTCTGTCACTGGATGACTACGCCCATTTCACAAGCCCTATCCGCCGCTATCCTGACCTTGCAATCCACCGCATCCTCACCGATGTGGTAAACGGTGTGCCAAAGGATAAAATTAAGAAGAAATACGAGAAATTTGCCAAATCTGCCTCAAAGCAGTCTTCTGATACAGAGCTTAATGCCATGCAGATTGAACGCGATGCAACAGATATCTATGTCGCAGAATATATGTCCAATCACATCGGCGAAGAGTTTGCCGGTACAGTAAGCAGTGTTATGAGCTTTGGTGTCTATGTTGAACTTGACAACACAGCGGAAGGTCTTGTGCACGTTTCTTTTATAGATATGGTTAACCCGATTCTGCAGGAGGGCTTCCGCCTTTACTGCCCTGTAACAGGCAAACGCTACACAATCGGTGACACTGTAAAGGTAAAAGTTATCGGCACAGATATTCTCAAAGGCAATATCGACTTTGAATTTGTTGAATAAAATATTTTACAGCAGAGTATAAGCTACTCTGCTGTTATTTTTTGGTAAAAACTGAATATAAATATAGAAATTGCCAAAACTGACAATACAACGAAAGGGTGATTGTTATGTTTAAATTTCTTAAAAACAAGCCGACAGAAAAGGATATTGAGATAGCAAACCTTAAAAAAGAGCTTGAAAACTGCAAGTTTCTTATAAACCGAAATGATACGATGTTCAATATGTCCACTGACGAAAATCTTATTGCGGCACAGATATATGAGAGGGAAGCTCTGCGTTGGCAGTATTGCTATCTTCTGAATCAGCTCAGAGAAAAAGAGGAATTTTCCACAGAAAAAAACGAGATAAAGATAGGAGAATAACAATGGTTACAGAAATATTGGCTTTCGTGCTTGCAGTGTCGGGAATAGTTGTTGTATATGCATTTACCAAGGCTAAAAAGCCTGTGATAACCGCACTTAAAAGTGCTGTATGCGGCATTTCGGCTATGATGCTGGTAAATCTCACATCGGCCACCACAGGCTGTTACATAGCAATCAATTATTTTACCGTTTTTATTGCCACAGTGCTGTCGTTGCCAGGAGTAATCGGGCTGCTGCTTTTAAATCTTGTATTTATATAATCAGATGTAAAATCACATTGTAACTTTACAGATATTTTGATATACTGTATACATCAAAAATTACAAGGTGATTATCTATGAAAAAAGTACATTGGCCCGGTGCAACACTTATGATGCCTGTTCCTCCGGCTCTTGTTTCCTGCGGAACAAAGGAAAACCCAAACTGTCTTACAATAGCGTGGACAGGTATTATAAACAGCCAGCCGCCCAAAACATATATCAGCATACGTCCTGAACGGCATTCATACGAAATTATCAGACAGTCAAAGGAATTTATCATCAACATGCCTACAGCAAAGCTGGTAAAGGAGATTGACTGGTGCGGTGTGCGAAGTGGTGCCAGAGAAGATAAATTCAAAGCTATGAATTTTACTCCGTACGAGGTAGAGGGCTTTGAGTGCCCGGCCATAGCCGAACTGCCTATCGCCCTTACCTGCAAGGTGTTCGATATTGTGCCGCTGGGCTGCCACGATATGTTTATGGCAGATATAACAGGGGTTATTGTAAACGAGGATTTGCTGGACGAAAACGGCCGGCTGGAAATAGAAAAAGCAGGGCTTATGGCATACGCCCATGGACAGTATTTTGAACTTGGCAAAAAAATCGGCAGCTTTGGTTTCAGCGTAAAAAAGCCCGAAAAGAAAAAGAAAAAATCCCCACCAAATAAAAAAACTGTCAATAAAAAAACAGCAAAAAAATAAACTTTGTAAATTAGAGACTACTGGTAGTCTCTAATTTTGTTTATTGTGCCAAAATTGAATTTGTAGTAAAGATTTGCGTTGAAAACCACTATATATTGTGGTAAACTGAAAAAGTACTTTCCGATATATAGTAGACTTTTACATAAATGAAAGGAGAAACACAAATGTATGTAGTTATCAAAAGAGATGGCAGACAGGTACAGTTTGATGCCTCTAAAATAGAAATTGCAATACTCAAGGCAATGCGTTACGGCAGCGGTATTGTAAACGAGGAACTTGCAAAAAAAATCAGCGAGGATTTTTCCACCGATAAGATGATTGTGACAATCAAAGAGATTGAAGATTATGTTTACGCAGCACTTATCGAAAGCGGAGATATGCTCACAGCAAAATGCTACGAAGCATACCGTGCAGTTCGCGAATATCAGCGTCAGCGTAATACAATCGACAACAAGGTTATTGGTCTTATCAACGGCGAAAACAAGGAAAGCCTGATGGAAAACTCCAATAAACAGGAAAATCTTATCTCCACACAGAGAGACCTTGTAGCAGAAGAAGTTTCCAAAGACGTTGCAAAACGTATGATGCTGCCACCGCATATCGCACAGGCACACGACAACGGCCTTATCCATATCCACGACCTTGGTCACTATCTTAACCCGTCCTTCAACTGCTGTCTTATAAACCTTAAAGATATGCTGGAAAACGGTACAGTTATCAACGGCAAGATGATTGAAAGACCAAAAACCTTCCGTACAGCCTGCACAATCGCAACACAGATTATCGCTCAGGTTGCTTCAGGCCAGTTCGGCGGCCAGACAATGTCTTTGGCACACCTTTCTCCGTTTGTGCGTATTTCCGAAGAAAAAATCCGCCGTGATCTTGTAATCGAATGGAACGAAAACGGATTTATGTACAACGAAGCACAGCTGGAAAAAATTGTTCAGCGTCGCCTCAAAGAAGAGGTTAAAGCAGGTATCCAGACAATCCAGTATCAGATTAATACACTGCAGACTTCTAATGGCCAGAGTCCGTTCCTCAGCGTATTTATGTATATCAGCGAATATCCTGAATACGAAAAAGAAACAGTTATGCTAATCGAAGAAGTTCTCCGTCAGCGTATCCAGGGCATTAAAAACGAAGTTGGTGCATGGATTACACCTGCATTCCCGAAACTGCTTTATGTAACAGATGAAAACAATATCCGTGAGGACAGCAAATACTATGCACTTACACAGCTGGCAGCAGTTTGTGTTTCCAAACGTATGATGCCGGACTTTATCAGTGCAAAACATATGCGTCAGAATTATGAGGGCAACGTTTTCGGCTGTATGGGCTGTCGTGCATGGCTTTCTCCATACAAAGGACCAATCAACAATACAGAGGGCGAATACAAATGGTACGGCCGCTTCAATATGGGTCTTACATCCCTCAACCTTGCAGACGTTGGTCTCTCCGCACAGGGAGATATAGACAAATTCTGGAAAATTCTTGAGGACCGTCTTGAACTCTGCCGTGAAAGCCTTATGCTCCGTTACGAAAAGCTTAAAAATGTAACAAGCGATGTTTCACCAATCCACTGGCAGCACGGAGCTATTGCACGTCTTGCTCCGCACGAACCAATCTATCCGCTGCTTCAGAACGGTTATGCGACAATCACATTAGGCTATATTGGTCTTTATGAATGCGTAATGGCACTTATCGGCAAGAGCCATACAACACCTGAGGGCGAAAAGCTGGGCGTTGAAATTATGAAAAACCTCAAAGCCCATATCGTTAAATGGAAAGAGGAGACAGGTCTTGGTTTTGCCCTTTACGGAACACCAAGCGAATCTCTTACAGAACGTTTTGCAAAATGTCTCCAGCGTCGCTTCGGAAGAGTGCCCGGAATAACAGACCGCAACTACCTTACAAACAGCTATCATGTGTTTGTAGGCGAAGAGATTGACGCTTTTGAAAAACTTAAATTCGAAAGTCAGTTCCATCCAATCTCTTCAGGCGGTGCAATCAGCTATGTTGAACTGCCAAACCTTGCACAGAACCCAGAGGTTATCCTTACTCTCATTAAATATATGTACGAAAATGTACAGTATGCAGAGATGAACACAAAACTGGACTTCTGTATGGAATGTGGTTACGAGGGTGAAATCCTATGTGACGACAACCTTGAATGGTACTGTCCAAACTGCGGCAACCGCGACAAATCCCGTATGAACGTTGTCCGCAGAACCTGCGGCTACCTTGGTGAAAACTATTGGAACGAGGGCAGAACACAGGAAATCAAAGAAAGGGTAATGCACCTGTAATTTGTATCGGTGCAGGGGGAATGCAATATGAACTATGCACAGATAAGAAAATATGATGTGGCAAACGGCACAGGCATTCGTGCAACACTGTTTGTGTCGGGCTGTCATTTCAACTGCCCGGGCTGCTTCAATAAGGAATATCAGAACTTTTCTTTCGGCAATGAATTTACAGATGAGGAAATGCAGAAGTTTATAGACCTTGGCAAAAATCCAAGTATAAGCGGCTATTCATTTTTGGGCGGCGAACCGCTGGACCAGCTTTATGACGATACTTTGCTTCGCACGGTAAAAGCTATAAAAGAGCAGACAGATAAAACAATCTGGCTGTGGACAGGTTATGTGTTTGAAAATCTCAATGAAAAACAGCTTGAAATTGTAAAATATATTGATGTGCTTGTGGACGGGCCGTTTATAGAAGCACAAAAAGATATGCGGCTTTTGTTCCGCGGCAGTGCAAACCAGCGGATAATTGATGTGCAGAAAACATTAAAAGAAGAAAAAATTGTTTTATGGGAGAAAGAATAATGGCAAGAGGATTTGAAGTTGTAACAGATGAAAAACGCAAACATCCAAATGTTGAAATAACACTGCCTACACGTGGCAGCAGATACGCAATAGCATACGATATCTATTCACCTATTGATGCAGTTATCAAATCAATGGAAAAACAGCTTATCTGGACAGACGTAAAGGCATACTTCGGCCACGATGAAGCACTGCTTATCAATGTGCGTTCTTCCATGGGCAAACAGCCTGTTATGATTGCAAACAGTCAGGGCTGGGTGGAATGTGACTACTACGGCAACCCTGACAACGACGGCAATCTTGGTGTAAACCTTATCAACCTTGGCACAACAGATTATGTTATCAAAGCAGGGGACAGAATTGCCCAGTGCATGTTTATCAACTACCTTGTGGCAGACAGCGGCAACACAGACGCACAGCGTATGGGCGGTTTTGGTTCCACAAATAAATAATTGTATAAATTTAATGGGCGGACATTGTCTGCCCATACTTTTTTTATACTGCAAAATATGATATCATATAAAAAATATCATTTTACAGGCGGAAACTATGAAAATTGTTCTTGCAGGCATAAATTCAAAATATATACATTCTTCCCTTGGTGTGTGGTATCTGCATTCAGCAGCAAAATCATCGGAAACATATCATAGCATCGAGGTGTACGAAAGCACAATCAACAACCATATTGACGATATCGTTGCGGATATATATAATCTTTCTCCTGATGTGGTGGGTTTTTCCTGCTATATCTGGAATATTGAGTATGTAAAAAAAGTCACTGAATGTCTTAAAAAAATAAATCCGGATATCAAAATTTTCTTCGGCGGTCCTGAAGCAAGCTTTGATGCTGAAAATCTGCTTAAGATTACTGATGTTGACTGTATAATCATAGGCGAGGGGGAACAGGCTTTTATCAACCTGCTTAAAAGCAATTTCACAGCGGCAGAAAAGGTGATTTCTGCTCCCGTAACCGATTACTTCAATCCGTATTCAGAAGAGTATTTCGATGCTTTAAAGGGACGTATTGTCTATCTGGAAACCAGCCGCGGCTGTCCGTTCCACTGTGCGTTCTGCCTTTCGGGCAGGGATGAAAATGTTCGCTTTTTTGATATGGACATTTCAAAGCAGAATATCCTAAAACTTGCAAACTGCGGTACACAGACAGTTAAATTTGTGGACCGTACCTTTAACTGCAACGATAAACGTGCAAGAGAAATTTTTGAATTTATCTACATGCAAAGACAACTCGGCAATATTCCCGAAGATGTGGTTTTCCACTGCGAAGTAGAGGCGGATTTGTTCACACAGGAAACACTGGATTACCTCAAAACAATGCCGAAAGGCCTTTTCCAGTTTGAGGCAGGACTGCAGTCCTTTAATTCGCAGACTTTAAAAGCTGTTGACCGCCGTCACAATATCGAAAGACTGGTGCATAATCTCAGGGAAATTGCACAGATGAAAAATATCCATCTGCACATCGACCTTATTGCAGGACTGCCTTATGAAGATTATGCAAGTTTTGCAAAAGGATTTGACCTTGCATTTGATATCGGAGCCGAGGTTATCCAGCTTGGGTTTTTAAAATTACTAAATGGTTCACCCCTTGCATCGGAAAAGGAAAAACACGGCTATAAACACTGGTCTTATGCACCGTATCAGGTTATCAGCAACAACTATATCGGTTATGATGATTTGCTTAAACTTAAACTTGCAGAAGATGCAGTTGAACGCATATACAATTCAAACCGTTTTCCTAACACACTGAAATATGTGCTGGAAAAAACAGATATGTCTCCATACAGCTTATTCTTTGGTATGGGAGAATACTGCGAAAAAATCGGTCTGCAGTCACCGTCATTGGACACATATACAGCCACAATGCTGGAATATTTCGGAGAATTACCAAATGTGGATAAAGCACAGCTCCGAGACAAAATGGCGGTCGACCGCATTATTACCGACAGAACAGGCAAACTGTACCACTGTCTGCATATTGCTGATGAGAGGATGAAATATGTACGCATCGCACTTAACAATATTGATATGGGTATCTTTGAAAATCAGCGTGAAAAGGCAAAGCAGGGGAAAATAGGCTTTGCAATCCTGTATACATACGGAGCAGAACAGGTTATACTTGCAGACTATACACAGCAGGATAAGGTTACGGCACAGTATCCGCACAAAATTTTACCGCTTGAAATGTTTATGCCAGAAGCAGAATAGGAGGTATGTGTATGAGAACACGCTATAAGCACAAAATATCATATTGGGTAGCTGCGGCAGTATGGCTTGTTTTGGCAATAGCATGGGCTTATATTGCTGTGGTCAGGTTGAACTCGCTTGCCTTTGTACAATGGTTTTTGGTTATGGGATATATAGCTTTGGCAATAAAAGAACTTTACAGTTATTTTAAAGAAAAAGATAAACTTGAAAAATAAAAAAATCCGACTCATTGCGAGTCGGATTTTTATTTTGCTGTAAATTATTTAATAAGAGACTTGCCTGTCATTTCCTTTGGCTGCTCCAGACCAAGAATCTGCAGCATTGTCGGTGCAATATCTGCAAGAACACCGTCTGTATGGAGTTCGCATTCGTAACCGCAAACAGTAAATGGTACAGGGTTTGTTGTATGTGCTGTGAACACACCGCCTTCTTCGTCAAGCAGTTTGTCTGCGTTGCCGTGGTCAGCAGTAAGCAGCATTATACCGCCCATTTCCAGTGTTTTGTCCAGCACTTTACCTACACATTCGTCCACAGTCTGTACAGCTGTAACAGCAGCTTCAAAAACGCCTGTGTGGCCAACCATATCGCAGTTAGCAAAGTTGAGTATAACAACATCATACTTTCCGCTGTCAAGGCGGGAGAGCATTTCTTCTGTCACTTCATAGGCACTCATTTCAGGCTTCAGGTCGTATGTGGCAACCTTAGGGCTGTTGATAAGTGCACGGTCTTCACCATCGCTTACAGCTTCAACACCACCGTTAAAGAAGAATGTAACATGGGCATATTTTTCTGTTTCAGCAATTCTAAGCTGTGTTTTGCCCATTTTGGAAAGGTATTCGCCCAGTGTATTGTCAAGGCTCTGTGGTTTAAATGCAATGTCAACATTAGGCATTGTTGCATCATACTGTGTAAAGCAAACATAATTAAGCAGAAGGTTTGTGTCTTTTCGGATGAAGCCGTCAAAGTCTGTGTCAACAAGGCTGCGTGTAATTTCTCTTGCTCTGTCAGGGCGGAAGTTAAAGAAGATTACACTGTCACCCTGTTTGATGTTGCTGTCAGGTGTAACAACAAAAGGCACTGTAAATTCGTCAGTAACTTCGTTTTTATAGTTTTCTTCCAGCTTTGCAGCAGCATCAGGGCAAACTTCACCTTCGCCGTAAACAAGTGTTTTGTAAGCTGTTTCAACACGGTCCCAGCGTTTGTCACGGTCCATAATATAGAATCTGCCGTGTACTGTACCGATTTTGCCAACGCCGATTTCTGCCATTTCTTTGGAAAGGTCACGGAGAAAATCTGCACCGCTTGTAGGGCTTACATCACGTCCGTCCATAAATGGGTGTACAAAAACCTTTTCCACACCCATTCTTTTGCACATTTCGATAACTGCAAAGCAGTGTTCTATGTGGCTGTGTACGCCGCCATCACTCATAAGGCCCATAATGTGAACAGCTTTGTCGTTTTCCTTTGCTTTGGAGATAGCTTTTGTCAATGCTTCGTTTGCAAAGAAATCGCCGTCCTTGATGGATTTTGTAATTCTTGTAAGTTCCTGATAAACAATGCGGCCTGCACCCATATTTGTGTGGCCAACTTCACTGTTGCCCATCTGGCCGTCAGGCAGACCTACACTCATACCGCTTGCACCCAATGTTACAGTAGGGTAGGATGCAAAGATGTTATCAAGTCTTGGTGTTTTTGCCGCATATATTGCATTGCCTTCGGTTCTGTCGGTGAAGGCATAACCGTCCATAATACAAAGTACCAATGGTTTTTTCATTTAGATTACCTCTTATTTTGCACTTTCAACAATAGTATTGAAGTCAGCAGATTTAAGGGAAGCACCGCCGATAAGACCGCCGTCAATGTTAGGCATACTGAGCAGTTCCTTTGAATTTGCAGCGTTCATGCTGCCGCCATACTGGATTGTAACCTTCTGTGCACACATTGGGCAGAAAAGTTCGCCGAGGAGTTCTCTGATGTATGCACAAACTTCTTCAGCCTGCTGTGCTGTTGCTGTTTTGCCTGTGCCTATCGCCCAAACAGGTTCGTAAGCAATGATTGTGTTGTGCAGCTGCTGTTTTGTAAAGTTTGCAAGACCTGCTGTAATCTGTGTTTTGATGACATCCTTTGTGATATCTTTTTCACGTTCGCTGAGGTTTTCACCTACACAGATAATTGGTGTGATGCCGTTTTCGTGGCAGGCGAGAGCACGTTTGTTAACAGTTTCGTCTGTTTCACCAAAGTACTGTCTTCTTTCACTGTGGCCGATAATAGCGTATTTAATGCCGAAAGAATTGAGCATATCAGCACTGATTTCGCCTGTGTATGCACCGCTCTGAGCCCAGTGGCAGTTCTGTGCACCGATTTCGATAATGCTGTCTTTGGTTGCTTCCACAGCAGTGGAAATATTGATTGCAGGTACGCAGAGAAGCACTTTGCAGTCTGATTCTTTGATTGTCTGTGTCATTTCAGCCAGCAGTGCTTTTGTTTCTTCTGCATTTTTGTTCATCTTCCAGTTGCCTGCAATAACAACCTGTCTTTTGGATTTGTCCATTTTATACTCCTAACCTTTGCTTTTATTAAGCAAATAATAGCGGCAGCCTGAATTTCTGCCGCTATTGATATTTTTATTGTGATGTCATATCAGAATATGACATATCCGCAGTTTTTATTTGTCGTTGAGTGCTGCGATACCTGGAAGTTCAAGGCCTTCAAGGAATTCGAGGGAAGCACCGCCGCCTGTGGAAATGTGAGTCATTTTTTCTGCAAAACCAAGCTGTTCAACTGCTGCTGCACTGTCGCCACCGCCGATGATGGAGATTGCACCGCTTTCTGCAACTGCTTTTGCAACAGCTTTTGTGCCAACTGCAAATGCTTCAAATTCAAATACGCCCATTGGACCATTCCATACAACTGTTTCTGCGTTTTTGATTGCATCGCTGAAAAGTTCAACGGATTTCGGACCGATGTCAAGACCCTGCCATTCTTCAGGAATAGCACAGGAGTCAACTGTCATATATTCTGTATCTTCTTTGAACTCTTTGCCAACAACTGTGTCAACAGGGAGAAGCATTTTAACGCCTTTAGCTTCTGCTTTAGCCATAAGTTCTTTTGCAAGTTCTACTTTGTCATCTTCGCAGATGGAGTCGCCAACACTCCAGCCTTTAGCTTTAAAGAATGTGTAAGCCATACCGCCGCCGATAACAAGGCTGTCAACTTTGTCAATAAGATTTTCGATAACGCCGATTTTATCGCTTACTTTAGCACCGCCAAGGATAGCAACAAATGGTCTTGCAGGGTCGTTGAGAGCTTTGCCCATAACGTCAATTTCTTTCTGGATAAGGTAACCGCAAACTGACGGGAGGTAGTCTGCAATACCTGCTGTGGAAGCGTGTGCACGGTGTGCAGTGCCGAATGCATCATTTACATAGATTTCTGCAAAATCAGCAAGAGCTTTTGCAAATTCAGGTGCATTTTTTTCTTCTTCCTTGTGGAAACGGAGGTTTTCAAGAAGGAGGATTTCGCCTTCGCCAAGAGCAGCAGCTTTAGCTTTTGCATCTTCGCCGATAACATCTGTTGCCATTACAACTTCACAACCCATAAGTTCGCTGATTCTTTCAGCAACAGGAGCGAGAGAATATTTCATATTGAATTCACCCTTTGGTCTGCCCATGTGGCTGCAGAGGATGATTTTTGCACCGTTTTCTTTAAGATATTTAACAGTTTTAAGTGCTTCACGGATACGTTTGTCATCTGTAATAACACCATCGCTCATTGGAACGTTGAAGTCACAGCGAACGATACATTTTTTACCTTTAACATTGATGTCTTCTACTGTTTTTTTGCCTAAACCAGCCATAGTAAAAACTCCTTTGTACTTTTAAATTAAATATATTAACTATTAATATACAATTCTTACAGTATCATTATAATCAAATTACATTTTATTTTCAACAGTATAGGGATTTTTGCAACAAAATTACAAATATGTTATTTATTTAACAAATAAACCTGTTATGGTACACCAACAACATTTTTTACATATACTGTTAACAAGAAAGGAGACAGCTATGGCAAAAATATTTGTTTATGATACAGAACAGAATATACTGCAGACATATGAAAGAGGCGAGAGCGATTTTATGCCCTATAATACGGGCGGAACAATGCGTGTGCGGGAATTCCGCGGTTCCTCCAACTCCAGTGTGCTGTGGACAACACGTCAGGCTATGGAAGCATGGAACGGAACAAGAGCAGCCTATGGCAATCCTATCCCGTTCCGTTATGCATTCAAGCGTATATGGGAGGGAGGCCACGGACTTATGAGCCAGCACTACGCAGGTACCAGCTTTGACGTTGGTCAGGCACTCAGTGCCTCCCAGCGAAGACGTATTTACTCTGTGGCGAGAGAACTTGGAGTATGGGGATATGTAGAACCCTTGTCGCTTACACCTACATGGGTGCATTTTGACCGCCGCTATGGACGACCTGCCTGTTCCACAGGGTATAATACGTTAAGGCTTAATTCCCGCGGGTGCTATGTTCTGATTCTGCAGGATTGTCTGAATACACTGGGATATTCAACAGCAGGTCTGGATGGTCGCTTTGGTCCGGCAACCTACCGTGCCGTGCAGAATTTTCAGGGAGACTATAACCTTACGAGAGACGGCATAGTGGGCTGTGCCACATGGGAGAAACTGTGCAGCAGAGTAAAGGGCAACGGGGCAAGTTCAACAACGGTGGATCCGTAAAAATATAATGCAAACAAGCACCCATATGTCATACGGGTGCTTGCTTGTGAGCAGCTCTGTTTCGCTATGGCTAATCGTGCTCAATAGCACTCACAGGACACTGTTCCTGGGCTTCCTGGGCACAGGCTGCTGTGCTGCCTGCAACATCATTTTCAGCAGCTTTTGCCACACCGTCATCTGTCATGGAAAAAACTTCGGGACATACGGAGGGACAAAGTCCGCAGCCGATACAATCGTTGTTTACAAAAAATTTCATAACTGCCTCCATAAGCAAATATAGCATTAATGTCGGTTATATTATGAGACGATTATCATTGTTTATACACTGTTGAAAAATATCAGTATTCATATCAGCAGTCGATTACGGCTGAATATTTTTTATAAAAAATATCCAGTGTTCCCATATAATTTTCTTTCCAGGGCTTGTTTCTGCCACAGTAGTGTATAATTGCACTGTTTTTCTGTACCCATTGATAATCTATATCCATTTTCACACTTTTATGGGATGCCAGCATGCGTTCGGTCATATTATAAATATATGGGTCAATGGTAACTATTTTATCGCTGTAAACAGCACTTATAATATCCTGATCGGGAAGAAAAAGGATATTTTTATTCTTTTCAATATAATCAAAAACCACCCCGTAATTCTGTTCTCTACGCAGGGCATCCAGGTTCATAAGCATAACACCGGAATTGATATATGGTCCTTTTGAGCACATTTGCAGGCGTATTTCATTCAGCTTCTGCAAAGGCTTTCCCACATGGCTTGCTGCGGCAAAATAATTGTCGCCAAGGTCTAGGCAGTAAAGTTCATCCAGATTTTTAATCACAACCAAATCCGGATCCAGATACAGTATTTTATCTATATTTACGGGCAGAAATTTTGCTGCGAATATGCGGTAGTACATCTCGTGAGGATATCTGTCTGTCACAGGAGCACCCGCCAGCATACTGTCATCCACTTTTATATCGTGAAACCGTATTTTTTCACTGTTAAGCCTGTGTTTAATATATTCATAATCAGCACATTTAAAGGATTTATTCATTACATATATATCAAAAAATGTGTCAGGATGGCTGTCTGCAAGAGAACTCAGCATAACACACAGTGGATTTATATATCCTTTGTCCAGGGTTACAAGTATATTCAATTTACAGTTCTCCTTTAGCAGTATTTTAAACTATGATACATACCGCAGTGTGAAAAAATGATGTATACATACTGAGTTTTGACTTTTTTTCATAAAAAAATCATATGTGTGAATTTTTTATGGTAAAAATGTGTTAATAAAGGTAATAAAATATTGATATTTTAAATTGCATATAATATAATAAAACATAATGATTACGTTGAAAAATGGGAAAATATTGATGTGAGGTGACAGATATGGCACTGAATTTGCAGGACTATTGTTACTGCAGATATCCTTTGGATTTGCAGGGAGAACAGACAGTAAATTATGATTACAATGGAATAAATATTTTTCTGGTATCCTCTGCAAGATGCATCGTGCATTGGGAGGATAAAAGTATAACCGTGAACACAGGAGAAATTGTGTATGCCACAGGGCCTGTTTCTGTTGATATAATAAATGACGGACATATTATGGCAGTTAATGTTGATGGAAGCATTGCACAGAAATTCTGCAAGGAATATGCCGGTGCTTTTGTAACCAGTGGTGTTTTTGCACCGTTTTTGCCACAGCAGATACTGCAGATTGTCTCCAACTATGATTTTGTGTCGGAAAGTTATCTGTGCAATGTGGCTTTTGAAATAATCAACACCCTCAACAGCAGTGATAAAAAAAGCGTGGTGGCATCCAAAATTGTTGCACAGGCAGTTTCTCTTATCAAGCAGAATTACTCCAGAGTTTACGGCGTGGAAGAACTTGCCGAAAATCTCAATGTATCAAAGAGCCATCTTGTGCGTGAATTTTATAAATACACAGGTATCACACCGGGTAAATACCTCTCGAATGTAAGGATAGAAGCGGTTAAACAGATGCTGGTGGAAACAAATATGTCGCTCAACGCAATAGCAATCCGCACAGGATTTTCCGGCGATAACTATCTGTGCAAAGCTTTTAAAAAAGCCACAGGGGAAACACCTATGGCCTATAAAACAAAGATACTTAATTCACAGTATCTGCCAAATCAGATGAGTCTTAGAATAGACCCGGAAATTTATTATTAGTCAGAATAAACAAATGCTATCAAATGGTTGACAGTCTGGTGTTTGGAAAGTAATGGTTCAGAATTTCTTCAAAGTTTTTTCCCTCTGCAGCCATCTGGTTGCTGCCAAACTGAGACAGGCCTACTCCGTGACCATATCCTTTTGTAGCTATTGAAAATTCATTGTCTTCAAAAAATATCATAAAACAGCTGGACGGGAGTTCGAAGTATTTGCGGAAATCCCGTCCTCTTATTTTGTTTTTATTTATTTTTACTGTGTCCACATATCCCGATTCGTTGTAGCTTATGTCGCCAATCCATTCTTCAGGATGCTCCATATCCAGCTCAAGCCCTGCGAAATTCAGTATAAAACGGTCGTACATTTCCTGTACAGTAAATGTTTTTATCTTAAGATAACTGTCGCTCAGTGCATCGGTTCTGCTTTCAACAGGGACAAGATACTCCAGTGCATTGCCCCATTCGTTTTCGCTGGACTGGGTTGTTCCGCAGGATACAGCATAGTAGGGGGTGAGAGCTGTTTTTCCCTTATAGGTCACAACAATATCCCTGACCTCTTTGGCACATTCCATAAATTTTTTGTAGTTGTCATCAAATCCGTTGCCCCAGAATTCTTTTAAGCGGTTTTTAGAGGCATATTTCTGCATACGGCTCTCATCATAACTCAGATTAAGATCGTCATCAGGCAGACCGTTTTCGCGGCAGTAAAGATAATAGCTGTGACAGGCAATCATCTGAGCTTTTATTGCTTCGATGTTATAGGAGGCTGGAACCTCACAGGCAGCACTTCCTACAAGAAAAGATATAATATCAAATTCGTCGGTCTGTCCGGTTTCCAGATTGTACAGATAATATACGTAACTATCACCTTTCTGAGTTTCGGAAAAAAAGGGAGATTCAAAAGGGGAAGATGGTGCGGCAGGAATAGATTTATCGGTTCCGTGATAAACTCTGTAGTATATTGAAGGAACAAATATGTTTATGGATAAAAAAACAGCAAAAATACAGATAAAGCTTTTCATAACAATCCTCACTTTTAATAAGGCACGTCCTGTACAGACATTGCCTTTTTCTTGTGTTTGGTATACAATACATACTATGAATCTGAATTTAACATTATGAATGTGCAAAGGAATATATTATGTCACTTGGTTTATCTGTTTTAATCTGTCTGCTTTCGGTTGGAATACTGGCGGGCAGGGTATATGAAATCCTAAGATTTACAGATTGGGAGACAGGATTTCTTATTACAAAAGGTATTGCGTTAAATCCTGTTTTGCTGGCTGTATTTGTGGTTATCACAGTATGCTGCGGTGTTCTTATCTTCGGTGGCGAAAAAAATATTGAACCGTTTTTCTCAAAATCTTCGGGCATAATCGCTGTTTTGTCAGGTGCAGCCTTTGCGGCTTATGGAGGAATGCAGTTTGAAGCCTCCAAAGTGGCAGTATTTATGATTATCGGCGGTGCAGCACTGGTTTTGCTGGGTATTACAAAACTGGGCCGAAAACCAAAGGACGCTTTTATTATGCTGATGCTTACAGCCTTTGTTGCAGGTATGTTTCTGGACATAATAATATTTGATGTGTATTCGGTGCATTATACTGAGTTTATGCAAAGGGTATTGTCATATACAAGTATTATTGCTGTAATCCTTGCAGTCCTCAAAAATGTATATGCTCCATCAAAAAATTCCCGTATGCTGTTATATATAAGCGGTTTTATCTGCTTTGCTTTCGGCGGTATGTTCGGCATTGCAGAGCTGATATGTTTCTTTGCAACAGGTCAGGAATTTTCAGGGGATGTTGTAAAAAATATTGCCTTTGTGCTGATGGGAATATACGCTCTTGACAATGCACTGTCCGTTCTTCCAAAAAGCAGGGATAAAGCAGAAAAAGACACTGCAACTGAAGAATGTGTCACAGAGACAAAGGAAAAATCAGAAGATGTGTTGCAGATAAAAACAGATATTTCTGCCAAGGAAACAATGCCGGAAAAAGAGAAAAACAAAGCAGAACTTCCACACAGGGAAACAGTACAGCATACAGAAGAAATCCGAAAAATGTTGTATACTGCAGAGACTGAAATATCCGAAAAGCAGATAAAAAAATCTGTTTTTGTAAAGGATAAAAAGGTTTTCAAAGGTGAAAAAACAGCAGCTTCCAAAACAGAAAAAGTTGTATATAAAAAGCCTAAAAATTAAATACTTTTTATAAAATGTAAGCACCTCGCAGTTATAGATACAGCATGCGGGGTGTTTTGTATTTTTCTGTATTTTTCTGACAGATTGATATAATAATTAATGCGAAAATCATCAGAATAACATAATTTAGGCGGCTAATTGAAACATAATATTATTAGTGTTTAAATTATCGTTATAGGGAATAAAAAACAATAATAAAATGTTATAGACAACTTAAATTATATATATTGTACAATTCAGACAAAAGTTATATAATGTATGTTAAGGTAGTATGAAAAAGAGCGTGCAACAGCTTTTTGACGTAGAAAATCTTAAAAAACAAATCTTAATAGGAGGCAAAAAATGAGAGAAATAAATGCACAGGATATCACTGCTGTTGTTAAGAAACTTTGCATGGAAGCAAACTATTTCTTGCCGGAAGATATCCAGGATAAAATCTGCAAGGCATGCGAAAATGAACCATGGCCGCTTGCACAGAGCATTTTAGGCGTTATCAAAGAAAACTATGAAATCTCTCTCGACAATGCAGTTCCAATCTGTCAGGATACAGGCATGGCTTGTGTGTTCCTCGACATTGGTCAGGAAGTTCATGTAAACGGCAACATCGCAGATGCTGTTAACGAGGGTGTAAGACAGGGCTACGTAGAAGGATGTCTCAGAAAATCAGTGGTTAAAGACCCACTTGACCGTGTTAACACAAAAGACAACACACCTGCTATGATTTACTATAACATCGTACCTGGTGATACATTTGATATCATGGTTGCTCCAAAAGGCTTCGGCAGCGAAAATATGAGCCAGATCAAAATGCTCAAACCTTCCGATGGTCTTCAGGGCGTTAAAGATTTTGTTATCAAATGTGTTGAAGATGCAGGTCCAAACCCATGTCCGCCAATCGTTGTTGGTGTAGGCATCGGCGGTACATTTGACAAAGCAGCATATCTTGCCAAAAAAGCTTTGATGAGAAGCACAGATGAAAGAAACGCAAACCCATTCTACGCTGATTTGGAAAAAGAACTTCTTGAAAAAATCAACGCACTGGGTCTTGGCCCACAGGGTGTTGGCGGTCTCACAACAGCATTGTGCGTAAACATCGAAACACTTCCGACACATATTGCTGGTCTGCCTGTAGCAGTTAACATCAACTGCCACGTAACACGCCATAAACACGCAAGCTTATAAGGAGGAGAACAATTATGGTAAAACACATTACAACTCCGCTTACTTATGAAAAAGTAAAAGACCTTAAATGCGGCGACAACGTTATGATTTCCGGTGTTATCTACACATCCCGTGACGCAGCTCACAAACGCCTTGTAGAAGCACACGAAAGAGGAGAAGAGCTTCCATACGATGTACGCGATACAATCGTTTACTATGTAGGTCCTGCACCTGCACAGCCAGGTCAGGTTATCGGTTCTGCTGGTCCTACAACAAGCTACAGAATGGATGCTTATTCTCCAACAATGATTCGTCTTGGCCAGCGTGGTATGCTTGGTAAAGGTAAACGCAGCCCGGAAGTTATTGCAGCGATGAAAGAAGTTGGTGCAGTATACTTTGGTGCTATCGGTGGTGCAGGTGCACTTCTCAGCCAGTGTATCAAAAAAGCAGAAGTTATTGCTTATGATGACCTTGGTGCAGAAGCTCTCCGCCGTCTCGAGGTGGAAAACCTCCCGGCATTCGTTATCATTGACAGCGAAGGCAACAATCTCTACGAAATTGGTCGCAAAGAATATCTTGAATTTGCGAACAAATAAATTTTAGTCTTTAAACATTTATTAAATAAATAAGTGAGGTAGAAAAAATGGAAAAGAAAAAATTGGTTATCGGCGTTATCGGCGCTGATGTACACGCAGTAGGCAACACAATTTTGAACAACGCTTTCAAACAGGCTGGCTTCGACGTTGTTAACCTTGGCGTTATGGTTTCTCAGGAAGAATACATCCAGGCTGCAATCGAATCCGGTGCAGACGCAATTCTCGTTTCTTCCCTCTACGGCCACGGCGAACTTGACTGTGCAGGTCTGAGAGAAAAATGTGATGAAGCAGGCCTTAAAGGTATCCTTCTTTACGTTGGCGGCAACATCGTTGTTGGTAAACAGGACTTCAACGAAGTTGAAAAACGCTTTAAAGCAATGGGCTTTGACAGAGCATATCCTCCAGGAACATCTGCAGAAACAACAATCGCAGACCTCAAAGCTGACCTTGGTTGCTAATTGATTAAAGTATAGAAAGGCTTTAAAATGAACGCTGTATTATTAATTGACTTTGGCAGTACATACACAAAGGTTACTGCGGTTGATTTGGACACAGAAGAAATCATCGGTACCTCCCAGAGTTTTACAACTATTGAAACCGACATCAACGACGGTTTAAATAACGCAGTAAAGCTTCTCAGAGAAAAAATCGGTGATATACAGTTTAGTGAACAGTATGCTTGTTCTTCTGCAGCAGGCGGTCTTAAAATGGTGGCAATCGGTCTTGTGCCGGAGCTCACAGCAAAGGCTGCAAAGATGGCTTCCCTTGGTGCTGGTGCAAAGGTTATGAAAACATATTCCTACCAGCTTACAGAAGCTGACCTTGAAGAGATTGATGAAATCAATCCGGATATCGCCCTTCTTACAGGTGGTATCGACGGCGGCAATAAGGAAGTTATCGTATACAACGCTCAGATGCTTTCCAAATCCAAAAAGAATTTCCCAATCGTTTACGCAGGCAACAGAAACTGTGCTGCTACAAGTAAGGACATCCTTACAGCTGCAGGCAAGGAATGCTACGTTTGCGAAAACGTAATGCCAAAACTGGAACAGCCAAACATTGAACCTGCACAGAAGCAGATCAGAGAAATCTTCCTTCAGGAAATTGTAAAGGCAAAAGGTCTTTCCGATGCCGAAGAGCTTATCGGCGATATCCTTATGCCGACACCTTCTGCAATGCTCACAGCTATGAAGCTGCTTGCAAAAGGTACAAAGAAAGAAGATGGTATCGGCGACCTGGTGGGTGTAGACCTTGGCGGTGCAACAACCGACATCTACTCTATGTGTCAGGGTTTGCCAAGCCAGTCAGGTACTGTTCTCAAAGGTTTGCGTGAAACATACGCAAAACGTACAGTGGAAGGCGATATCGGTATGCGTTACAGCATCAAAGGTATTGTTGAAGCAACTGACATCGACAGAGTGTGCGAAATTTCCGGATTGGATGAAGCAAGAGCAACAGAACTGATTGACTATCTTTCTGTTCATACCGACGTTGTTCCTAACGGTGACGAAGATATGATTATGCTTGACAAAGCACTTGCATCTTTGGCAATCGAAACAGCAGTAACACGTCATGCAGGTCATTTGGAGCAGATTTTTACACCTATGGGTATTACCTACATGCAGTTGGGTAAAGACCTTACACAGGTTAGAAAGGTTATTGTGACAGGCGGTGCACTTATCCACACAGAAAACACTGCGGATATTGCTTCCTATGCACTGTACAGCGATATGCAGGCAATGTCACTGAAACCTAAAAAAGCAGATATCTTAGTAGATAGAAAATATATCCTCGCTGCTATGGGATTGCTGAGCACTCACTACCCGGAAACAGCACTCAGAATTATGAAAAAGGAGTTAATTAAAGATGGAAATAATGAATAAAAGATGGTCCGACGAACATTTTTACAAAGTTCGTGAAGAAGTTCTCAACCAGTGGCCAACAGGTGCAGGCCTCAAAATTGAAGATGGTGTAGAATACCAGAAATCTATCCCAGATCACAAAAACTTTACTAAAAAACTCAACGCTGCTAAAGAAGCAGGCATTACACTTATCCAGCCACGTGCAGGTGTTGCTCTTGTTGATGAACACATCGAACTTTTGAAACACCTTCAGGACGAAGGCGGTGCAGACCTCCTTCCATCCACAATCGACAGCTACACACGTCAGAACAGATTTAAAGAAGCACAGCACGGTATCGAAGAATCCATGAAAGAAGGCCGTTCCATGCTCAACGGCTTCCCAGCTGTTAACCATGGTGTTGCAAACTGCCGCAGAGTAGTTGAAGCTCTCAACACACCACTTCAGGTTCGTCATGGTACACCAGACGCTCGTCTCCTTGCTGAAATCACATACAACGGCGGTTTCACATCCTACGAAGGCGGCGGTATCTCCTACAACATCCCATACACAAAAGATGTTCCAATGGAAAAAACAATCTATGACTGGCAGTATGTAGACCGTCTCACAGGTATCTACGAAGAAGCTGGCATCGAAATCAACCGCGAACCATACGGCCCACTTACAGGTACAT
>SVNA01000012.1 GCA_015067145.1 Oscillospiraceae bacterium | reverse complement strand
GGTGACAAACATCTATGACGGCTATGTGCTTAAACTGAAATGCGGCATTGAAAAGAAACTTATTCAGCCGGAAACACCACAGGCAGCAGCTGTGTATGAGGACAGACTTATCTTCAAGCTGGGCAAAAGCACATATATCGAGGAACAGCTGCACCGTCTGGGGTTGTAAAGGAGAAAAAACTATGATTTACGGATGCGATTTATCCCATCATCAGTCAACTGATGCGGTGGAACAGCTTGTCCGCGGTGGCAAGGCAAAGTTTGTGATTCTTCGCACGGGCTTCGGCACATACAGTGAAGACACAGACTTTGAAGAATTTATAAAAGACAGCGAAGCAGCGGGGCTGGCAAACAGCCCATATCACGCAAGCTACGCAGGAACAATATACGAAGCAAGACAGGAAGCTGATTTCTGCATCGACAGGCTGGAAGCCACAGGTGCAAAGATTGAGCTTCCTGTTTCTTATGACTATGAATATTTCTCTGCCCGTTATAACGAGCAGAGGGGTATTGCAACCACACCACAGCTTGTGCAGGAGCTTACGGAGGCTTTCTGCGAAAGAGTAAAGGAAAGAGGATACAGACCAGGTGTTTATACAAACCTTGACTATTATCTGAGATTCTACGGCGAGGAGTTTTTTGAAAAGCATCCGGACTATGCTTTCTGGTATGCACGTCCAGGTCTTGTAGCACCTGACCTGCCTTGTGATATCTGGCAGTATGCATCCAACAACGGCCTTGCAGACTTCGGCTACAACGGAGACATCGACAAGAATATTATTTTTGATGAGGGCATCATCGAAGATGATATCGATATCGAGGTTATGCAGCCACTCAGCCAGCACAGTGTTCCGCTTTATATCGGTTATGCATCAGCGGGGGATATCGAAACCCTTGTGACATATATTGAGGGACTTGGCATCAAAACAAAGGTTGTGGATGGATATATCATCACAAAACCTGCTTCCAAAGGCGACCAGTGCTATATTATGACCAAGGTTAACAGGCTGGGCAATATAGACTGCAGAATCTACGAAGAACCAAAGCCGGAGGAAGAACAGACCGACCTTGAAAAGCTGCAGGCAAAGGTGAAAGAGCTGCAGAGGGACTTTGATGCAGAGGTTGAAGCCAAACGCTGCTGGCAGGAAAAGGCAGAAAAAGCAGAAGCACAGCTGGAACAGGCAAACAGACTGCTGGCAGCAGAAAGAGCCAGCAACGAGGCACACAGCAAGGAGCTTGCGGTATGCAAGGACAAGCTGGCGAAGATTAAAGAAATTGTAAGGGGATGACGATATGGATAAAATTGAAAATATCAAACTGGCATTTGTTGCACTTTTTACAATGATAGGAAATTGGCTGGGTATACTCAGAATCCCGTTTTTAGTACTGGTTCTTGTAAATGTATTGGACTATGTCACAGGCATTATGGCAGCGGCCCGCAGAGGAGAAAAGATTTCCAGTTCAGTGGGATTCTGGGGAATCGCAAAAAAGGTGTGCATGTGGCTGCTTGTGCTGGTGGG
Source organism: Oscillospiraceae bacterium (assembly GCA_015067145.1). GTDB lineage: Bacteria > Bacillota > Clostridia > Oscillospirales > Ruminococcaceae > RGIG3102. The sequence continues at coordinate 48,430 of SVNA01000012.1, read as the reverse complement.
ATGGGTTGTGGATTTTATTCTGCAGACAATGGCACAGACAATCCATCTTGAAATACAGTTTACAAGCATTGTCGCATTTGTGGTTATATTCTGGATTATGGCCAATGAGCTTATATCAATACTTGAAAACATCCACGATGTCGGCGTGGATTACCCCGAGCCGCTCATGAAGATTCTCGAATATGTAAAAGAGAAGACAGAGGATGCGGTGGATATTACAGATAAAAAACAGGATGAAAAAGAAACATTGAAAGAATAAAAGAACAGCCCCGAGGGAATCCCCTCGGGGCTGTTCTTGCGTTTGAAATTTCCCGCATATTATCCCGCACTTTTATTGTTTAAAGGTGAATAATTGTGCTTTCTGTGAGGTATAAAGTATCATAAAAAATCGGTTGTTCTGTGGAAAAAGCAGCAAATATTTTGGTTGTGTATTAAAAATCGTAGTTCGACCCCCGTCGCCTCCACCAGCAAGAAAACCTTGAAAATCCCTTAAAATAAAGGGTTTTCAAGGTTTTTTATTTTCTCATTTTTTAACAAATCCCGCACTCAGATTATCTATTCATCTTCGTGTTCCAACAGATAGAAAGCTTTGTTGATTTCTTTTATATCTTCACAGATAGACCTTACATTTGCGGAAATGCCGCAGTCAGAAGCCAACTTGTCTTTTATCATTTCCGCTGTCACTCGTTTGTTTTCATCGGTGTTTTTCAGCAGATATTGCATAACAAAGAAAGGCTTCATCTTCTGATTATCTCTTTTGCCTTTTGCAGAATTGTTCGGTTCTTTAGCCAAAGTAATCACCTCATATAAGTAAAGCCTTCGACAAATCGAAGGCTATTTTTTCAAAAGTCTGTTGATAAATCCCAAAAGCATAAGTAAATCATTTTCATCAAGCTTGTTCATACCATCTATCGCTTTTTGGATAAGTTCGGGGTTTTGAGAATCTACATCGAAAAATTGATTTGGAATTATTTCAAAGTAATCGCATATAGCAAAAAATTCTTTCAATGGAGGCAACGCCTTCCCTGATGAGATATTGTAAACATAACCTCTGCTATGTCCTAAATCATAACTCATTTGATATTCAGATACACCTTTTTTCAGCCTTAACTGTGTTATCCGTTCTCTTACAAAGTCCTCATACATAGATTATCACCTCTTCATAGATATGATAACCTTTATCAATTGCATCCTAGTCTAATTATATTGGTTTCATTCGATTGAAACATCAAAGAATATATGTTATTATAAGAAAAAAACATATAGTATTTGATTGCAAGTATCAAATAGACAAAGGAGAGTGTTGTTATGGAAAGAACCCCATTAAATTATGCACTGGAATTGGAGGTAAGGTTTAAGAATATTCATAACATTGATAAAGTGAAATCCGAAGATTTTTTGCATAATACAACAAAAGCTATAAAAGAGAGTTTAGTGTATTTACAAGCAACGGGACACTTGAATAAAGAAGAAGTTTCACATTGGTCTGAAGAATTTGATTTTGGAGAAGACGGTTTATCTGAAATATTGGAAAATAGTTTTTATGTTGAAAAACTCAATGAATTGTTAGAACAGCTTAAATATTGGGGATAATATATAAGGAGAAGTATTATGGGTTTAGAAATATTTGGTGGATTGGCAGGAGTTGCTGGACTAATTATGGGTTTTGTGAATATGGGCGATGAAGGTAGCATTTTTTGCATAGTTTTGGGATTGTTTTTGTTAATAATGTCATTCTTTTTGACTAAAACACAAAAAAGGAATAGTTTCATTTACGATTGTAAACAGTTAAAAATACAAGATGCTTCAGATATAGCAGCTTTGAGAGCTGTAGCACAACATATTGGATGGCATTTTGTAAGTGATAACAAGCTTGTTGAAACGTTTAACAAAATGAAAGCGGATACAAATAATAAAAAAACAGATGAATTTTTGAGAAAATGTTCAAAACTTGATGTAAGTAACATAGAAAATGAAGAAGTAAAGAACCAAATTTATACCATAGCTAAGTCATTAGAAATGATTGGAACTAAAGATGAATTTGTTAATTATTACATAGTTGCCAACAAGAACAAAATTCTAACAAAAGAAGCAACAATTAAAAACAAAGAAATAACTGCTGAAAAATTTAATATAAAATATAAAAATTTATATGGTGTTCAAAAACTAAAAGATGCGACAAGAGATGAGATAACTGCTCAAAATAATCTTATGAGGGAAAATGATTATAAAATCGACCAAATAAGGCGAGGATATAATGCAGCTTATCAGTCTTCAAAGCAGCATGTTCCAGATTGGGCAATTCATGGTGGTATAGCAAGTGGTATTGCAGGTAGTGCAGCAGGTGCTATGGTTGCTATGGATGTAAAGCAACGAGCAGATACAGCAAAAAAAGCTAATGCTACTATTGGTGCATTTATGCTTTTAGCCGAAACAGAAAAACTAGAACCATATTATAAAAAACGAGATAAAATAAAACGTAAACTAGAAAAACTCAACAAAATTATGAGCATAGCTGATTATCTAACAGTTAGAAGTATTGAGCAAGATGAATTGCTTGGTTATTTAAGTCCAATATGTAAAGAAATATCAGTTTCAGAAATTGGAACTACTGTAATTAGTGTTTCTACACAAAAATACACATTAGTTATAGACGAAGATATAAAATCTGTTATAGATGGCACTATAGAGGTGCAACTTATGAATGGTGAGACCAAGATAGGAAGTAAATATTTTTCATTGCCATATTCAGGGTCTAAGTATAACTATTCTACAAAAATTTACTGCCATAACATTACTGAAAAAATAACAGATGTAACTTTCAAAGTGCACAAACTATGGACGATTGAAGACCCAACAACAAGAAAATAGTATATAATGAAAAAGAAACAGGGAATTTCGCTCCCTGTTTTCTTTTATCCTAACCTTCCAAAAGAGAAATGTACTTGTAAACTGTGGTTCTGCTTAAATTGCAAACTCTTGCAAATTCTGAAATGTTCAACTGCTTTGATTTGTAAGCGGGATAATGTCTGTAGAAAATCTGCGGAATTTCCTCTTTGATTGTCTGTGTTTTTTGGAGTACAGAACCGGCACGGATTGTGCTCTGAAACAAAAAAGACATTGAAGCAGGAATTCTGCGACAATGTGAAAGCACCTAAAGCATATAAATAATGCACCCGATATAATTAAAACAAAAATAAAAGCCTTGCAATGCAAGGCTTTAAGTGGTTGCGGAGGCTGGATTTGAACCAACGACCTTCGGGTTATGAGCCCGACGAGCTACCATGCTGCTCCACTCCGCGATATATTCTTTCTGAGAAAGTAAAATTATTATAACATCGTATACTGTATTTGTCAACACTTTATTTGTAAAAAATATAAAATATTTTTATTCGACAGCTTTTGATAAAAAAGTGGAAGATAAAAAGCTGTTTGCTAAAAAAATATTAATACATTATGATGGTGCGAATATACAAAACCGCCTTCAGCAACAGCAAAGGCGGTTTATGTATTTACAGGATAAATAATTTTAATTGATAAGGAGAACTATTTGTTTTCCATCTCTGCAACTTCTTTTAATGTGAGGTAGCTTGGCATTGGAATTCGACCCAAACCGTCAAGCCCCACATTGAGCAGATAGTTTATACCAAGACTTTCCAGATGTTTTTTGTAGTCATAAATCTGCTGTGCACTCTTCCAGTTCTGGTCACGGTAAGAGAAACCCCAGCTTCTGTTCATTGTGGCGGCAGTTTCATAAAGACCGTTAGGGGATGGTTTAAGACCGTCCACAGAGTTGTAGTCCACATCATCAGGAATATCCAGTGTTTCAGGGATTTCGTTGTCACCAAGGGAAACATAGTCATACTGACCGTTGCCCAAACGGCTGTTGATAAGGCAGTTTGGCTGCAGTTCCTTAACAGTGTCATAGATTTTCTGGCTCTGCTCCTGTGTGAGAGTCATAGGCATATCAAACCATGCAACACTGATTTCGCCGTAGTTTGTCATTATTTCTCTGATCTGCGGCATAATTTTCTTTTCAAAACAGATGGAAAAATCCTTTTCGCCGTCAAAATCCCAGGTGTTGTCCCAGGTTGTACCTGCAGTTTCAATATGGTTGGACAGATAACCGCCGCCGTGCTGTTCGTGCCAGTCGAGGTCCTGAGAGTAATATATGCCAAACTTTAGATCATGGGCTGCACAGGCTGCACTCAGTTCGCCTACAATATCACGGTGGAAAGGTGTTGCATCATACACATTGTATGGGTCAACCTTGGAATGATACATGGCGAAACCGTCGTGGTGTTTGGTAGTGATAACAAGATATTTCATACCACAGCTTTTGGCAAAACTAACAATTTCGTCAGCATCGAAAAATACAGGGTTGAAAGCGTTGCAAAGCTTTTCATATTCCGCATTCGGAATACGACAGCGGGACTGTATCCATTCGGCATAAACGCTGGATGGCTCGCCTTTATATTCGCCTGCAAGAAGAGAATAAAGCCCCCAGTGGATGAACATGCCATATTTTGCTTCTTTAAACCATTTTATATTAGGATTCATAACAAACCTCCTGTAAGATGGATTTCTTATATTGAAAAACTTTATAAATCAATTATACTATAAAATGATGTTATATTAAAGTATAAATTTATTGATAAAATACATTTGTGTGAAGATATAAAGGAAAAGAAAATGAAACGTACAAATGATCTGGGACGGGACAGCATACTTTCGCTGGTGCTTCGCCTTGCTATACCTGCTATGCTGGCACAGCTTGTAAATGTGCTGTACACAGCAATAGACAGAATGTTTATAGGCAATATTCCTCTGATAGGGGATGTTGCCCTTGCGGGTATCGGCGTATGTGCACCTATAGCAGAATTTATTGCTTCCTGGGGCAATCTTATCGGCATAGGCGGCAGCGTTTATATGGCGATAAAAATGGGAGAAGGCGACAACGAAAAAGCGTCTGATATACTTTCAACCTGTTTTCAGGCACTTATAGCACTTTCCTTTATGCTTACAGTGATATTTATGCTCACCAAAGGTCAGCTTATCAGCTGGTTTGGCGGCAGCAGGGAAACATTTGGCTATGCAAACGAATATCTGACTATCTATATAACCGGATCGGTATTTGCTGTTATGACTATAGGTATGAACTATTTTATAACCTGTCAGGGTTTTGCGGGAATGGCTATGTTTTCGGTTATAATCGGTGCGGTTGTAAATATAATTCTGGACTGGCTGCTGGTGTTTGTGCTCAATATGCAGGTGGCTGGTGCCGCACTGGCAACGGTTATTGCACAGGGATGTTCCTGTACATGGACAATGCTTTTCCTTTTTGGAAAAAGGGTGCATATAAAGGTGCGGATACGCAATATATCCTCTCGTATTATCAGAAAGGTGTGCAGGCTTGGTTTTCCGGCTTTTATTATGTACTGCACCAACAGCGTTATTGTAATAATCCTCAATATTGTGCTGCAGAAATACGGCGGTGAGGCAATGGGGGATAAACTGATTTCCGCATCGGCTATTGTGCAAAGCTATGTTTTGGCAATACTCAATCCTCTTGGCGGTATAACTGCCGGGGCCAGTGCAGTTGTAAGCTATAACTATGGTGCAAAGGACTACAACAGGCTTATAAAGGCATTCAACAATATAACAGGTGTGGCGGTTGTGTTCTGTTCGGTTATGTTTGTGGTTTCCAGAATCGTTCCTCACCACATAGCAATGCTTTTCACTCAGGATCCTGAGCTTGCCTCTCTGGCAGAATGGGGGATGAAAGCCTACACCTTTGGCCTTGTACCTCTGGCTATGCACTATGCAGCAACCGACTGTCTCACAGCTATGGGGCGTTCAGGTACAGCATTGATAATGTCAGCATTCAGAAAAATAAGTTTTGTAGTGCTGGTGTGCATAATTCCGCTATTTGCCGCACCGGAAATTACATTTATATCCCAGTCGCTTTCAGACGGTATATGCGGCACAATAAATACAGTTGCATGTATATTTATCGTGAAAAATATAATCAGAAAAGAACGTGCAGAGCTGGCATTAAACCATTAAAAAAAGGAAAGGTATCCGAAAATATCGGATACCTTTGTTTTTTATGGTTTATTTTGTTATAGTATTGGATTTTTTCAGAGCCGATACAATAATCGGTATAAGAATCAGCTGAATTACAATGCCCGGAACAGCGTTTATAAAAGCTTCGGCCATAAACAGAGCAAGAGTAAAACTGTTTCCCATAGCACCATAAAGTATCATGCTAACAACTCCCCATATAATTCTGCCTGCAATCATAGCGATAACAAGGGAGATAAAAACAGAAGCATTGTTCTTTTTGCTTTTTGAATATATAAAGCCTGATACAAAGCCATAAGCTGCCAGTTCAAAAGCCATGGATATTGCACGAGGAAAGAGAACAGGCATACCCCACAGAACACTTCTGAGCAGAGGGGCAACTGCACCTATAAACATAGCGGAGGGACCGCCCACCACAAAGCCTGCAAGCAGTACAGGAAGATGCATGGGCAGCAGCATATTTCCTATTTCAGGTATCTGACCTGTCACAAATGGCAACACCAGTGCCAGAGCAAGTAAAAGAGATGAAATTACAAGTTTTTTTGTGCCGTTCATAGAAATAACCTCATTTGTATAACGGATAAATTAAATATATAGTTGATTATATCACACTATTAATTGATGTCAATTTAAAAGCCTGCGGATATTTTTCTGTCCACAGGCTTTTATAAATATAAGTTAATCTTCAAGGCTTTTTTCGAGATATTTTATGTACAGCAGTTCTTCTTCAGAAAGCTTGCGGTTGGTCAGTTTAATCCAACCCAGTTCCATAACATCATCTGAATTGCACTCAATCGGCAGGGAGATTATATCACTGTCAAAGTATCCTTCATTGAGGATACCGCTGCCTATGGAGAAAGCGTTTGTATGGCTTACAATATTGTACATACTTGCTCTATCGTGTACAAATATTATCTTTTCAGGGATTTTAAAGCCCGCAAGGTTTATCTCTTCTGTATAGTACAGGTTTTTGCCTTGGCCGTGGTCGAACACGGCATAAGGGTAATCGATAAGCTGGTTGAAATGTACCTTTTCTTTGGTTGCCAATGGGTGTGTTGCACTGATATAAACCCTTGGGTTGATGTGCTTGATAGGTGTAAAGGTGATATTTTTTGTAGCAAGGGTTTTATGGATAAATTTTTCACTCTCACGGGAGATGAAGATTACACCAATGGAGCTGTCGTTATTGTAAACGTCTTCGATAATCTGATAAATACCGGTTTCTTTAAGACGAACCTCAAATTTCGGATGGTTGGAAGAGTTGAGCAGATCGGTAAAAGCTTTTGCTGCAAAAGGATATCTCTGGGTGGAAACACTGAATCTGAGACATGGTTTGGAGTTCTTCTTTTCATACAACGCTTTTATCTGTTTTTCCTGTTCAATCAGAGGCCGGATATAGCTGAGAAACTCACTTCCTTCCGGGGTAAGTTCAATACCTTTTGTGCTGCGCAGAAAGATTGTGATATCAAGTTCTTTTTCCAGTTCCTGAATAGAGTTGGAAAGGCTGGACTGGGACACAAAAAGTTTTGATGCAGCTTTGTTTATAGAGCCGCAGCGGGAAACTTCCAGAACATAGTTTAACTGTGAAAATGTCATAAAAATGCCTTTCTGCCGTAAAACAACTGTTGTGCAACAGCTATCAGTATGGTTGCTGTATTTTTATTAATACATTATATCGCATTTTGACGGATATTTCTATTCGACAAAGATACAAATAAAAGGTATGTTTATTGACGAAAATATTAATTCGCAGTTGTTTTTGATAAAAAAGTAAAGTCATTCTGAGTTTCAGAATGACTTTCAAAATTTTATTTGTTCTGTTCAAGATATTCAAGCATAAGGTCGCTTGGGTTGATAACCTCAACGGCAATACCCTCGGTGATTTCCTTTTCAATGTAAGGATAGTGTGTGCAGCCAAGGATAAAGGCATCACAGCCGATAGCCACAAAGCTGTCTGTAAGTTTTTTAAGCTGGAAGCTGTCGTAGATTACCTGTGGAGCAGTTGCCTCTTCAATTTCCACAACCAAAGGCAGAAGTCCTGCACCGAAAACCACACATTCAGGGTTTGCATTCAGGATAGTTCTTTCGATGGCGGCAAGGCTCTGGCCGTTTGCAGCGATTACAGAAAGACGCTTATAGTTGCCTGCACACATTCTGTAGATGTCCAGAGGTGTCACAACACATACAGGAACTTCTTTTTTCAGTCTGTCAATATCGATGGCACCGGAAAGAGAGTTGCAGTAAACATAGATGCCCTCCGCACCCTGTTTTACCATATCAAGACAGCCGTTGATTGCAATCTGCAGCAGTTCTTCCTTGTGAAGAATCTGCATTTCATTCTGTTCCGGGGCACTTTTGCTGCATGCAAAGCCCATTGCTTCGTGACCTTTTGATACAACATAATCCACGCCCATCTGTGTGTCTACCGGGGTTCCTGCCAAAACGCCTAATTTCATAATTGATAACTCCTTTTAATAATAAAATTTATGCTGAGTACTAAATTTCAAAATCTTTTTCAGATAACGGTGTGACCATAACTTTTACAATTCTGTGCTCACTCATCTCAAGAATTGTGTAGAGAAAATAAGCATCATACACGCTTTCACCCTTTTCAGGTATTCTGCTGAACTTTTCCAGCAGATAAGCGGAAAGAGCAATATAGTCCTTTACAGGTGCAGTGTGACTTTCCAGAACAGCTTCATAAAGATCTGTAACTTCAAGTTCTCCCAGCACTTCAAAGCTACCGTTGTCCAAAGGTCTGATAAACTGTGTTATCTCGTCATGCTCGTCCCAAATTTCGCCGACAAGTTCTTCAAGGATATCTTCAAGGGTAAGAATGCCCAATGTGCCGCCATACTCATCAGTTACAACCGCCATATGCATTTTTTCCTTCTGCAAAATCTGCATAATATCAATGATTTTCTTTTTTGGAGGAACATACAGGCAAGGTTTTACAAGGCTGTTCCACTGAAAAATATTGTTTCTGAGAATCTGAGAGAACAAATCTTTCTGGCTGATAAAGCCGATGATGTTGTCGATAGAACCATCAAAAACAGGCATACGGCTGAAATTGTGCCGCAAAAACAGTTCTTTTACCCTTTCAATATCATCATCTTTTGCCACAGCAGTTATATCAACACGAGGAGTGAGTATTTCTCCTGCAAAAATTTCTTTGAACTCGATAGCACTCTGTACAAGTTCTGCCTGTGTTTCTTCCAGTACGCCTTCATCTTCAATTTCATCAATGATAGAGATAAGCTCTTCTTCGGAGAAGGAAGGCACAAAATCATCTTCGTCGGAATGTCTCTTCTTAAGCAATGATTTTATAAAGTTGAGCACGGCAATAAACGGGGTGAAAAGTTTGGATAAAAAATATATAGGAGATGAAGCGGTTTTTATCATCTTTTCGGAATTTTCGTTTGCAAAGCTCTTTGGCAATACTTCGCCGAAGATGATAACGGCAACGGTGGTAACTGCAGTTGCAGCACCAACAGCGTTTGCACCAAGAAGATTTATAAAAAATACGGTGGTAAGGGAAGATGCGAGAATATTTACAATGTTGTTTGCGATAAGCAGCGTTGAAAGTGCACTGTCATAATTACCGATAAGTTTCATGGCAAGGGCTGCTTTTTTATCCCCGCTTTCCGCCTGGTTTTTCAGTCTTATCCTGTTTGCCCCGGTGAGAGCTGTCTCGGTTGCAGAGAAAAATGCAGAGAGACAAAGCAGAATAATTAGTATAATTAAGGTTGACATATGACTCCTTGTTGGTAAAAAATGTTTTGCATAGTATCTTAAATATAAGATGATTATCTTATATAATAATATAAATTTATTGTGTTGTAAATATGTGATTAAATTCAATCAAAATATCTGCAGCAGTATAAATGATGTAAAAAAAGTGAATTTAATATGAATTATATGGATTTTTTTGTGGGAATATGGTATATATATAATTAGATTATAGTGTGCAGGAGACAGCTATGCAGAACAATGTAAAAAACTATTTTACCAAATCGACAATAAGCAACATTATAACAATTTGTACAGCGGTATTGCTTTATCTGGCAATATCAAATTTTGCTGTTGTAAAAAATGCAATTTCAACTGTTTATGGCATCATATCTCCGTTTGTAGTGGCTTTTGTTATTGCTTTTCTGCTCCACACTCCTGTTGCATGGTTTGAAAATAAATTTTTCAGCAGAATAAAAAGAAAAAGAGCTTTGTCTATTCTTTGCACATATATTGTGGCAGCTTTGGTGCTGGCGGCTTTGATTGTTGCTGCAGCACCTCAGGTGGCTGACAGTGTTGTAAGTGTTGGCAATAATATTCCAAAATATATTCAGAGTATTACAGAGCTTCTGGATAAACTTACAACCCAGTACCATTGGGATCCTGCTTTTATAGAGTCAGTAACAGAAACAATGAACTCTGCTTTAAAGGAACTCAGTGCATTTGTTCTGGCTCTGGTGCCGCAGCTGTTCAATTTCTCTGTGTCCATTGGTAACTTTGCCATTGACCTGTTTATGTCTGTAATCGCATCAATATATATGCTTGCCACAAAAGAGAGACTAATTTTCCAGATGAAAAAGATATTGTATTCTTTCACAAAGGAAAAAAAGGCAGACAGAGTAATTGAAATAGGTCAGCTTACCAATGAGATGTTTTCCAAATTTATCAACGGCAAAATGCTGGACAGCCTTATTATAGGTATACTCTGCTTTATTGGTATGATGTTTATCTACTCGCCTTATGCAATTCTTATTGCAATTATTGTGGGCGTTACAAATATGATTCCGTTTTTTGGACCATTTATCGGTGCTATACCGTCCACCCTTATTCTGCTTATGGTAAGTCCTTTGGATGCTCTTATCTTTGTAGCGTTTGTTCTGGCTCTTCAGCAGTTTGACGGAAATATTCTCGGACCAAAAATTCTCGGTGATTCCACTGGCCTTGCACCTATCTGGGTGCTTGTATCTATCACAATCGGCGGCGGTCTGATGGGGTTTATAGGTATGATTATCGGTGTGCCTACTTTTGCAGTATTCTACAGTCTGCTCAGTGAAAATATGGACAAGCGCCTGGCGAAAAAGAATATTATTGCAGACAGAGAAAAAATGACTCTTACACCGGAAGGAGAAACAACAACAGATGAACCGAATGCATAACAGAGCTATACGCCGATATGCCATTGCCTTTGTTCTTCTTATTCTGGCAGGATATATTTCGGTGTTTATCAAGGATACTATAGATTCCAACAATCCGGAGGTATCTTTGCCTATTATAAATGTAACAACAGGCTACAGCCCGATACCAAGTGTTCCACGGGCAGGATACGAGTGGAATTACAGAACAAAAAGTATGATGTCGCCATATGTATCAAGCATAGATATTCCTCTGATAGCCTATGATGCACTGATTGATGTGCCTATACTTATAGGCTTTTCGGTGCCTCACAACCAGCTTACACTCTATGAAAGTGAGGGTGTCCTTATAAACGGCAGGGTTGTTGCATCAGGGGAATTTCAGGAGAAAAGATACTCCAGCAATACTCCCAACAAAGAAGGTATATATGTATATAAGGTTGTTGCCCAGTTTGACCAGGGCACAATAATGCACTATTTTGCCCTTGATGTAAGTGCAAAAAGGTCCTCAATTTAATCTTAAACGCCTGACAGGAAGGATATAGGATTTTCCTGTACAGGCGTTTTGTTTTTTTGCGTATAAATATACTGCTTGCAGGGTATTTTAAAGTGTTGGACAGACTGTGAAAAATTGACAAAATACAGCTGTTTTGTGTATAATTAACTATTAAGATAGTAGATAAAAAGGATCAGAAGCAAGCCTGGAACCTACTGTCTTTCGGAGGTGTAAAAATGGTATACAGTATGACCGGATACGGCAAGGGAAATGCCGTTCTTAACGGAAAGGACATCACTGTTGAAATCAAATCTGTCAACCACAGATATTTTGAATATTCCAGCAGAATGTCCCGTTTCTTTGCCTTTCTTGAAGACAAAATCAAAAAACAGATTAACGAAACAGTAAGCCGCGGCAAGGTGGAGATGAGCCTTGCAATAAAAACAGTGGAACAGAGCGACACAGTGGTAGAAGCAGATGTTGCACTGGCAAAAAGCTATTACGAGGCACTGTGCAAAATCAGCGAAGAACTTGGCCTTGACAATCCTGAAGATGTAATGGCTATCGCCCGTTACGAAGGTGTTCTCACCCAGAATAAGAGCGAAGATGATGCCGAACAGCTGGCAAAGGATGTAAGTAGTGTTGTGGCAATGGCTCTGGATGAGTTTATGAAGATGAAAGCGGCCGAGGGCGAAAAACTCTATAACGATGTTATGAGCCGCCTTGTTACAATAGAAAATATTGTTGGCGAAATTGAAGAAATTGCTCCGCTGCGTACACAGAAATATCAGGAAAGACTTTATCAGAAACTGCAGACAATACTGCAGGATACACAGATTGACAGCCAGAGAATTCTCACAGAAGCTGCAATCTTTGCCGATAAAGTGGCAGTGGATGAAGAAACAGTAAGACTCCGCAGTCATATTGCCCAGTACCGCGATATCCTCAACGGTGATGCAAAACAGGGCAGAAAGCTGGACTTTCTCACACAGGAACTCAACCGTGAGGCCAATACAATAGGTTCCAAATCCAACGACCTTGAGGTTACACGCAGAGTTGTTGATATAAAATCCGAAATTGAAAAAATCAGAGAACAGATTCAGAATATGGAATAAGGGGACAAAACTATGGGAATGTTGAACATAGGCTTTGGCAGTATGATTAATGCCGACAGAATTGTTGCCGCATTAAGCCCGGAATCTGCACCCGTAAAAAGGATGATAACAAAGGCAAAAAGCGAAAATACTCTTATCGACGCAACCTTTGGCAGAAAAACAAAAACTGTTATTATAACCGACTGCGAGCAGATAATCCTCTGTGCATTTTCGGCAGAAAGGGTTTTCGGACAGTCGAATGACAATCTTATAAAATTTATGGAGACTGAAGATGAGTAGTATTGATAAAAATATAGTTGTAATTTCCGGTCCGTCAGGCTGCGGCAAGGATACAGTGGTTAAAAAGATTCTCGCTATGGACGAAAGATTTGTTCTTTCCGTTTCTGCAACAACACGTCAGCGTCGCCCTATTGAAAAGGACGGTGTGGACTATATATTCCTTTCCACAGAAGAGTTTACATCAAGACTTTCCAACGGCGAATTTCTCGAATACACATGTTACTGTGATAACTACTACGGCACACTGAAAAAACAGATTGAAGACAAGGTAATGGCCGGTAAAGTTGTTGTGCTGGTTATCGAGGTTGAGGGTGCACAGAATGTTAAAAAAGTGTATCCTGACAGTCTTACAATCTTCCTCGCACCGCCATCTCTTGAAGAACTGGAACGCCGCCTTAAAAACAGAGGCACAGAGGACGAAACCAAAATCAAACAGCGTCTGTTCAAGGCAAAGGAAGAGCTTGGTTTCCAGTCCAGCTATGATTACATAGTGGAAAACAACAATGTGGAAGAGTGTGCACAGTCTATTATAAATATTTTTGACAACAGAGACTAAAATCAAAAGGAGGTAGCTTTATGTTGACAGCAGGCGTAGCAGTGGATAAAGCTACCTTGAACTTTGACAGGGAATTTTCATATATTGTTCCTCCGCAGTTTGAAAGAGAGATACAGGTGGGTTCCACCGTGCTTGTACCTTTTGGCCGCAGCAGTGCACTACGCCAGGGGGTTGTGCTCAGCCTTTGTGAAAAAGAGGATGTAAAAAGGCTCAAAACTATTGCAGACGTAAAAACAGAGCAGTGGTCGGTATCACCATTTGCTCTCAGAATGGTGGAGCATATAAAGGAAACTTGCTTCTGCACATATTATGAGGCGGCAAAAACTGTTATTCCATACGGCAGTCAGTACAAAATTGCAGATGGCAGACTGGAAGAAAAATACCGTCTGCCCACAGAAAGGCAGTACACTGTCAATATTCAGACAGAGCAGCCCAAGCTGACACAAAAGCAGCAGACAGTATACAATTATCTTCTTTCTTCACACAAAACAATCAAACAAATATGCGATGATTGTAATGTAACCAAAGCTGTGGTGGATAAACTGATTGAAAAAAATCTGATTACCGTAACAGAAAAACAGAAAGAATCCGGTACAGTTATAAACACTGCTGATAAAAAAGAGATAAATCTTTCAAAGCAGCAGCAAAAGGTTTTTAATGAAATTGTTGCCGAAAATGACGGCAAACCCCACCTTATCCATGGGGTAACCTCCAGCGGCAAGACAGCGGTATTTATAAAGCTGATAGAGAATACGCTGGAAAAAGACAAAACTGCAATGCTGCTTGTGCCGGAAATTTCCCTCACACCGCAGATGATAAATCTGCTTTCTCAGCATTTCGGCGATGTAATCAGTGTATTGCACTCAAAACTGACAAACACACAGCGGCTTTATCAGCACAAAAAAATCACCGAAGGTAAAGCAAAGGTTATTGTAGGCACCCGCAGTGCCGTGTTTGCCCCATGTGACAATATCGGTCTTATAATAATCGATGAGGAACACGAGAAAACATTCAAGTCGGAAAACAGTCCCCGATATTCCGCAATCCGTGTGGCTTCCTTTATCGCAAGGGAAAAAGGAGCAAAGCTGGTGCTGGCCTCGGCTACACCAAGCTTAGAAAGCTATTATCTTGCAAAAAACGGATATTACCATCTGCATAAGATGGATAAACGCTACAACGATATGCCGATGCCTCATGTAGAGGTTATAGATATGCGTATGCAGGCGGCAATCGGAGATACAGGTGTTCTGTCCGATTCGGTGATAAAATATTTGTCCGACAATATAAAGGATGAAAAACAGAGCATTATCCTTATAAACCGACGTGGCTATTCCACCGTTGGCATATGCAGGGAATGCAGGGAAACCCTGCAGTGTGACGACTGCAGCGTAAACCTTGTAAAGCATAAAAACGCAGGTAAATTAAGCTGTCACTACTGCTCAAAAAGCTACCCTATAATCGAAAAATGCCCTCACTGCGGCGGTGAGATACAGTATGTTGGCTATGGCACACAGCGTGTGGAAGAATATATTCAAAGCTGTATTCCTGCAGCACGTATTCTGCGTATGGATGCGGACACAACAGGCAGAAGTGATGCCCACAGCGAGATGCTGAAAGATTTTGCAGATAAAAAGTACGACATACTTGTGGGTACACAGATGGTGGCAAAAGGGCTGGACTTTAAGGATGTAAATATGGTTTGTGTTCTGGGCATTGACGGTGCACTGAACCAGACCTCATACAACTCAAACGAAACTGCCTTCAGTCTGCTGACACAGGTAATTGGACGTGCAGGCAGATGGCAGAAGGATGCGTTGGCGGTTGTGCAGACCTATGACAGCGAAAATCCTGTTATAAATCTTGCACAGAAGGGCGATTACGAAACCTTCTACAACCGCGAAATAACTTTCCGCAAGCTGAACATCTATCCGCCGTTCTGTACTATGTGTCAGGTGGCTTTCACAAATGAAAAGGAAGTTTCTGCAGCAAAGGATTCGGCAAGATTTTTAAATATAATAAAAGAGCAGTCAGAAAAGCTGGAAAACCAGCCGCTGGTAGTGCTTGGCCCGGCACCGTTTTCGGTGTCTATGGTCAGCGGAATATATCGCTACCGACTGACGTTAAAATGTAAAAATACAAAAAAATTCAGAGATTTTTTAAGATTGTGTATCGACGAATATCTTAAAAATCCCGAAAATAAATCGGGTATATATGTAAATATGAACCCAACACAGGAATAAAATAACACTAAAATACAGGAGAAACATTATGGCTATCAGAACTATTGTAAAAGACGGTGACCCAATCCTTAAAAAAGTTTGCCGTCCTGTAACAGAATTCAATGAAAAACTTGCAACCTTGCTTGATGATATGGGCGAAACAATGATGGAGGCACACGGCCTTGGTCTTGCAGGCCCACAGGTTGGCATTCTGCGTCGTGTGGTTGTTGTGCTTGACCAGTACATCGACGAAGAAGGCAACGAAGTTGATGAAATCATCGAACTTGTAAACCCTGAAATTGTTGAAAGACAGGGTGAGGTTACAATCTTCGAAGGCTGTCTTTCCTTCCCGGGAAGAAATGGTGCAATCACACGTCCTCAGTATGTTGTTGCAAGAGCACAGGACCGTGACGGCAATATGTTTGTTATCGAAGCAGAAGATATCCTTGCACGTGCTATCTGCCACGAATGTGACCACCTTGACGGCATCACAATTATGGACCACGCTACAAAATTCTACGAAGATCTGACAAAAGAAGAAATCAAAGCACTTAATCTGGACGAGGACTATGAATAATAAAAAAGACGTAAAAGTTCTGTTTATGGGCACACCTGAAATTGCAAAGGGATGTCTCGAACAGCTTGTAAATGACGGGTGGAATGTTATCGGTGCATTTACAAGGGAAGATAAACCTGTTGGCAGAAAACAGATTATGACCCCGCCGCCTGTAAAGGTGTATGCAATGGAACAGAATATCCCTGTTTATCAGCCAAAAACACTGAAAGGTGAAGCAACAGAGCTTATAAAAGAGCTGGCACCTGACCTTATCGTGGTGGTGGCATACGGCAGAATTCTGCCAAAGGAGGTTATAGATACACCAAAGTTCGGCTGTCTTAATCTCCACGTGTCACTGCTTCCTAAATACCGTGGAGCAGCACCAATCCAGTGGGCACTTATCAACGGCGATAAAGAAACAGGGGTTACTGTTATGCATATTGATGAGGGTCTGGACACTGGTGACATTGTGGATGTTCTTCCAATTACAATCGGTGAAGACGAAACACAGGAAGAGCTTTTCAGCGATGTGGAAGAAAAAGGCAAGGTTTTCCTCTCCAAAGTGTGTGAAGATGTGGTAAACGGCACTGCAATATGCAAACCGCAGAACCACGCAGAGGCAACACTTGCACCACCCCTCACAAAAGAGATGGCTCTTTTCGGCTTTGATAATACAGCCGAAATTATCCATAATAAAGTAAGAGGACAGAATCCATGGCCAAGTGCACATTTTATCTATGGTGACAAAAAGGTTAAGGTTTTAAAAACCAAAAAGGTGGAGGCAAGCGGCAAACCGGGCGAAATTCTTTCCACCAAACCACTTGTTGTGGCATGCGGCGAGGGTGCACTGCAGCTTGTTACAGTTCAGCCCGAAGGCTCGAAAGCTATGGACGGCACAGCGTGGAGCCTGGGCAGAAGATTCAACAAAGGCGATATACTTTAATCAGTTTTGAGGTGATTTGATGTATTACGGTTACGGTATAGATATATACTATTTGATTCTTGTTATTCCTGCTGTTATTTTTTCCATGTGGGCACAGGCAAAGGTAAACAGTACATTCAATAAATATTCCCGGGTGAGAACCTACAGCGGTATGACAGGTTACGAGGCTGCACGCAGAATTCTTTCAGCAAACGGCCTTTACAATGTTACGGTGGAAAGGGTGAGCGGCAACCTTACCGACCACTATGATCCAAAGGCAAATGTTATCCGCCTTTCCGACAGCGTGTTCAACACCAACAGCGTTGCAGCAGTTGGTGTTGCAGCACACGAGGCAGGGCATGCAGTTCAGTATGCAACACATTATGCTCCGATTAAACTGCGTACAGCCATTATCCCTGTTACAAATATCGGTTCCACACTTTCCATTCCATTGGTGCTTATCGGCTTCTTTGTAGGTCTGCAGCCGCTTATCAATATCGGTCTGCTGCTCTTTGCAACGGTTGCGGTTTTTCAGCTGGTTACACTGCCGGTGGAGTTCAACGCAAGCCGCCGTGCAGTAAATGCACTGGAAATGGGCGGAACAATGGCAGATGACGAGATGAAAGCTGTTAAAAAGGTGCTCAGTGCAGCGGCTATGACCTATGTTGCAGCTTTGGCAGTGTCTGTGGCAAACCTTCTGAGACTTGTTATCCGTTTTGGCGGAAGAAGCAGAGATTAAGCTATGGATATTGCAAGAAGATTGGTGGTGGACTGTCTTTTAAAGGTGGAAAAATCAGGGTTTTCAAACCTTGTGCTCACATCTGCAATGGACAGCAGCAACCTTACAAATCAGGATAAAGCCTTTGCGACAAAGCTGTTTTATGGCACTGTAGAGAGAAAACTCACCCTCAGCTATATTCTGCAGAAGCATCTTTCCAAACCTCTTTCCAAAATGGATAAAGAGGTTGTAGCTATAATGCAAAGCGGTCTTTATCAGATACTGTATATGGAATCGGTGCCCGACTATGCGGCGATCAACCAGGCTGTTGGCTTGTGTCCTGTTTTCAAAAAGACAAGTGCCAAGGGCTTGGTTAATGCTGTTTTAAGAAAGTGCCGCGGTTTTGACATTGAAAACGAAACCTTCAAAGACAAAGTAACAGAACTGTCTGTAAAATATTCTGTCAATACTGATATAGTAAAAATCATTCAAAAAGATTACGGGGAAGAAACTGAAAATATCCTAAAGGGTATGTTTATAACCCCTAAATTTACCGTAAAAATCAATACAACAAAAATCTCACAGGAAGAATATAAACAGCTTCTTACAAAGAATGCTGTTACATATAACGAAATGGCAGTGAACGGTGGTATTGAAATTATTCACCGTGGCAGTGTAACGGAAATTCCCGGCTTTAAAGAAGGATATTTCTATGTTCAGGGCATAACAAGTCAGTATGCAGTTATGGCGGCAGATATACAGAAAGGTTATGATGTGCTGGATCTGTGTGCAGCTCCCGGCGGCAAAAGCTTTGCTGCAGCAATAGCACTGGACAACACAGGGTCTGTTACCAGCTGTGACCCTAATCCTCCACGCCTTAAACTTATCGAGGACGGTGCAGCACGTCTGGGCCTTACAAATATCACCACTGTACCTAACAGCGGCGAAGTATACAACGAAAATTTTAAAAAGTACGATGTAATTATCTGCGATGTGCCTTGTTCGGGCATAGGTATCATACCCAAAAAACCTGACCTGAGATACAAATCTATGGCAGATGTAAAACAGCTTGCACAGCTGCAGTATGATATACTGTCAACGGCATCGAAATATCTTAAAGAAAACGGCACAATCGTGTACTCTACCTGCACTATAAACAAGATGGAAAACGAGCAGGTGATAGATGAATTTTTAAAAGAAAATCCTAATTTTGAACTGAAAAAACAGCATTGTCCTGTGGAAAATGTGTTAAACAGTGATGAAAAGATTACATTTTTATCACATTTAACGGGTTTTGACGGCTTTTTTGTGGCAGTGCTGAGAAAAATGTGGTAAGATGGAAAAAGTAGATATAAAAAGCCTCAGTCTTGAACAGCTCACTGAGTATGTAAAGAATTTAGGCCTTAAAAGTTTTAATGCAAAACAGATATATATATGGCTGCACCAGAAAAATGTTCACAGCTTTGAAGAGATGACAAACATCTCAAAACATGCAAGGGAACAGCTGGCAGCTGAGTGTGATATCGTAAATCTGGAAATAGCACAGAAGCAGGTATCAAAGGACGGTACAATCAAATATCTTTACCGACTGCCGGACGGTAACTGTATCGAAAGTGTACTTATGCGTTATGAACACGGCAATACTATATGTGTATCCAGTCAGGTCGGTTGCCGTATGGGATGCAAATTCTGTGCTTCCACACAGGGCGGCAAGGTGCGTGACCTTGCAACCAGCGAGATTCTCTCTCAGCTCTATGCAACAGAAGAGGACACCGGAGACAGAATAAGCAACATTGTGCTTATGGGCATCGGTGAACCGCTGGATAATTTTGATAATGTAATCAGATTTATTGAGATTATAACCAGCAAGGACGGCAAAAATATCAGTCAGAGGAATATCAGCCTTTCCACCTGCGGTATTGTGCCAAAAATTTATGAGCTTGCCAAGCTGAAACTGGGTATCACCCTTTCAATATCTCTCCACGCAACAACAAATGAGGCACGCAAACGAACAATGCCTGTAACAAATGCATATCCGCTGGAACAACTTATGAAAGCCTGCCGAGATTATACAAAAATCACAGGCCGCAGAATAAGCTTTGAATATGCGATGATTAAAGGTGAAAATGACACACAGGAGGACGCAATACGTCTTTCAAAACTGTTGTCAGGTTTTATAAACCATGTAAATCTCATTCCGGTAAACCCTGTGGACGGCTCCCCGTTTTCACAGAGCGATGCCAGAATCATAAAGGAATTCCAGAGCAAACTTGCTCAGTTAAATGTAAATGCAACAATCAGACGACGCCTTGGGCAGGATATCTCTGCTGCCTGCGGACAGTTAAGAAATGAACACAGGTGATTAAATGAAAATTGCAGGCACTACCGATATTGGTAACCGAAGAAATGAAAATCAGGACAAATATGTGGCAGGCAGATTGCTTAACTCTGTCAGCTTTGGTTTTGTCTGTGATGGAATGGGCGGTGTAAAAGGCGGCGAAATAGCCAGCAGTACCCTTGCAAAATATATTGAAGATGCACTGTATGTACACAATGAAAGTCCTTCTTTCAACCACGAAAAAACAGTTCTCGGTGCAATAGAAGATGCCAATACAGCCATATACAATATGGGAAACAAAAAAACTGAATACAGAGGAATGGGTACAACGCTGGCAGGTGTTGTTATAGACGGAAACCAGTGTACAGTGTATCATGCAGGAGATTCCCGTGTTTATATTGTACGTGACGGAAAGCTTGCACTTATAACAAAGGACCACTCCGTAGTTCAGGAACTTGTGGACAGCAATCAGCTTACACCGGAACAGGCCCGCAGTCACCCTCAGCGTAATCTTATTACAAGAGCGGTAGGCGTTGACACACAGGTCAAGATAGATGTGGCGGAACTGGAGGTACAGCAGGGGGATGTTATTCTCTGTGCCACAGACGGTCTTACAAACTATGTTTCCCCACTGGACATCATAGAAATCCTTACAACAGATAATGTTTTTGCAATGCCCGATAAACTCATCAGCAGGGCCCTTGCAAATCAGGCTGCAGACAATATAACAGCAGTAGTATTGGCAATATAAGGGAGAATAATAATGGAAAATTATATAGGAAAAGTTATTGACAATCGCTATGAAGTTTTGTCGCTTGTAGGCGTTGGCGGCATGTCAAATGTATATAAAGCTGTTGATAAACAGACAGGTGCAGAGGTTGCCATTAAATTTCTCAAGGAAGAATTTTTTGAAAACGAAGAACTGGTAAGACGTTTCAAAAACGAAAGCAAGGCAATAAGTCTGCTGTCTCACGAATGTATTATCAAAGTTCTGGACTTCAACATAACCGACAGCGAAAAATACTTAGTAGTTGAATATATCAACGGTGTTACACTTAAAGAGTTTATCGATAACCGCGGCAAGCTCACATGGGAGGAAACTCTGGTTTTTGCAAATATAATTCTTGGTGCACTGGGCCATGCCCATGACAACGGTGTTGTACACAGGGATCTTAAACCGCAGAACATTATGCTCACACGTGACGGTCAGCTTAAAATAATGGACTTTGGCATCGCACGTCTTGCAACAGCAAATCAGAGAACTGTTACAGACAAGGCAATCGGCTCTGTCCATTACATCAGCCCGGAACAGGTTCGCGGCCAGAATACAGATAAACGTTCTGATATTTACAGCATCGGTATTATGATGTATGAGATGCTCACAGGCAAACTGCCTTTCCATTCAGAGACAGCTGTTTCTGTGGCACTGCAGCAGCTGTCCGATGCGGCACAGCCTGTAAGTGAACTGGTAGACGGTGTTCCTAAGGGTATGGAACAGATTGTTATGAAAGCTATCGAAAAAGACCCGGAAAAACGTTATCAGTCTGCCGGAGATATGCGTAAGGATCTGCAGAAAATAAAGGAAAACCCGGCTTTTGTTATGGAAGATGAGGAAAATCTTGCACAGACAAAAACCGTTATGGTAAAAACAATGCCTAAAAAGAAAACAAGCAAAGTAAAAGTTAAAAAAGGCAAAAAACTGCTGTTACCTGTGCTTGCAGGTCTTGCAGCGGCATTTGCAGTAAGTGCAGTTGTTGCTATCTACTTTATATTCCGTCTCAGCGGAAACCCATTGTTATCCAACAAACCGGATATAGAACTGCCTAACTTTGTGGGTATGACAGAAAGTCAGGTGAAATCATCAGGGTATAATTTCAAATATGAAATAGACTATATTTTCAACGATGAATATGAAAAGGATGTAGTATTTTCACAGTCTCCTAAATCGCCAAGAACAGTAAAGGAAAACAGTACTGTAAAACTCAAGGTAAGTAAAGGTGTTATGACAAGTGAGATGCCGGATCTTAAAAACTATACCAGAAGTGAAGCACAGAAAATTCTGTCAGAACTCGGTGTGAATGTTTCCATAGAAACAGAGGATACAAAATCTGTTCCAAACGGCAACGTAATCAGAACAGACCCTGAAGCAGGCACAATCGTTACAAGCGGCAGCCTTGTTACACTTTATGTGGCGATTGACCAGGAGCTCAGAACCAATAAAGTGCCTAACGTTGTGGGTGCTGAAGATATAGAAACAGCTAAAAAAGCTATCATTGCTGCAGGTATGCGTGTTGGTGCTCTGACATATGAAGAAAGCCATGACGAAGAAGGCACAATAATCGGTCAGTCCCCTGAAGGCGGCAAAGAAGTGGCTATCGGCACAGCAATCAGCCTTATAATCAGCGAAGGTCCTCCGGAATGTGAATACTGCGGTTCTGATGACCATGAATCAGACGATCACCCAAGATGTGATATATGTGGTTCAAGAGACCATAGAGACCATCCAAGATGTCCGGTATGTAACTCTACAGAACATACATCTCACCCAACCTGTCCGGTATGCGGCTCTACAGACCATATGACTCATCCGGAGCAGGATTCGACAGATGATTCTTCATCGGATACAGGTTCCGAATCTGAAGATGACGATGATTCTGATTCTGAGCCGGAGACTGAAACACCGATAGTTTCAGAATAAGACTATATTTATCGGAATAACAAATTTAATAAAAATCCATAGAAGTTCACCTGTAATTTTTTGCAGGTGAACTTGCAGGTGAATTTAAAGTGAAAAAAATAAAGATAAAAATATTACCAGTTGTATTTGTTCTGGCAGTTGCTTCGGTGATAGCTGCAGCAGTAATGATTTACAATATGCTGGAAGAAAGCAACAATCCATTGCTTACAAGCAAACCGGATATTGTTTTGCCTAACTTTGTTGGAATAACAGAAGAACAGGCAAAATCCGATAAAAACTTCAGTTTTGAAGTAGAATATGTATATAATGATGAATACGAAGAAAATGTTATAATATCACAGAAGCCGAAAGCACCACGTTCTGTAAAGCAGAACAGCACAGTAAAACTTAAGGTGAGCAAGGGCACTATGGTCAGTGAAATGCCGGCTGTTCTTATGGAATCAAGAGGTCTTGCAGAGCAGAAACTAAACGAGATTGGTGTGCATATCTATTTTCAGAAAGAAGAAAACAGCGAAATGCCGGCAGGATTGGTTATCAGAACCGAACCGGAAGCAGGTACACTTGTGACAAGCGGTGAGATGGTTACTGTATATATTTCTACACCGGAAAAAATAAAAAATGGTGTGGTGCCTGACATTATGGGCAAGGATATTTCCGAGGCCCGCAGAATGATTGTAAAATCAAGGTTTAAGATGAATATTATAAATGTGGAAAGCCCGGAACAGCCGGGAACTGTTGTATGGTATGCACATGGTGCAGGTGCACAGCTGCCTATAGGCACACAGATAGATATTCACGTAAGTGCAGGTCCTGATTACGATGATTAAGACGCGTATCGGTAGAGAGTAATTTCTATGAAAAATAATATTGTTTTGAAAAGCATCGGCGGTTTTTACTATATAAAAACCGAAGACGGCACAGTTATAGAATGTAAAGCAAAGGGCAAGTTCAGAAAGCTTGCCCTTTCTCCGCTTGCCGGGGACGTTGTGGAAACGGAATATGAACAGGGGACAAATGTTATAACAAAAATCCACCCAAGAAAAAACCAGTTTGTCCGCCCACCTTTTGCAAATCTTGATTTGCTTATTATGGTTATCGCAACAACCGAGCCAAGCCCAAACTATTTTGTAATAGATAAAATGTGTGCTATTGCTCAGCATAAAAATGTCGAAGTAGCAATAGCTATAACAAAATCTGACCTTTCCCACAGTGAAGAGATAAAGGATATATACACGAAATCGGGATATAAAGTGTTTGTAACAGGCGAAGGGCAAACAGACCAGCTGGAAGCACTCAAAGAGACAATGAAGGGGAAAATCTGTGCATTTGCGGGAAACTCAGGCGTAGGTAAAAGTACACTGCTGAATCGTCTTTTCCCTGATTTGCAGCTGGAAACAAATGCAATCAGCCAGAAGCTTGGTCGAGGCAAGCACACAACACGTCAGGTGGAAATATTCGATATGGGTGACTGTATGGTAGCAGATACCCCGGGTTTTTCCTCCATTGAACTGGACAGGGACAATTTTATCTCAAAATATGACCTGCCACACTCTTTTGTGGAGTTCGCCCCATATCTTGATCAGTGCCGTTTTGCCGACTGCAGCCATACGTCTGAAATAGGCTGCCGTATAAAGCAGGCGGTAGAAGAGGGCGAAATTTCCAAATCACGCTACGACAGCTATGCAGCAATGTATGATAAACAGAAAAATGTAAAAGACTGGGAAATCAAATGATGAAAAGATGTATTGTTATAGGCAGTATGCCTGTTGAATTTGATTTGAATAGTATAATTACAGCGGAAGATTTTATCATTTGTGCCGACAAAGGATATCTTAATGCACAGCAGCAGGGGATAGAGCCTCATGTTATTGTGGGAGACTTTGACTCTGCACCAGCACCAACCGATACAAAAGCAAAGGTTATCACACTTCCCTGTGAAAAGGACGACACCGACAGCTATTATATCGCCCGACAGATTGTAAAGGACGGCTATACTCATGCAGTGTTCTGTGGTGTTACAGGGGGCAGACCGGATCATACCTTTGCAAATATACAGATGCTCAAATTTATGGCAAAAAATGGTGTGGACACACAGATTATCGACAGGGACAGTACATATAAAGTGCTGATTGATGGCAAGACAGTGATGCCGCCGCAGGAAAACTGTTATTTCTCCATCTTTTCTCTGGATGAAAAATGCACAGGAGTCAGTGAAGAAGGCGGCAAGTACGAGCTTTCTGACGTAGAGCTGACAAACGATTTTCCAATCGGCGTAAGTAATGAATTTACTGGCAACCCTGTAGAAATAACCGTAAAAAATGGTACTTTACTTATAATCACAACAAAAAAGGATTGATATTATGATAAAAATCAAATGGCTGGGACACGCTTGCTTTAAAATTTACTTTGACGATATCCAGTGTGTTATCGACCCTTTTGAAGATAACTATGTGCCCGGATACCGCAATATCGATACCTCTGCAGATATTATCCTTGCAAGCCACAGACACAACGACCACTATGGAATGGACAGTGTGCGTCAGCTGCTGCGTATGGTTCATGGTGTAGAGGTTAAAAAGGTGCAGACCTGTCACGACGAAAAGGGCGGCAGTCTCCGGGGTGAAAATATCGTTCATGTTCTGGAATACAACGGCACAAGAATTGCACACTTCGGTGATATCGGACACATTCTTACAGACGAACAGGTTAAAGAAATCGGCGATATTGATGTTGCACTTATCCCGATAGGCGGTACATATACAGTCCGTGCAGACGAGGCTAGAACTATCTGTCAGCAGGTAAAGGCTAAGATTATTATTCCGATGCACTACCGTTGCGGTGAACTTGGTTACGAGGTGCTGGAAACTACCGAAAACTTTGAAAAACTGTTCGACAATATTGAACATCGCAATACAAACGAATTTATTTTACCGGACAAAATTACACCAAATGTTGTGATTTTGCAGTACAGAATGGAGAAAGAAATGACAAATACAGAAATTTTAAGCAGAGTAGACCACACATTACTTAAAGCCGATGCAAAAAAAGAAGATATTCTTCGCATCTGTAATGAAGCGGTGGAAAACAATACAGCTTCCATCTGTATCAACCCGTCTTATATTGAATATGCGGTAAGCGTACTGGGAGACAGAATACCTGTATGCACAGTTATCGGTTTCCCTTTGGGTGCTATGACCACAGCCGCAAAGGTGTTTGAAGCAAAAGATGCAATCGCAAAAGGTGCAAAAGAGGTTGATATGGTTATCAATATTGCCAAAGCAAAAGACGGCGATTTTGCATATATCGAGGATGAAATCCGTCAGATTAAAGAGGCAGTGGGCGACCATGTACTCAAGGTTATCATCGAAACCTGTCTGCTTACAGACGACGAAAAAATGGCTCTCTGCAAAGCTGTTGTAAACGCAGGTGCAGACTACATAAAAACATCCACAGGCTTTTCCACAGGTGGTGCAACCTTCCATGATGTAGAACTTTTTGCAAAATATACCGAAGGTAAATGTAAAATCAAGGCAGCAGGCGGTATAAGAACAAGAGACGATATGGTTAAATTCATCTCTCTCGGGGCTGACCGTCTTGGCACATCCTCCGCAATCAAAATCCTCAACAGCGAAAAAACAGATGGCGGCTATTAATTTAATATGGTAAAACTAAAGGCTATCGGTTGATTCCGATAGCCTTTTTGCTTATTTTATTTCTGTGTATACTCCGGTTGCATAGTCAAAACGTACACGGAAAAGTTCTTTGTCTTTCATTGTTGTATAAAACTCAATTTCGGTTTCACCGTTTTTGAACATATGTACGCCGTAAAAATCTGTGGTATCAAATTCTGCAGGCAGCTGATGGGTCTGTACCAATCTGCCGTCTCTATCCAGCAGGCCTACCAGATACGGATATTTTTTCGGTGTTCCGTCAGTGTTGTTGAATTCGCCGTATATAACAATATAGTCCAT
Organism: Oscillospiraceae bacterium; assembly: GCA_015067145.1. GTDB lineage: Bacteria > Bacillota > Clostridia > Oscillospirales > Ruminococcaceae > RGIG3102. The sequence goes on along the minus strand of SVNA01000012.1, from coordinate 21,337 downwards.
CTTTTCAGGGTCACGGCGGATAGCAAAAGCATACCTTTCGGTACCATTGCCGTCTATATTGTCACCACAAGGAAAGTTGTTCTGACTGTCAAAAATCACATCCGTATTGTCCATATCGGTGTCAAAAATCTTTAAACCATTCGGTTCATCAAAAATATATACATCCCCATTCTGGAAAAATCCGGCTCCGCTGTTACGGCTCAGCCACACTTTGCCAAGCAGTTTTTCCTTGTTTGTCTGTGTATCTTTAAGGGTGTATTCAAATTTGCTGCCGTCAGCTTCACCCCAGCTGCCGCTTTCGTAGATAAAAAACCTGTTGTCTTTACTTGTGGCAATAATTTTATCGGAGTCGATACCGCTGGTATTATTTATATAATCAGATTTACTGCGGCTGCTGTCGGCGGTAAAAGTATATGGTGCATAGTTTCCTTTGCAGGTGACATGGTTTATGGAAAACAGCAAATCCCAGTTGCCTGTATATGCAGGGTGATAGGTGCAGTTTATAAATTCTGTGTTACGTTCATCGGCAAAGGCAAACATACCGCCTACGCTGTGTGCAGGGTCAAGAATAATAATTTCTGTCTGTGCATGACAGTTTTCGTATACACCGCTGGAAAGCATACCGCCGAAACCGCCCACATTCCATATATCCTCCTTGTTTGTATATGGGATATATGCTGTGAGACTGCCAAAGGATGCACAGTCCTTAAAGTGTAAATCATCGCCAGACTCTATATAACCCACAAATCCTGCTGTATACCAGCAGCCGCTGATATCCACATCAGCCGTACAGTTGTATACCTTGGCATCCTCGCCTGCACGCCCCATAAAGCCGCCGCCGCAGCTTATGGTGTCAATCTTTCCGCTTACATGGCAGTTTTCGGCATAGCCTGCAAAATATCCCGCAAGGCCGCCGCAGTTTGCAGAATGCCATGGGTTTGCACCTATACCATTTATTGTGATATTTTCGATATTTAAGTTTTTTACAACGCCGCCGTCAGATACAGCTGCAAATAAGCCAAGAACACCGTAACCTTTTTTGCCTTCGGCATTGCCTTTGTAATTGATGGTGAGATTTTTTACAGAATGTCCCTGCCCGTCAAAAGTAGCAATAAACCCTGTACTTTTGCGGTTCGGTGCAGAGTAGGATATGTCGGGGTAGCCTTCCACAGGGTCGGGTTCATATGGAGGCAACATACCTATAGGTATAAAATCATCCACGCCGCTCATATCTATATCGTCAGTAAGAACATACAGGTGGTTTTTAAAGCCTTCTGTATTATATCCATAATCACGGGACATTGCCACCAGTTCTTCTGCAGTGGATATTTCGATGATTTTTTCATAAACGGGTTCAGCAGGCGGAGATACCGAAGGCTGAACTGTGTTTCCGATGGAAGGTGAAGGGGATATTTCAGGCTGATTGTTTTCTGCTGCACTGTTTCCACAGGCAGTAAAACTGAAAAGTATAATAAAGGATAAAGCAAAAGCAGATATTCTTTTCATGCAATCCTCCTTTTATCGGTTATCGGTATCAATAATTTCAAGGCTGGATGTATCATACATCACCTGTGCGTGATTTGTTTTGATAAGTTTTTTTTCAATAATATTTCCACTGGTTTTATCAATTACACTGCGGAACACCTCACCGTTGCGGTAGACAATGCCGTTTTCACGGGAGAAAAATTCATCCTCTGCTTTTATATGATAGCTGTGTTCCAGTGGCTGGGTGGTTCTCAGTTCACCGCAGAGATACTCGTCGGTGGTGTAGACAACAAGCTGAAAATGCCGGTCGGTATTGTTTTTAAAACGGTAATCCTTGTAGTTGTACAGAATACTCGTCCCTGTGCCAAAAGGCACAACACGGTTGAAATCAGGGAATAAATCCACACCGTCATGGTGATGATGTTCTACAATATCAAGGGGTGAATGCAGGATCATCCAATGAATAAGGTTTGTAAACTGGCACATACCGCCGCCGATATCCTTGCTTGGCTTGCCGCCTGCGATGGTAAGACCTGTTTTGTAGCCGTTCTTTTCGTTTGGATTGCCCACAAGCTGCCAAAAAGAGAAGGTTTCTCCGGGGGCGATAACAATATTGTTCACCTTTGGAGCTGCAATAGAAAGATTAACCGCTTTGTTTTCCTGTAATTGTAAATCTACATTGCCTAATCTGCGGCGGATAAGGGAATTGTGTTTATACACCACAACAGGCAGCAGTTCCCTGCATTTTGTCTTTGCAAAAATTTCGCTGGATACTGTGTCCTGTAAAAAACGCACAAGACGGCATTTACAGGTTGATATTTTATATGTGAGAGGAGAAATCTCACAGAATAGTTTACGCCGTTTCATAGATATTTGCCTTTGTTAATGTTAAGAATGTGATGCCGGTAATTTAACTATAAAATATCATTTTATGATTGTTTTTTCAATATAACAGTGCAACTGCAGGGCGAACTGTAATTGTTTTGTAAAGTGTGTAAAAAAATCCCCGCCCTCTGAAAAGAAGAGCGGGGATTTATGATTTCGGCTGTTAACCTGTTTTATATATTACAGTTCAATATTGATGTTCTGTTTTTCAATATTGTGTTTTTCAGCATAGCCTGTAAGCATAAGTGTCAGAGCACCGTCGCCTGTTACATTACATGCTGTACCGAAGCTGTCCTGAATTGCAAAGATTGCAAGCATAAGTGCAAGACCTTCGCCTGTAAAGCCGAGAACGCCTTCGATAAGACCAAGAGAAGCCATAACTGTACCGCCAGGAACGCCAGGAGCACCGATTGCAAAGATGGCAAGCAGAGCACAGAACAGAATCATTGTGCCAACTGGTGGAAGTTCGCCGTAAAGAACCTTGCTAACGATCATAACAAAGAATGTTTCTGTAAGTACAGAACCGCAGAGGTGGATGTTTGCAAAGAGAGGAATACCAAACTCTACCATGTCATCACGGAGAACAGAAGATTTCTGTGCACCTTTAAGTGCAACAGCAAGTGTTGCAGCAGAGGACATTGTACCGATAGCTGTAAGGTATGCAGGGCCGTAGTGTCTGAGAACTTCCATTGGCTTTTTGCCGCTGTAGATACCTGCAACAATGTAAAGCACTGCAAGCCAGATGTAGTGGCCAACGATAACGATAACAACAGCACTTACAAAGATTGGAAGCTGTTTTGTGATTGTACCGTCATAAGCCAGTGTGGAGAATGTAAAGCAGATATAGAGAGGAAGCAGAGGGATAACAACTTTGGAAACAATGTCCAGAACCATTTTCTGGAATTCGTCAAGGAAAGCTGTAAACACCTTTGCTTTTGTCCATACAGCAGCAAGACCAAGCAGAACAGCAAGTGCAAGAGCACTCATAACACCCATAATCTGTGGGATTGCAAGGCCAAATACGTCAGCCGGCAGTTCTCTCAAAGCTTCTGCCTGATTAGCAAATGGAAGGTTAGGAATAAGTGTGTAACCTGCTGTCATGGAAAGGAATGCTGCAAGCACAGAGGAAACATAAGCCAGTGCCAATGCAACGCCCAGCATTCTTGTAGCATTGCTTCCAAGCTTTGTGATAGATGGGGCGATAAAGCCGATAACGATAAGCGGAACAACAAACTGGATAATCTGACCAAGAATGTTTTTAACAGGAACGATAACTGTCATTATGCTTTCAGGTACAACAAGACCAAGCACAACACCGATAATAATGCCGATTAAAAGTTTAGCCGGCAAGCTTTTTAAAATTTTCATAATATACTCTCCTTTTTTATGGGATAAAATCTCTTAATAAATATATAAATATCTAAAAAGAAAATATTACACAAATAAACATTATTTACCAATCATAATGCGGATAATTTCTTCGTTTGTCTCTTTCATACCCTGTCTTGCAAGGCGGCCCACATTCTTGATTGTAAGTTCTGCACTGTCACCAACAATGCCGTCATCGGGCTGCAGGTCCTGCCCCATAAGGTGCATACGGTAGCCGATAATACCGGCTTCAACAGCTGTTGCAATTTTGCTTGCACAGCTTGCCTTTGCACCGTCACAAACCATACCGCCTGTTGTACAGATAGCATTTACAACAGTATGGCCGATTGCACTGACATCACCGCCAAGCAGATAGGCAATGCCTGCACCTGCACCAGCACCTGCACTTACAGCACCGCAGAAAGCAGAAAGACGGCCGATAGGTGTTTTCTGATGGATTGTAACAAGGTTTGCCAGAACAAGAGCACGGTACATCTTTTCTTTGCCCACATTCAGCTCTTTTGCGTATTCGATAACAGGCAGGGAAGTTGTAAGCCCCTGGTTGCCGCTGCCGGAATTGATAACAACAGGCATTTCACAGCCGCACATTCTTGCATCAGAGCCTGCAGCCGCCATAGCTTTTGCACGCACAAGAATATCATCACCGTATGTTTTGATAAGCACCTTGCCGATGTTGGAGCCCCAGTCACCACGCATACCTTCTGCCGCGATAGCTGTGTTGTATTCAATCTGGCGGGAGATAACTTCTTCAATATCTGCGATATCAACTGTTTCTGCAAAATCGTAGATTTCTTCGAGAGAGAGGATGGAATGGTCTGTAAGACCGCTTTCATCTTCGCCTTCAACCTCAACGGAAAGCAGAACTTCACCGTTCTTTTCGATATGTACGATATTTGTGTGATAGTTTACAATACGAACTTTTGCATATTCTTCACCACTGTAAACAGTAACGATAATGTCAAAGGTCATACCATTGTGGAAATGATGAACTTCTATAGGAACATCAGTCATAAATGTTCTCATAGCTGCGATTTCCTCAGGTGTAACCTCGCTGATAACCTCCAGCATCTTTTCGCTTTTGCCTGCAACAATGCCTGCAGTTGCAGCAGCAGGAATACCTTTGAGCCCATCTGTGTTTGGAACGATAACGCTTTTTACATTTTTTATAATACTGCCGCTTGCGCCGATTACAACACGGTCAGGCTGTGTGCCCAGAACTTCTCTAGCCTTTGCTGCACAGAATGCCAGTGCAATCGGCTCGGTACAGCCCATAGCAGGAACTAATTCTTCCTTCAAAATCTGAACGTATGAGGAGTATTTTACGTCATCTTTTTTCATCTGAATTTTCTCCTTTCAATACTTTTAACGATATATAATAATATATATTGATAAATATAATAATATATTATTTTATCATAAAAGTAAATGGGTTTATGTGTGCTGAACAAAGAATTTTGTTGAAAAAGACAGAAATTACTTTTTTTTCAAAAGTTAAAAGGTTTTATGAAAATAATACCTTTAATGGTTCTTTTTTTGTAATATATAATTTCTGTTTCTGCAGATAATACTGTCAAAGGGGGTTTTTATTATGGCAGATAAAAAGAGAAACAGAAAGATAGGCAAATTTACAAAGGAAGCGGCCTTTTCTCAGGTACCGGAAACTTTTGATGAATCACTGGACAGGATAATGCAGGAAACTCTGGCAGCAGTAGTGGAAAAAGAAACTTTCCCAAGAGGAGAAAAGGCATCCCGCCCGGAAGATGAAGACGAAACCCAGATTTATTATACATCAATGGAAAAATATAAAAAAACAGGACGATATGAGCAAGACCCGTATACTGTTGCTCAGCATATGGAGGACAGAACTCAATTCCGTCACTAAAATAAAGATTTCGCACAGAATGCTTTTATGTATATGTGCGAAATCTTTTATTTGCCGCTTATTATTGAGAAAAATGTATAAATATGTTAAAATAATATAAATCTAAAAGGAGGCATCTCAATGTATAATATTTTAGTTTGTGATGATGAAGAGGGGATCAGAACCCTTATATCCAAATATGCAAAATATGAAGGACATAATATAGTTACGGCCGAAAACGGACAGATTGCTGTGGAAAAATGTCAGGAACATAAATTTGATATTATTGTTCTGGATATAATGATGCCTCAGCTGGACGGCTTTGAGACAGCACGTCAGATACGCGACTTTTCACAGGTTCCTATAATAATGCTGTCTGCCCGTGGAGAAGAATACGACAGGATACACGGTTTTGAAGTTGGTGCAGATGACTACGTTGTAAAGCCTTTTTCTCCAAAAGAGCTGATGATGCGTATAGACGTTATTATGCGTAGGGTTACAGCACAGAAAGAACAGCACGAAACCTTTAAAAAAGATGGCTTACATATAGATTTTACTGCACGAAAGGTGTTCGTGGACGGAGAAGAGACCGACCTTGCACCAAAAGAGTATGAATTGCTGTTCTATCTTGTGAAAAACAAGGGTGCAGCAGTAAGCCGAGAAAGGCTGATGAGTGATATATGGGGGTACGAATTCTTCGGTGATGACAGAACCCTTGACACACACATAAAACTTCTCAGAAAACATATCGGCCAGTACAGCGGGCTTATTGTTACACTGAGAGGTATCGGCTACAGGTTTGAGGGGTAGGATAATGAAAAAAGGAATATTGCCTGACAATCTCACCCTCAGGGTTAAGATACATATATATGTAATGGCTTTTCTTGGTGCTCTTCTGGTTACCTTGTGGCTTATTCAGGTTGTGTTTTTCAACGGAATATACCGCCAGGTAAAAAGAAATGAAGTTATGCAGGTTGCTGTTGTTATGGAAAATGTTATAAATGATATTTATCCTGTAGAACAGCTTGTAGGTACTGTGGCAGAAAAGGAAGTATGTATAATTGTTTATGACGCAGAGATGAATCAGGTTCAGTCTCTGGATGGTCCACGAAGCTGTGTTATACATAAAATGAGTCATACAGAACAGGTGGATGCTATACAGCGTGTTCTCGGCGACCATACAAGACAGTTTCTGGAATACGAACAGGAAGAAGACCTGACATACCGCCTGGTGACCCGTGCTGCCAGCAGTGAATTCAGAATTTTCAAAGAAAAAGGTGCACCGCAGATAATCCTGTATGCCAAGGAGATTGTGGATAAAAACGGGGACAAATACACAATCCTTATAAATGCTCAGGATGAGCCTGTAGAAGCTATAATCACCACAACCCGTACAGTGCTTTCGCTTGTTACAATATTTTCGCTTGTAATGGCATGGTTTCTTATACTTCTTATGGCGAGAAGTATATCAGAACCTATCGAAGAGATAAACGAAAAAGCAAAGGTGCTGGCAGGCGGCAGATACGACATAGATTTTAAGGCAAAAGGGTATAGGGAAATCAACGAGCTTTCTGACACTATGACCTATACAGCAAACGAGCTTTCAAACCTTGAAAGACTGCGTCAGGAGTTTATTGCCAATGTTTCCCATGACCTGCGTACACCGCTGACGATGATTGGCGGATATGCCGAAGTGATGAGGGATATTCCGGGGGAAAACTCTGCGGAAAATGCACAGGTTATCATTGACGAGACAAAGCGTCTCAGCAATATGGTAAGTGATGTGCTGAATTTGTCAAAAGTTCAGTCAGGTGCAGAAAAGCCTGATATGAAGAGATACAATTTTACAGAAAGTATAAAAGCTATTATTCAGAATGTTACAGAACTGCTCAAAGGCGAAGGTTATAATATTATATTTGAATATGATGAAGATGTTGAGGTAGTTGCAGACCAGACTCTTATAAACCAGTGTTTTTATAATCTTCTCACCAATGCAATCAGCTACAGTGTCGACAGAAAAGATGTTATCGTGAAGCAGACTGTAGAAAATAATAAGGTGAAGATAGAAGTAACCGACTTTGGCAAAGGTATTTCACAAAGCGATATACCGTATATCTGGGAAAGATACTACAAAAACAAATCCGGACGTGTGAAGAATATCAAGAGTACAGGTCTGGGTTTGTCCATAGTAAAAACCTTTATAACTGTTCATGGCGGGGAATATGGTGTTTATTCCACCGAGGGAGAAGGCAGTACATTCTGGTTCAGTATAAATATTGAATAAAACAAATAAACCGTATCTGAGTATGCACAGATTGCATATACAGATACGGTTTTATCATTGAAATAAGTTTATACAAAAAATAAAAACCACCGAACTGGTGTTCAGTGGTTCTCATTGGCTGGGGTACTAGGATTCGAACCTAGGGAATGTTGGAGTCAGAGTCCAATGCCTTACCGCTTGGCGATACCCCAATGACTAACGCTCATATATAATAGCACATCAAATCCGATTTGTAAAGGGTTTTTTGCAAAATTTTTCAATTTTTTTCAAAAATATTTAAATAATATATTTTTTCTTATATATGATTTATAAAAAATCTGATTTATCGATATAGTTTTATTTATAAAAGTATAAAACACCGAAGTATTTATAATCATTTTATAAAAAGCAAGTGTTGGTAAATGGTAAAATCAAAAACCGTTGACATTCTCGATTATCGAGTATATACTGAAGATGAAAACAAACTCGAATATCGAGAATGAGAGGTGCAGCCTATGCCAAGAGAAAAATTTCATACCCTTACAGAACAGATGTTTTACATTCTGCTCTGCCTGAAAAACGAGTGTTACGGTATGGACATTCTGGACAAGGTGCCTGCCATGACCAAGGGCAGAGTAAATGTAGGCTCGGGCACTTTGTATAATCTTCTGGAACAGTTTCTGGAAGAAGGTTTTATATACGAAACAAAGGTAGAGGGCCGCCGCCGCAGCTATATTATCGCTCCAAAGGGCAGAGATATGCTGGACAAGGAGATACAGCGCCTTAAAGCGCAGCTGATAGATTACAGCAACATTTTCGGAGAGGGGGATGCAGAATGAGAAAGACAAAACGTGTATTGGCACAGTTTACATTTTTTGACCGCACAGGTATTCAAAAGCTTCTTGAAAAACAGGCAGAAAAAGGCTGGTTACTTGAGAAAATATCATCTTACGGCTGGAAGTTCCGCCGTATAGAACCACAGAAGATAAACTATGCGGTTACATATTTCCCTGAGGCATCCATGTTTGATCCCGAACCGACAGAAAATCAGAAAAGTTTCTGGGAACTGTGTGAGCATACTGGCTGGAAACTGGCGGGTTACAATGCTCAGTTACAGATTTTTTACAACGAAAGGGAAAACCCTGTGCCTATAGAAACTGACCCCGAAACCGAGCTGGAAACTATCGAAAAATCTGCGAAAAAGTCTTTTCTGGTAAGCTACTATATCCTTACAGCCTGTGCCGTATTGCAGATAACATTGGGACTGTGGCAGTTTTCCACAGACCCTGTTGAATATCTTTCCCGCAACTCAAGCCTGTTTTCAGCACTTTGCTGGACAGTGCTGACAGCTATGTGCCTTATGGAGATTTTAGGATATTTTTCCTGGCGCAAAAAGGCCAGAAAAGCTATTGAAGAGACAGGCAGTTTTACAGCAACAAAGGGGTATAGAAACATTCAGCTTGCATTTATGTGGATTATACTTGCCATATTTGCAGTGTTTCTTTTAAGCATAGAGCCGAAATTTGCGCTTATTGCAGTTTTGTCATCGGTTGTTATAGCGCTTATGGCGTCGGCAGTGTGGGGATTTTCAAACCTGCTCAAAAAGCTGAAGGTTTCCGCAAATGCAAATCGTATAGCCACAATAATAACGATAATAGTGCTGTCCTTTGGTGTTACAGGCTTTCTGCTTATAACACTGCTTAACAAAGCTATGGACGCAGGCTGGTTTGACAAGGAAGCAGCCTATACCTACGAATACAAGGGCATGAAATGGAACGTCTATGATGATGAGCTGCCGCTTAAAATTGAAGATATGATAGAAATCGACTATGACGGATACTCTACAAGCTGGTACGGTGATGAGTCGTTTATAATGTCAAAACACAATGCCTATCAGCGTCCCCGTATGGACGACCTTGCACAGCCTGATTTGCAGTACACAATGGTAAAGGTGAAGGTGCCGTTTTTATACAACTTTGCACACAGACAGATGCTGAAAGATTTCCCGCACAATTACGGTGTAACCTACGAAGAGTACGAGTGGTTTGAAAGAGCAGTGGAAATTGATGCATCAGAATGGGGTGCAGAATATGCTTATCAGATTTATGTTGGAGATACAGCACAGGAAAAGTATCTTTTGTGCTATAATGACTGTATAATAGAGCTGAGACCTGACCTTGATATGGAACTGACAACACAGGTTAAAGCCAATGTGGGCAAGGTTTTCGGATAGAAATACTGAATTGAGAGAGAAAAATATATGAAAAAGAAACTTGAAATATTATCAACAATAGTTATGCTTGCGGCAACCATTGTCTGTATAGCGGTAAACTTTTCTGCGGCATCAAAAGGTTTGCCTGTGGAGGCGATAAATATAACTGCAACGGTGTTCTTTCTGCTTTTCTGGGCACTTATTTCCCGTCTGGAAGCAGCGGCAAAAACATCAGCACTTATTGCACTGTACACAATGGTGTCGGGGGTGCTTGCCATCTGTGCAACTCTGGGCGGATGGACAAGCCTTGTAACAAATATCATCACAGCACCTGCAATTATGATGTTCTACGGCTTAAAGTTCTTTGAAAATATGAGCTTGCTGTACGCAGTAATGAGCATTGTATCCTTTGTAATCCTTATATACAGCCTTATTACACTGGCAAACAGAAAACCTGTTCCTGTAAAAGCTGTGGAAGAAAAAACGGAAGAACCGCAGATTGCAGAAAAAGCAGAGAGCATAGATATCTCCGAAACAGAACTGGTATCCGCAGCGGCAGAATATGTGGAGATGATAAACACCTTTGAAAACAAGGAAATTGAACTGCCACAGGAAGATGCTGAAACAGCAGAAGAAAAAGAAGAAGCAGAAACAGAAACCGTGTAGCAGTAGTATTTACAACACTCTCACAATTTTCACACTTTGATTGATTACAATTAATATGAAAAGTTATATAAACAGGAGGTGTGCCTATGAATTTTGTATTTAACACAGTTTACGATATGGACGCACTCACTGCTATGGCAAGAGCAGTGCGCAAGACAACACACAAAAAACACTCATCCCGCAGCCATAAAATCGGATGGGTGGTTATACTGATTGCCGTTTTGTTTGTAGTGCTTTCGGTTGTTACCGATAATTTTGGTGCGAACACTGTCTTTACAGCCCTTGCAGCGTTGGTGATGCTTGCGGCACTTATCTGGGAAGATAAAATCAATGCGTTTTTTGCTTCCAAACGGATGATGAAAGGCTCTGAAAGTGGAACAGTAACATTTTATGATGACAACTATGTATCTGCAACTGAAGTTGGCACAACCGAGTTTAAATACAAATCTATTGAGGCGATTGCCAAAAGAGGCGATTACATAGTGTTTGTATTCAGCCGCCGTCACGCACAGGTTTATGACCTGCGTGCCATGACCAACGGCACACCAAAGGAATTCTGCAAATTTATTGAAAAGAAAACAGGTATGGAGTTACAGAAGATATAACCAAACTTATTTTAAGGAGGACTGTATATGTTTACCTTTATACTTGAAATAATATTTGAAGGGGCATCAGAAGCAGTTTCTTCAAAAAAGGTTTCTATGCCTGTACGTATAATTCTTGCAGCAGTTCTTTTGGTTTTATGGCTGGGTATATGCGGATTGCTGCTGGCAGTCGGTATCAAACAGGGCAAAACAGGGCTTATTATACTGTCTGCATTAATCTTTATTGCCTACATCATCATAACAGCAGGCAAAATCAAAGAGCTGAAAGGATGAGTTACCATGAAAAGATTTATATCATTATTGTTATGTATTACAGTCATATTCTCACTTCCGCTGGTTGCCCACGCAGATATCGGGCCAAAACCATCCATAAACATTACCTTTGAGGGTGTGAAAAACGGTACGGAATATCACGGCACTTTGCTTTCAGAGCGTAAATCCACAGGCCCGTCATCAGCATGGGATGGCATAAGCGGACACGAGAATTATTATGATTTTGATTATGAAATCTGGCAGGCTTTTCAAAGTTACACCGATGCTGACGGATATTATTTTTTACAGGAAGCATGGGACTGTACAGGTACAAATCAGCTGAACTGGACATACTATCCGCCGTCAAAATTCAAGATTCTGCTCTGGTTTCCGCAGTCAGATACATATTATGTAAGTGATATATACGAACGCTATGCCTTTGACAGCTACTATACAGTGGATTTGTCCGAATTTATGACAGAGACATCTGCTGCAGCGGACAATATGCTTATAGCAGAACAAAGCTACAATTTCACCTGGGAAATAATCTCTCTCCTTGCGAGAATTGCGGCAACAATTCTGCTGGAAATTGCAATAGCCTTTATCTTCGGTTACAGGGAAAAGAAAGCAATAAAAATTATCGCTGTGGTAAATATCATCACACAGGTTGTTCTCAATGTAGCACTGAATATTATCAACTACAATATGGGTTCAATGGCTTTTGTTTTTTTCTTTGTATTGCTGGAGGTTGTGGTCTTTGCACTGGAAGCAGTTATCTACGGTATACTGCTTAAAAAGTTTACGGCAAAAACAGCAGACCGCTTTAAAACAACTGCATACGCCTTTACAGCAAATGCGGCCAGCTTTGCAATCGGTTTATGGCTCAGCCATATAATTCCTGGTATTTTCTGATAAAAATATATAGTGAAAGGAGGGTGAAAACTCTCCTTTTTATTTTGCTTCTTTACATTAAATACCGTCTTGCAGTAACAGCGGCAAAATAGTATAATTTTTAAATAGAGTAAAATTAAAAAGGAAAAAGCTATGTATAAAATCTTACACAAACAGTTTTTAAATCCCACTGTATGCAAAATGGTGATAGATGCTCCACTGATAGCAAAAAAGGCACAGCCGGGGCAGTTTGTTATAGTCCGTGCATTGGAGGACAGCGAAAGAATACCTCTTACAATCTCCGATTATGATGCAGAAAAGGGCACAGTTACAATAATTTTCCAGCTTGTGGGCGAGGGAACAATGGAACTTTCCACCCTCTGTGAAAGCAGTAATATCTGCGACTTTGTAGGCCCTCTCGGCAAACCAAGCCACCTTGACGGGCTTAAAAAGGTTGCAGTTATCGGCGGCGGTGTGGGCTGTGCAATCGCTTATCCTGTGGCAAAGAAACTTAAAGAAAAAGGCTGCTGTGTCCACAGTGTTGTTGGTTTCCGAAACAAAGACCTTGTTATTCTTAAGGACGAATTTGAAAAAGCAAGTGATAAATTGGTTATTATGACCGACGACGGCTCTTTGGGCGAAAAAGGTCTTGTTACCACCGCTCTTGAAAATCTTATAAACAGTGGTGAACAGTATGACGAAGTTATCGCTATAGGTCCTCTTGTTATGATGAAGTTTGTCTGCAAGCTTACCGAAAAATACGGCATAAAAACCACAGTGTCCATGAACCCTGTTATGATTGACGGCACAGGCATGTGCGGCGGCTGCCGGCTTACCGTTGACGGAAAAACACAGTTTGCCTGTGTTGACGGACCTGATTTTGATGGACACAAGGTGGATTTTGACGAAGCTATCAGCCGTTCTTCCATGTACAGAGAATTTGAAACACGTAAAAGAGAAGCGGCCTGCAACCTTTTAAGCAAGGAGGCAGAATAATGGCTAATATGAATCCTAACAAATGCCCTATGCCGAGCCAGGATCCTATGGTTCGCAACAGAAACTTCGGCGAGGTTGCTCTGGGTTACACTATTGAAATGGCAATGGAAGAGGCAGAAAGATGTCTTGGCTGTAAGCACAAGCCTTGCATCAGCGGATGCCCTGTATTTATAGATATCCCTGCCTTTATTGCAGAGGTTGCAAAGGGTGATATAAAAAAAGCATACGAAATCCTTTCACAGCAGACAAGTCTGCCTGCAGTGTGCGGCCGTGTGTGTCCGCAGGAAACCCAGTGCGAGGGCAAATGTGTCCGTGCAGTAAAAGGAGAAAGTGTGGCAATCGGCCGTCTGGAACGCTTTGTTGCCGACTGGTACCGCGAAAACTGTGCAGAAAAACCACAGCCTGCTGCACCAAACGGCAAAAAGGTGGCAGTTATCGGTGCAGGTCCTACAGGTCTTACCTGTGCGGGTGAACTGGCAAAAAAAGGTTATGATGTCACAATCTACGAGGCACTTCACACAGCTGGCGGTGTGCTTGTGTACGGCATCCCTGAATTCCGCCTGCCAAAAGACATTGTTAAATACGAAATTGATAACCTCAAAGCTCTCGGTGTAAAAATCGAAACCAATATGGTTATCGGCAAAATTCTCACCATAGACGAGCTTTTTGATATGGGTTATGGAGCTGTTTATATCGGAAGCGGTGCAGGTCTCCCTAAATTTATGGGTATCCCCGGCGAAAGTCTCAAAGGTGTTTACAGTGCAAATGAATATCTCACCCGAGTTAATCTGATGAAAGCATATCTGCCGACAAGCAAGACACCAATCCGCAAAAGCCGAAATGTGGCGGTTGTAGGCGGAGGCAACGTTGCAATGGATGCAGCCCGCAGTGCAAAACGTCTCGGTGCAGAAAATGTGTATATAGTATACCGCCGCGGTATGCAGGAACTGCCGGCCCGTCTGGAAGAGATTGAACACGCACAGGAAGAAGGCATTATCTTTAAACTGCTCACAAATCCTGTGGAGGTTATCGGTGATGAGAATGGTGAGGTAAATGCAATAAAATGCGTAGAAATGATGCTTGGTGAGCCCGATTCATCAGGCCGCAGACGCCCTGTTGTAAAGCCGGACAGCGAATTTATCATTGATATTGACACAATGATTATGTCCATCGGCACAAGCCCGAATCCGCTTATTTCCTCCACTACAGAGGGTCTTGAAACAGATAAATGGGGATGTATTGTGACAAACGGAGACGATGGTCTTACAACCCGTGATGCAGTATATGCCGGAGGCGATGCTGTAACAGGTGCAGCTACCGTTATTCTGGCTATGGGTGCAGGCAAACAGGCTGCAGCAGCTATAGATAAAATGCTCAGCGAAAAATAAATCTCAATCGAATAAATTTCCAAACAAAAACAGTCGTTTCTGAAATTCAGAAACGACTGTAATTTTTTATAATTTAGGACTTTTTCCAGGATGCAGGACTAAGCAGTACAAGAATAGGGAAAATTTCAAGTCTGCCGATAATCATGCAGAAGGAAAGGAAATATTTGCAAAAATCCGAAAGGGTGGAAAAGTTGCCTGCAGGACCAAATACACCAAGGCCAGGACCAATGTTGCTCACACAGGTGAGAGCTACAGTGAAGCTTTCGCTGAACCCGAATCCGTCCAGAGAAACTACTACAGCACCAGCCATGATAATCAGGAAATAACATCCTATAAATGTGAGAATGGAATGAATTGTCTTTTCCTCCACAACCTTGCCGTCAAGTTTAACAACCTGAACAGAACGTGGATGGATGATATGATGAATTTCCCTGCGGATAACACGGAACATAACAAGTATGCGGGAGCATTTCATGCCACCGCCGGTACTGCCTGCACAGGCACCGCAGAACATAAGCAGAATGAAAACCATCTGACAGATCTGAGGCCAGTACAGCCAGTCTGCAGTAGAATATCCTGTGGTGGAAATCAAGGAACAAACCTGGAAGAAAGCATATCTGAAAGTTTGTACCCAGTCAGGATAGAGATATCGGATATTAATGCATACAATAAATGTGGCAATAAAAACTACAGCAAGGAAAAATCTCAGTTCGTCACTTTTGAGGATTTCTTTGAATCTCCGTGTCAGCAAAAGGAAATACATCGCAAAATTTATGGAGAACAGCAGAATAAACACAGAGATAATCATATCTATCGTCATGCTGTTGTATGCACCCACACTTGCATTCATGTTGGAGAAACCGCCTGTACCTGCTGTACCAAATGCGTGGATAAAACTGTCATACCAAGGCATACCTGCAAGTTTGAGGCAGATAGCCTCTGCTATAGTCAGTACACAATAGATTGCATAAAGAATTTTGGATGTCTGTGCCTGTTTTGGAACAAGTTTTGAAAAAACAGGACCTGGGGACTCTGCCTGTGTCAGATATTTTGTGCGGATGCCGATAGTAGGAATAAGGGCTGTTGCCAGTACAAGCACACCCATACCACCCAGCCAGTGAGTAAGGGAACGCCAGAAAAGAATCCCCTTTGGCAGTGCTTCGATGTTTGTAAGTATAGAAGAACCTGTTGTGGTCAAGCCGGAACAGCTTTCAAAGAAACAATCAGCAAAGCTGGTGAAATATCCCGAGAAATAAAACGGGAGAGAACCGATAAAACCTGTGGTAAGCCATATCAGAGCAACGGTGAAGAACCCTTCACGTATGAAAAATTCTTTTGTGGTATTGATACTCGATAAAACAACACCGACAAAAAGAACAAGAATGATTGTAATCAGAAACGGTGTGGTATCTTCACCATACAGCATAGAAACCAGCAAAGGAAGACACAGAACAATGGCCTCCATGGTGATAACCCTGCCTACAATCTTTAAAACAACTTTAAGATTCATTAATTGTTTCCTCCGACATTAACAGCAGAGTCGCTGTCATAGTAGATGTCATTGAGGTCCATGATGTATGTTCCGCTGGTGATGATGATAACAGTGTCATCAATCTCCAAGGTTGATGAACCTTCAGGAATAATAATTGTGCCGTTTCGCACAATAACAGCCAGCAAAACATCAGGTTTGAGCTTGAGTTCCTTAAGCGGAATACCAATGTTTTTTGTGGAAGAGTTAACCTTGAATTCCATAGCTTCAGCGGCACCGTCTGCAATTCTGTGCAAGCTGTTCATAACACTGCCCTGGCTGTTCTGCATACCGCGTACAAGATGCAGAATGTAGGAAGCAATAACATATTTTGCCGAAACAACACTGTTGAGTCCGATACTTCTGGCAATGCCGATATAGTTCTGTCTGTTACATTTGGTTATGGTTTTGGAAACACCCTGCTGCATTGCATAAAGGGAGATGATAAGATTATCTTCGTCACGTCCGGTCAGGGCAACGAATGCATCGTAGGACTGCAGATTTTCTTCTTCCAGCAATTCATGGTCGCTGCCGTCGCCGTGTATGGTGATAACATCAGGGAAAAGCTCGGCAATTTCACGGCACTTAGCTTCATCTTTATCAACAACCTTAAGTTTGATTTTCATATTTCTCAGCATTTCGATAAGATAAGCGGAGATTTTGCCGCCACCAACGAGAAATACTTTCTTGATTTTCGGTGTATATCTGCCGAGAAGACGGAAGAATTTGTCGAGGCCTGACGGCTGACCTATAATATAAAGCTTGTCACCTGCCTTAGGAACAAAAGAACCTTTAGGGATACAAACATCACCATTCCTGTCGGCAACGCAGAACAAAAGCTGAAGCTTTTTAACCTGTGGAGGCAAATCCATCAAAGATTTGCCAATGAGAAAGTCTCCTTCCTGGAGAACAAAGCCCATCAGCTCAACTTTGCCTCGACAGAAAGTTTCAATATCAGCTGCAGCAGGAAAACGCAAAAGTCGTGCAATTTCTGCAGCTGCTGCACTTTCAGGGTTGATAACAACATCTATTTTAAGGTTTTTCTTCAGTTCAACTATACTTTCTGTATATTCAGGTGTGCGGATACGGGCGATAGTATATTTTGCACCAAGCTGTTTCGCAGTAAGACAGCAAACCATGTTTACTTCGTCGCTGCTTGTTGCGGCAATAACAAGGTCCGCATTTTCAGCTCCGGCTTCTGTAAGTGTAGCAGGAGAAACGCCATTGCCTTTTATTGTCATAATATCAAGGGTATCATATGCTTTGCCCAGAGTATCCTCTTCCAAATCTATGATTGTGATATCGTGTTTTTCTTTTACAAGCTGTTCAGCGAGAAAAAAACCAACCTTGCCGCTGCCTACAATAATAATATTCATAAATTCAATAAAATCCTTTCCTCAAAACAAAAGGTAAAGCTGTTATTAAAATATAATTCCAATAATAATTCATTATATAACTTATGTAATGAAAGGTCAATAATGTTGCCCTCCGATGAACGAGCGTTTAGGCATACATCTTTTATGGAAATATAATAATTTGAAAATTCAATTAAACAATTCTGTAGAATTACTGCATCTGTTCTATTCCAATAGAATATTCCACCTTGACAGAATGATTATCGGTGATAAAATAAAGTTGAACCATTCTACTCTGGTAGAATGACATAAAAATGACGAAAAAGGAGTCTGTGTATATGGCCAAAATTAAAATTTTTGACTCTGAAATGCATCTGATGAACAAAATCTGGGACAACGGCACAATCAAAGCCATAGACCTTGCAAACTGGGCCACAGAAAACCTGGGCTGGAAAAAGAATACCACCTATACAATACTTAAAAAGCTCATTGATAAACAGGCAATAAGCCGCAATGAACCGGGTTTTGTTGTAGCACCTCTTGTTACCAGAGAAGAGATAGCTTTTGATGAGACAAATTTTCTTATAGAAAAAATGTTCGGCGGAAATATGAAACTGTTTCTGACGTCCCTGGTTTCGAGTCAGAATCTCAAAGCAGAAGATATTGAAGAACTCAAAAAAATAATAGAGCGAAACGACATATAATTTTATGCTGATAAATATGTTTATAACTTTTTTAAATATGAGCATCAGCGGAGCACTGGCGGCAATTCTTCTGATATTATGGAGATCGGTATCATACAAATTTATCCCTGCAAAATTTTATTATATTTTGTGGAGTGCTCTTATTATCAGACTGTTAATGCCTTTTACATTTGCAAGCCCGATAAGCCTGCTGAATGTTTTCAAAAATACGAACAGATATTCCAGAGGAGGCAGATATGTTGTAACTATGGAGTATCTTGGATATGGTGAAATAACAGACAAAATATCTCCGGGTTCCGATGCATATTTTCTTGGGAATCTTGCACTGTTATGGCTGATTGTGGCAGTGTCTATGATAGTACTGTGGCTGGTGGTTCATTTGATTACGCAGCACAGGCTCAGGTATGCAGTGCTGTATAAAGAGAAATTTGTGGAGCAGATAAGACGGGATTTTTCGGTGAGAGAAAGCGTAAAGGTTTTTGTATCGCCTAATGTATTGTCTCCGATAGTTATAGGATTCTTTAAACCAAGAATTATACTTCCAAAATCAGAAAATCTGGAAGAGAAAGACTTAAAATATGCCATAGCACACGAGATGGTACACGCAAAGCGTTATGATCAGATAGTAAGGTTTCTGCACTTTGTGTGCCTTGCACTGCATTGGTACAATCCGTTTGTATGGTGGAGTTTTTATCTGTTCAATGAGGATATAGAAACTTCCTGTGACCAGCAGGTGCTCTCGGTATACGGTATGGAGCATAAAAGACACTATGCCTGTGTTCTGGTGGAATATGCCGGCAGAAAAAACTCTTTACAGCTGGGATATCTTTCCTTTGCAAAAAACAAAGTGGCAAAACGCATAGAAAAAGTGATGGCCTACAGAAAAATGTCAATAACCAGACTTGTGATTTTTTCAGCGGTAACACTGTTTATTGGCTTTTCGGTCAGCACAAACCCTGTGTTTGCCGAAGAGTATCAGTACATCCCAAAAACTGTGTTTGTAACCAGTGAAACAAGGGCAGAGATAACAGAGTTTACTGAAAGCTTTATCGCTGATATAGAAAATAAGGACAGTGCAGGAATTGCAGAAAAATCCACAGCGGACAGCGAGTTTTTCGCACCCGTGTACAAGCCTTTTGAGGAAGATACTCTCCGCATGGAAATTGACAGGATTTTTTACACCTCGGAAGATACCGCAGACGTGCATATAAATCTGCTGGAAAACGGAGGTATAATCTTTGGCAAGGATACACAGAAGCTTGTGGCACAGATAGACCGCAGCAGAATTATGTCCGGATTGTATGCAGACTGCCTGTACAGCTATGAAAAGTACAACCGCATAAACAGTATTGACGACAGGGACGAAGCGGTGCAGATAGTGCACAAGATGATAAAATTTGGTCTTACAGACGGGGAAAATACTCCACAGAACGCACCGAAGATTACGGCTTTCTGTATGGATATGGCCTATGACCGGGCCAGAGATGATAGTTTGGTTCAGATACCGCAAAAGACGGTTGAAGATATAGCGAACGAGTTTTTCCTGTTCAGCGATTTTACAAATCTGCACAAAACAGATTATTTTGACAGTAAGGCGGGTGTTTATACCTATGAAAAGTCCAC
Organism: Oscillospiraceae bacterium; assembly: GCA_015067145.1. Classification (GTDB taxonomy): domain Bacteria; phylum Bacillota; class Clostridia; order Oscillospirales; family Ruminococcaceae; genus RGIG3102. The sequence continues at coordinate 1,234 of SVNA01000012.1, read as the reverse complement.
AGGTACCCCTTACGAGTACAGGATAGTCGATTTTAATAAAGGTGAAAGAGAGGCGGTAGTTACAGTAGAGTTTTTTAAAGACCCCCTGCATACACAGGTGGAAAAAACAGTAAAATACACTTTAAAGAAGGAGTGATAAATAAAAATGAATTTCAAAAAATTGACATCATGGCTGTTAAGCCTGGTTATGATTGTATCTCTACTGCCAATGGCAGCATTTGCCGAAAGTCCTTCGGTCAATACCGTTAAAGTCTCAGACAATGCAACAAGTGGATTTGATGCACCAGTGGGAGATATTTCTGTAGATTTAGGGAATACAATATATATAAAATTGTATACTAATGGAAATGAGGTTACAGGATATACAAAAAGTAATTTTACATATTCAACAAACAGTGATGCAGAAATTACAGTAGAAAACAATACTATTAAAGTTGTTACAAAAGAAAAGACAGACTATATTGAAAACTTTAAAGTTTCCTACGATGGAAAAGAATGGTCGTTCAATATTTCTATAAGTGGCGGTTCCAATGTTCCTGGCAATCCACCTGTTGATCCCAGTTTATATAAACTGCAGTATGCGACAGGTACAGATGATACTGTTCCCACTGACGGATGGAACGATTATTCAACTGCTCTGACATTTAATTATAACAATAGTCATTCAGCTCCATCAACAGTTTATTATCTTAGAGTTATCAAAAAAGATACTGACCCTGCAGAACAGGCCATAATTACTGGTGGCGGACCGGGCTTAACTGAAGGTTCATACAATAGTAAAGGAAACTGTGAATACAGAGTAGATAACGGATATGCAAAACTTTTAGCCAGAATTGGTTCTGTAAACGAACAGATGGATGGCGTATATGGGGACAAATTTGTTGTTGACTTTATGGTTAATGGCCAATATGTACAGTTACCTTTTGAAGCAAAGGCAATTAACTATGTTCCATATGTTCCTACATATGCTGACGCAACAATAATTCAGGAAACAGTTGGTACGGGTACAATTACTGTTGCAACTATTCCATCAACAAGTGCAGCAATAGACAACGATACAGACTTTTCACTTGACGCAGGTGTGCTCACCTTTACAAAAGATGGAAAGTCCGCAGGAAACTACGATGTTATAGTCATACAGCATGTGATAACTTGTGCTTTTTACAAGCTGATTTCCAAAAGCATTACAGAAAAGATAATCTTCTGTGTTTTTGTACTGTCTGTACTTGAAGAA
>SVNA01000029.1 GCA_015067145.1 Oscillospiraceae bacterium | reverse complement strand
AAGCTATCACAGAAGCTGAAGCTTACAACGGTCCATCCATCATCATCGGTTACGCTCCATGTGAAATGCACTCCATCAAAGGCGGCATGACAAACAGCCAGAACGAAATCAAGAAAGCTGTTGCAACCGGTTACTGGAACCTCTTCCGTTACAACCCAGCACTCAAAGCTGAAGGCAAAAATCCATTCACACTTGACAGCAAAGCTCCACAGGGCGGCTATCAGGAATTCCTTATGAACGAAGCACGTTATGCTCGTCTCAAAGCTTCCTTCCCAGAAAAAGCTGAACGTCTCTTCGTTGCTAACGAAAAAGCAGCTAACGAAAGATTCGACTATCTCACAAGACTTGTTGAACTCTACAAATAATAACCTGCTGGTTTGCTAACGCAAATTGATGCTTCGCATCATCTGAAATCACAGATTTCAGCCATAAGAACCTTGTTTGTGGTTACACAGTATAAGTGATAGGGCTTATCCATGGAAAACTAAACAAAACAATAAGGGCTTGTCCGCAAGGACAGGCCCTTTGTTTGTCTGCTTTTTTCAATTCATGCATCAAAAAAGGTCGCCTTTGGCGACCTTTTTATTGTATATTCTGTTTTCTATATTCCAGCCTGCTGTTTCATTTTTTCCCATTTTATTTCACGGTAAAATGCTGCACCTGCTGCCTCTATATATGGACGCAGGAAAAGCATACCGATGCCAAGTGTAATTGCCGCAAGCATGCTCCAGCCGATAAAGCTGAACTCAAGGCAGAACAGTCTCCATTTGTTGCCTTTCATAAGTTCTTTGGAGGCGACAATTGCCTGACTGGCTGTCATATCGGGATTTTCCATAAGTATGTACGGTGTCATTGCATAGGAATAGCTGGCTATGATGCCAGGAATTACAAACAGAAGTGACCACAGCAAAATATACAGGGTTGTGAGGAACTTCATTACAAAGCCTGTCTTGAAGCGTCCCATCTCGGAGAAAATATCCCTGATATCAGGATTTGTTCTGTTGATAATATTAAGGTTGAATTTTGCATAGCCCATAGAAACTGCGCCGCCTATTACAAGGCTTACAATGAGGTAAAGTACCGCAAAAAAGGCAGTAACCCCCAACACAGCCAGCAGAAAGTTTACGATTACATGATTTGCTGTTACTCCGTCCATCGCCTGCTGAAGTGACATAGGGTCAGGGGAAGGATTGGAAGATGAACCTCCCGATGAGCTGCCGCTGCCTGTTTTCGACATTATACATCCTCCCAGCAGTACAGCAATAATTCCTGCCCCAACTGCCAGAAGCCAGTTGCCTTTGAGTCCATCTCTTGCTATCTTTCTGAAATCTGCTGCTTTAAGCATAAAATCACTCCTTTCGCCTTTATATCAGCATTTTACACAATTTGTATGTTGATTGTATGTTATTTTTTCCTTTTGATTATACAGTACGCCATACACCCCGCCAGAGTAAGCAACGAGATCAGCAAAGACGGGTAAAAACCTTTTGGAATATACTTCATCTCAATTATATTTTCGCCGCTGTTAACGGTGAAACCTGTAAAATGGCCAAGAACTCTTTCATTTTCCACTCTTTTGCCGTTTACTGTGATTTTCCAGCCTTCGTCATATACAATACTTGTGGCTACAAACTGATTGTCTGCATCACTGTCTACAACCGCTGTTATTCTGCCCTCACCGTCAAAAACCGTCTCGCCGCTGTTGTTCTGTGCAATCTGTGCAGCTGCACTGAGAGCTGAATAATCGGTTTTTCCCTCTGCATCGAGCACATCACAGCCTGTAACCTGTCTTATATAAACTGCAATGTCCGTTTCTTCATCAGGCTTATCGGCAGTTTTGTACATCAGAGGAAAGACTTCTGCCTCAAAAGGTGACAGCACCTGCTTGTTGAGATAATACTTTGCACCCGTTACCGACATTATAAGCTCCCATGGGTTTTTGCCGAAATCTCCATATCTCAATGCCTCAAATTCCTTTTCGCTCAAGGATGTAAAGGTCCTTATAACATCATTGAAGGCATGGCGGAAGTTGCTGTTTTCGGTGTAGTCTATCCCCTCGTAATCATTGTTCTGATTATGTATGCGGTAGAAACCTGTTTCGCCTGTTCCGGCCAGTTCTTCTTCCACAATAGTATATGCTTTTGCAATGCTGCCTTTTGGCTGGCGAAGAAGGGCATCATAGTTATCCCCTGTAATCATATAGCCGTTGAGTGCCATATCTCCTGTCATAACAGCAGCTATAAGCAACAGTACAATTTTCTTGCCGGTAATCTTATAGACAATATATAAAACCATTGTTATTGAAGCCAGCACAAAGAATACCGCTGCCCTCAGCAGTGTTATATTGCATATTTTAATACCGGCAAAACATACTGCCGCAATCACTGCACCTGCAAAAGCCGCAAAGGTATACAGCTCTGATTTTTCCATATTACTGCACACATCTGCACACTTCCACAGTACAAAAAACACAAATATATAGGTAAATCTGTATGGGAAGGAGTTTGTGGCGGAGAACATATGCCACACTTTTCCCAGCGGTACAATCCAGAAGCTGAGTGCAAATACTGCCAGAACAGCTATATCGGCAAGTTTTTCCCTGACTGTTCTTGATTTCATAAACAGAATTCCTGAAAACAGAACAAATGCAGCTGCACCGCAGTATATAAATGGTGCACTGATATTGCCAAGACTGTCGTAACTGCCCGTGAACAGCTTACCCACCAGTTCAGAAAGACCAAAGGCAAATATTCTGTCATCAGGCACTGCGGTTTTGCCCTGTAAAAGTGCAAAAGCAGATGGTATCAGCACCCAGGCCGTAAGCATTACAGACAGCACTGCCCCTTTTGCAAGACCTGTGAAAAATTTTACTGATTTTTCCCTGTTGTGCTCCGAAATGCAACGGTGCACAAACATCAATGCACAGAAAAGCCCCACCATATATGCCATATAGTAGTTGGAAATTATAAGCAGGCTGAAAGCAGCCACAAAATTTCTGATTGGTTTTCCATCATAAATATCCAGCATAAATCCTGTTATTACAGGCAGCATAAAAAATGCATCCGACCAGATAATGTGATAGCTTATAACCACAATATATGAGCACAGAGAGTAAACTGTGCCGAACATCGCCGCTGTTATGCTGTTGCAGTTTTTTACCGTTTTCTGCACAAACCAGCTGAATGTTGCCGAAGCAAGACCAAAACGGAGAAGCATAATAACTGTTATGGCTGCCTCTATCTTTACCGAGGGAAAGAGAAATACAAGCAGATTCAGCGGACTTGCAAGATAGTAGGTGAATATCCCGAAGAAGTTACCTCCCAGACCTTTTGAAAAGCTGTAGAACAGACCGTTTTCTGCCAGATGGTTGCGGTAATACAGCAGAAAATTGACGTACTGGCTGTTCAGGTCGTTTGTGAGAATCGACCACTGTGTCAGTATGCCGTTTGCCATATACACCGCCAGCATAACAGCTACCGGCAGTATAAAGCTTATTGTATAAAGTTTTTTATCCTTTAATTTAAGCATAAAATTCCTTTTTTCAGAGCTGCAGCTCCACGTTTTTTGTCATATTTTATGTAAATTATACTATTTGTATAATCCAATTATGATGTAATACTCCAGTCGATTGGTGCAAGCCCGTTTCTCTCAAGGTAATCATTTGCCTTTTTGAAATGACCGCAGCCAAAAAAACCTCTGTAAGCGGAAAGCGGACTTGGATGAACTGTCTGGAGAATAAGGTGTTTCGGATTGGTGATAAGCTTTGCCTTGCTTTTTGCGTTAGAGCCCCAAAGCAGAAATACACATGGTTCTTCCTTGTTGTTCAGAGATGCAATTACATTGTCGGTAAAGGTTTCCCATCCGCAGTTTTTATGGCTCTGCGGCTGATTCTGACGCACTGTGAGAACAGTGTTGAGCAGCAGCACACCCTGCTGGGCCCAGCTGACAAGATATCCATAGTCCTTTGGCATTGTAATGCCGAACTCGTCCTCAATTTCCTTATACATATTAACAAGGCTTGGAGGCGGCATGACACCCGGTTTTACCGAAAAGCTCATACCGTGTGCCTGACCTGGATTGTGGTATGGGTCCTGCCCTAAAATAACCACCTTTGTGTCTTTAAAGCTGGTGGCTTTGAGGGCGTTGAAGATGTCGTACATATTTGGATACACAATCTGGGTGGAATATTCCTTTTTGAGAAATTCACGGATTGCAAGATAGTAAGGCTTGTCAAACTCGCCCTTTAAAACCTCGTCCCAATCGTTGTTCAGCTTAACCATAAAATCACCTTAAAAATTAATATCTTGACTTATATTATACTATATAATATATGATTATATCAACAAAAAAGAATTTATGTTCTGTACAGCACACCGATGACAAAATATTTTCGCCCTCTGTATTGACATTTCTGCAGAAATAATTTATAATCCCAAATGGGATTATAAATTATTTTGAGGGAATTATGAATAAACAAACCGAAAGAATACTGAACCATCTGGACTGTTCAGTCCACCAATATCGTGGCGTATACTGCTACTGGGCAAAAAAATACGGTGTAAGCTACAACGAGATGCTGGTGCTGTACGTCCTGAGAGAATATGGTTTCTGCACACAGAAACAGGTGTGTGACAGATATCTGGTGCCTCGCCAGACCATAAACAACGTAATTGCCAGGCTGCGCAATGACGGCCTGCTTGAAGTATCACCCAGTCTGAACATAGGCCGCGAAAAAGCATTTGTCCTGACCAAAAAAGGCAGTGCTCATTTTTCTGATTTTATAACCTCCATGAATACGGTAGAAGAAACTGCCGTAGAACTTTTGGGAGAGGATAAGATGCTTTTGATGACACAGCTTATCGGAGAATACAACTCCATACTGAAAAAATCCGTTCAGCAATATATAAATAAAAAATAGTATGATACCCGACAGCACCTTTTACGGCACCGAAAAAATAAACAGAATTATATTGAAAATTGCCCCTCCCGTTATGCTGGCACAGCTTATCCAGGCACTGTACAACATTGTGGACAGCTTTTTTGTGGGAAGATTTTCCGAAAGCGGTCTGACCGCCCTGTCCATAATATACCCTTTGCAGCTGCTGATGATTGCACTGGGTGTAGGGACAGGTGTGGGGATAAACACTGCCATCGCCTACTATATGGGACTTGGCAAAGACAAACGTGCAAAGGATATTGCTGGCATTGCAGCGCCATTGGCTGTTGTTCTATGGGTTTTATTTGCCGCTGTCTGCTGGTTTGTTATGCCGGCATATGCCAGAATGTCCACAGATTCTCAACAGGTTACAAAGGACGTTGTCACCTACGGCAGAATTGTCTGCATATTCAGCTTTGGTCTTTTTGCCGAAAGTGTATGGAGCAAAATTCTTCAGGCAAGAGGAGATATGAAAACCCCGATGACTGCCCAGATTATCGGTGCCGTGATAAATATCATTCTTGACCCTATACTTATTTTTGGTATGTCTGGCATAAAACCTTTTGGAATAGCAGGTGCTGCCATAGCAACCGTTGTGGGCCAGATTGCCGCTGCACTGGTTGTGATGAAAAAAGCATACAGCAAATCCCCAGCGCTGAGAAAATACCCTTTTATAATAAAAAAGGTTTACTCCCTTGGTATACCAAACATCCTTATGCAGTCCGCATATACCTTTTATATTCTTGGACTGAACCTTATACTTTCCACCTTCTGCGACCAGGCTGTAACTGTACTCGGCCTTTACTACAAATGGCAGACATTCTTCTTTATCCCTATGGGTGCAATGCAGACCTGTATGGTTCCTGTCATCAGCTACAACTTTGCAGCACAGCGCCTTGACCGGTGCAAAACCACCTTTAAAACGGGATTGCTGTGGGGATTTTCCCTTATGTTTGCGGGCACATTGTGCTTTGTATTTATGCCTCAGATTCTTTTATCGGTCTTTTCGTCAGATCCTCTGGTGCTGGAAATCGGAAACACCGCATTTAAAATTATAGGTATAGGATATATCCCTCTCACCACATCACTTCTGTTTCCTGTTTTCTTTCAGGCTTTGGGACAGGCGATTAAAAGCTCCGCCCTTACCATTGTCAGAACTGTTCTGCTTTTTGTACCATTGGGCTACCTTTTCTCCCGCATTGGTCTTGGCTGGTTCTGGCTTACGTTCCCTGTAACAGAAATACTGACATCACTGTTAGGCCTTTATTTTTACCGCCAGTTTTTCAAAAATTATTCTTAAGACACTACTCTGACCTTCTATGGTTAATAATGAACGTTAAAGGCAAAGAGCACATCGCTTACCAATGTGCTCTTTGCCTTTTTATCTGTATTGTATTTAATCAAACATATCTTTGATTTTTTTGAAGAAGCCTTTGCGTTCTTCGTAGTTGTCGTCTTTAAGGGTTGCCTCAAATGCTTCCAGTGCTTTTCGCTGTTCACGGGTTACCTTTTTAGGAATTTCCACGTTAACAGTTACATACTGGTCGCCTCTGCCTCTGCCGTTGAGATACTGGATACCCTTCTGTCTCAGACGGAACACCGTGCCGCTCTGTGTACCCTCAGGAACTTTATACTGCACCTTGCCGTCAATGGTTGGCACAATGATTTCATCACCCAGAACAGCCTGACTGTAGGTGATTGGCACATTTACATATACATTGTATTTGTCGCGTTTGAACATTGGGTCCGGTTTAACGCTGATAACGATGATTACGTCACCCTGTGCACCGCCGTTTGTGCCCATATCGCCCTCACCGCGAAGTGCAAGGCTCTGTTCATCATCAATACCTGCAGGGATGTTAACCTCTTTTTTAACCTGAACGTTAACTCTGCCGTTGCCGCGGCATTTCTGACAAGGCTCTTTGATAATCTTGCCCTTGCCGCCGCATTTATGACATGGACGTGCATTCTGGATAACACCAAAAGGTGTTCTCTGCTGCTGCATAACCTGACCCGTGCCATGACAATCAGGACAGGTTTCGGCATGTGTGCCTTTTTTGGCACCGCTGCCGCCGCAGTCCGGACAGTTTTCCTGCCGGTTGATTGTAACGGTTTTTGTGCAGCCGTGTACAGCTTCCATAAAGGAGATTGTAAGGCCGATATGCACATCACCGCCACGTCTCGGAGCATTTGGATTTCTGCGTTGCTGACCGCCAAAGCCGCCGAAGCCGCCGCCGAAAAAGCTGCCGAATATATCGTCAAGGTCGATGCCTGCACCGCCGAAGCCGCCGCTCCATCCACCGCCGCCTGCACCAAAGTTAGGGTCTACCCCTGCGTGACCGTAAGTATCGTATTTCTGTTTTTTGTCAGCATCGGAAAGAACTTCGTAAGCTTCGTTTACCTCTTTGAAGTTTCTCTCTGCC
>SVNA01000011.1 GCA_015067145.1 Oscillospiraceae bacterium | reverse complement strand
TCGTATAATAAGTTAAGGTGAGCATTTTGCGATAAATCCTTTATTTTCAAGGCTTTTGGAGGATTTTATTAAAACCCCGTGAGGGTTAATAACCACTTATAAAATTGTGGTTTTCAAATTGGAATTTGACGAAAGGGCAACGATATGAAAAAAGTTATTTTAATATTAGTATGTTCGTTGTTATTTTTTACATCATGTGGTACAGATGTCACTATAAAAAATTTTGATATTATTGAGAACGATAATTCTTCCCTTGTTTATAAGATTTCTCTTACGAATGAAGATATATTTACTCTCATTCCTAATGAATTTCACGATTTCGAATATTTTACCTTTTTGAATTTAGACAATGATGTCGTTTATTTTTCAACGATAAACAATCAAAATAATACCCAATATACACAGGATATTTTTGCTTATAACATAGAGTCAGGTGATGTTAATCATATTCTTGATGTAACTGATTTATTTGTAAAAATATTTACTGTATATAATATAGAAGGATGCTTTTATCTTTATGCTGAACCTATTTTAGATGCATATAAAGGAAATAAAATATATCTGTATAAAAATAATAATATCGTTCTTTTGTCAGATACTGCAGTTAACGGAATTGTTCCCTATGAAAATGGTATTGCATATATTGAGGCTCCTTCGTTGACTGCTATGAAAAGCTATGGAACATTAAAAACTACTATTGCCAGTTCTAATAAAGATCTTTATATTAACCGATTAATACCCAATAACACATCAGCTATTATTGCAAATGGATCCGACATGAATTTTTATTATTGTAATTACGTAAAAGGGGAAATTTCAAAAAAGTTCTCTCTTTTGAATAATAGGATTGAATTTTTGAGTGACATTTTTTTATCACTTGAATCGGACGGAGAGAATAAAAAATTATCTGTAAGGAATTATGATGGTGACATTTTAGCAACTATTGATGAAACTAATATTAACAGCATAATCTCAAACAATAATGCACAGAGCGGAGATAGAATATCTTCTTACAACAAAGTTGTATTGTGGTAACTGCGGAGCATATATGTGCGGTGAAAGTGGAACAGGACGTAACGGCAACAAAAACAGATATTATAAATGTGTATCAGTTAAGAAGAAACGAGCACCTTGTAATAAAAAGACTGTCAGAAAAGAATGGTTGGAAGATACTGTTGTAAAAGAAGTAATTAAACTTGTTATGGACGATAATGCTATAGAGCATATTGTCTTACGAATTATGGAAATACAGCAGCAGGATAATTATGAAATTCCGCTATATGAAAAGCAACTAAAAGAAGTAGATGAAAGTATCGAAAATATTTTGAGTGCAATTCAACAAGGCATATTTACAAAATCTACAAAATCAAGGCTTGAAGAACTTGAAAAGAGAAAAGAGCAATTAGAAATAGATTTAGCGGATGAAAAAATGTCAAAAAGTTATGTAACAGAAGAATATGTCAGGGCGTGGTTATACAAGTTCAGAACATATACTCCAACAAAGATAGAACATAAACGAGCACTGATAGATACTTTTGTTCATGCAGTATATTTATTTGATGATAAAATGCTGATAGTTTTTAATTGTAAGGGTGAAAAACGCAGCATTACCTTTGATGATATCAATGGAGCGGACATCAGTAAATGTGGGGAGCCAAAAAGAAGAGCAGGTCAGAAGACCTGCTTTTTCTTTTTGCCTTTTTCTCCCTGCCGGCCTTGCCCCAACGACTTATGTGTGTGCGTCTGCCCCTGGCGGACTGTTAATCTGTGACGGAGCCGACCGCCGCCGGTGGCGGATACAGGGAGGCGGAGGAAGAGCAAAACAAGGAGAGAGAAGAAAGGGCTTCAGCCCTGACTGAGAGCGACTATGTTTTGATTCGTATGGTCGTTGGAGTAGGATAGAACGACTATGTGTTTGGTTTTGCAGATTAATCAATGCACAAGACGGCTGTTATTGAAACAGATGATGGACTTTGTTATAATTTGAGTAACAGACAAGTTTTGATTTGCAATGGAGAATAAATCTATGAAAATCTATGATATTTCACAAGAAGTTTTCGGCTGTCAGGTGTATCCCAACGACCCGATACCAGAGAAAAATGTGCTTAAATCAATGGAAAAAGGTGAGGTATATAATTTGACGGCATTCAGTATGTGTGTGCACAACGGAACGCATATAGATGCACCGTTCCATTTTATTAAAGATGGAAAAACTGTGGATGAGATATGCCTGGATGCATTTGTGGGAATGGCTTATGTGGCAGAGCATACTGGAATTGTCACTGGCGATGATGCTGCGAAAATAATTGAAAAAGCGAAAAAACACAGCCCGGCAGCTGTAAAGAGACTTTTGATTAAAGGCGACGTGGAAGTATCGATAGAGGCAGCAAAGGTATTTGCATCTTCAGATATTTTGCTTATAGGAAATGAACCCCAGACAATCGGACCGCAAAACGAGCCAATGGCGGTGCATCTTGCTCTTTTGGGTGCCGATGTTATACTGCTTGAAGGAATTCGTTTGTCAGAAGTATCGGAAGGTGTTTACTTTTTGAATGCTGTACCGCTGAATCTATCAGGTGCGGACGGTTCTCCATGCAGAGCAGTATTGATAGATTTTGAAATGTGAATTTCAATGAGAAGAATGGTTATAAATATTTGAATTTGATAAGGAGACGCACTTTATGGACGGCAAAACAACGATTAAATATTTGCAGAATTATATTAAAGAAAAAGACTACCACCCTGAAATGCTGAAGGATTACTTCCTGAAATTGTCAGAAGAAGTCGGAGAACTATCTCGTGCTATGAGAAAAGGATTTAAAGCGAAAAACAGTACAGATATTTTAGGCACAGTTGATGAAGAACTGTGGGATGTAATCTATTATGCTTTGGCTATTGCAAATATATATGACATTGATATAGAACAGGTAGCTAAAGTGAAATCAGAGATGAACGAAAGCAAATATCCTTCTAATATAAAGTTTGAGGAAGGTAGATAAATCCCAATTTGCCGGAAAGAAATAAAAGATAAGGTACTCAATTTTCACAATTGAGTACCATTTTTTTGGGGGTTAACAAAAAACTTATTAACCTGATGAAGTTGTCAAAATACATGTTTTTCTTTTTGCATTTTTACTACAAAATATAAATAATATATTAATCAAAAATTTTACATTTTTGTTATAAAATGCATGATAAAAAAATATTTCATGATACATAAATTACATATAATTTGATTGTGCTGTACATATTTGAAAATAACATGTTTTAAAAGATGAATTTTTTTGTAAAATCTGGTCGAGGATTTAAAGAAAAACTTGAAAAAAAGATTAATAATATATATAATGTTGAAAGGTATTATTCTTTGAAACAGTAAAGGAGAAAATGGTATGAATCCTGTATACGAAAAGCTTATGAAATGCTATGAAAGCGTAAAGGAAAAAATAGATTTTGTGCCTGAAATTGCACTTGTTCTTGGCTCGGGTCTTGGCGATTACGGCGAAACAATCGATGTTGTTGCAACACTCAGCTACAATGAAATTGAAGGTTTTCCGGTTTCTACAGTAGCAGGACATAAAGGCCGTTTTATCTTCGGTTATGTAAATGGTGTGCCTGTGGTTTGCATGCAGGGACGTGTTCACTATTATGAAGGCTACCCAATCACAGATGTTGTACTCCCGACACGTTTGATGAAGCTTATGGGTGCTAAAGTGCTGTTTCTTACAAATGCTGCAGGTGGTCTTAACTTTGACTTTGCAGCAGGTGATTTTATGCTTATCACCGACCATATTATGAACTTTGTTCCATCTCCGCTGATTGGCGAAAATATAGATGAACTGGGTACACGTTTCCCTGATATGAGCGATGTGTACAAAAAGGACTTGCAGCAGATTATCCGCAATTCTGCAAAAGAACTTGGTATCAAGCTGCAGGAAGGCGTTTACATTCAGCTTACAGGCCCTAACTTTGAAACACCTGCAGAGGTAAAAATGTGCCGCACACTTGGTGCAGACGCAGCAGGTATGTCAACAGCAGCAGAAGCTGTTGCAGCAAATCATATGGGTATGAAGGTTTGTGGTATTTCCTGTATATCCAACCTTGGTTGCGGTATGACAGACACACCACTCACACATGAAGAAGTGTCTGAAACTGCAGACCGTGTTGCAGGCCAGTTTAAACAGCTTGTAACAGAAAGTATTGTAAATATCCACAAAGCACTTAATGCTTAAGGTGATTTTATGAAAGCTTTATACTTTGACGGTTCAAAACCTGTTTATCTTGAAGACTATCCAAAACCAATGGTAACAAAAGGGCACAGCCTTATCAGAGTGCTTATGAGTGCTGTCTGCAACACTGACAGGGAGGTTATAAAAGGATACCGCCCTGATTTCCGCGGTGTACTTGGCCATGAATTTGTTGGTATTGTGGAAGCTTCTGATGATGAAACTCTTATCGGCAAACGTGTTGTGGGCGAACTTAACGAAGGCTGCGGCGATTGTATCTATTGCAATACAAACCGCGAAAAACACTGCCTTGCCCGCAAGGTTATCGGTATGGAGGGGCTGGATGGTACATTCGGTGAATATTTTGTGCTGGCAAACCATCTTATCCATCCAATTCCCGACAGTCTGCCAACAGAAAAGGCAATATATACCGAGCCTCTGGCGGCAGCACTGGAAATCCCTGATATGCTGCATATAAAACCAAGCACAAGTGTTGCGATTATAGGTGACGGCCGTCTTGCCCTTATGATTGCACAGGTTGTGGCTCTTACAGGTGCAGACCTTACGGTTATCGGTAAAAGTGAAGAAAAACTCAAAAATTTTGAGAGCTTTGCAAGAACAAACCATAAAGACGGTGACACCTACGAAATTGTTATTGATGCCTGCGGTCATCCAAGTGGCATAGAAACTGCAAAAAATATTGTTCGCAAACGTGGTACAATAGTTATCAAAAGTACCTATGCTGGTACAACCAACATAGATATGAGCTACTTTGTAGTCAACGAAATCACAATTATGGGCAGCAGATGCGGTCCTTTTGAACCGGCACTCAAGCTGCTGAATATGGGGCTTGTAAATCTGCCGCCGATAGAGTTGTGGGAACTTAAAGACTACGAAAAGGCACTTTCTTCCAACGCGTTTAAAGTTGGGTTTAAATTTTAATAGTTTGGTGATTATATATGAACAGAAAATTTGAAAAACTGGCAGATAATGTTTATCTTTCCGATGATGCAAAAAGTGTTGTTATCATCGACCAGACAAAACTGCCTAACGAAGTTGTGGAACTTACACTTTCAACCGCACAGGAGATGTACGATGCCATCAAAAGCCTTGCAGTGCGTGGTGCACCTGCAATAGGTATCTGTGCAGGCTACAGCATCTACTGCCTTGCACAGCAGATTAAGGCAGAAACATTTGAAGAATTCTATCCACTGCTTAAAAAGGCCAGTGATTATCTAAATTCTTCCCGCCCTACAGCTGTTAACCTAAGCTGGGCGCTCAGCCGTATGGACAAGCTGGTTTGTGAAAACAAGGATAAATCTGTTGCGGAAATCGTGAACCTTATGGGTGAAGAGGCAGTAAAAATCCAGCAGGAAGATATTGCAATGTGCAAAGCAATCTCTGAATATGGACTTTCTCTGCTTAAAGAGGGGGACGGCATCCTCACACACTGCAATGCAGGCCCATTGGCAACAAGCCGTTACGGCACAGCAATCGGCCCGATGCTTATGGCTAAGGAAAAAGGCATTAATGTCAAAGTTTTTGCTGATGAGACAAGACCTCTTCTTCAGGGCGCAAGACTTACAAGCTACGAACTGCAGAAAGCGGGTGTTGACGTGACACTTATCTGTGATAATATGGCAAGTATGGTTATGAAAAACGGCTGGGTTCAGGCTTGTTTTGTTGGTTGTGACAGAATTGCCGCAAACGGCGATTTTGCAAATAAAATCGGCACAAGTGGTGTTGCAATACTTGCGAAACATTATGGCATTCCTGTTTATACCCTTGGTCCGTCTTCCACAATTGATATGGATTGCCCAAACGGTGATGCAATAGAAATCGAACTTCGCGATCCAAGCGAAATCCGTTCCAAGTTCTACGAAAAACCAATGGCTCTGGAAGAGGTTAAATGCTTTAACCCTGCATTTGACGTGACAGACCACACACTTTTAAGTGGTATTATTACCGAAAAGGGTATTATTTACCCACCATTCAGTGAAAATCTCACAAAATTCTTCGGCAAATAATTTTGCCCCTAAATTTGTCACAAACATTTAAATTAAATCTAAATGTTTGAATATAAAATATTTTAACCATTTTCAGGAGGATTACTACCATGAAAAAATTCCTTGCACTTGTGCTTGCTGGCGTAATGGCTCTCAGCATGGTTGCTTGTGGTTCTTCCGAACCAGCTCCAGCTCCATCTGAAGGCGAACCAGCAGCAGAAGGTCTCAAAATTGCTATCGTTAGCTCCCCATCCGGCGTTGACGACGGTAACTTCAACGAAACAAACTACAACGGTATTCTTGCATTTATCGCAGAACACCCAGAAGCAACAGTTACACCAGTTCGTGAAGAAACAGGTGACGTAGCAGCAGCTATCCAGGCTGTAGCAGACATCGTTGCAGACTACGATGCAATCGTATGCTGCGGTTTCCAGTTTGCAGGTATCGCAACACTTGCAGAAGAAAACCCAGATGTTAAATTCATCCTTGTTGACACATTCCCATCTGATGCATCCGGTGCAGAAGTTGCAGTTGACAACATCTACGCTATGACATTTAAAGAACAGGAATCCGGCTTCCTTCAGGGTGTTGCAGCAGCAATGCACACAGCTACAGGCAAAGTTGCTATGATCAACGGTATTGCTTACCCATCCAACGTTAACTACCAGTACGGTTTTGAATCCGGCGTTAACTATGCAAACAAATACTTCGGCACATCTGCAGAAGTTGTTGAACTTGCAGCATACGCAGGTACAGACGTAACAGGTGCAAATGTAGGCGGTAACTATGTTGGTAACTTCAGCGACGAAGCAGGCGGTAAAGTTCTTGCAGAAGCTCTTATGGGCGAAGGCTGTGACATCATCATTCAGGCTTGCGGCGCTTCCGGCAACGGCGTTCTTACAGCTCTTAAAGAATCCGAAGGCGTATACAGCATGGGTTCTGACGTTGACCAGTTTGATGACGGCGTAACAGGTGACAGAAACGTTATCCTTACATCCGCTCTCAAAGTTATGGACAAAAACGTAAAAGAACAGCTTGAAAAAATCAACGAAGGCACATTTGTAGGCGGCAACTACCTCCTCGGTGCTGACACAGATTCTACAGGTTACGTATCCGCAGAAGGCAGACACCAGCTCACAGAAGAAACAATCGCAAATCTTGATGCTGCATTTGCAAAAATCAAATCCGGCGAAATCGTTCCAGCTGCAAACTTCAACGGTTACACACCAGAAGAATTCCCAGGTCTTTAATCTGAATAATTACCATTAAAAGGGAAAAATAAGCAATGGAGGGGGATTTTCCCCTTCCATCGCTTACTTATTTTTACAAAGGAGTTCGGGAGATATAAATGTCAGAATATATTATCGAAATGAAAAATATCACCAAGCGCTTTCCCGGTATTGTTGCCAACGATGATGTGACAATACAAATCAAAAAAGGTGAAATATATGCTTTGCTTGGCGAAAACGGCGCAGGCAAATCCACACTTATGAGCATGCTTTTCGGCATGTACGAGCCTGATGAAGGCGAAATTTATGTAAGGGGTAAAAAAGAAAAAATTTCTTCCCCAACCTATGCAACAAAACTTAACATCGGTATGGTGCACCAGCACTTTAAACTGGTTTCAAACTACACAATAGCAGAGAATATTATTATGGGGGTAGAGCCGATAAAGAAATTTATGGGCGTGCTTCCGTATGTAGATATAAAAACATCCAACAAAAAGATTGCCGAACTGTCCAGACAGTACGGTCTTGAAGTTGATCCTACAAAGAAAATCCAGGATATCAATGTTTCCACACAGCAGCGTGTTGAAATTCTCAAAATGCTCTACCGTGAAGCAGAAATCCTTATCTTTGACGAACCTACTGCGGTTCTGACTCCGCAGGAAATCGAATTCCTTCTGGATATTATCAAAGGCCTTAAAGAAGCAGGCAAAACAATTATTCTTATCACACATAAACTTGAAGAAATAAAAAAGGTTGCCGACCGCTGTGCAATTCTCAACCGAGGCAAGCTTATTGACGTTCTGGATGTTGCAACTACATCCACAAAAGAGATGGCAAACAAGATGGTTGGCCGAGAAGTTTCCTTTGAACGTGAAAAATCTGACCCGGATTACAAAGATGTTGTTCTCAGTGTAAAAGACCTTACAGTTAAGGACGCAAACGGCTTTGAAGTTGTTAAAAAGGCATCCTTTGATGTACGTGGCGGCGAAATTGTTGCCATTGCAGGTGTAAGCGGTAACGGCCAGGTAGAAATTGCAGATGCAATCACAGGTATTCTCCCTGTTGCAGGCGGGCAGGTTATTCTTAACGGCAACGACATTACAAACTACACTATCCGTAAACGTAACAACGAGGGTATTGCATATATTCCTGAAGACAGACAGACTTACGGCCTTGTGCTTGATTTCACCCTCAGCAGCAACCTTGCACTTAAAAACTATAATCAGGAACCTTTTGCTAAAAAAGGTATTATAAACCATAAAAAAATCGATGAGTTCGGCGAAGAGCTTATCGGCAAATACGATATCCGCAGCGGTCAGGGCATCAAAACAGTTGTTCGTTCCATGTCCGGAGGCAATCAGCAGAAAGCTATTATCGCACGCGAGGTAGAACAGGATGCAGAACTTATCATCTTTGTTCAGCCAACACGCGGTCTTGATATCGGTGCTATCGAAAATATCCACAATCAGATTATTGCTGAGCGTGACAAAGGTAAAGCAATTCTGCTTATCTCACTTGAGCTTGACGAAGTTATGGGTCTTGCAGATACTATTGCAGTTATCTATAACGGTCAGATTCTTAAAATTGCCGACGCAAAAACTCTCTCTGTAGAAGAAGTTGGCCAGTTTATGATGGGGGTGACAGAATAAATGAAAAAACGTAAAGTTAATCCTGTTACCAGGCTGTTTGTAAAACTGCTTGGCAACGAAAAGTATCAGGTTATCACAATACCTGTTTTTGCTATTCTGTTAAGCCTTATCGTGGGTGCTCTTGTAATTGCGGCACTTGGCAAAGATCCGCTTTCTGCATATACCAATCTGCTTCAGGGCTGCGGTCTCTGGCAGAAGCCTAAATATGCAGGCGGCAAAAGCATGGGCACAGACTTCTTTAGCTTTATGAACTACTGGACACCAATGATTTTTGCATCCCTTGCCGTTGCAGTTGCACTTAAAGCAGGTCTGTTCAATATCGGTGTTTCAGGGCAGATGCTTGCAGCAGGCTTTGTTTCCACAATCCTTGTTGGTTACAGCAGTCTGGCTGCACCAATTGCAAAACCGCTGGTTATCATTATTTCCATCATTGTTGGCGGTCTTGTAGGTGCATTTATGGGTTGGCTTAAATACAAGTTCAACATCAATGAGGTTGTTTCTTCAATTATGTTCAACTACATCATCCAGTATGTTGTTGCATTTTTCATCAACACAAAATATGTTGACCCTGTTTCCCGCCAGTCCAAAAACGTTTCCGATGCTGCACGTCTCACACTTATGAGCACAGAAATCGGTGGTTTTAAATACGATATCCCGCTTGGCATCATTCTTGCTGTTATAGTTGCACTTATCATCAACTTTATATTCAATAAAACAACTTTCGGCTACGAAATCACAACAGTTGGTCTCAATCGTAAAGCTGCACAGTATGCAGGTATCAGTGTAGGCCGCAAAATGGTGCAGGCAATGCTTATTTCCGGTGCATTGGCAGGTCTTGCAGGCGCAACATACTACCTTGGCTATTTCTCTTCCATACAGCCAAAGGTACTTGCGGCAACAGGTTTTGACTCAATCGCAGTTTCCCTTCTGGGGAACAGCAACCCTCTGGGTATTCTGCTTTCTTCTTTTCTTATCTCCATTATGGGTAAAGGTAAAACTTATATGAGCTCTTCTGCAGGTCTTGACGCAGAAATTGCATCTGTTATCACAGGTCTTATTCTGCTGTTCAGTGCTTGCGGTGCATTTATCAGATATAAGGTTAAACGCGCAAAAGAAAATATGACAGAAATTGAAAAAGAAAATAAAGTGGAGGTGGATAAATAATGTTAGATAAAATTATTATTGACGGTTTATCTTTCGGACTTCCGCTTTTTGTAATGGCTATCGGCGGCATCTACTCCGAACGCAGCGGTATTACTAACCTTGCGCTTGAAGGTTTGCAGGGTGCGGGTGCATTTGTCGGTGCACTTGTTGCATTCTTTATGATGCAGTCCCTTGGTGCAAACAGCCAGATTCCATACTATGCAGCTATGCTGTTTTCTATGATTGGCGGTATGTGCTATGCAATGCTCCACGCACTGCTCTGTATCAAATTCAAAGCTGATCAGGTTATCAGCGGTGTTGTTATCAACATTCTTGCAATGGCACTTACCGAATTTCTGACAAAGGTTGTAAACCGTGTTGTTATCGGCAAACCATCCAACAAATTTGACCTTGGCGTTTCCGAAAGATGGACAGTTCCTGGCTTAAGCGAAATTCCTGTTATCGGTGCTTTCTTCAAAAATATCTACCCATTTGAAATTATCATTGTTGTGGTAGCTTTGATTGCATGGTATGTACTTTACCGCACAAAATTCGGTCTCCATCTCCGTGCCTGCGGCGACAACCCACACGCTGTTGATGCAGCAGGTATCGACGTTGCAAAAATCCGCTTTATTGCAGTTATGGTTTCCGGTGCATTGTCCGGTCTTGCTGGTATGAGTTTTGCTTATTCCATCAGTGCAAACTACTCCAGCAGCATCTATGTTGGTTATGGTTATCTTTCCATTGCGGCACTTATCTTCGGCAACTGGAAAATTGTTCCGACACTTGCAGCATGTATGCTGTTCGGTTTTGCAAACAGTGCAGGGCACCAGCTTGTTCTTGCAGCAGGTCTCCCAAGCAGCTATTCCGACCTTATTATGATTCTTCCTTACGTTCTTACAATGCTTCTTCTTGTGTTTTTCTCCAAACACAACGATGCACCAAAAGCATTGGGCGAAATTTACGACAAGGGCAAACGTTAATTTTTACGAGGTACTGATATGAATATCCGTATATACAATGCACGTGTTCTTACAATGGAACAGGGCAAAGATATCTTTTTTGGCGAAGTTCATGTAAAAGAAAATCGCCTCTCTTATGTAGGCGGTGCAGATAACGCACCGAAAGGCCAATGGGACCGCGAAATTGACGCACAGGGCAACGTTGTTATGCCTGGTTTTAAAAATGCACACGCACATTCAGGCATGACAAATCTGCGCTCTTTTGCAGACGACCTGCCTCTGCACGAATGGCTTAACCAGCAGATTTTCCCGATGGAAGCAAAGCTGACACATGACGATATTTATCATCTTTCAAAGCTTGCAATTATGGAATATCTCACAAGCGGTATTACAACAAGTTTTGATATGTACCTTGACCCTGATGCAATGGCTGAAGCTGCAGTTGAATGTGGTTACCGCACAACTATTGCAGGCGGTCTCAACAACTTTTCCCAGTCCTTTGAATTGCTGGAAGAATGGCTCAACAAATACAACAATCCTAAAGGTTTGGTAAACTTCCAGCTTGGTTTCCACGCTGAATACACAAACAGCAGAGAAAATCTTGAAAAACTTGCTGCACTTGTACAGAAATACAAAGCGCCAATCAACACACACAACAGCGAAACAGCAAGTGAGGTTGAAGGCTGTATCGAAAGACACGGCATGACACCAACACAGCTTTTCAACAGCCTTGGTATGTTTGATTACGGCGGCAGCAGTTATCACTGTGTTTATATGACAGAAGAAGATATGGAAATTATGGCAGAGAAAGGTGTTTGTGTTGTAACAAACCCAGGCTCCAACCTTAAGCTTGCAAGCGGTATTGCACCAATCAGCGATATGCTTAAAAAAGGAGTTCACGTTGCAATAGGTACAGACGGCCCTGCAAGCAACAACTGTCTGGATATGTTCAGAGAAATGTTCCTTGTAACAGGTCTTGCCAAGGTGCGTGAAAACGATGCTGCAGCGGTAAGTGCGGATCAGGTTCTGCGTATGGCAACTGTTGAAGGTGCTTACGCAATGGGACTTAAAGATGCGGATGTTCTTGCAGAAGGAAAATTTGCCGACCTTATTATGCTTGATCTTAACCAGCCTAATATGCAGCCTCTTAACAATATTGTGAAAAATATTGTTTACAGCGGCAGCAAACAGAACATTAAACTCACAATGGTAAACGGCAAAATTCTTTACGAAAACGGTGAATTCTTTATCGGCACTCCTGTAAATGAAGTGTATGCAAAAGCAAATGAAATCATCAACCGAATGAGGGTTTGAATATGACAGAATATGAAATCAAACAATTAATGTGCGAAATCGGTCGCAGAGTTTACGATAGAAGAATGGTGGCCTCTAACGACGGCAACTTTTCTGTAAAATTGAACGACAATGAGTTTCTGTGCACACCAACGGGTGTAAGCAAAGGCTTTATGACACCGGAATTTATCTGTAAAGTGGATGCAAAAGGCAATGTGCTGGAGGCAAATCCGGGTTTCAGACCTTCGTCAGAAATCAAGATGCATATGCGTATTTATGAAAAAAGGCCGGATGTAAATGCTGTGGTACACGCACATCCTGTCTATGCAACAGCATTTGCAATCTGCGGTATGCCGCTGGAAGCTCCGATTATGCCTGAAGCGGTGATTTTTCTGGGCGGAGTACCTCTTGCAAAATACGGAACTCCTTCAACAATGGAAGTTCCGGATTCAATAGAAGAGTTTTTGCCATATTATGATCAGGTTTTGCTGGAAAATCACGGTGCACTGGCGTGGGGAGCAGATCTTCTCAGTGCATACCATAAACTTGAATCTGTAGAATTCTATGCAGAGTTAATGTATAAATCAAGAATGATTGGCAATCCAAAGAGTCTCAATGATGAACAGGTGGCAAAGCTGTACGAAATCCGCAAAAATATGAATCTGCCGGGAAAACATATTGCGATTGACAGATAAGCAGCTGTAATATCCCAAAAATAAAACAGAAATACAGTGCCGGGCACTGTATTGATTAACAATGTAACAAATAATACCGCATCGGATTTATCATCTGATGCGGTATATTTTTTCGGTGCAGGCTGCAGTATAAATATTAAATTTTATAAACCCAGTTTTCTTTTCTTGGTTTAGGCTGCCGTTCTTCGTCAGCATAGCCTATGATACAGTTGCCGATGCCTTCCCAGTTGCCTTCAATACCAAGGTCAGCAAGGATTTTTTTGCCTTCTTCGCTTTCAAACACCTGTTTTGCACGGTGAATCCAGCAGCTGCCGATGCCAAGTGCATTTGCAGCAGTCATAAGATTGCCCATAACAAGGCTGCCATCGTAAAGATAGGTAGGTACTTCTTTGTTTGCAAGAACAACCAGAACAACAGGTGCACCATAGAACGGGTCACTGTCAGCACCCATAACTTCGGCGTTCAGTTTGGAGAGTTTATCACGCATATCCTTGTCAGTTACAGCGATGATAAGGCCTGCCTGCAAACCTCTGCCGCATGCGGCATATGTGCCGGCTTCACAAATTTGGTCGATAATTTCCATTGGAACCATATCGCTTTTATACTTTTTTATACTTCTTCTGTCAATAAGATTTTTAAGAGCTTCGTTCATAATAAACACCTCGCATATGATTTTTATATTATAAGTTTATCACAATAATAGTCTGATTACAACAAAGCTGATTTTTTATAAAAGAGGCAACCATGCAGCACAGACTTACGGATAAAAATAAAAAGCTGATAAAGAAAAAATCTTTATCAGCTTTTTGACAGTGGTTGGTTTATAAAAGTCTGTCATAATATAAATTATAAACTTTAATTTGACGAAATCAAGTTAAAAAAGTAGCTTTTATGGTAAATAAAAGTACAAATTTGATTTTTGCTTGGAAATTAATGCAAAAATCAGTCAAACTGATACAAACTGCCGAATGCATGGGTAAGCGTGAACTTCTCATCCTCTGTCATATCAAGATAGAGTTTAAAGTTTTCCAGAGAAACGCCGCCTACGCTGAACAGCAGCTGAGTATAGCTTTTCTTGTCATATCCGTACAGCTTTTCCCATTCGCACAGTTTTTTCATACCATAGTAGTAACTGGTGAAATAGCCTTCGTCATTTTCGTGTGCCTGTACCTGAAAGCGTGCAGTCTGACGGTCAAAACCAAGTTCTTTCTGATACAGGTCAACTGCATCGCCAATGGTTCGGCCAAAATATCTCAGCCACAAATCAACCTTGATACGAACAGAGGTGTGGTGACGGCGGTATGCAACAAACAGCGGGTAAAACGGGTCTTCCGCAAAAACAAATTCAAAAGCTCTTTCAGTTCTCAGACAGGTACCCTCGTGGAGAGGAACATTTTTTGCACCGATTTTCATGGTTTCAGGTATAGGGTCGGTTATACTTCGTACATGCTGAACATGGTGTCCGGGGTAAGCTTCGTGCAGGGTATTTATCTTCATCCAGCCGTCAGTGATTGCTTTAAAATTGTAGTTGTTCAGGAACATTCTGCCTACAATCGGATTTTTAAAGCGGTATCCGCCTTCATAACCGCCCCATGGATAAGCAACCTTAAGCTGAATAGGCACCTTGCTGATAACACAGTTTTCATCTTCCGGCATCCATACGTATTCGTGTGCAACTGCTCTGGTGCGTTTTATATAGCCGTTTGCACGCTCATACATCTCATCTGCACTGTCTGCAGGACCGGCATATTTAAGCAGTATATCGTTGATATCCGCCATAGTCTGTGGATTGTTTTCAGGGATATCCAGCTTTCTTGCTATATCAAAGCATTCCTTGCGGGTTTTCTCTGTTTCTGCCTCGTACCACTGCAGAAGTTCGTCCATATTTACACCGATATTTACGCTGAGGGCATTTCTGTATTTTTCGATATTCTGCGGCAACACTGCATCGTCAGGCAGCATGGAATATTCCTCTGTTTTGCCACAGGATAAAAGCTGCTGTTTTTCACCGAGGTACTGTTCGACATCTTCCACAAGGCTGATAAGGGCAGTTTCTTTTTCTTTGCCTAAAAATTCGTAGAAACTGTGATATTCAACCTTGTTTACATTAAGATTGTTTTTCATATATCCCATAGCTTCGCTCAGGTCATTTTTTTGTTTTTCATCCTTGCAGTTTGCTTCCAGTACATCCACAATCTCTTTTATACTGCCAAGACGGGAGATGAGGATATCATAGGCCGCTGTAAAATCCTCGGCATCAAGTATCATCGGCACAATCTTCCATCCAAGAGAGTACAGATAGCCCTGTGGGTTGTTTTTCATTGTTTCAAACTGAAGGCTGAGGGCATAGAAAAAATCATTGAAATGATTTTTTATAAACTCAAAAGGTTTGCCGGCTGTTTCAAGAGCGTCGATACGACTTTTAAGCAGGTTCAGCTGTTCTTCTGTAATGCGGCAGTTGCTTTCAGTGGGAATAAACAGACTGAATCTGTTTTCCCGTGTGCTGTTCAGCAGGCTGTGCAGCTTTGCAAGGTCATAGTCAAGCTGGCGGTATTTTTTAATAAGCATTTTATTTTCCATAACAATAAACCCTCCTTATGAAAGTGTTACTGTCTAAATTATATACAATCACAGGTCATATTTAAAGATATGAAATTATGTTTTATTCTCCAAAACTAAATTTTATATAACTATTGCAACTTGGCTTTGTGTTTGGATATAATGTAGACAGAGAAAAAGCAAAAGACAAAGAGGTGTATATTGTGAAAGAAAAAGCAATTGCTGAAAAGCTGCTGGATATGGATATAGAGCATATCTATCTTGGTAATTTATCCACAGTGGAAGCGGATATAGAACTGCCGCTTAAAGGGGAAAACGGTACAGTTTTTTCCTGGCAGAGCGATGATGAAAGAAGACTCAGCAATACAGGCAAGGTGTACCGCCCGCCTTTTACTGGTGGCAACAGACAGGTAAATCTTACACTCACTGCAACAAACGGCAATGTGACAAAAACAAAAGTATACACAGCAAATATTCTGGAGATGGAATATCCGTTTACCCTTGTTGATGCACATGATATCACAGTATATACTGCACCAGATACAGAACTGTATCTGCCCGGAACAGTAATTGCAGTAAATAATCTTGGCGAAGATGTAATGATGCCTGTAAAATGGCAGGCCTGTGACACAGTCGATACAGGTGCTGAGGGCGAATTTACAGTGAAAGGCTGCCTGCAGAACGATATAACCGTAACAGCCAAAGTTGTAGTTACAGAAGATGAAAATCTTTTAAACCCTCTTGCTCCAAAGGAAAAACAGGTTGAAACATACAGCATAAAGAATGTACGTCTCACAGAAGGCAGCGGTTTTTATGCACAGCAACAGCGGGTGCTGAAGCATTTTATCCATGTTGACTGCGACAGTTATCTGTACAATTTCCGTGTGGCAGCAGGTATTGATACAAAAGGTGCACAGCCTATGACAGGTTGGGATGCTCCTGAAAGCAACATCAAAGGCCATACAACAGGTCATTTCCTGTCAGGCCTTGCACTTTGCTATGCATCAACGGGCAATGCGGAGATAAAGAAAAAGCTGGACTATATGGTGGAACAGCTGGGTGCTTGTCAGGATGCGATGTCAAAACAGCCGGAAAAATTCAAAGAGGGGTTTTTGTCCGCATACGATGAAAGCCAGTTCGATTTGCTGGAAATATACACGATTTACCCGAAAATCTGGGCACCTTACTACACTCTCCACAAGATAATGGCAGGTCTCAGGGACTGCTGGAAATACGGAGAAAACCAGCAGGCTCTGGATATTCTCAAAAAAATCGGCCTGTGGGTATATAACCGTCTCATCCGTCTGCCAAAAGAACAGAGAGCAAAAATGTGGGCCATGTATATTGCGGGCGAGTTCGGCGGTATAAACGAAGTGCTGGCAGACCTGTACCTTATCACAAAGGACGAAAGATACCTCACAGCAAGCAGGTTTTTTGACAATGACAAGCTGTATATGCCTATGCAGATGAACATTGATGCACTTGGCAATCTCCATGCAAACCAGCATATCCCGCAGATTATCGGTGCACTGAGACAGTATGAAGCAACAGGCGAAAAACACAGATACGATATTGCCAATAACTTCTGGAATTTTGTAACGGCTGACCACATTTATTCCATCGGCGGCGTGGGTGAAACCGAGATGTTCCGCCCTAAAAAGCAGATTGCAAGGTATATAAGCGACAAAACAGCCGAAAGCTGTGCAACCTACAATATGCTCAAACTCACAGGCGGGCTGTATCAGTACAACGGCGGTGTGAAATATATGCACTATTATGAAAATGCTGTCACAAACCATATCCTTTCCTGTGGCGATACCAGCGGTGCAACAGGGCTTACAACCTACTTTATGCCGTCAAATCCGGGTGCTCACAAGCACTTTGATGCCACAGAAAACAGCTGCTGTCACGGCACAGGCTACGAAAACCATTTTAAATACGGTGAATATATCTATGCAAAAGATACCGGAAGTGTTATAGTAAACCTCTTTATACCAAACCGCCTTGATAACGGTGAGGATACAATAGAAGTTGCCACAGATGCAACGGAAAACAGCTTTAATGTAACAGTAAAGGTGGATAAGCTCTCTGCAAAAACACTTAAAGTCCGCAAACCTTTGTGGGCAGACAGTGCAGAAATCACTGTGGACAAAAAGGCTGTAAAAGCTGCCGAAGCTGATGGATATTATATTTTTGATGTTGTAAATGGTGAGGTAAGCCTTAAATTCAGCTGTAAACCATACCTTAAACCTTGCGTTGATGATGAAAATACAGCAAGTGTATGCTGGGGACCATTTGTCCTTGCGGCAATCAGCGAAAGCAGGGAATTTATCACAGTTTCAGAAGATGATATTGAAAAGCTTGTGCATACAGGCAACTGTCAGTTTGAGATGGGAACGCTCACCTTTAAACCATTAAATAAAATAGATAAGGAAAGCTATCATTTATACTTGAAAATACAGTAAGGAGACAGATTATGAGTACAAAAAACTATAAATTCTGGTTTGTTGTGGGCAGTCAGGAACTTTACGGCCCACAGGTGCTGGAAACTGTTGCAGAAAGAAGTGCCGAGATGGCAGAGGAACTTTCCAAAGTTCTGCCATATCCTCTTGAATACAAGGTAACAGCAAAATCCAACAAGCAGATTACAGATATTGTAAAGGAAGCAAACTACGACGACAGCTGTGCAGGTATCATCACATGGTGCCATACATTCAGCCCAAGCAAAATGTGGATAAACGGTCTTGGCAATCTGCAGAAACCATACTGTCACCTTGCAACACAGTACAACCTTGAAATTCCAAATGAAGAAATCGATATGGATTTTATGAATCTCAACCAGGCAGCACACGGCGACCGTGAACACGGCTTTATCGCTGCACGTCTGCGTATGCCACGCAAGGTTGTTGCAGGTTACTGGAAGGACGAAAAGGTGCACAAACGTCTTGGCGACTGGATGAAAGCCGCAGTGGGTGCTGCAGTTTCCAAAGAGATGAAGGTAATGCGTTTTGGCGACAATATGCGTGAAGTTGCTGTTACCGAAGGTGACAAGGTAGAAACACAGGTAAAGCTTGGCTGGCAGGTTAACACCTGGGCAGTTGGTGACCTTGTAAAAGAGATGAACGCTGTAACAGAAGCCGAAATCGATGCACTTATGGCAGAATACAAAGCAAACTATGACATCGCAACAGAAAATACCGATGCAATAAAATATCAGGCAAGAGAAGAAATTGCAATTAAAAAGATGATGGACCGCGAAGGCTGTATGGCGTTTTCCAACACATTCCAGGACCTGTACGGCATGGAACAGCTGCCTGGCCTTGCTTCCCAGCATCTT
This sequence comes from Oscillospiraceae bacterium, assembly GCA_015067145.1. GTDB lineage: Bacteria > Bacillota > Clostridia > Oscillospirales > Ruminococcaceae > RGIG3102. The sequence continues at coordinate 37,121 of SVNA01000011.1, read as the reverse complement.
ATGGCAAGAGGCTATGGCTACGGCGGCGAGGGCGACTGGAAGGTTGCAGCTCTCACAGCAATTATGAAAGCTATGGGCGAAAACGGCAACGGTGCTTCCGCATTTATGGAAGACTACACATACCATCTTGTACAGGGCAGCGAGTATTCCCTCGGTGCACATATGCTGGAGGTTTGCCCAAGCCTTGCGGCAACAAAACCACGCATCGAAACACACCACCTTGGTATAGGTATGAACGAAAAAGACCCTGCACGCCTTGTTTTTGAGGGCAAAGAGGGGGACGCAATCGTTGCAAGCCTTATCGATATGGGTGGCAGAATGCGTCTTATAGTTCAGGATATCGTATGTGTAAAACCAATTATGACAATGCCGAATCTGCCTGTTGCACGCGTTATGTGGCGTGCAATGCCAGACCTTACAACAGGTGTTGAATGTTGGATTACTGCAGGCGGTGCACATCACACAGTTTTGTCCTACGACGTAACTGCACAGCAGATGCGAGATTGGGCAAAGATGATGGATATCGAATTTGTACATATCACAAAGGATACCACACCTGAAAAACTGGAGGAAGAACTGTTCCTCAAAGACCTTGCATGGAAACTTAAATAGGTGATTTTTATGTATACAGAACTTAAAGAACGTGTTTTCAAGGCCAATATGCTGCTGCCAAAGTACGACCTTGTAAAGTTCACCTGGGGCAACGTGTCGGAAATTGACAGGGAAAAGGGTGTTATCGCCATCAAGCCAAGCGGTGTGGAATACGATGTTATGACCGCCGATGATATGGTGGTGGTAGACCTATGCAGCGGCAAGGTGGTGGAGGGAAAATACAAACCATCCTCCGATACCGACACTCATCTGGAAATCTACCGCAATTTCAGCGATGTTGGTGGCATCGTCCACACCCACAGCCGCTGGGCAACCATATTTTCTCAGATGAAAAAGGATATCCCTGCTCTCGGTACAACCCACGGTGATTATTTTTACGGCAGTATCCCAGTTACAAGAAATATGACAAAGGAAGAAATTGAGGGCGAATACGAGCTGAACACAGGCAAGGTGATAGTGGAAACCTTTGCAGAAAAAGAGATAAATCCAAAGGATATCCCGTCTGTGCTGGTTACTTCCCACGGCCCATTCAGCTGGGGCAAAGATGCCCACAATGCCGTACACAATGCAGTGGTGCTGGAAGAGGTTGCCTTTATGGCGTGGCATACACTGATGGCAAATGCTGAAATTACTTCAATGGATAAAAATCTTCTTGATAAACACTATCTCAGAAAACACGGTGCAAATGCATACTACGGACAAAAATAAAAGGAGATACCTATGGATATAAAACAGCTTATTTTAGATGGCGATATCTCTTTGGGTGTGGAGTTCGGCTCCACAAGAATAAAAGCGGTGCTCACAGCAGCAGGGGCAAAAACCATCGCACAGTCAGACTACACCTGGGAGAACAAACTGGTTGACGGTGTGTGGAGCTATGACCTTGACGAAGTATGGAAAGGCCTGCAGCACTGTTATGCACAGCTTGCACAGCAGGTTAAAACTGAATACGGTGCAGAAATCACAAGGATAAACGCAATGGGCTTTTCTGCAATGATGCACGGATATCTTGCTCTTGATAAAAACGGGCAGCTGCTTGTTCCGTTCCGCACATGGAGAAACACCATCACCGAACAGGCAGCGGATATTTTAAGCGAAGAATTCAAATTCAACATCCCACAGCGGTGGACAGTGGCACATCTGTATCAGGTTCTGCTCAACAAAGAGCCTCATATTCCACAGATAGATTTTGTCACAACTCTTGCAGGCTATGTCCACTGGTGTCTCACAGGCAACAAGGTTGTTGGCATAGGTGAAGCCAGCGGTATTTTCCCGATAGATGAAAATACTCTGGATTACAATGCCCGAATGGCAGAAAAATTTGATGCACTCGCAGCAAAAGAAGGCTTCGGCAAAAAGCTGAACGAAGTGTTCCCAAAGGTTATGCTTGCAGGCGAAAATGGCGGTACTCTCACAAAAGAAGGGGCACTGCTTATCGACCCTACAGGAAAATTGCAGGCGGGTACATCCATCTGCCCTCCTGAGGGGGACGCGGGAACAGGTATGGTTGCCACAAACAGCATTCTGCCAAAAACGGGCAACGTTTCAGCGGGTACCTCTATCTTTGCCATGATTGTACTGGAAAAAAGCCTTTCCAGTTATTATAAAGAAATTGATATGGTAACAACCCCTGCAGGTCATCCTGTGGCAATGGTGCATTGCAACACCTGTACTTCCGATATTGACGGCTGGGTGAAGCTGTTCTGGGAATTTGCAAAACAGTTTGACCCTGAATGTGACATAGGCAGAATTTACAATATGCTTTACAAAGCAGCAGAAAAAGGCGACTTTGACTGCGGCAATATGGCGGCGATAAACTACTTTGCAGGCGAGCCGGTGGTGGACATAGAAAAAGGTGTACCTGTGTTTGTTCGCTCTCCACAGGGCAGTTTCAATCTGGCAAACTTTATGCGAAGCCATATCTACGCAAGCTTTGCCTGTGTAAAAATTGGTCTTGACCTGCTTTTCAGGGATGAAAAAGTGCCTGTTGAAAAACTGTTCGGTCACGGCGGTCTCTTCAAGGTGAAAGGCGTTGCCCAGCAGATGATGGCAAGTGCCTTGGGCACAGCTGTACAGGTGAATGCCGAAGCAGGCGAAGGCGGTGCCTGGGGGATGGCTGTTCTTGCAGAGTATATGAAGAATAAAGAGGAAAATCAGTCGCTTTCCGATTATCTTGAAAAGGTTATCTTTGCAGATGTGCAGTCAACAGTATGTACACCAAACTCTGACGAAACCGCGGGTTTTGAAAGATTCCTTGAAAACTATAAAAAAGCACTGGTTGCAGAAAAAGCTGCGGCAGAAATATTCTGATAAAAAACAAGCCCTCGTCAGATGACGAGGGCTCACTTTTTTCATAGGGATATATAAGGTTAAATGAAACTTTGTTTTAAACAGACACTGCAAGCTGCTCAAGGCTGCATCCGTTGTTCCAGCCGTGTTTATAGTTTTCGGTACAGATTTTGTAAGCCTTAAAAGTCTGTTTTGCCTTTTCTACATCACCGTAAACTTTCCACAGGCCACTGTACTTATATGCGTCAGGGCCGCCGTTCATAAATCCGTCTACATCTTCGGGCGGGTAACCTAGAAACAGGCCGATTTCGTGCGGAAAACTGTTGCCCGGATTATTCAGCTTTCCGATAAGTTCAACAATGCAGTAGTTTACGTTTTTAAGGGAATAACCGCACTGTTTCAGCAAACGGGAAGCTGTACGGTTTGTAAGGTCTTTTTCCAGCTGATGCGGTCTGTAAAGATAGATAAGCACTTTGCCCTTGTTAAAATTCAAAGGCAAAAGCCGCAGTCCTTTGGGGACGAGAAAACGATTTATGCGTCTTATCTCAAGGTGGATATTTTTTCTGCATTTATAATCACAGGTAAATAAACTGCCCGTTTTGATACCGGCCAGGGTAGGTGAGCAGTAGCAGATTAACATATATTCCGACATAGTGATACATCCTTTGGTATAAATTTATATACCTTATTGTGTCATAATTTTCAAAAATAAACCTGTATACCGCTGAAATAAGGTGTCTTTGTTTTATGATAAGCTTTATTTTTCTTTGTTTATCTTTATAATATATTTTAATTGAAAGGTTTTGTTAAAAAAACTCAAAAAAATATATATTTTTGCTTGACATATCCAAATATATGTGGTATTATTTTTTAGCAATCAGGAAATGCGCCTGTAGCTCAGGTGGATAGAGCAACTGCCTTCTAAGCAGTGGGTCAGGAGTTCGAGTCTCTTCAGGCGCACCATTTTTGCAATAATATGGTGGATGTAGCTTAGTTGGTTAAAGCGCCAGTTTGTGGCACTGGAGACCGTGGGTTCGAATCCCATCTTCCACCCCACTTAAAAAGCACCTGTAAAAGGTGCTTTTTTAATAACTGAATATTGGGCTATCGCCAAGCGGTAAGGCAACGGACTTTGACTCCGTCATCCCGCTGGTTCGAATCCAGCTAGCCCAACCAAAAAATCTCAATCATACGATTGGGGTTTTTATTTTTTATGGATTTTTCTTTTGCAGGCCTTCAGTATTCTTGTCATATCGGCATATTTGCTGATATAATATAATCATATTAAAAATGTGAGGTGCAGTATGAACGAAATTATCAAATCCATCAATGCCCGAAAATCTGTCCGCGAATATCTGCCAAAGGATATCCCGGCCGAAATCAAACAGCAGATATTAAATGCTGCACTGCAGGCACCTACTGCAGGTAATATGACACTCTATACCATTATCGATGTAACAGATCAGGCCGTAAAAGATAAACTTGTATACACCTGCGACAATCAGCCATTTATCGCAAAGGCACCGCTGGTGCTGGTTTTCTGTGCCGATTACTACCGTTGGCACAAGGTTTTCTGTGACTATGTGGATGAAGTGAGAAGTCCTGAAGAGGGAGATTTACTCCTTGCCAATCAGGATGCTCTTATCGCTGCACAGAATGCGGTTGTTGCAGCAGAAAGCTTTGGTATAGGCAGCTGCTATATCGGTGATATTATCGAAAGATTTGAACAGCACAAAGAAATCTTCAATCTGCCGCCTCATGTTGTGCCCTGCTGCATGGTTTGTTTCGGTTACCCTACAGAAGGCCAGATAACACGTCAGAAACCCCCTCGTTTTGATATAAATGAAGTTGTTTATGAAAATACCTATAACAAGGAACAGGCGGATAAAATGGGCAAAATGCTGGCAAAGAGACAGGGGATAGAGGATGAAACCCGCTTCGCCGACTGGATGGAAAAATTCTGTGCACGCAAATGGAACAGCGATTTCAGCCGTGAGATGTCCCGTTCCGCAAGAGCGATAATAAAATATTTCTGCGAAAAATAAATAATATATATGTAAATGGCTTTGGTGTTGCCCAAAGCCATTTTTTGTATCAAAATACTTTGCAGACACATAAAATATATCAGCACTTTATGCTCAAAAACTATAAAGGAGACTGATATATATGGCAACAGGACGGCTGCAGGTAAGGGTGACAACGCAGATAATTCTGCCGCTGGAAAATGTGCAGATTTTAATTGTAGAGGCGGATACATCTCTTTTTCTGGAACAGAAAACGGTTTACACAAACAGAAACGGACTGACAACATTCATCGAACTTGATACGGTGCCCAGAGAGCTTTCCCTTGATGAAAACTACGAGGGGCTGCCATACAGGACATACAACCTGTTTGTGTATGCCGAAGGGTATATACAGGCGGAGGCGTTGGGGGTAAATATATTTGACGGCGAAGATACACTGCAATGGATAGACCTGCTGGCACGGCCTGTTAATTTTGGCAGTGATTTTGAGCTGGATTCCCGCAGGGAAGAAGCCCACAAGCTGTATAATATTCCTGTTCATAACCAGCAGGGTAATCAGCGTGTGCTGCAGCAGGTAGTGATTCCTGAAAATATCACGGTACATCTCGGAGCCCCGAACGCAAGTGCACGCAATGTCACGGTGCCTTTCCGCACCTATCTCAAAAGTGTTGCTTCCAGCGAAATATATCCCACATGGCCGCAGCAGGCACTGAGGGCAAATATCTATGCCCAGATTTCCTTTGTGCTCAACAGAGTGTTCACCGAGTGGTACCCCTCGCGTGGATATGATTTCAACATCACAAACTCTCCAAGCTACGACCAGAAATATGTTCACAACCGCTCCACCTTTGAAAGCACCGATGCGATAGTGGAAGAAATTTTCAATGAATATCTGGTAAAGCCCGGACGTATCGACCCCTTTTTTGCCGAGTATTGCGATGGCCGCAGCGTCACCTGCAACGGTATGAGCCAGTGGGGCAGCAAGGCGGATGCAGAAAGAGGTATGAGTGCCATAAGTATTCTTCGTAAATATTATGGCAATGATATCCGCATAACCGAAAGCAACAATATTGCACCGATCCCTGTTTCCTATCCGGGCTCACCGCTGCGGGAGGGCAGTACAGGTAACAGTGTGCGTATACTTCAGGCACAACTGAACCGCATAGCAAACGATTATCCCGCCATAGGCAAAGTGACTGTGGACGGCGTATTTGGCAGCACCACAACAGCGGCGGTGCGGCGTTTTCAGGATATATTTGACCTTATAGCCGACGGCGTGGTGGGCAAACGCACATGGTACAAAATCAGCTACATCTATGTTTCTGTCAAAAAGCTGGCACAGCTTACAAGTGAGGGAGAGGCTATACAGGACGGTTCGTACCCAGGTTATGCCATCCGCCGTGGAGACAGAGGCATAAATGTGCAGATAATACAGTTCTATCTCAACCAGACAGCGGTGTATGTAAACAGCATAAGACCTGTGGAGATTGACGGCAACTTTGGTGCGGCAACTGAAAGTGCTGTGCGTGAATTTCAGGAGTTTTTCAATCTTACACAGGATGGTGTGGTTGGCGAAAGAACATGGGAAAAGATGCAGGATATCTACGAGGGGATACAGGAAGGTGTGGATGTACCGGAAAGTACACCGCCATCCGCTGATGTATACCCGGGCACGCCTCTGCGTGTGGGTTCCCGCGGGGAAAATGTACGCAAAATACAGAACTGGCTTAATGCCCTGGCTGCATCATATACGGATATTCCCTCTGTTACGGAAGATGGCGTTTTTGGCCCTCTTACAGAAAATGCAGTGCTGGCGTTTCAGAGAGGATTTAACCTGACTGCCGATGGTGTGGTAGGCCGTGTAACATGGAACAGACTGTACACCGAATGGCAGAACCTTGTGGCTGAGGGGCAGGCATAGAGAAAAATAAAGCCTCTGACAGTATTGATTGTCAGAGGCTTAAATTTATTTATCTGTGGATTTTATAAATATTTCTTGGGGAATATGCTTCCACAGCCTTATGCACCAGCACAGCAACAAGTATGCCAAGCACAACGGAAGCCAAAACATCGGTTGGAAAATGTACAAAAAGGTACATTCTGCTGAAAGCAATAACTGCGGCAACAATAATCGCCAGAATACCCGATTTTTTGTAGTAAAGCAGTATGGAAACCGAGGCAGCAAATCCGTCAAAGGTATGACCTGATGGGAAAGAATAGCTGGACGGTGATGCTATAAGCAAAGGAACGGCAGTGTCAATCCAGCATGGACGGTCTCTTGCAATGAGATTTTTCAGTATAAGATTTCCCAAAAGTTCTTTGATAAGCAGGGAAGCAAGAATTGCTATACCGCAGGGGCGTGTCTTTTTAAAGCACAGCAATACAGCGGCAATGGCAAGCCATGGCATGCCTATATTGCCCATTTTTGTGAAAAACAGCATTATACTGTCAAGTATCGGTGTGTGCAGCTCCTGCAGAAAGTATAAAAAAGAAAATTCCCAGTTCATAGTAATATCCTTTGGTTGTTATTTGTTCAAAGTATACCACAACAAAAGGGATAAATCCATAATAATGCTGTGAATATGGCATAAAAACAGCGGCCAGTTAAGCACTGACCGCCTGTTGTTTTATTAAAATGAGCAAACCATAAGCCGGGTTCTGTATTAGACGACAATCTATCTCGACTATAAGTTGCCTTATAGCTCCAGCCACCTCCTGAGAGCTGCAGGTCACATATGCTCTGCTGTCGGGTGTTGCTTCGGGTAGGGTTTACACAGCCATACTGTCTCCAGTATGCTGGTGAGCTCTTACCTCGCCTTTTCATCCTTACCTGTAAATACAGGCGGTAATTTTCTGTTGCACTTTCCCTAAGGTCGCCCTCGGCTGACGTTATCAGCTACCCTTGACCTGTGAAGCCCGGACTTTCCTCACGTCAGTTAAGACGCGCTGCCGTCTGGTTTACTCATATTTAACGTATTTGATTATCAGATATTGTCAGCAAGAGGCATTCCTTTGGCATCAAACTCTATCTTTCCTGTAAAGATGTTCACTGCATCAACAATGCCCCAGATAAAGCTGATAAAACCAAGGAAAAATACCCACAGCAGAAGCTGTTTGATACCTTTGCTGTTATATCCCAGATAGAAGTTGTGAATACCCATAGAACCCAGCAGAATTGCAAGAATACCCGCAATAAATCTGCTTTTCTGCCCTTTTACAGCTGAATTTGTACCGCTGTAAGCAGTGTGCTGGATTTTTGCACCGCAGTTGTGGCAGAAAAATTCAGAAGCATCCAGCTTTGTGCCGCAGTTCTGACAGTAGTTCATATAATCACTCCTATTCCAAGAAATCAGTTTAACACAGCTTTTAAAATTATTCAATGAAATTTTCAAAAAAATCTTTATTATGTGCCATTTTTGTTATATACTATCATATTATAGACGATTTTAGAGCCCATAGTTGGTAAAAATGGGGGTACAATATTATGATAAACAACAATTATGTAAAAACCGTGTACGAAAATCTGTGCCGCAAATATTCTCACGAAAAAGAGTTTCTCCAGGCAGTTCAGGAGGTACTTGAAACTCTCGAACCTGTGGTGGAAAAAGACCCGCAGATTGAAAAGCTTGGTATTCTTGAGCGTATGGTAGAGCCGGAAAGAATGATTTCCTTCCGTGTGCCATGGGTTGACGACAACGGCAAAGTACAGGTGAACACAGGCTACCGCTGTCAGTTCAACAGCGCAATCGGACCATACAAAGGAGGCCTGCGTTTTCATCCAAGCGTAAACCAGAGCGTCATCAAGTTCCTCGGTTTTGAACAGACATTCAAAAACTCCCTTACAGGTCTTGCAATGGGCGGAGGCAAAGGCGGCAGTGATTTTGACCCTAAGGGCAAAAGTGATATGGAGATTATGCGTTTCTGCCAGAGCTTTATGACAGAACTTTACCGCCATATCGGCCAGTTTCTCGATGTACCGGCAGGCGATATCGGTGTTGGCAAACGTGAGGTTGGTTATATGTTCGGTCAGTACAAACGCATAGCAAACGAGTTTACAGGTGTGTTTACAGGCAAGGCACTGGAATTCGGCGGCTCTCTGGGCAGAACAGAAGCAACAGGCTACGGTCTTTGTTACTTTACAGAAAAAATGCTTTACACCCTCAGAAATACAACATTTGACGATAAAAAGGTTGTTGTATCAGGCAGCGGCAACGTTGCAATATACACAGCACAGAAAGCAATCCAGCTTGGTGCAAAGGTGGTTGCAATGAGCGACTCCGGCGGATATATATACCACAAAAATGGTATAGACCTTGATGTTATAAAAGAAATCAAAGAGGTAAAACGCGGCAGGATAAAGGAATATCTCGAAGCTTATCCAAATGCGGTTTATGTGGACAACTGCAGAGAAATCTGGACAGTTCCATGTGATATAGCTCTGCCTTGTGCAACACAGAACGAGCTGGATGAAAAGGGTGCAAAAGCACTTGTAGAAAATGGCTGTATGGCGGTGGCGGAAGGTGCAAATATGCCAAGTACTCCTGAAGCTGTAGAGGTGTTCCTTGCAAGCGATATTCTTTATGCACCTGGCAAAGCTTCCAATGCGGGTGGTGTTGCAACCAGCGGTCTGGAGATGAGCCAGAACTCTCTGCGTCTTTCCTGGACATTTGAAGAGGTGGATGCACGCCTTAAAGATATTATGGAAAACATCTTTGAAACAATATACGAAACCAGCAAAAAATACTCCGACGGCAAAAACCTTGTTGCAGGTGCAAATATTGCAGGCTTTGTAAAGGTTTGCGAAGCTATGAAAATTCAGGGTGTAGCCTACTAAAATGACGGTAAATTTCACAGTAAAAGAACAAAGTGACGGCAGTACTCTCACGGCATTTTTACGAGGAGAGGGTGTCAGTCTTGCACTTATCAAAAAGATAAAATTCCAGCCTGACGGTATACTTGTGGACGGGGTAAGGCAGAACACCGACTACAAAGTAAAAACAGGGCAGACTGTGGCTATAAACGTGTCCGATACCAGGGAGGATGCAGAAAAAAGTACCGTTATCCCGCAGGATATACCGATGAATATTGTGTACATGGATGATTGCTGTATGGTGGTGGACAAACCCTATTATATGCCTGTTCATCCGTCTTTCAACCATCCAACAGACACACTGGCAAATGCTTTCTGCGGTTACTGGCAGAAAAAAGGGGAAGAAAAGATTTTCCGTGCAATAAACCGACTTGATAAAAACACATCCGGTCTTGTGCTGATTGCCCTTGACCCGTTCAGTGCCGAAAAGCTGAAAGGCAATGTGGAGAAAACCTATACAGCTATTGTACAGGGAAAAGTAACACCTGCACAGGGTATTATTGAGCTGCCTATAGCCAGAGAAACCGAAAGCATTATCACACGCTGCGTAAGAGCGGACGGTCAGTATGCCAGAACAGAATATACTGTTGTAAAGCAGAATGACGAATTTTCCTTGATGGACATAAAGCTGCACACGGGACGTACACATCAGATAAGGGTGCATTTTTCACATATTGGTTATCCTTTGGCAGGGGACGATTTATATGGCGGCAGTCTAAGTGCAATCGGCAGACACGCCCTCCACTGCAGAAAACTGGAATTTATTTCCCCCTGCACAGGCGATAAAGTGGTAATTAATTCCAAGTTTCCCGGCGATATGCAACAGATTGTGATAAAAATATAAATAATTTTTAAACAATAACTTTATATTGTGTGAAAAAAGGCGTTTTTCCTTGAAAAAACGCCTTTTATTGTGTATAATTAATTAGTGTATGTAAACTATTCAGATTAAATTTTTGATGAAAAAGGAGTTAGTTAAATGCCGGTAATACGCAAAGAAAAAGCTAAAACCGAAACAAACGATACTCAGGTAATAAAATCACTTTTTAAAAGATACAATAAAGAAAAAATCACAGTAAAGGGTATTGGAAAATTTCTTGCAGCTGTTTGTTACAGGCTGGGATATTCAGCAGAGCTTACAGTTCTTTTGGTTTGGAAAAAAATCAAGAAATACGCATATCTTATTTACCGCAGGGTAAAACGCATTATAAAAGAAATACTTGTATTTGCAGAAAGACTTCTCAAAGGTGTTCTTGAAGATGTAGGTTTTCCACATGAAAGAGTGGAAGAAATACTTTCCGACATAAAACATATCTGGAAAAAGTCCAGAGAAGATGAAAAACTCAAGCCGGCTCAGGAAGTTGGGGCATACGTTGCTCAGGGCGTAAAAAAGAACAAAAAGCTTCTGCCTGCACTTATAAGCTATGTTGTACCGGCTGTATTCTTTGTGATAATGGTAACGGTTATAACAATAGGCCTGACAGAGGACTATGCGATCAGGCTTTCTCTCGAAGGTGAAGAAATAGGATTTGTTGACAATTATGATGTTATCAAAAATGCGGATACAGTTATCAGAAACAAGCTTGTAACCCTTGATGATGAACAGAAGTGGTCTATGGAACCTGAAATCAGGGTTGTAACAACATACGGAAGAAACGTAGTGGATGAAAGACAGCTTTCAGACCAGATTCTCAAGGCTTCTGACGAGGACATTGTTTCAGCAACAGGTTTTTATGTGGACGGAAAGTTCCATGGTGCTGTAGAGAATTCTGCAAAGCTTGAAAATGCAATGGACAGCATTCTCCAGCCATATATTGAGGATAACGACGAAGATACAACAGCAGGCTTTGTACAGAACGTATCTCTTACAGAAGGTATCTTCTTTACGGATACTATCGTTGATGAAGATGATCTCTGCGAAAAAATTACAGGGCTTGTGGAAGGCGAAGTATGGTATACCGTTGTACAGGGCGATTCCCCATCTCTTATCGCAAGCAAAAACGGTCTGCGTCTGAGAGAGCTTTACAATCTTAATCCCGGCCTTGAAGGCGGCGGACTTTGGGTTGGTGACCAGGTGCTTGTAAGCCAGGCGGTACCTTTCCTGCAGGTTAAAGAGGTTGTAAGAGAGGTAAGAGAGGTTGAAACATCCTACTCTGTAGAACGTAAACAGAACAGCTCTATGACCTACGGTACAACAAAAACCATCCAGAAGGGTGAAAACGGTCTTAACAAGGTTACTGTAGATGTAACATATATTGACGGTATTGCCCAGAGCGAAACTGTTATTGAAACAGAGATTATCAGAGAACCTGTAACAGAAGTTCTGGAATTTGGTACATATATGCCGGCAATCGGCAATATCGGAGTTTCCGGTTCAGGCAAATTCGGCTGGCCGACAGGCGGCGGTGTTCGTATCAGCCGTGGCTTTGCAGGTCAGTATCCTGCACATAACGGTGTTGATATCGCAGGTCCTATCGGCACACCTATATATGCATCGGACGATGGTGTTGTAACTTTGGCAAAATACACCAACGTTGGTTACGGTGTTTACCTTATCGTTGACCATGGCAACGGATATCAGACGGTATACGCTCACTGTTCAAAACTGCTTGTTGGTTATGGCGAACAGGTTAAAAAAGGTCAGCTTATTGCAAGAATGGGCTCCACAGGCAACAGTACAGGCAGCCATCTGCACTTTGAAATCAAGAGTGGCAATGTGCGTTATGACCCATACAAATACTGGTAAATTCTATTTGGTTATACTTTGAAACAATATTCTATCTCTATGTTTTAAATAAGCTATTGAAATTTTTAAAAGAAATGATATACTATTCAAGGTCACAATTTTTTAAGAATTTATTTGTGCATTATTCACATAATAGTAATTAGTATACATCAGATATAAAATGAAACTCTAAAGGAGTATAAATTTGGAAAAGTACGTTATATCAGGCGGCAGGCCTTTGACAGGCGAGGTTACAATCAGTGGCTTCAAAAATGCGGCAGTAGCCATTCTGCCGGCCACTGTTCTGGCAAACGATGTTTGTATCCTTGAAAATGTGCCGGACATAAGTGATATCAGAGCAGAGATTAATATATTGAAAGAACTTGGTGCAAAGGTTCAGTGGGTTGGCCCTACATCTCTGGAAATAGACACATCCTCCATCAATGTTACCGAAGTTCCACTTGAACTTGGCAAAAAGATGAGAGCATCATACTATTTCCTTGGCAGTATGCTTTCCCGTTTTGGCGAAGGCAGCGTGCCTATGCCTGGCGGCTGCAATCTTGGTGCACGTCCTATCGACCAGCACCTCAAGGCATTTACAGCCTTTGGTGCAGAGCATTCCATCGATTATGCAATGGTAAATGTAAAGAGCGATAATCTTCACGGTGCACATGTTTTCTTTGACACAATCAGTGTTGGTGCAACAATCAACGCTATGCTGGCTGCAGTTATGGCAGAGGGAACAACAATACTGGAAAACGTTGCAAAGGAACCTCATATCGTTGACGTTGCAAACTTCCTCAATATTATGGGTGCAAACGTAAGAGGTGCAGGTACAGATGTTATCAAAATCCACGGTGTAAAATCCATGCACGGTGGCATATATTCCATAATTCCGGACCAGATCGAAGCAGGTACATTTATGGTTGCTGCAGCGGCAAGCCGCGGCGATATTCTTATCAAGAATGTTATTCCAAAACATCTTGAACCGGTTACATCAAAGCTGAGAGTTATCGGTGCTGAAATTGAAGAATTTGACGACAGCATCCGAGTAAAAGGTATTGGCGGTGCATACAGCACAACAAATATCAAAACAATGCCTCACCCGGGTTTCCCGACAGACCTTCAGCCTGTAATGGGTGTTCTGCTCTGCTTTGCAAAGGGCACATCCATAATCACAGAGGGCATCTGGGATAACCGTTTCAAATACTGTGATGAACTCAACAAAATGGGTGCAAATATTCAGGTTGAGGGCAGAGTAGCTGTATTTGAAGGTGTTGAAGAACTGAGACCTGCTCCTGTTTCAGCAACAGACCTGCGTGCCGGTGCGGCACTTGTTGTTGCGGCACTTTGTGCAGAAGGACAGAGCGAAGTTTACGAAATCCAGCACGTTGAACGTGGCTATGTAGATATTGTTAAAAAAATCAGAGCACTGGGCGGTAACATTCAGAAGGTTGCAATTCAGGAAGAATCTGAATTAAAAAAAGCATATTAAAAACATAAAAGGCAGGTATAATCCTGCCTTTTTTTTGAAATATACACTGTACGACAAAGAATTCTGTATGCATTTTTATATACAGTGGATAAAGAGGTAAAATGGCAAATTATATTTCTCTGTACTCGGGCTCCAGCGGCAACTGCTCAGTTATAGAGCAGAACGGAAAATTTATACTTATAGATATAGGCAAATCTGCCCGTATCACCACAAATGCGATAAAGGAAATCGGTCTGGATTTAAAAAATCTGCAGGGTGTGCTCATCAGTCATGAACATTCTGACCATGTAAACGGTCTTAAGGTGTTTTTAAAAAAGCTGGATATACCTGTTTACTCCAACTGTGCAACACTGGACTATCTTGCAGACTATGACCTTGTTCCCGGACATATCCGTCTTGAAGACATGAACTTTGCAGGACACAATATCGGTGATTTTTACGTTACAGGATTTGATACACCTCACGATTCTGTAGGATGTATGGGTTTTAATATACATACTCAGAACGGCACAAGAATGACAATGGCAACTGACCTTGGCTGTGTGACTGAAAATATATTAAATCAGTTTATGGGTGCAGATTTAGCAGTTATCGAGTCCAACTACGATGAAATTATGCTGAGAGAAAATGAAAATTACCCATACTATCTCAAAACACGCATTTCATCAAACCGTGGCCACTTGAGCAATAATCAGTGCAGTGATGCGGCAATCCAGCTTATACAGGGCGGGGTAAAAAAACTGCATCTGTGCCATCTTTCCAACAATAACAACACACCGTCAACAGCACTCAGCCAGCTTGCACTGACAGGTATGTCAAAGGGTGTGGATATAACAAAGGATGTTGAGGTTGTAAAGGCTAACCGCCGTCACGAGATAACACTACCCACACAGTTTTAAAAGGAGATACTATGCAGAATATAACAATTATCGCCATGGGCAAGGTGCAGAAAGGTTTTATGCTGGACGGCTGTAATGAATACATAAAACGTCTCAAAACGATGTGCAACCTTAAAATTGTTCAGCTTGAAGATGTTCAGCTTATGGAAAAAAGCCTCAGCGATGCCCTTATACAGAAAACTCTGGACAGGGAAGCAGACGAAATTATCAAGAACATTCCAAAACAAAGCTATGTTATCTCTATGTGCATAGAAGGCAAACAGATGTCCAGTGAAGATTTGGCAAAAATGTTCAGCGACAAGGCTGTTGAAGGCTTTTCAAATATCTGTTTTATCATTGGCTCAAGCCATGGTCTTTCCGACAGGGTAAAACAGCTTTCCCACTATAAAATGTCTATGTCAAAAATGACATTTCCTCACCAGCTGGCACGTGTTATGCTGCTGGAGCAGATTTACAGGGGTTTTTCCATTATAAATGGCAGCAAGTATCACAAATAAGTTATTATCGCAATAAAAAATTGGCAAATCACAGGATTTGCCAATTTTTTTGTATATATCAAAATTAAAGTGTTTTAACCCATGCATCAAAATCATCACGGCTTACACCCGGTCTCAGAACCTTGCCTTCAACGATTGTTGCACCTTTGCAGCTGTTTTCCAGAAATTCCACAGTTTTGCCCCAGTCACTGCCGCCGCTGGTTGCAAAAAGCACCACTGTTTTGCCGCTTAAATCATATTTTTCAACAAATGTGTTTACTATTGTCGGTGCAATATACCACCAGATAGGGAAACCGAGATAGATTGTATCACAGTCAGCAAGGTCAACAGGAATATCCTTGATTTCAGGACGGGAAGATTTGTCTGCCATCTCCACAGAGCTGCGGCTTGTTTTGTCCATCCAGTCAAGGTCTTCTTTTGTGTAAGGTACAGCAGGTGTAATTTCATAAACTTCACAGCCCAATGTTTCAGCCATGGATTTTGCAACTTCTGCTGTTACACCGCTTGCAGAGAAATATGCCACCAGTTTTTTGCCCATAATCAGTTACCTCCAATATTTATGAATAAATTTATATAAAATATTATGCCATTGTAATTCTCAGGCCTTTCGGGTAGTGGTTTTTGGCGATACCGTCGCTGACCTTTGCCCAGCCCGCAGAATATCCGTCGGTACATACAAGGCACCAGCCTTTTATATCATCACTTACAGTGAGGGTTTCACCTTTAAGATAGTTCAGCATTTCATCGCTGTCACAATCATAGCTTACAGACTGTATTACATTGTTTTTGTGCAACGCCATAGCAAGAGAATGGCTTGGTTCAAATCGGTTTTTCTTTATTTCACCCAGATGCAGACCGCAGCGAAGTACCTTAATTTTGGACAAATCAGGTGTACCTTCAGGCATAGCATAAAGGTTTTCTCCGAAAAGGGTAAAGTTAGCAAAAGAAATATCTTTAAGGAATTTTTTCTCAAAATCAAAATATGGCTGCAGCAGTTTTTTGTCTGTTAATGCCTTTGCGGTTTTTACACGGCTTTCACTGCCGCAGGTTTTCTTTAAAACTGCAATAAAATGCCCTTCGCCGTCTATTCTATGAGGAAACAGATGCATTGTTTTCTCAAGATCTGTGTTGTTGCTGTCTGCCCACCGGGGAACACCTGGTGAAAAGAATTTATGCACATCCGGTTTTACAAGAATATATTCAGGGTGATTATCAATAAATTTCGCCACTGCAATTTCATTTTCTTCCGGGGAAAAAGTACAGGTAGAATAGACCATAACGCCGTTTTCTGCCAGCATCTTGTGTGCACTTTCAAGTATATGTCCCTGCCGGTTTGCACAGACTTCAACCTGAGCCGGACTCCATTCATTTACAACTGCAGGGTCTTTGCGGAACATACCCTCGCCAGAGCAAGGGGCATCAACTATTATTTTGTCAAAAAAAGAGGGGAATACCTTTTCCAGCTTTTCAGGGCTTTCGTTGGTTACAACTGCGTTTTTTACACCCATACGCTCTATGTTCTGAGACAGTATTTTTGCCCTGTTTGGCACTATCTCGTTGCTTATCTGTAAACCTGTGCCGTTAAGCTTTGCGGCAATTTGGGTGCTTTTTCCGCCCGGTGCGGCACATAAATCCAGCACTTTGTCACCATGCTGAATGTTGGCACATTCCACAACAGCCATGGCACTTGCTTCCTGAATATAGAACACCCCTGCGTGATGATAGCTGTGTCTGCCGGGACGCTGATTTCCCGGGTAATAATAACCTGTAGGGCACCATTTTACCGGAGAGAAATCAAACAGATTTTTATTCAGTACATCATCAGGATGTGCTTTAAGTGTATTTATTCTCAGAGAATAAAAATTATCTTTATCATAGCCCTTTAAAAATTCATCAAAATCTTCTTTTAAAAGGGTTTTCATTTTGTCTTTGAAATCCTGTGGTAAAACCATTGTATGTATCCTTTGTTTTTATATTATATTAAATATACAATATATATTTTTTATCTGCAATAAATAAATGGAAAAGCTTATACTGAACAAATCAGATAAGCTTTTCCATTTCATATTAAAGAGGAAGTAAGTCCTGTATATGACTAAGTTATGCGATTCTGCCGTCTTCGATAACAATCTGTCTTGCACCCAGCATATTGCAGAAGCTTTCATCGTGGGTGATGATAACAACACTGATACCGCGGCTGGCGATATCTTCAATAAGCTTTGCAACTTCCCGTGTGGAATCTATATCCAGTGCACTTGTAGGTTCGTCAAAGAACAGCACTGACGGACTGAGAATGCAGGCTCTTGCAACAGCAACACGCTGTCTTTCACCACCGGAAAGGCGTGACGGATAGCTGTCTGCCTTATCTTTGATTTCAAGGGATTCAAGTAATGCAAGGGCGTTTTTTTCTGCTTCGTCCTTTGTCATCAGTTTGCGGCTTACAGGAGCAAGGGTGATATTGTCCATAACTGTGAGGTTAGGGAAAAGGTCCAGCCCCTGACTAACCATACCGACAGTGTTCTGATAAGCTTTGTTTGGCTTTCCGTTTTCAAGGCTTTCTATGCCGTTTATGGCGATTGTGCCTGTATCTGCTTTGTCAAGATTGCAGATACAGCGGATAAGTGTGGTTTTGCCAGCCCCGCTTTTGCCACGCAGACACATAATTTCGCCGCTTGCCAGTTCAAAGGATATATCATTCAGCACGGTCTGACTGCCAAAGCTTTTGTATAAATTTGTTACTTTAAGCATTTTGAAACTCCTTTAGTAGTTGAAAGATTTTTCTATCTTCTCACAGCCTTTGCTGATGATTGTAATAACGATAAAGTACAAAACACCTACCACTAAAAACGGTGCAAGGGATGATAAACTGTTTGCATAGATTTTACCCTGACGCAGCAGGTCGCCAAGCCCGAGAATGTAAACAAGAGAAGTATCCTTTACAAGGGTTGTTACCTCGTTTGTAACAGCAGGAATAACTGTTCTGATGGTCTGCGGGAGAATAACCTTGAAGAAAAGTACAGGTTTTGAGATGCCCAGCATCTGTCCTGCTTCCCACTGGCCTCTGTCTATGCTTTTAAGACCGGAACGGAAAATTTCGGCGAAATAAGCGGTGTAGTTGATTACAAAGGCCACAACAGCGGTGGTGAAACGCTCAAATACTATGCCTACTTCAGGCAGCCCGAAGAAGATGAAACACATCTGCAGAAGCAACGGTGTGCCACGCATAATGTCTATATAAAATTTTGTTGCACCTGCAACCAGTTTGTTTTTGCTGCTGCGGATAAATGCTACAGGAAAGGCAAGAGGGATAGAGAGCACAAGCACTATTGCCCACAGACCCAATGTAAGCTGTAACCCTTCAAGAAAACGGGGCATAAGTTTGAGTATTTCCATTAAATTAACCTCTGAGTGTGATTATTTTCAAGCTTTCAGATCAGCTTTTTAAAACCGCAACAGTGCGAATGTTCTTCGCACTGCCACAGTATGTCGTATATTTAAGGGGTGAATTTTACTTTTGGATTATTCGGAGAACCATCTGCCTTTGATTTCAGCAAATGTACCGTCGTTGATCATTTCTGTAAGTTCGCTGTCGATTTCTGCAAGGAATTCTGTGTCAGATTTTCTAACGCCGATGCCGTATTCTTCGCTGCCGAAGTCTTCTGCCAATACTTTGTACTGCTGGGCACCACGGAGTTTGATGTAGTATCTTGCGAGAACTTCGTCAACTACGATAGCGTCGCTTCTGCCTGCTTCAACGTCCATAAATGCGTCTGTGTTTGTATCAAACTGAACAGGTTCGCCGCCTTCGAGGGAAGCTGCTGTTGCTGTATCAGCCATAACTGCATCGTATGCACTGGATTCTTTCTGAACTGCTACTGTTCTGCCTGCAAGGTCAGCTTTTGTTTCGATATCGCTGTCAGCCATTGTAACGATAATCTGTTTGTTGTCGAGATAAGCCTGTGTGAAGTTTACCTTTTCTTTGCGGCTGTCTGTAATTGTGTAGCCGTTCCAGATAAGGTCGATGTTGCCGTTTTCAAGTTCTGTTTCTTTCATGGACCAGTCGATAACCTGGAATTTTGGTTCGTAGCCAAGTCTGCCGAGAAGTTCGTTTGCAAGGTCGATATCAAAACCAACAAGATTGCCTGATTCATCACGGAAGCCCATAGGTGCAAAAGTATCGTCAACACCGATAACAACTGTTTTATCTTCTGTTGTGTTGTCTGCTGCAGGTGTACTGGAGCCGCATGCTGTAAGGGAAAGAGCCATAATAGCGGATAACAATAAAGCTGTAAGTTTTTTCATAATTAAATCTCCTCTGATTTTTATTTTTTGATTAAGGTTCAATTTAATATGTCCCGTAAAAACTGCATCTGCTTTTAAAACCGCTGAAAACAAAAAGTCCTCCCAGCATCATCTGATGCCAAGAGGACGAAATATCTTTCGTGGTTCCACCTCTGTTCGCTGTCACCTCACGGAGACAACCTCACTAAGTACCAACATACTTTTCCGCGATAACGGGCGGAGGACCGATTTAGTCTACTCGGGAAGTTCCCTTTCGGTAAATAGCTCAAAGATGTGTTCAACTGTATCATCATAACCTTTTACACCAGCCAAGGTCTCTCTGTGAATCTGCATACAATTTACTATTTCTTATCAATGCTTTTGCGAGATGTATTAAATTTGATTCAATCTTACACCTGTTTTTTTTATTTGTCAACACTTTTTGCGAAATTTATTTAATTTTTTTAGGAATTTCTTTTTGGAAAAAGAGAGAACTTAACAAAAAAAGCCGACAGGTAGTGCCGGCTTTAAATGTATATATATTAATATAATAATCAGTTACTATTTGTTTGAGTACATCTGTGCAAACTGTTCAGCAATGTTGAGCATATGGTCGCCGATACGTTCAACGTCTGTGAGCATTTCGGAGTAAAGAACGCTTGCTTCAGGTGCACAGCTTGTTGTTTTCATTCTTTCAATCTGTGCTTTTCTGTACTGGTCGGTAAGGTCATCGAGACGCTGTTCAACCTGTGCAGTTTCTGTAAGAGCTTCGATATTGAAAATTTTCATGTCGCTGTCGAAAACATTCATGGCTTCAAGACAGATTTTCTTCATCTTTTCAATTTCACCCATGGCTCTTTCGGAGAAGGTTAGGTTGTTGGCTGTAAGGAATTTAACATAGCCGGAGAAGTTCATTGCATGGTCGCCGATACGTTCAATATTGCCCACGATGCGGAAGTAGCCGCTGATAAGTTCAGAGTCCTGAATAGGCATTGGTTTGGAAATAATTGTGGAGAGATACTGACAGATCTGTGCATTGAGAGTGTCCAGCTTTTCCTCATTTTCCTTGAGCTTTTCTTCGTATTCCATAGTGTGGTTGAGGATGGCATCAAAGCTCATCTGCACATTTTCTTTTGCTATGGAGTACATATATTCAAGTTCTTCTCTGATGTTGGAGATAATGATGGCCATGTTACCAACATTGTATGTAGACATATGGCTGCAGCGTTCTGCAAGGCTTGGACGAACCTTCTCAGCTTCCTTGTCAGGCAGGATTATTGTTGCAAGTTTAACCAGCTGTTTTGCAAACGGGAAGAGGATAACTGTTGTTACAATTTTGTATACAAGGTGTGCGTTTGCAATCTGGGCACTTGGATTTGTAGGGAACAGGTTTGCAAACCATGTTGTAAACGGTACAAGTTCACAGATAACAAGGAAAATAAGTGTACCGAATATGTTGAACATCAGATGGATAAGTGTTGTTCGCTTTGCGTTTACGGATGTACCCAGAGAAGCAATAACAGCTGTTACGCAGGTACCGATTGTAAAACCGAACAGTACATAGATACCGCTGTCAAGACCTATAACACCACTCATGGCCAAGGCCTGGAGGATACCAACAGAAGCGGATGAGGACTGGATGATAGCTGTAAATACTGTACCTGCAAGGATACCGATAAGCGGGTTGGAGAATTCTGTGATGATTTTTACAAACAGCTCAGAGTCACGCAGGTCTTTCATGGAGCCGCTCATCATGTCCATACCGATAAAGAGAATACCGAGACCTGCAATGATTTTGCCCCAGTTGTTCATCTTTTCCTTTTTAGAGAAAACGATCATGCATACACCGATAAAGGCAAATATAGGTGCTATTTCCTTAACGTCCAGTGCAATCAGCAAACCTGTAACGGTTGTACCGATGTTTGCACCCATGATAACACCAACAGCCTGGCTTAACTGCATAAGTCCGCTGTTTACAAAACCAACAAGCATAACTGTAGTTGCAGAAGATGACTGGATGATTGCGGTGATAACTGTACCTACAATAACACCCATAAAGGTACTGGAGGTTAGTTTTTCAAGGATGGATTTCATCTTGTTACCTGCAGCGGCTTCAAGACCGGCACTCATCATGTTCATGCTGTAGAGAAACAGAGCGAGACCGCCGAAAAGAGTTAAAGCTTGTGACAATTCCATAAGTTTTTCTTCCTTTTTTGTGTGAATAGTTTACTGTGAAAATTTATATTTAAAATAATCCGGAATAAACAGAAATGGATTATTTAAACAACCTTATTCTTCCTCTGTCATTGAGATTTTTGAGTATAACAAGGGCAATCGGGAATGCAAACAGCCCGAAAACACCCATAAAGCGAACACCTAAAAACATTGCCATAAGGGTGACAACCGGAGGCAGCCCCACCTGATCACCGACAATTTTAGGTTCGATAATCTGGCGGATAACGGTTATGATTGCATATACAATCAGCATGCCTATGCCGAAAGCAAATCTGCCCTGTACAAGAGAGAATACCGACCAGGGGATAAGAACACCGCCGCTTCCGCAGACGGGGATAATGTCAAATACCGCTATGATAAGTGCGATAACAGCAAAATTATTTACTCCAAGCAACCACAGTGCAATGGAAAGTTCGCAAAAGGTGATGGTCATTATCAGTGCGTAGGATTTAAAGTATTTGCTCACGGTTTTAAGACTGTATTCTTTTATATCAATAAGGAGCAGATGCCACTTTTCAGGTATCTGACGGCCTATAAATGCTTTGATATTGTCATAGTCAGAAGCAATAAAAAATGTTGCAACAACAGAAATCAGGACAGCGGCAACAAAGAACGGCACAGCTGTGATATAGGATGACAGCCAGCTTAAAGCTTTTACCGAAATTCCGGAAATAAGGCTGCCTGCGTTAGCAAGAAAATTTTCTGTCAACTCTTCAAAAGCAACACTGACAGAGGGGTCAAAAGCTGCTATTGTGCTCTGCATAAAGGTTACTGCCGAAGCCAACGCAGGTTGAAGCTTTCCGTGTAAATCTGCGGCAGGTCAAAGAACAGCCTACGCAGTGCTGTGTATATCCCGAAGCCCGCAAGAACGATAATTCCTATACCAATGGCATAAAACAGAAAGGCGGAAAAGCAGGCAGCGAATTTTTTGCTCACCCTGAAATCTTTTGCAACTTTCAGGGCAAAAGGATTTATAATTGCCGAAACAATGAAAGCCACAACAAATGGCATAATCCACCTGAGTGCATATTTTACCGCAAAAACAAAAATTGCGGTGATGATAGCATAGAATAAAATATTGACAATAAATTGTTTCTTTTTATCGTAGGACATAAGATCACTCCAGACTATATCAGTTTATATTGTATAATATTTGTAAAATTTAAGCAAGTAATATGTAAAATACTGCAGAAAAAAGCATATATTTTTTCTATAATGTAAAAAAGTGATTTGAAATAAAAATATATACTTATAAAGTCAATATAACATGTCTGTGTGAAATATATGGGTCAAAATCCACTTAAAACCAACAAATTATAACTGATATATTATTGACAATGATATAAGCTATGATAAAATTATATTAAATATTGTTATTATTGCGGATATTGTAAAAATACAGCAGACGCGGCAAAATAAACGGAGGAAAAATAATGAATATAAGTCTTCTTGACGTAGTAGGTCCAATTATGATAGGTCCTTCAAGTTCGCACACAGCAGGTGCTGCAAAACTTGCAAAAACAGCTATGACAATAGCTGGCAAACCTTTCAATAAAGTAAGCTTTGGCCTTGGAGGCTCCTTTGCAAGCACATACAAAGGACACTTTACAGACTATGCTCTGGTTGCAGGTGCTCTTGGCATGAGCGAAGATGATGAAAGACTTGGCAACAGCTTTGAAATTGCAGCGAGCCGTGGTCTTGAATTTGAATTCTATCCAACAGAAATCGTAAGCCCTTATGAAAATACAGCAAGAATTACATTCCATCTTGTAGACGGCACAGAATATTTTATAGAAGGTGCTTCCCTTGGCGGCGGCCGTATCCTTATCACAAATATCAATGGCCTCACCTGCGAATTCAATGCATCACTTTCTACTATTATCGTTAAACAGAACGACGTTAAAGGTGTTGTAAGTGATATCAGTGCTATCCTTGCTTACGACAACATCAACATCGCTACAATGAAGGTTAGCCGTACATCCAAAGGTGACACAGCTTACTGTCTTATCGAATGTGACGGTGTTATCCCTGAAAGCGTAATCAATGATTTGAAACAGGTTAACAATGTACTCTCAGTAGTTGTTGTTAATATACAGGAGGGCTAATTTATGTATAAAAACGGTCAGGAACTTTTGGACCTTTGTGCAAAAGAACACAAACGTGCATGGGAAATTGCTCTCGATGCCGAAACAAAACTCACAGGTATGTCCAGAGAAAAAGTATGGGCAAGCTTTGAAACACGTCTTGATGTTATGATTGGTTCCGCTACAAAAGCTCTGGAACATAAGCAGGCTACAAAAGGCAGCCTTGTGGACGGTGTTGCAAACTGTCAGTATCAGTATTCCCAGAAAGACGGTTCCGTAACAGGCAACTATATGAACTACATTATGGCTCTTGCATACTCCTCCAGCGAAGTTAACGCTTCCATGGGTAAAATCTGTGCATCCCCAACAGCAGGCAGCTGCGGTATTCTTCCAGCAGTTCTGGTTGGTATGATGAACAAAGAAGGTTTTGCAAGAGAAAAGGTTGTTGAAGCTCTCATCTATGCTTCCGCAGTTGGTGCCATCTACACAAGAAACGCAACAGTTGCAGGTGCAGACGGCGGCTGTCAGGCAGAATGCGGTGTTGCTTCCAGTATGGCAGCGGCAGCAGCAGCTTACCTCAAAGGTGCTGACGACCAGAGTTGTTTCAATGCTGCAGGATTTGCAATGATTAATGTTATGGGTCTTGTTTGTGACCCTGTTGCAGGTCTTGTTGCTCTTCCTTGTGCACAGAGAAACGCTTCCGGTGCTGTTAATGCTATGATTGCTGCTGATATGGCACTTGCAGGTCAGGTCAGCCACATCCCATTTGATGAAGTTGTTGAAGCTATGTTCAAGGTTGGCAAAATGCTTCCGCCACAGCTGCGAGAAACAGCAAAAGGAGGCATCGCAACAACACCGGCAGGCAAAGCTATCAACAAAGCTGTATTTGGCTGATAAAATTCAATATATATACAAACCCCATGCACAAAGTATGGGGTTTTGTTATAAATTAATTTTTTAGGAGATTGCTGTTTGAAGAAAAACAACACCTTGGATATTGCAGTGTAACCGGGAGGTTTGCTGCATTTCCGCAAAAGCCTCCCGGAAATTGACGGCTGACAATTTACAAGGAGGATTAAACAATGAAAAACAGCCTTACTGTCCGACAGGAAACAGAAAAAGATTATAAAACAGTTGAAAACCTTACAAGAGAAGCGTTCTGGAACGTTTACAGACCGGGATGCCTTGAACACTATGTGCTCAATCAATTCAGAAACAGAAAAGAATTTATTCCGCAGCTTAGCCTTGTGCTTGAAAAAGACGTGGAGATTATCGGCCATATTATGTATGCAAAAGCAGAAATAACGGCAGATGATGGAAAAATAATACCAGTAATGACATTTGGTCCTTTCAGTATTCATCCGGCTTGCCAGGGCAAAGGGTACGGAGCATTTCTCCTGAACTTTTCAATGGAAAAAGCAAGGGAAATGGGGGCAAAAGTTCTTGCCATAACAGGTGATGTGAAACTGTATGGTAAATTCGGCTTCGGAATAGCAAAGACAAAAGGAATTGTTTACAAAGCATATCCTGATGCGGATTTTTTCCTTATCAAAGAACTTGAAGCGGGTTTTCTCTGTAATCTTTGTGGCAGTTATACAGACCCGACAGGGTATTCCGTTGATGAAAATGAGGCGGAGAAGTTTGACCAAAATTTTCCGCCAAAGCAAAAACTTAAACTGCCCACACAGCTGGAACAGTAAAAATAAAAGTCTGAATCTATCCGGATTCAGACTTTTTGTTATATATATCTGCTTGAAATACAGGCACTGTTAATATTTTCGGTCAAAATTTCTGTACTGTACAGCTTCAAGCATATGCAGTTCTTCAATCATTGCCGACTGTTCAAGGTCTGCTATTGTACGTGCAACCTTTAAAATCTTGTCATAGCTTCTTGCGGAAAGCCCCATGCTTTTAAAGGCTTTTTCCAGCACATTCTGTGCAGCTTTTGTTGTGCGGCACATCTCTTTTATATGGGATGGAGGTATTGTGGCGTTTGAGGTGATATTTGTGCCTTCAAAACGTTTCTGCTGCATTCTGCGGGCGATGATAACCCTTTTCAGTATATCGGCAGAGCTTTCTCCCAAACAGTCATCTCCCGCAAGTTCCTCATATTTTACACCCGCAACATTTACATAGATATCAATTCTGTCCATCAGTGGCCCGCTCAGCTTGGATTTGTATCTCTCAATCTGGTTTGCACTGCAGGTACAGGGATGAAAATCGTCGCCAAGATATCCGCAGGGGCATGGGTTCATTGCACCAACAAGCATAATGTTGCTTGGGTAGGTGTGTGTCTGGCTTGCACGGGCAACCACAACTTTGTTGTCTTCAAGGGGAGCACGCAGTGCCTCAAGGGCGTCACGGTGAAACTCCGGCAGTTCGTCAAGAAACAGCACCCCGTTGTGTGCAAGGGAGATTTCGCCGGGTTTTGCACTTTGTCCGCCACCTGTAAGGGCTGCTGTGGAAACGGAGTGATGCGGGGAACGGAAAGGCCGCTGTGTCACAAGACCGCTGTTTTTGTCCAGCAGTCCTGCCATAGAATAAATTTTTGTGGTTTCGATTGCTTCGTCAAGTGTAAGAGGTGGCATAATGGACGGCAGTCTTTTTGCCAACATGGATTTGCCGCTGCCCGGAGGACCGCTGAGGCAGATGTTATGCAGACCGCTTGCGGCAATTTCCAGTGCACGTTTTGCCTCCTCCTGACCTTTTACATCCATAAAATCAAGGAAAGTTTCCTCTGATTTTGTAGAAAAATAGGTGTGTGGCAGCAGTTCGGAACAGCCTTTTAAAAATCCCACAATCTGTGATATGTGTTCAATGGCATATACATTGATGCCCTTTACAACACTTGCTTCGTTTGCATTTTCAGCAGGGAGAAACAGATGGGTTATACCGTTTTCCTTTGCACACAAGGCCATGGAAAGTGCACCGTTTATGCCACGGATATATCCGTCAAGGCTCAGCTCACCCGCAAAGGCAAACCTGTCACTGATTTCAGGCACAGAATTTGTACATTCAAGAATTCCAAGCATAATCGGAACATCAAATACAGCACCGCTTTTGCGGATGTCCGCAGGAGCAAGATTTACCGTTATTCTGGAGGACGGATAGCTGTAGTTGTTGTTCTTTATGGCAGAACGCACCCTTTCGCGTGATTCCTTTACCGCATTGTCACCAAGGCCAACAATATCAAATGCGGGCAGACCTCCTGACACGTGGGTTTCCACGGTGACAAGATAACCGTCTATGCCGCTGACTCCAAAACTGTGCAGTTTACTTAACATTTCTGCACCTCCTAAACAAATGTACAAAAATAATACATTTTTATCATACAATATTACCACCTTTATTGCAATAAACTTAATTGACAAGGGCAGTAAAAATAAGTAAAATTAAATTGATAAATTATGTTATTTATTAAATTTATATATGATAAGGAGAACATTATGTACAACAACGAATACGAAAGATGGCTTCACACAGTAAAAGATGAAGAACTTCTCAAAGAACTGGAAAGCATCCACGGCAACGATGAACAGATTAAAGACAGATTTTTGCTCAGCCTTGAATTTGGTACAGCAGGTCTGCGTGGTGTTCTTGGTGCAGGCACAAACCGTATGAACATTTTTACAGTTGCAAAAGCAACACAGGGCCTTGCAGAATTCCTCAAAGCTCAGGGCAAAGAAGCTTCTGTTGCAGTTTCCTACGACTCCCGTATCAAGAGTGATGTGTTTGCTAAAATCACAGCAAATGTTCTTGCAGCAAACGGTATCAAAGTATATCTTTACGATGCTCTCAAACCGGTTCCAATGCTCTCCTTTGCAACAAGAAGACTTGGCTGTGACGCTGGCGTTATGGTAACAGCAAGCCACAACCCTGCAAAATACAACGGCTACAAAGTATACGGTCCTGACGGATGTCAGATGACAAGCGGCAGTGCTGACAAAGTGCTTGCAGAAATCAACAAACTTGATATCTTCAAGGATATCAAATATACAGATTTTGATGCTGCTCTTGCAGAAGGCAAAATCGAATACATCTCCAAAGAGGTTGAAGAAGAATACTACAACTATGTTCTCGGCTGTATGCTGCGTAAAGATATCTTCACAAAAGAAGACCTCAAAATCGTTTACTCCCCACTCAATGGTTCCGGTAACGTTCCGGTAAGAACAGTTCTCGGCAAAGCAGGTCTCCAGAACATCACAGTTGTTAAAGAACAGGAAATGCCGGACGGCAACTTCCCGACATGTCCATATCCAAACCCTGAAATCCGCGAAGCAATGCAGCTTGGTCTCGACAGGCTCAAGGAACTTGACGGTGACATCCTCATCGCAACAGACCCTGACGCAGACCGTGTTGGTATCGCTATCAAAGAAAATGATGAATATGTACTTATCAGCGGCAACCAGGTTGGTATTCTCCTTACAGACTACATCGCAAAAACAAGAAAAGAACTTGGATGCATGCCTGAAAATCCTGTAATGGTTAAATCCATCGTTTCCTCCAGCCTTGCAGACGAAGTTGCAAAGAGCCACGGAGTAGAGATGAAAAACGTTCTCACAGGCTTTAAATATATCGGTGAACAGATTGCTCTTCTCGAAGCAAAAGGCGAAGAAAACCGCTTTATCCTTGGTTTTGAAGAAAGCTACGGCTACCTTGTTGGCACACGTGTAAGAGACAAAGACGCTGTTGTTGCAACACTTATGATTGCTGAAATGGCTGCTTATTACAGAAGCATAGGTTCTTCCGTAAACAAAGCTCTTAACGAAATCTATGCAAAGTTCGGCTACTTCCTCAACAAAGTAGACTCCTACGAATTTGAAGGCCTTGCAGGTATGGAAACAATGAAAAATATCATGCAGGGGCTCCGCGATAACCCACTCACAGCTCTGGGCGGTATGGAAGTGGAAGTAAGAGAAGACTTTAACTCCCTTACAAAACTTACAGTTGCAACAGGTGAAACAGAAGAAATCCATCTGCCAAAAGCAAACATCCTTATCTACTGGCTCAAAGGCGGTCACCAGGTTATCGTTCGCCCATCCGGTACAGAACCAAAGGTAAAAGTTTACTACTCCATCAAAGGCAAAGACCTTGCAGAAGCTTCTGAAATCAAGGCTAAAATTGATGCGGATATCAAACCAATCCTTAAATAAAAAACTTAAAAAAACACTTGATTTTTATAATATTGTATGATATTATACTTAGGTGATTATTTAGATAAGGGACGGAAACCCTTATCGACTGAGAGAGGTGAAACCAAAATGAGAGAAAACATCCATCCAAAATATGAAGATGCTGTAATTACATGTGCTTGCGGCAATGTAATCCACACAAAATCTACAAAAGCTAAAATCAGTGTTGACGTATGTTCCAAATGTCACCCATTCTTTACTGGTAAACAGAAATTGGTTGACGCTGGCGGTCGTGTTGACAGATTTAAAAAGAGATTCAACATTCAGGACTAGTAAAAAGTTGCAGGGCGGTGGTAAAACCGCCCTGTTTTTTTCGTACAAGAAAAGATGTGTGTAAATACACATTTGAATAATATATTCCGCATAACTTTACCGAAAGGAATTTAAAGCTATGGCAGATTACAAAACCGTAAAAGGCGAGGCCACAGGCACAATATACGAGAAAAAGTCCGAGTTTATCGGATATATTTCCCACGCCAAAACCGAGGCTGAAGCTCAGGAATATCTGGCTAAAATCCGTAAAAAACACTACGACGCACGTCACCACTGCTTTGCCTATATCATAAAGGACGAGGGTATAGTACGCCAGAGCGATGACGGCGAGCCAAGCAAAACTGCAGGTATGCCTATTCTGGAGGTTCTGCGTCATTCAGGGGTTGAAGATGTAATTATCGTTGTTACAAGATACTTCGGCGGCACACTTCTGGGCACAGGCGGCCTTGTACGTGCATATACCGAGGGTGCAAAGGCAGCTCTCAGTGCGGCGGAAATACTCACATACAAACAGTGTGTTGACCTCAATATAACAGTGGACTATTCCCTTTACGACAAAATTACCACTCTTTGTCAGAACAGAAACGGCAAAATTATCGACACACAGTTTACAGACAATGTAAATATAACTATAAGAATGCTCAGCGGTACACAGGATACACTTATAAACGAACTTGTTGTGCTTACAAAAGGCAAGGAACCAACGGTAAGTGACGAAATTTACGATATTTTTTAAAAAATATTAAAAATAAAAAGGTTTTTTGTATTTGCGGTCGGTATAAATAATATAGGGGGGATAAAATATGGAAACAGTAAGAGAACGTATACTCAGACAGGAACAGCTTATTTTGAGCCCTTATGCACAGCTTGCAAAGGATACCTGGGGCAGAGAATATCCCGAAGAGGAATGTAATCTGCGTACCTGTTATCAGAAGGACAGAGACAAGATTATCCACTGCAAAAGTTTCAGAAGACTGAAACAGAAGACACAGGTTTTTATTTCTCCCGAGGGCGACCACTACCGTACACGTCTCACCCACACACTTGAGGTGGGACAGATTGGCAGAACAATCTGCCGTGCCCTTGCTCTCAATGAGGATTTATGTGAGGCAATCGCCATGGGACACGACCTGGGGCACACCCCATTCGGTCACGCAGGGGAAAGAGCTCTTAACGCCCTCAACCCTGACGGTTTTTCACACTCAAAGCAGAGCGGCCGAGTTGTGCGATATCTGGAAAGAAATCTAAAAGGTCTTAACCTCTGCAAAGAGGTTATAAACGGCATCGAAAACCATACCCGCTCGGGCAACCCGCTTACAAGAGAGGGCATAGTTCTTCGTTTTGCCGACAGAATAGCCTATCTAAACCACGACATTGAGGATGCAATTACAGCAGGTATTCTCACAGAAAATGACCTGCCAAAAGAATGTACAGCGGTGCTCGGCCATACCAAAAGCGAGAGGATAACCACCCTTATAAATTCTCTGGTGGAAAACTCATGGTCAGAGATAAAGATGGCACCGGAAATTGAAAAACAGTTTGAGGCATTGTCAACATTTATGTACGATAATGTTTACACCGATTCCATCGCAAAGGTGGAGGAGAAAAAGGTGGATATTCTGGTGGCTGAGCTGTATAAATACTTTAAACAGCACCCCGAAAAAATGCCGGAAATGTACCATATAATAGCAAGGGAAGAGGGATTGGACAGAGCCGTAACCGACTATATACAGGGGATGAGTGATGACTTTGCCTCTGTGACATTCCAAAACATATTTATCCCGAAACCATGGAAACTGGGACAGGCATAACAGTTTTAAAAACAAATGTATTATTAATTAAGGAAAGGAGAGGACTATATGGCAATACCTGCTCATTATATACAGGAGCTGCTGCAGAGAAATAATGTATACGATGTTATTTCTTCCCACGTTCATCTTAAACGTCACGGCAGAATATACAAGGGCCTGTGTCCTTTCCACTCCGAAAAAACACCGTCCTTCACTGTATATCCCGACACCCAGAGCTACTATTGCTTTGGCTGCGGTGCAGGGGGCGATATAATAAGCTTTACAAAAGAGATAAACGGTCTCACATACGTCGAAGCAGTAAAAGCACTGGCACAACAGAGCGGGATGCCACTTCCTGACGAGGACGATAAGCTGTCCCGTCTCAAAAGCCGCATCTACGAGATGAATAAGCTTGCGGCAAGATATTTTCATGCAAACCTCAACAGCGAAAAAGGCAAAAATGCAAGAATTTATCTTCGTCAGCGTCAGTTGTCCGATAAAACCATAGTAAATTTTGGTATAGGCTACGCTACTGATGACTGGCAGGGGCTGTGCAGCCATCTTAAATTAAAAGGATACACTGAGGAAGAAATGGTTTCCGCATACCTTGCTGCCCGCAGCAGCAAAGGCAATGTCTATGATATTTTCCGCGACAGAATCATCTTCCCAATTATCGATCTCCGCGGCAATGTTATTGCTTTCGGCGGCAGACGTATGGGAGATGAGGGCGGACCTAAATATCTCAACAGCGGCGATACCCCTGTGTTCAAAAAATCCAATGGCCTTTTCGCCATGAATATAGCAAAAAAATCGGGAAAAGACACCTTTATCCTTGCAGAGGGATATATGGACGTTATCTCACTTCATCAGGCAGGGTTCAACAATGCACTGGCAACGCTTGGTACAGCTCTTACAAGCCAGCAGGCAAAACTGATTGCCGATTACGCAAAAAATGTTGTTATAGCCTATGACTCTGATGAGGCAGGGCAGAAAGCAACCCGCAGGGCTATGGATATATTCTCCAAAGAGGATGTATCGGTAAATGTTCTGCAGATGGACGGAGCAAAGGATCCTGATGAATATATCAAAAAATTCGGCAGAGACAAGTTCGAAATGCTTATAGAAAAGGCTAACTCCGCACTGGATTTTGAAATATTAAAGCTTCGCAGACAGTGCGATATCAAAGATACCCAGGGCAGGATTGACTATCTCACCAAGGTCTGTGATATCCTTGCAAAGATTCCAAGCCCTATACTGCAGGATGTATACTGCAGTCGTCTTGCAAACGAGACGGGGGCAGATAAATCTTCCATCAAGCTGCAGCTGGAACAGTCCAAAAACAAACTGTACCGTTCCAACAATGCAAAACGCAGCAGGGAGCTGCTCAAGGAAGGTATTGCGGGCAGCATAAAGGTGGACTATCGCCAGCAGGGCAATACGCTGCCAAAGGTTTTTGCCCAGCAGCAGATTATATCGGCACTTATCAGAGATAACGAGCTGTTCACACAGGTGGACAGTCAGCTCACTGAAGATGATTTTACCGATGCAAATATGAAAAACGCTTTTGTGGAATACAAAAAGCTTAAAGCGGACGGACAGGAAGTCAGCTATGCATTGTTATGTCACTATCTGGAACAGGAAGCACGGCAGATTTTGGCTAAAATAAATGCGGATAATGCTGATATAATAATCACGGCAGGCGACCTCCAGATGCATATAAACAATCTTAAATCTGCACCGAAAGGCCAGAACGAGATTAAAAACACCAGCAAGGAAGACCTTGCAAAATGGGTGGAAAGCCTTAAAGAGAAAAAGAAATAGTAAAAGGGGAATTTACTTATGACAAAAAATACAGAGAAAAAAATTACCAGCATTCAGGATCTGGTGGATTATGGTAAAAAACAGGGCAAACTCACAAGCCAGGATATTGACAAATTCCTTGAAGGCGTAAGCTTTGATGTTGAACAGGTGGACAAGCTCTACGAAACACTTGAAACAAACAACATTGATGTTATCGACCTTATTGAGGAAGAGGAAGAGGTTCTCACAGAAAAGAACGTTGAAAAATTCGAAAAATCCCTCTCCGCAGAAGGCGTAAGCATTGATGACCCTGTTAAGGTTTACCTCAAGGAAATCGGCAGCTTCCCGCTTCTCAGCCTTGAAGAAGAGGTTGAACTTGCAGAAAAAATCCTCAAAGGTGATGATTTTGCAAAGAAAAAACTTGCCGAAGCTAATCTCCGTCTTGTTGTTTCCATCGCAAAAAGATATGTAGGCCGCGGTATGCTCTTCCTTGACCTTATTCAGGAAGGTAACCTTGGTCTTATCAAAGCTGTTGAAAAATTTGACCACACAAAAGGCTTCAAATTCTCCACATACGCTACATGGTGGATCCGTCAGGCTATCACACGTGCTATCGCAGACCAGGCAAGAACAATCCGTATTCCTGTTCACATGGTTGAAACAATCAACAAGGTTAAAAAAGTTCAGAGCCAGCTTTTACATAAAAATGGTCAGGAACCTTCTGTGGAAGATTTGGCAGAAGAACTGGATATGCCACAGGAAAAAGTGCGTGAAATCCTCAAGGTTGCACAGGAACCAATCAGCCTTGAAAGCCCAATCGGTGAAGAAGAAGACAGCCACCTTGGCGACTTTATCCCTGACAGTGACGCACCTATTCCTGAAGAAGCAGCAACACATGCTCTCCTCAAGGAACAGCTTGCCGAAGTTCTTGCTACACTCACACCAAGAGAAGCCAAGGTTCTTTCTCTCCGTTTCGGTATAGAAGACGGCAGACCAAGAACACTGGAAGAAGTTGGCAAAGAATTCAACGTAACACGTGAACGTATCAGACAGATTGAAGCAAAAGCTCTCAGAAAACTTCGTCATCCAAGCAGAAACAAAAAGCTCAAAGATTTTCTTGACTAATTGATTTAATAACCATATCGGCACATTGGGTTAACCGATGTGCCGATACATATATACATATAAATACTATGGAAAATAAAACAAATAACAGAGTTAAAATTTTAAATGCAGCGTGGAAGCTTTTTGAGGAAAAAGGCTATGACAACACAACGGTGGACGAAATTATTGAAGCCACAGATACCTCAAAAGGCACATTTTATCATTATTTCAAAAGCAAGGAAGACCTGCTCAGCCTGTTTTCCTATATGTTTGATGAGAGATATGAGGAGTTGTCCAAGAAACTGGATATAGATATGAACAGCTTTGATAAGCTTATTGTGCTTTGTGAAGAGTGTTTTACCTCTATTGAAAATGACTACTCTCTGGAACTGGTGGCCAGAATGTATTCTGCTCAGCTGTTTTCCAAAAACCAGAAGCATCTGATGGATAAAAACCGCACATATTATAAACTGCTGCGAAATGTTATCACAGAGGGACAGCAGAGAGGACATATCCGGGATGATATGTCTCCTGCAGAGATTATAAAAATATATACTGTTGCCGAACGTGCATTGGTTTATGACTGGTGTGTATGCAACGGAGAATATTCCCTCAGGGATTACGGATGCAGAATGATGGCTCTTTATCTGCACAAAATAAAGGAAACAGAATAAACGGCGGTTTCGTATATGGAACACCATGATTTACAGCACTTTGCGTTGTTGGCAGAGTGCTGTTTTTTTGCAATAGAATTAAGATAAATATTTTATACAAAAATATATGTTCGTTCTATTAATTATATAAAGAGTATTGTTAAGAAGATTATTTTTATAAAAAAGATATCAGAAATGACAAAACAATATAAAACTTGTCAAAAGTTACAAAAGTTGTAAACAAAATATCATTTGAATTATGCAAAATAGTGTGATATTATATATGTAATCAAAAATTATTATAAATTTGAAGTTTTGGACACAATGCAGCTGGCATAAAATCTGTAACTTAATTAAGTATAAAATAATTGCAAAAAATATTTATATTGTAATGAGTTACATAAGATTTTGGCATTTAAAGCAATAATTTGACATATTTTTGTTACATTTGTGCATTTTTACGATTTGAAACGTTTCCAAATGTATATATCACCAAAATATTGTTTTTAACAATAAAAATGCTTGTACATTTAAAGGTTAGAGTTTATAATAATAGTTGGTTATTTTCGTGGTGAAAATAATTAGCTTAAACCGGCAAAAACCGGTACATAACAGGTGCATTAACCGTACAGAAAAACGGTTTGGCATAAAACAAAAAAGAAAGGAATATTCCACCCATGAAAAAGTTATTATCACTTTTGCTTGCAGGTGCTTTGGCTCTCAGCCTCGTAGCATGTGGCGGTTCCGAACCAGCTCCAGCTCCATCTGAAGGCGGCGAACCAGCAGCAACAGACACAGCAAAATCCCCTGACAACGACATCGTTGTAGCTCTCCAGGCTGACACAACAAGCATGGACCCACATGTAGGTAGCAATGGTATCTCCAACCAGATCCTCAACGAAGTATACGAAAGCTTGCTTACATTTGACGAAAACACAAACGTAGTTCCACTTCTTGCAAAAGAATGGTCTGTTTCCGAAGATGGTAGAACATACACATTCGTTCTCAACGAAGGTATCAAATTCCACGACGGCGAACCATTCAACGCAGCAGCAGTTAAAGCTGTTTACGACCGTGGTATGGCAGATACAACACTTACACTCAGCCGTACAATCGGTACAGTTGAAAAACCAGTTTGGGAATCTGTAGATGTTATTGACGAATACACAGTAGCAATCACACTTGTTGAACCAAACAACACATTCATCAACAAAATCACACAGTTCCGTATCGCTTCTCCAAAAGCTATGGCTATGGAAAACGCAACAGACTGGTTTGCTAAAAACTCCGCAGGTACAGGTCCATTCGTATTTACAGAACGTGTAGACGGTGCTTACACATTGCTCACACGTAACGAAAACTACTGGCAGGCTGGCCCAACAGTTGATACACTCAAATTCATCGTTGTTCCAGAAGATACATCCAGAATCGCTATGCTCAAAACAGGCGAAGCTGACGTTATCACACCAGTTCCAGTTATGGACGTTGGCCAGCTCGAAGGCCAGGACGGCATCGAAACAGTAGTTGCACCAGCAACAGTTTACCGTTATGTAACACTCAACACAGAATACACACTTGCAGACGGCAGAAAACCATTTGCTGACAAACGCGTTCGTCAGGCTCTCAACTGGGCATTTGACTCCGAAGCATACGCAAAAGTTGTATTCAACGGCTTTGCAAAAGCTCCAACATCTGTATTCTCCGACTCCATCTACTACTATGCACCACAGACACCATACACAGCTGACCTTGAAAAAGCAAAAGCTCTTATGGCAGACGCTGGTTTTGCAGATGGTTTCCCAGTAGAAATCATTGTTGACAACACAACAATCGAACAGAAAGGTGCTGAATTCGTAAAACAGCAGCTTGCTCAGATCAACGTTGACGTTAAACTCCTTCCAAACGAATCCACAGCAAACGCAACACTCACATCTGCTCCACTTGAAGAAACAACAGTTCAGATGTGGTACGTAAACTGGTCCTCCGGTTCCTACGAAGCTGACGGTTCCATGAGAAGCATCCTCCACGGCGAAAAATTCCCTCCAAACGGCTACAACACAGCTTTCTGGAACAATGCAGAATTCAACCAGCTCCTCGACGATGCACTCAAAATGGCTGACACAGAAGAAATCGCAGCAGCATACGCAAAAGCTCAGGCTATCGCTTGGGAAGAATGTCCATGGATCTTCCTTGGCAACGACCAGAACATCCACGCTCAGAGAAGCTACGTAACTGGTATGCAGTACAAACCAGGCGGCGTAATGGTATTCAGAACAATCGGTCTTGACCACTAATATT
>SVNA01000028.1 GCA_015067145.1 Oscillospiraceae bacterium | reverse complement strand
ACGGCGAATATATAGAACCTGAACAAATAAACGGTATTATAGACTATAGTGACGAAATAGAAGAACTGCGGGATAAAATCGACGAATTGATGCTTGATAATGACGACGACCAATACACCGATTATATCGACGCATTACAAGACAAAATAAACGAACTCGAAGAAATGCAAGAACCTGACGAAATCTTTCAATATTATATAATAAGCAGCAACGGCGCTGAAATCCTCCAAGAGTTCACCAATGACCCGGTATATTATATAGATATGCTTGATATGTATATTTGGGGTGTAACTCACTGGGGTACTGCCTGGGATTACGTTTCTACTGGTGTAAAATTGGAGGTGTCCAATGATGATTAAATTGTTAATTATACACTGCAGAGTTTGATGTGCTTACACAGCTCACAGGTTTTGAACTCACCCGCGGTATGCTGGCCTGTCTGCACCGCAAAGAATTACCAACTGTGGAAGAAATCTGCATAAATGCAAGCCGTGTAGCTGTGCTGGAGGATGTTATGAACCCTACAAATATCGGTGCTATCTTCCGTTCTGCAGCGGCTCTCGGCATGGATGCCGTGCTGCTTACATCTGCCTGCAGTGACCCGCTGTACCGCCGTGCTTCCCGTGTAAGTATGGGTACAGTATTCCAGGTTCCATGGACATACCTCGACAGAGACAGCGGAAAATGGCTTTCAAAGCTTAAATCCCTTGGCTTCAAAACTGCGGCGATGGCACTTAAAGAAGATACCGTTAACATCAACAACCCGTTGCTTATGGCGGAGGAAAAACTGGCAATTATCCTTGGCACAGAGGGTGACGGCCTTGCAGATACAACAATAGACGGCTGCGACTACACAGTGAAAATCCCTATGGCACACGGGGTGGATTCCCTCAACGTTGCGGCGGCAAGTGCGGTGGCATTCTGGCAGCTGGGGAACAATTCAAAATAAGATATAATTGTCATTCTGAGGAGTGCAGACTCCGAAGAATCTCTCGTTCTGAACAGATAAAGGGATTCTTTGCTCTTCTCAGAATGACATTTTTGTTTTGTACAGAAGGTTATGTCACGTCGGTATTGTTTTTAGCGGTTTTATTTTCCTTTGTGTGAGATTTGTAAACAATTTATTAAATCGGTTGACTTTCTTGGTCTACTGTTGTAGACTAAAAACAACAAGAGGTCTACAAATGTAGACTTGCGTGCAATAAAATCCAAAAAGGAGCAGATTATGCAGAAATATAAACTCACCGAAAGCGAATACCGCTTTGTAAAGATAATCTGGGACAACCAGCCAATGCCTTCTTCACAGCTGGTGGAGGTATGCAAAGAAAAGTTTGACTGGAAAAAATCCACCACCTACACAATGCTCAAACGCCTGTGCGAAAAGGATGTGCTTAAAAACGAAAACGCCGCCGTCACAGCCCTTGTAACACGCAGCGAGGAGGAAAAATACCAGTCCAGCCATATTGTAAACGAAACCTTTGACGGCTCTCTGCCAAACTTTATCGCCGCCTTTATGCAGGGAAAAAAGCTGACAGGAGAAGAGGCGGAAAAACTGAAACAGCTTATCGACAGCTACAAGGAATAGCAGAAAGGAGCAACTATGGGAATTTTTGACTATATTGTTTCACTGTCCATCAGGGCCTGTGTGCTTGTGCCCATAGCTGTGGTGGCCAGAAGTTTGCTGGCAAAATATCCGAAAAGATACAGCTATGTACTGTGGCTTATAGTTTTCATAAGCCTTATTGTAAAAATCAATATACCTGTGGCGGTGGCAACCCCGACAGTTCAGCTGCAGCAGACAATTCAGCAGCAGTATGAAGATGTGATGGAAAACTACACGGATGAGGTGGTTATCTATCACGATAATACCGAACAGTATACACAGGCGGTAGAGCAGGGTATACAGCCGATAATAAGCGAAAAGGCGAAATATGTCATATCCGACGCCGAAAGCATCGCACCGCCAAAAACTGTAAAAACCTCGGTTATGCCAAAGGTGCAGATTCTGTGGCTTGCAGGCATACTTGCCATTCTTATTCTGTATATCAGAAATGTACTCAATCTGCTAAGCACAGTCAGATTTGCGGTACATTACAAATACGATATCTATTACAGCGAAAATATAGCTTCACCTTTTGTTTTCGGTATTGTAAAACCGAAAATCTACCTGCCTTACAGCATAACCAGCCAGCAGGCAGAATGTGTGATACTACACGAAAGGGTGCATATAAAACGCCTTGACTATCTTGTAAAACCGCTCTGCCTTTTCATCACAACTCTCCATTGGTTCAACCCTCTGGTGTGGCTTGCTTTCTGGCTTATGTGCAAGGATATGGAGTTCAGCTGTGATGAAGCGGCAGTAAAACTTATGGACGGGGAAAACAAAAAGGACTATTGCACAGCACTGATGCAGTTTGCACTGAAAGATGAGTCCTATAAAATGAGCACCGTTATGTTCGGCGAAAGCGATTGTTCCCGCCGTATAAAAAATGTGCTGGGCAGCAAACGCCCTTACAAGCTGATAGCAGAACTGCTGGTGCTTGTTGTACTGACAGTGGCAATCGGATGTACAGCGGCGGAGAAAACCACACAGGATAACCCTTTTATCGGTATGTCCATAAAAGAACTTGAACAGGTTGTGCCCCAGTCAGATGAGGACAGATTAATGATATGGCAGGCGATGGACACACTGCCCGACCGCGAAATTGAAGAATATCTGGCGGAAAAGATAGAAAAATACTGTACAGCTGATAAATTTGCGGTATTCAGGGATATTTCTGTGCATCAGGACCATCTGACACTTGTGTACGGAGAAAACAGAAAACCTCTGCAGAATGCAACAGTGCATATCACTTTGGAGCTGTTGCCTTATGATACAGTTGATATAAAGACAGAGGCGGAAAAGTATATGGCGGATATGCTGGGCTGGCTGTGTGACGAAAGCGGATTTTTTAACTTTAAAGTGGAGGCCGCGGGCTACACTGTGGAAAACGAAAACGGCGGCAAAATTGCACACAGCGATGCCGATGTAACCGACAGTTTTGAAAATCCGGCAATATGGCTCAACTGGCACTCACAGGGTCCAAAGGTATGGTATGCCGCACAGAGCAAAACCGAACTCAGTGCACAGAAAATTGCCTTTAATGCCGTTAAAACAGATAAAAACTTTATGCTTAAAAAGTTTGGCATTGAGGATAACGGAACTTTGCACATAGAGTATCACGTCGAGGACGACTATTTCCTTAAAGGAGAGGAAGAAACGGAGGAAAAACTGGCAAAGCAGACCGCCGACCTTAACAATATCTATGCCGGCATCAGTGAAAAGGTGCTGCTGCACGAGAATGTACGCAGATATATCGAGGCAAACGGCATACAGAACGCGGTTATAGCTTTCAGCCACCGCTTCCTCGAAAACGGCGTGGCGGAGTTTCCGCTGGTTGTAAATGTGCCCGACTTTGTCCCTGATTATGATGTCAATGAATATGACGGTCTGCCAGAGGTTACAGAAGACGGCATCCCGATTGATGAAATCAAGCAGTATCCAGGGCATATTGCAGTTGTGCCGCAGGAAAAAGATATATATTATACAACAGTGGGTACAAGTTATTTTAATGATGCGGTGATTATCGGTGACAGCATCGCCGACGGACTGAGAATTTACACAAATATGGAAAATTCCCTTTCGGAAATTGCCGATTTTGTCACTATGGCAAACAACACTCCAAAAGTGTTTATGGCAGAGGATATACATTCAGATGGCGAAACGACAACAGGTTTTGAACATACAATACTGCTGCGACCCAATAAGGTGTACATACTTATGGGTACAAACGCCCTTACCTCTATGGAAGAGAAGGATTTTCTCACAGGCTATCTGGATATGGTAAAGGCACTGAGGGAAGCTTTGCCTGACAAGGACATATATATCTGCAGCATACCGCCTGTGCGGGCAGATTTTGCCGAAACAAAACCGATTTTCAAAAGCCTTGGCTATATAAACAGCCAGCTTGAAAATTTTGCAAAAGATAACGGTGCATACTATCTCAATCTCCACGAAATTCTTGCTGATGACAGCAAATACGGCTGGCTTAAAGAGAAATATGCAGGGGTTGACGGCGTAAATCTTACACCAAAAGCCTACATCGACATCATTGAATATTTACGCACACACATTGTTGCAAAACCCGACGGCCTTGCACTGAGGGATTACGATAAATTCCTGCAGGCTATCAACTCCTCTGAAAAAGAGGAAAGATTTACCTGGCCTACCGAGATGGGTGTCCATGTTTCCCGCGGTTTTGCGGGGGCATATCCAGCCCACGACGGCCTTGATATAGCAGGGCCAAACGGTACCGAAATTTACGCCGCAGCAGCAGGTACTGTCACAAAGAAGGAAGAAAGTACTGTAGGCGACGGCAACCATATCATCATCGACCACGGCGACGGTCTGCGTACCCTCTATGCCCACTGTGAAAAACTGCTGGTAAAAGAGGGCGAAAAGGTGGCAAAAGGACAGCTTATTGCCACAATCGGTTCCACAGGCAACTCGACAGGAAATCATCTCCACTTTGGAGTGTCAAGAGATTATGTCTATGAAGACCCTTACGAGCAGCTGGGCGGTTATCCGTCGGTGTGCGATGAATGCGGCGAAGATGTTATGGTATGGACAGGCAACTTTACCCAGTGGCAGCCAGTGGAACAGACTGAATGTGTTCATGGACTGATTGATGTGCAGGGGTATGATATAATCTGTGAAAGACTGTACAACAGTACCTACAGCTGCGAAAAATGCGGATATACAATCGGCCAGACAATTACCCAAAAGAAAAATCAGTGTGTGAACACACAGCAGCTTACGTCCAGATATCAGACGGAAAACGACAGATACTACTCTTTCGGCTGGCCGGCAGGCAGCGGAGTAAGCATCACAAGAGGATTTTCCGACGGCACAAGCTGCAGCTTAAGCCCAAGGGTTGTGGAAGGGGTAATCCGTGCAGTGAATCCGGGCATCATCAGCAATGTGGGTGGAGACAGCCTTGTTATATCCAACGCAACATATACCGAGAGCTATACCCACTGTGCCGAAATTCTTGTTAAAGAGGGTGATTACGTACAGGAGGACCAGAGAGTAGCTGTTCTCGACAGCTCTATACCTGCTGGCCAGTACACAATATCCCACCACCCTGTAAAACACACAGGTGTGGATATAGCGGGTGAAATAAACACCGAAATTCTTGCGGCAGCAGATGGCGTGGTTGCTATGTGCGGCGAAGACAGAGAGTTTGGAAACTATATTGTTCTCCAGCACGAAAACGGATACACAACAAAGTACGCCCACTGCAACAAGCTTATAGCCAAAATGGGTGAAAGGGTAAAAAAAGGTCAGCATATTGCTGATATGGGTTCAACAGGCCTTTCCACAGGTGTACATCTCCATTTTGAGATTATCGATAAAAACGGCAACTGTGTTGACCCTTATAAATACTGGTAAATAAAAAAGACGGTACAGCGGATAAAACATCTGCTGCCGTCTTTTTCTTTATTTTCCGCCACCCCTTGACAATAAAATAAAAATATAATAATATTTATAAGGATATGTGTTTGTAATACTCATATCAGACAAAAACACAAAGGCTGTGACAAAGACAGTACCTTTTAAACGAAATTTACAGAGAGTGCGGGCACAGGTGCAAGCCGCATAAAAGTAGTTTTTTGGGGAATATCACTTTCGAGCTGCAGTGCTGAACACTTTTGGGTAATTAAGTGCTGACGGAGTTTCACCGTTATCGGAAAGACATATGATGGTATGTTGTAATAGGTGGTTTATAAACAAAGATTTTACGTCTTTGTCCTGTTTGCAATAGGACAAAGGCTTTTTTATTTTTAAAAAATTTATTACGATACATCAAAACACAAAAATTTTTATGGAGGAATTGAAAATGTACAAAAAAGTACCTACCGACTTAAACTTTGTGCAGAGAGAAAAAGAAGTGCTCAATTTCTGGAAAGAAAACCAGATTTTCGAAAAGAGCATGGAACAGACAAAAAACGGCCCGACATATACTTTCTATGACGGCCCGCCAACAGCAAACGGCAAACCACACATCGGCCACGTTCTCACCCGTGTTATCAAGGATATGATTCCAAGATACCACACAATGAAAGGCGAATTTGTTCCAAGAAAAGCAGGCTGGGACACACACGGTCTCCCTGTTGAACTGGAAGTTGAAAAACTTGTTGGCATCAACGGCAAGGAACAGATTGAAGCTTACGGTCTTGAACCATTCATCGCAAAATGTAAAGAAAGCGTCTGGAAATACAAAGGTATGTGGGAAGACTTCTCAGGTACAGTTGGTTTCTGGGCTGATATGAACGACCCATACGTAACATACCACGATAACTTTATCGAAAGTGAATGGTGGGCTCTCAAAGAAATCTGGAACAAAGGTCTCCTTTACAAAGGTTTCAAAATCGTTCCTTACTGCCCACGCTGCGGCACACCGCTTTCCAGCCACGAAGTTGCACAGGGCTACAAAGATGTAAAAGAACGTTCTGCAATCGTTAAATTCAAAGTCAAGGACGAAGACGCATACATCCTTGCATGGACAACAACACCTTGGACACTTCCTTCCAACGTTGCACTCTGTGTAAACCCAAAAGAAGAATACGTTAAGGTAAAAATGCTCGAAGACGGCGAAGTTTACTATATGGCTCACGCCCTCTGCGACAAAATCCTCGGCGAAGACAAATACGAAGTTGTACAGACTTTTGTCGGCACAGACCTTGAATACAAGGAATACGAACCGCTGTGGAACTTTGTATCTCCAAAGGAAAAATGCTGGTATGTAACCTGTGACAGCTATGTAACACTTACAGACGGTACAGGTGTTGTTCATATTGCACCTGCATTCGGTGAAGACGACGCAAACGTTGGCCGCAAATATGGTCTGCCACTTGTTCAGCTTGTTGACGGCAAAGGCGAAATGACAGCTGAAACAAAATGGGAAGGCATGTTCTGCAAAAAAGCTGACGAAGAAATCCTCAAAGACCTCCGTGAAAGCGGCAAGCTCTTTGCAGCACCTAAATTTGAACACAGCTATCCACACTGCTGGCGCTGTGATACACCGCTCATCTACTATGCACGCGAAACATGGTTTATCAAGATGACTGCCGTTAAAGATGACCTTGTTCGTAACAACAACACAGTAAACTGGATTCCTGAATCCATCGGCAAAGGCCGTTTCGGCGACTGGCTGGAAAATGTTCAGGACTGGGGTATCTCCCGTAACAGATACTGGGGCACACCGCTGAATATCTGGGAATGTGA
Organism: Oscillospiraceae bacterium; assembly: GCA_015067145.1. GTDB lineage: Bacteria > Bacillota > Clostridia > Oscillospirales > Ruminococcaceae > RGIG3102. The sequence goes on along the minus strand of SVNA01000028.1, from coordinate 1,869 downwards.
ATGCGGCCACAAACACGCAATCGGCTCCAAGGCAGAACTCAAGGAAATGAGCCCTAACTGTCCTGAAGATATCGAACTTCACCGTCCGTTTATCGATGCAGTTACAATCACCTGTCCTGAATGCGGCAAGCAGATGAAACGTGTTCCGGAAGTTATCGACTGCTGGTTTGACAGCGGTGCTATGCCATTTGCACAGCACCACTACCCATTTGAAAACCACGACCTGTTCGAAGCACAGTTCCCTGCAAACTTTATCAGTGAAGCTGTTGACCAGACACGCGGCTGGTTCTACTCCCTTATGGCAATCTCCACACTTCTGTTCAACAAATCCCCATTCAAAAACGTAATCGTTATGGGTCACGTTCAGGACGAAAACGGCCAGAAGATGTCAAAATCCAAAGGCAACGCAGTAGATCCGTTTGATGCACTGGAAAGCTACGGTGCAGACGCTATCCGCTGGTACTTCTATGCAAACAGTGCACCTTGGCTGCCAAACCGTTTCCATGGAAAAGCGGTTACAGAATATCAGCGTAAGTTTATGGGTACATTGTGGAATGTTTACGCATTCTTTGCCCTCTATGCAGATATCGATAAATTTGACCCTACAAAATACACACTGGACAAAGCAAGCCTCTCTGTAATGGATAAATGGCTTATGTCCCGCCTCAACAGCACAGTTAAAGCCGTTGACGACCACCTTGCAAACTACCGCATCCCTGAAACTGCAAAGGTTCTTCAGGAATTTGTTGACGATATGTCCAACTGGTATGTTCGCCGCAGCCGTGAACGCTTCTGGGCAAAAGGCATGGAACAGGACAAGGTTAATGCCTATATGACACTGTGGACAGCACTTGTTACACTGTCCAAAATCTCAGCACCTATGATTCCGTTTATGACAGAACAGATTTATCAGAACCTTGTTCGCACAACAGACGAATCTGCACCGCTCTCAGTTCATATGTGTCTGTTCCCTGAAGCTGACGAAAGCTTTATCGATGCTGACCTTGAAGCTGATATGGCTCTCGTTCTGGAAGTTGCAACACTTGCAAGAAGTGCACGTAACGTTTCAGGCATCAAAAACCGTCAGCCACTTTCCAAAATGTATGTAAAAGCTGACCGCGAGCTCAACGACTACTACAAAGCAATCCTTGCAGATGAGCTCAATGTAAAAGAAGTTGAAGAAATCAGCGACGCAAGCGGTTATATCAGCTACAACTTCAAACCACAGCTCAAGACACTTGGTCCAAAATACGGCAAACGTCTTGGCGAAATCCGCACAATGCTTGCTGAACTTGACGGCGGCAAAGCAAAAGCAGAACTTGATGCAAACGGCCAGATTGTTCTTGCAAGTCCTAACGGTGATATCACACTTACAGCAGAAGACCTGCTTATCGAAACAAAACAGACAGAAGGCTTTGAATCCGTTGCAGACAACAACGTTATCGTTGCTCTCGACACACAGCTCACAGATGCTCTCATCGAAGAAGGTTTCGTACGCGAAATCATCTCCAAACTCCAGACAATGCGTAAAGATGCAGGCTTTGAAGTTATGGACCACATCGATGTATTTGTAAGCGGCAACGAAAAAGTTGAAGCTGTTATGATGGCAAATGCAGAAGAAATCAAGGAAAACGTTCTTGCAGATGCACTTACAGTGGCAGAAGCAGAAGGCTTTACAAAAGACTGGGATATCAACGGCGAAAAGGTTGTATTTACAGTTGTAAAAAAATGATTGAATAATTAATCTGAAAGAGGATACTTCTGACAGTATCCTCTTTTTGCATAATAAAACAGCAGTGAGATGGTTTTCACTGCTGTTGATTTTATTTATCGGATTTTTTTGCTTTCTCTGCTGCTTTTGCCGCTTTT
>SVNA01000002.1:183792-198440 GCA_015067145.1 Oscillospiraceae bacterium | reverse complement strand
TAAGTGTTTACTCACTATCTCAAAAAAGAATATCTAAAGTTATTCCTTCACAAGCTTCTGTTCTTTTCTTATATTGTTTAATTTTCAAGGTCCTCGCTGTCCGAGACAGCTTTTTTATATTACCACATCTCTTCAAGTTTGTCAACACTTTTTTGTGACTTTTTTAAAACTTTTCAAGAGTTTTTTGTGGATTTTGCTGTGCCTCTCAGCGACAGCTTTAATATATTATCACACACTATTAACTTTGTCAACACTTTTTTCAAAAATTTTTTAAAAAATTTTAGAGTTCTATCCATTGTATATTAAAGCAGGTTTACCCTCAATATATTGTTTCAAAGCACACATTCAAAACAAAGGCCGGCTGTGATTTACCCCTCAGCCGGTCATTATTATATATGTCATTATTATATATAATGTATTATATTATATATTTAATATGCATTTAAAGAACATCTGCAAGGCTGATTATCTCAAATGCATTCAAAAACTCCAGCACGCTTGGCACTGTCCAGATACAGATAAAGCCGATTACAAATATGCCGTAAAGATACACTTTGTCGGAAATTCTGTCGTAATGGCCACCGTCAGAAAGACGGTCCGCCAGGGTTGAGTTATCAACAGGCAGCTTTAATATTATATTTGCCAGCACTGAACCTGTAAAAAGCACCGGGGCAAGCTGGAACACGAAAGGAACATTTTTAAGGAAGTTATCCAGATGCATCCAGTGTTTTTGTGTTGCAATACGCATATCAAAAAGCATCCACATCCAGCCGCCGTCAAAGAGTACTGCTCCTGTCTGCCCTGCATTGTAGCAGAAGCCAATGAGGAAATATCCCGCCGCCATAACAATATCCAGCCAGTACCAAGGTGTACGGTTTGTGTGCAGATGGGTGGTCATAACCACAAACGGCATAAGCAGCACAAGCCACTGCGGATGCCAGTGGATGCAGATAAACAGCAGACCGAACACCACCATAGGCACATATACTGTAAGATATTTCACCGTCTGTTCGGATTTAGGGTTATAAAGAAATGCCGCAAACACCACAATGGCATAGAGCAGAATGAAAAGCGGCATATCGGTGATACCCATCGGCACCGTCAGCTCGAACATGCGGTTTATCATAGCCATGGTAAAACCGCCTGCATCCCCTGTTCTGCCCATAAAGAGCAGGGTTGTAGGGATGTAGAGCCAGAGGGTTGTGATGCCGTACTGCAGCAGTTTAGGAATGCGTTTTTCCACCAGCAGAATGAGAGGAACAAAAATCATCAGAGGGAAAAACTTGCACACCACACCGATGCCAAGGATAAAACTGAACTTCTGATATCTGCCCTGGGCATAATAAATCAGTGCCCAAAGGGTGAAGAAAAGGCATAGGGTATCGTACTGCCCCATAACCACAGGAGAGAAGAATGCAATCGGGTTAAAAAGAAAGAACATTGCTGCCATAAAGGCTTTTTCCTTTGCAAGACCCAGCTTTTCGCCAAGGTTTTTAAGCATCCAGCCGCAGCCTATGTAGAAAAAGCATGGCACAGCCTTTGCCCAGTGAATCATAAAGCTTTCGTCCAGTGGCAGACTGAAAATCTGATTGATGATAAATACCGGCAGTTCCCAGATGCCGAAGATAATATATATAAGTATATTATAGTTGGCACCGTTTATGTAATAGTACCAGCTGTCGTGGGCGGCAACAACCTCGTAGTAGTCGAAAAACCGTCCGCTGAAAAGGCACTCAAGGAAAACATAGCTGTGGTTTGCTGTCTCCCATATATCAGGGTGTGACATAAAGAAAAAGCAAACCAGTGCCGCAAGACCAAAAAAGGCCATGTCCCGGCTTTTAAAATTGTATGGAATTGTCAGTCTGATTTTTTCTGCCTGTTTTAACATAAAAATCCTTTCTGATTTTTTGATGCTGTAAGTGATTATTTTTCAAAGTTTTTGATTGTACCCACAAAGCTGTAGAGAATGAGCAGTGGATAAACTGTGGAAAGGTACATACCGTAGGTGCCGATGTTAAAGGCGGAAACCTCAACGTAGGCTATCATAAAGCAACGGAGAAGTGCCATGCCCGCAAGGCCGAGAAGCACAATGTTAAGCATTGTGTATCCCGAAAGCTTTTTGCATTTTATATCCCACAGCAGCTGTTTTATCTGCCAGCAGAGGGACATGAGGAACATAAGCGGTATGCACACCTTGTAAACTATGTTCATCAGACGCATAAATGTGTGGGTTATACGCTGAACCGGCGGCAGATACACCGTTGTGGTGTTTGCCACAAGGATTGTTCCGCCTTTCTGGCGGATAAAGTTTTCTACCTCGGCTATCTCTTCCGCAGTGCCCACCGCCATCTCGGCAAGAGGATCGCACTGTTCAAAAAACATTGCGGTTTTAAACCCGCGGAAGCCTTCTGCCATTACAGGAAGAATATACTGCGGTCTGATAGGACTTGTCACCGACGCACCCAGCTTTTTGGCAGGCAGTCGACCCTCTGCCACAGCCTGTTCAATTTCGGCACGTAGAGTTTCGTAGTACTGCTGTGCCTTCTGCGGTGTTTCGTACCAGCCCTCGTTCTGCAGGGCAGTTCTGACCGCCCAGTAGAACCCGCCCGACTGGAAATCTCCAAGCTCAGGACGGAAGTAGCCGTTTTTGAGTATCGGCTCCTCCAGTGCCTCTTCCATAAAAGCAAAGGAAGGAACTTCATCGTATAATTTTTCGCGCACGTCGCTTGGCACAGCAATAAGAGGATGCCAGTTTTCCTGCTCGATGCTCATAAGTGCACCGTAGGCCTCTTCAAAGTCGCTGCTGGTAAAGTCGCTTACGATAAAACGGCCGTAGTGGGTGTAGTTCATATAGCAGTAGCTGCAGATAACCCCCGCAGACAGAACAAAAGGCAGCATAAGCACCACAACACGTTTTACAATGCCTTTTTCCTTTTCGGCAATCCACATAACAATCAGTACGATAAAGGCGATTGCCGCAAAAGGCAGCACCCATATACCGTCCTCACGGGAGAGGTAGACAAGGCCAAAGGTTACACCGTAACCCACCAGCCACAAGGTCCAGCTTTTCACAGGCTGTTTATATCTCAGCCCCACCGCCAGCACACAGCCGAAAAACAGCATGCACAGGCTTGGGAAGATGTTGTCGCGGTAAATTCTTGTGGAAAACTGTGCCCATACAGCAGGATTGTAAAGCAGACCCGCATAGAGAAAGAGCTTCGCCCAGTTTTTCTTTATAACCGGGCCAACTGCAAGGACAAGCACAGCACTTGCCGCTGCCCACAAGGCCGCACTGCCCACCATATAAGGCACGCCGATGATGTGGAGAAACGCCAGCCATACCGCAAAGAATGCGTGTTTGGACAATGTGAGGTAGTTATAGTCTCCGAACCATTCCCCCGCCACAATATTCTGTGCGGTGGTGAACATAAAGTGGTCATCTATCGGTGCCAAAGGGGGATAGATTGTGGCATACTGTGTCCAGGCAAGGAAAAGTCTGACAACGGTTAAAACCGCTGCTGCAATTATAAATAACTGTTTTGATATATCGTTGTTTCTGAGTTTCATCGGATATAAAACCCTTTCGCAATCAGAGAATACTTTCATTATAAATACACGGGAGAGAGCACGCAGCTCTCCCCTTTTTATCTTTTATTTTGTTATTTTTTGTACGCTTTCAATTACATACTGCTTGTGGGTGAAGACAAGGTTGAGGATAACGGAAAGGTACTTGAGCACAAAGGCCAGAATTACAAACAGACCAAAGAAGCCAAAGGACATAACCAGCATTGTTGTTGTCCAGCCGGCAACAGGGTTTGCGGAGAAGAACACCGCAACAGTGTAGATGCCTGCCACTACAAGCACAACAGACATGAGCACTGTGAGGGCAAAGCTGATTTTGTAGCCGATATCTGTAAAGAGGATAAGGCTGTTGAGAGCCAGCTCTCTTTTTGTCTGCATCCGGCTGTCGCTTGCAGAGCCTTTTGCGTTTGGTGTGTATTCAATATGTGCCACAGGCAGGCCACAGGAAGCGTAAACTGCCTTGCGGTAAACCGTTTTTACTCCCATGGATTTTACACGGTTGATACCGCGGCGGCTGATAACGGAAAAACGCACTGTTGTGATTTTATGCTCCGATGTGGAGAAACGGTTGAACAGTGAGTAGAAAACCTTGGAAGAAGCTTTCTGGTTCTGCTTCGGCACAGCAAAAACAACGTCGTTGCCCTGCTGACTTTTGCGGTAAACCTCCATAATCATCTGCGGCTCAAAATCCATAACTGTGCTGTCAAATTCAAAGACAAAGTCACCGATTGCAATATCAAGACCTGCAATCATGCCGTTTTCCAGCCCCTGATAGAAGCTGGTGTTTACAACTGTGAGACTTTTTACTGTGTTTTCTTCGCAGAAATCGTTGATTGCCTGTACAGTTTTATCCTGTGAGCAGTCGTTAACACAGATGATTTCGTATTTTTCAAAATTCTCCTTGAGTGTTTCGTTTACACCTTTGAGAAATGCACCGATTGTGCTCTGGCTGTCACGGCAGTAAACAACTGCGGAGACAAAGTTTTTTTCTTTATTTTTAATCATTGTCCAATACTTCCTTTAAATCATAAACTGTGTTGATTTTGCCCGAGAGAACACTTACAAAGGTCGGGTTCTGTGAAAACTGTTTTACAAGTGTAGGACGGGAATCGTCGATTTCGCTGAGCTTGAGGATTGGTTTCATAGAGAACAGGGATGAATGATATTCAAAGCCGAACTCGTCTCTGAGATACTTTCTTGCAAGCTGTGACATATAGCCCCATGCACTTTCAGGCTTGTGAGGGCAGTCGTTGCAGTTGCCCAGATGCTGCGGGCTGCAGTAATCCTCAACACCCTTCTGGCAGTCAAACTTCGGCAGCTTGTCATAGCAGGTAACGTGCGGGGTAAATGTTACGCTGGTGAGGGAATGAAGCCCTGTTTTGCCAAAAGGCATTATGGAGAAGAACGGGCCGTCCATAACTGTGATGCCCACATCACGCAGTCTGTCGTTGATAGTACAGAGGATAATCTCACACAGTTCATATTTAATCGGGAATGTTTCAAAGCCTGCAAGGGTGTTTATCTGGTTTACGCTGGCATAGGTGGAGTTTAAAAGAAACGGTGTGTAAAACTCTGTGCCATCTTTGAGGGTAATCTTATAATGTTCGCCCTCTTTGTCGATAGCTGTGATAAAGCTGTTGTAGCGGATTGTAACATTGTCGCCCAGCTTTTCAATATCCGCCAGCAGGCCGTCACGGAGAATCTGCCAGTCGTAGGTATATTCCAGTGTTTCAAAGGTGCCGTCGCACATTCCCTCTTTAAAGTAGGTTGTCGGCTCAACCGAAACACAGGGGATATCGCCGTCCTTGCAGAACTTTATAAACTGGTCACGGTCTGTCCAGGAAAAGTTTGCACTGGTGGCGTATATTTTCTTGAAGTCGGTTTTTACACTTTCAGGGTAGTCCTCGCAGAAGCGGTCAAAGTAGTTTCGGCTTTTAACCGCTGTGGAGATGCTGCGTGGGTAGTGGTAACCCATATGCACCCTTGCCTGATTTATGTATGTTGCACGGGAAAATGCGTTGCCGTCACATTCCAGCACCAGCACATTTTCGCCTTTTCTTCCGCAGTATTCTGCACTGTACAGACCATACAATCCTGCACCGATTATAATTTTGTCGTAGATGTTTTTCAAATTCTTCACCTCATAAATGAGTTGTCAGCTATAAGCTGCAGGTGTCGGTGTCTCCGACGACCCGTTGGGTGTTACTTTTGCTGTCAAAAGTGACAGCTGTAAAGCATTTGCAGTTTAAAGTCGGCCGACCTTAAGGATTATATTTCCCCGCTGCATTTGCCAGCAGAATCTTCATCAGCTCGCTGTTGCCTTTGATAGGGCTGATTTTTGTTGGAATTTTGCCGCTGTTCGGATATGCCCTTGTAACAGGCACTTCGCAGGTGCGGAGCTTAAGCTGGCTTGCACGCGTGGAAAGATATGCCAGCAGTTCGTAGGTTTTGAATATATTTCTGAACGGCTGCACCAGCGGATGAAGCAGATATTTTGCACTGTACCCACGGAAGTTGTTGGTTGTGTCGGTAAATTTGTCCTTTGCAGTAAAGCTGATAATCGGAGAATGGATATATTTTACCGCAAGATGGCGGCTGATAGGTGTGTTGATGGCCTGTCCGCCCTCGATAAAGCGGCTGCCCTGAATAAAGTCATAGCCGTTATCCAGCTTTTCGATAAACTTTACAACGTCCTCGATGGAGTCCTTGTTGTTGCCGTCGATGGTAATGATGCCCTCATATCCTCTCATCAGTGCCCAGTAGAAGCCCATTCTCAGCTGTGCCCCCTGTTTGCCCGGGCCCTTTTTCACCAGCAGGGTGTTTACACCAAGGCTGCGGAGCATATCCTCGTCGGTACCGCCGTCGGTGGAGCCGCCGTCGCAGATGATGATGTCACACATGGTGTGCACCTTGTTGATGCGTGCACGGTGAAGTTCAAGGGTGATGTTTTCCTTTTCATTGATTATTGGAATACAAAGACAGTATCTGGACCTTCTCTCTTCGTATTCAAAACAGTCAAAATCAGGTACGCCTTTAAGGTTGCGGTATGTCATACTAGAAATTCTCCTTTAAGTAGATAACAGCTTTTTTTACCTTTTCTATGTCGCCAACGTTGCCCATCTCGATGGACAGGTAACCGTCGTAGTCAATTTTGCCCAGCACCTTTTTAAGTGTCTGGTGTTCCTTTATCTTTTCCACATATTTAAGCTGTGGAACGGACAGATGAATGTGGTTTACAAGATTTTTATAAGTTTTTATAACGTGTGGATTTTCTTTGTTGTAGAGGATTGTGCCAAAATCCACATTGAGCTTTACACCCTCGCTGCCAACCTTTTTGCAGAACTCGGCAGCCTCTGTGGTGGTGTTCATAAAGTTGGTGTTGTAGATAACAGGGTTTGCCTCCAGTGCAAGCACTGTGCCTTTGCTCTTTGCATATTCGCCAAGATCATAAAAGAACTCCAGCACATCGTCCTCCCTTGCACCGTCAGGTATGCTGCGGTTTTTAGGACAGCCGAACACCAGATTTTTTATCCCTGTTGCATTGGCAAAATCCATCGCCTTTTTGGTGTAGCCAGTGAGAGCCTTTGCTTCTTCTTTATTGAATATATTTCCGCTCTGTCCATACCATATACTCTGCATGCTGCTGATGGCAAGGCCAAAGCGATTACCCAGCATTGTGGCATAAAGCTGTGCCTGCTCTAAATTTTCGTAAGGTTTTTCAAACAGGCGTGTGGGGGCAATCTCTATGCCGTCCATACCGACGCTCTGCAAAAATGTATACATTTCAAAATCATCCGCCTTGTCCCAGGCGATGTTGGAAATTGAGTATTTCATAAGGGTTCCCCTTGTGTAACCCGTAAGGGTTAGCATTTTAATGTTATTTCTGCATTACAAACTTTTATACTTCGTATGTTACTTTTGTGACCAAAAGTAAGAACCTGAGACTACGTCTCAGAACCTTGAAATGCAAGGTTAGCTTTGTGTTCTATATCTAAAAGCAATTTGCATTATAATCCAAAAGTCCCGCTGATTACGATGCAGCCTCTGCGAGCCTGAAAAACAATCGGCACATACTGCGACGGCATAAATGCCCTCTTGTCTGCTTGTTGTTTTCCCTTCCTCCGCTTCCCTGCATCTGCCGCAGGCAGCGGTCAGCTCCGTCGCCCACGTGGGAATATGTACCAGATTGCCGCCCAAGTCGTATAGTGCTACTGCGTACAAATGTCCGTACGCAACACACCTTTAACCGAGCAAGTCCTGCGGCGATACATATTTTATATAAAGAGGGCTCTGCCCTCCGTTTCACCACCCGATTGATATTCGAGGGAGTACCCTCGAGCACCCCGAAGTCTCTGTGCAACGAAACATTACTTCTGCATTTCGCTGATAAACTCTTTTATATCATTCAGCACAAATTCTCTTGTCTGGATATAGCCGTCTTTGCCGCCGAAAATCTCTGCGTTTTCGGTTTTGAAATCGTAGTGCGGTACAGGGCCTGACAGCTCGTTTACAAACTCTTCCCCTGTGATTGCCCTGTAAATTTCGGCGATTGTAACAGGTTCTGTGGCGATATTCATCACCTTTACCCCGTTTTCTATTGCAGTCTGTATATTATTGTACAAATATTTCAGATTGTAATACTGGAATATGCCTCTGCTGTCGGTAAAGTTGAGGGCAGAAAATCCCAGCTTTTTAAAGATTTCCTTTGTGTTTTCCCGGTCGATGCCCTCATTCAGCTTCCAGAAGCCGTTGTCCTGCAGTGTGTACAGCTCTTTCAGCTTTGGTTCTTTTTCGCTGAGTTCTGTAAACTTTGCCTCGTTGAGCATGGACGGGATAAAGTTTAAATAGTCATAGATAAAGTTCTTTTTCAGATTGATGCCGTAAAGCCCCGGCAGCCGCACGATAAACCAGTCTTCAAAGTTTTCCTTTACCTGTTCTTCCAGCCACAGACGGTTTGCACCGTATGGGTGGAGATTTTCTTTGTCCATAAAGCTGGATTCGTTCTTGCCGTTCGGTTCTCTGTAAACATCAACGGAAGAGATGAGCACAACCTTTTTAGGATTGATTTTCTTCATATTGTCCAGTGCTTCCTGCACGGTTTCAAAGTCCTGCTGAGGAAACTTGTTTGCAATAAACTTCTGTGCAGGCACACCGCTGTAGAACAGCACATCAGGATTTGTGCCGAAAGCCTCGGTCACATTGTCCTTGTCATACCTGCCGTCAAAGCTGTATGATGCACAGAGATTGCTGCCTACAAAGCCCGAATATCCAACTATACTTACCATATATTTTTACCTCTCAAAACGGCGTGCGGACACACCTGTTCATATTAAAACATTATTATATATATTATACATATTATATATATTTAAAGTCAAATATTAACCCCTGTTATATGTTGCAAAAATGTAAACTTTTGTATTTTTATAGCATAAATATTACAATATAATTCCATTAATGCGATAAATTTGCAATTACAGCCCGACTGTGCTAATATTAAAATGTATATACTTATTTTAACGGGGTTCTGCATACAGCAGTCCACCGGAAAATCTATATATAAAGCGAGTACCCATAAAATGATATTTATAAAAAAAGTTACAATCCCTCACCTTACAGGCAAGGAAAAACGCCGTGCATACATCTATGTTCCCGATGAGGCAAAGACAGATTTTGATGTGCGTTATCCTGTGCTGTATATGTTTGACGGACACAACGTGTTTTTTGACAGCCACGCAACCTACGGCAAAAGCTGGGGTATGCTGGAAATTCTGCAGAAGCTGAATATTCCGCTGATTGTTGCTGCGGTGGAATGCAACCACGGTCACAACAACGAGCGTCTCAGCGAGTATTCCCCTTTTGATTTTGACTTCCACGAAGTCGGCAGAATAAAAGGTCAGGGCAGAAAGACAATGGACTGGTTTACAAAGGTGTTCAAACCATTTGTGGACCGCAGCTTCCCTACTTTGCCCGACAGGGAATACACCTTTATTGCAGGCAGCAGCATGGGCGGTCTGATGACAATCTACGCCCTCACCCACTACAACCACATCTTCAGCCATGGTGCAGCTTTGTCCCCTGCTGTCAGCTTTTCCATAAGCACTGTGGAACAGATGATAAAGGCAGGCAATGTGGATGAAAACACCGTGCTGTATATGGACTACGGCCAGGAGGAATTCCGCCATCATCCACAGGCTGTCGGCCACTACAACCGTGTTGCCGCTGCCCTGATGAAAAAAGGCGTACTGCTCTGCAGCCGTGTGGTGCCAAAGGGCGAACACACCGAAGCCAGCTGGGAAAAACAGATACCGATTTTCCTGGAAACACTGTTTTATGATTTATAAAATATCCTGAAGATACTTCGGGGTTGTTTAGGGGCAACGCCCCTTATAACAATCTGCGGCCGCGTCAAAGGTCGCCCTGCTCTTTTTTGAGCAGGGTGGTCGTGACTGCCGCAGTGCGAAGGCGGGCCAGCACGATGCGGCAGTTAGCGTGCCGCGTACCTTAGTGCGTGGGGCGCTGCATCGCAATCAGCGCCGCTTTTGGTACTTTTCTCGCAGAAAAGTACATTAGGTGACTTTTGATGCCAAAAGTCACGCCCAAAGGACAATTTATACCTTTTAAGGCTAAAAGGTTTTAAATATTTTACTGAAAAGGAAAATAATTATGGAAATTCAATACTTCAAAGAATACAGTGCATGTCTCAACAGAGATATGGAGATGAAAGTTTACGGACACGCAGGCAAACCTGTGCTGTTCATCCCTTGCCAGGACGGCAAATTTGTGGACTTTGAAAACTTCCACATGATTGACTACTGGGCAAAATGGATTGAAGAAGGCAAGGTTATGGTTTTCTCCATCGACACCATCGACCTTGAAACATGGTCCGACAAAAACGGCGACCCCGGTCACCGCAGCTATATGCACGAACAGTGGATTCACTACATTGTGGACGAGGTTGTGCCGTTTATGAAAAATATGGCAAATATGCGTAACGGCTGGGACAGCCACGGCGGCATTCTTGTGTTCGGTGCAAGCATGGGTGCAAACCACTCTGCAAATCTGTTCCTGCGTTTCCCTTACATATTCGATTCCTGTCTTGCCATGGCCGGCATCTACCGCACAGATATGTTCTTCGGCGACTATATGGACGAAAGACTCTACTACAACAGCCCTGAACTTTATCTTGCAAATATGCAGCCTGACCATCCATACGTTGACCAGTACAACAGAAACCGCGGCGTAATCTGCGGCGGTCAGGGTGCCTGGGAAGAACCTGGCACAGCACTGTGGCTTAAGGAAAACTTTGAACGCCTTGGTGCAAATGTGTGGGTTGATATGTGGGGCCACGATGTAAACCACGACTGGCCATGGTGGTACAAGATGGTTGAATACCATGTGCCAAAAATTCTCGGTTTGTAATATTTATTATTAATTTTACACAATCTGCTCTGCCGGCTTTACAAAACGGTTTGTTCGTTGTAGAATTTACATTTGTTTGAACCGGGCAGTTTATACAGTTTTCAGAGAAAATCAAAGGGCAAAACACCCTTATTGTTGGGAAAACACAAAAAGAAAAGCAAAATATAAAAAGAGAAAAATTAAAAACAAAAAAGAAAAACAGACAAAAACAAAAAAGAAAAACAAAAGTATAAAAATAAAAATCGGGAAAAACCCGAAAGAAAGAGGAATTATATGAAAAATTTTATCTTCATTTCTCCTAACTTCCCTACAAACTACTGGAAATTCTGCCGCGAACTTAAAAACAACGGTCTCAACGTACTCGGTATCGGCGACCAGCCATACGACGAACTTAAACCTGAGCTTAAGGAAAGCCTCAACGAATACTACAAGGTAAACAGCCTTGAAAACTACGACGAAGTTTACCGTGCAGTTGCATTCTTCATCTTCAAACACGGCAAAATCGACTGGCTTGAATCCAACAACGAATACTGGCTTGAAAGAGATGCTCACCTCCGCACAGAGTTCAACATCACAAGCGGTTTCCAGGATGATGACATTCCATTCATGAAATACAAATCCAAAATGAAGGAATTCTACCACAAAGCAGGCCTTAAAACAGCAAGATACCATCTTGTAGACGAAGATATCGAAGCTTGCCGTGCATTCATCGCAGAGGTTGGCTACCCTGTTGTTGTAAAACCGGACAACGGTGTTGGTGCAGAAAGCACATACCGTCTTTCCAACGACGAACAGCTTGTTAACTTTATGAACACCAAAAACCCTGCTATCCCATACATCATGGAAGAATATGTAACAGCAGAGGTTACTACATACGATGCTATCATCAACTCTAAGGGCGAAGCTATCTGGGAAGGCAGCAACGTTACAGTTTCCTGCCTTATGGACGTTGTAAACGACAACGGCAACAGCCTTTACTACCTCAACAAAGAAATCCCTGCAGATGTTAAGGAAGCAGGCCTTGCAACAGTTAAGAGCTTTGGCGTAAAGAGCAGATTTGTTCACTTTGAATTCTTCCGCCTTTCCAAAATGCACAAAGGTCTTGGCAAAAAAGGCAAAATCATCGGTCTTGAAGTTAATATGCGTCCGGCAGGCGGCTTTACACCTGATATGTTCAACTTTGCATACTCCACAGACGTATACAAAATCTGGGCTGATATGATTGCATTTGACAAATCCGAAAAAGAAATCGGCCAGAGCTACTTCTGTCCGTTTATGGGCCGCCGTGACGGCAAGGACTTCGTGATGAGCCACGAAGACATCATGGCAAAATACGGTTCAAACCTTAAAATGGTTGACAGAATCCCGGACGCACTCAGCGGTGCAATGGGCAACCAGATGTATGTAGGTCTCTTTGACACTGAAGAAGAAATGAACCAGTTCTACGCAGACCTCGATGCTGTTAAATAATTCTGATTTTAAAGCAGCATTTATATAAAGAACAACACCCCTCAGCAGCCTGAGGGGTGTATTTTTTGTCTTGCATAACAAAACCGACAGGCAGTAATTCTGCCCGTCGGTTTTCCTATTAGTTAAGTTTCACAACCATTACATCATTGATGTACTGTATATATCCGTCATGCGGATATTTTGGCATGTTCTGATATTCCTCGGTTTTTTCTATAGCCGCTATCTCTTCCTCAGAGCAGAATTCGACATACAGTCCGAGAACATATTTAAAGTAATGTTCGATACTCTTCATGTCGGATGTTACGGCATTGTCGATATTGCCTTCCTTGATATCATCCAGATATCCAAACTCTCTGTAGTAGTGCAGTTTTGTATTTCCGTCTATATAGACCCTGTCGTACTCTCTGCCGTCATCATCATACTCGGCATATCCCGCCTGCAGCATATCGTGCACCACATTGTTCATACGGGAAAAGGTTGCCTGATATGCAAGATTTCTCTTGAGATACAGCTCGTTTGCCGCCTGAACAGAAGCAAACAGCACCGCTGCCGTGCACAGACAGCAGATTATTCTGACAGGTTTTACCTCCAGCTTTTCTGCCATGGCAAAGGCAGCTATATAAAGAAAAACAAAGGAATATGTCATCAGGTCGTGATGTCCGCCGGGAGAAAGCACGCGGATGATGTTCATACACAGCGGCAGCAGAGCAATAATTGCCACAACCGCAATTCTGCAGAGAACCGGCAGTTTTTTTCTTACAAGAATCACTGCCGCCATAACAATCAGAGATACCATCACCAGCAGATTGAATACCGCTATTATTCTCTGGTCGGTCCAGTTGCTCTTGTAGCTTATAAAGTATTCAAACCAACCCTGATAGGCTTCAATTACCAGCTGAGGGATATCCGCAATTTCAAGGTTTCCGATTTCTGTAACGGAGTTCCATCTCTGAGCCATTGGCACACCTGTGATTCGTGGTGTGATTTTTACTGCGATATAGTACATTACACCGCCGATACCGCTCATAACCACAGCACCTGCCGCTTTTCCGATTATTCCTTTCAGCTCTGCCCCGTCAATCACATCATTCAGCAGAATAAGGGCAACCATCACAACCGATACAGATATATAGCTCTGATAAATCCCAAGGGATATACAGATTGCCACAGCACCCAGCGGCAGCCACAGCCATTTTGCAAAACGTTCTTTCCACAGATAAACTGCAACGCAGGCCATCATAAGTGCAAACATATCTGCGTCAAGGTCGTGGATAAAGGTCGCTGCCAGACCTATATATGTGATATTCACCGCCATAACTCCGCAGACAAGTGCCGTCGCCGCTTTGTTTTTTATGTCAAGGCATTTAACAACGCAAAACGCCGCAACAGCAACCCACAGCAGCGACAAAAAACCTATGAGCCAAGGTGCACTGAAGTTTCCGCCAAAAACATAACGGTAAACAGGCGAAAACATTCGGCCCAGTTCTATCTTGTGGGCATTTTCCCTGCCTATTACATACAGCCCATCCAGCGAATCGTGTGCATACTGAAAGTTGAAAAACTGAAATGCATGGGCAAACAATCCAAAAACAAAAACCGCTATAATGCAAAAGCAAAGCGAGGCTCTGTTGGATTCCCACCACTGTTTCAATCTGTTTTCCATAAGGTATTTCTCCAATAAACAATTAATAATATATTATTATAACATATAAATTTCATGGAGTAAAATTTTTCTTTCCGGGTTCGATTTTACCTCTCCTGTAAAAAGAAAATGCCGCAACACGGGGAATCGCCGTCTGCGGCGGCTTCGCCTTGCATACTGCCTGGCCTCGCTTGGTTCGCTCGGCTCTTGCAGCTAAAAACAGTGTACCACACTGTTTTTTTTACGCTGCAACCCTCTCGGGTTCGATTCCCCCGCTTAATTGCAAAAAAAAATAATCGGGCATCAGCCCGATTATTTTTCTGGTGACCCATAGGGGAATCGCCGTCTGCGGCGGCTTCGCCTTGCATACTGCTTGGCCTCGCTTGGTTCGCTCGGCTCTTGCAGCTAAAAACAGTGTACCACACTGTTTTTTTTACGCTGCAACCCTCTCGGGTTCGATTCCCCCGCTTAATTGCAAAAAAAATAATCGGGCATCAGCCCGATTATTTTTCTGGTGACCCATAGGGGAATC
>SVNA01000002.1:0-183782 GCA_015067145.1 Oscillospiraceae bacterium | reverse complement strand
CTAAAAACAGTGTACCACACTGTTTTTTTTACGCTGCAACCCTCTCGGGTTCGATTCCCCCGCTTAATTGCAAAAAAAATAATCGGGCATCAGCCCGATTATTTTTCTGGTGACCCATAGGGGAATCACCGTCTGCGGCGGCTTCGCCTTGCATACTGCCTGGCCTCGCTTGGTTCGCTCGGCTCTTGCAGCTAAAAACAGTGTACCACACTGTTTTTTTTACGCTGCAACCCTCTCGGGTTCGATTCCCCCGCTTAATTGCAAAAAAAATAATCGGGCATCAGCCCGATTATTTTTCTGGTGACCCATAGGGGAATCGAACCCCTGTTTTCGCCGTGAGAGGGCGATGTCTTGACCGCTTGACCAATGGGCCATATTTTATTGCATAACTATTATATGCCTATTTTCCGGTTTTTACAAGTGTATTTTGCCGAAAAAACCTGTGATTTTTACTCTTTTCTTGCCATTATGTCTTTATTCCGTTACAATAAAACCATAAACTTCAGGGGGGATTTTATGAAAAAGTTTGATATTGCCTATAACCGCCACTGCGGTATAAACAAGCCTGATATTATGCATCTTTTCGATGTTTCTGTTGCAGAGGAGGTAAACCGCTTTCACAAAACCTTTGACGGATACGTTCCCACCCCCCTTGCAGACCTCGGTCACACTGCAAAAACCTTTGGAATTGACGGAATCTTTGTAAAGGACGAAAGTTTCCGCTTTGGCCTCAATGCCTTCAAGGCACTGGGCGGCAGCTACTGTCTTGGCAGATATATGGCGGAGATGCTGGGCAAAGATATTGCAGAATTGTCATACTGTGATTTAATCAGCAGCGAAATCAAATCCGCAGTGGGAGAAATCACCTTTGTCACCGCCACCGACGGCAACCACGGCAGAGGTATTGCATGGACCGCCGCAAAGCTTGGCCAGAAAGCTGTTGTCTATATGCCAAAGGGCAGTGCAGCGGAAAGACAGGAAAATATCCGTAAACTTGGAGCTGTGTGTGAGATAACCGATGTAAACTATGATGATACTGTGCGTTTTGCAAAACAGCAGGCGGATGAAAACGGCTGGGTGCTGGTGCAGGACACCGCCTGGGAAGGCTATGAACAGATACCTGCCCATATTATGCAGGGATATCTGACCATGGCAGTGGAGGCCGCAGAACAGCTTGGCGACAAAAAACCTACCCACATCTTTTTGCAGGCAGGTGTCGGTGCCATGGCGGGGGCTATGGCAGCGTTTTTCCGCAATCTGTATGGTTTTGAGCAAAAAATTGTCATGGTTGAGCCGGATAAAGCCGACTGTTTCTACCAGACTGCAAAGGCTGATGACGGTGCAATACACGCAGTAGGCGGCGACCTTGACACAATTATGGCAGGGCTTGCCTGCGGTGAGCCATGTACAATCGCATGGGAGCTGGCAAAATACTGTGTTGATGCATTTATCAGCATGGAGGACACCATCACCGCCAACGGTATGCGTATTCTCGCCTCTCCGTCACAGGGCGACAAAGCTGTAATCAGCGGCGAAAGCGGTGCGGCAGGCTTTGGCTGTGTGGCAGAAATACTGACAAATCAGCCACAGATAAAACAGCAGCTGAAGCTGGACGAAAACAGCGTTGTGCTGTGTTTTTCCACCGAAGGTGCAACCGATACAGAAAATTATAAAAATATTGTATGGTACGGCAGGTACGCAGATAAATAACAAACGTGAGGCCGTACAGACACAACATATAAACAGACAAAAAAGGACATCTGAAAAGATGTCCTTTTGTTCTTTCACGGAATTTTTCTTTCCAAAGAAATTTTAACAGTTCATATTGCGGGATGCCGAATGGCATATCCCGCATTCTTCTGCGGGGGTAACAGTAAAATTTTCACGCTTTGTCGTGGAAATTTTATGTCGCTTAGGGGGTACGCCCCCTGCGAAGAATCCCAGACTATAAAAAGAAAAAATCCCAAACAACTAAGTGTCTGGGATTCTGGTGACCCGTACGGGCGACGGAGCCGAAGTGCTGCCTGCGGCAGATTCAACAAGGCGGAGGAAGGGAAAGTCACGAGCGGACAAGGCTGCGTCCAAGCTGCCGCGGTACGCGACGATTACTTTCCTGGGCGACGAACTCGTAGAGTTCGATTCTCCCCTGTTTTTTCAAAACAAAAAAATCAGCCAAGTCGATTGACTTGACTGTTTCTGGTGACCCGTACGAGAATCGAACTCGTGTTACCGCCGTGAAAGGGCGGTGTCTTAACCGCTTGACCAACGGGCCATATATATAAACAGCAGTCGCCCGGCCTAGAACGAGCTTCTACTGCTGATTGCAAAGTTATAGGGCACTAAATTTTTAGCGCCCTAAACTGTGGTGACCCGTACGAGAATCGAACTCGTGTTACCGCCGTGAAAGGGCGGTGTCTTAACCGCTTGACCAACGGGCCGAAAATGGTAGCGGCAGTGAGACTTGAACTTACGACCTACCGGGTATGAACCGGTTGCTCTAGCCAACTGAGCTATACCGCCACGCATACATTCATTTCGAATGCTTGATTATTATAATATACGAAACTGCATTTGTCAACACTTTTTTTGAAAAAATTTTAAATTTTTTATACTTTTTTCTTTAAATCAAAATATAGATTTTCTTTTATAATCCGAAACAATATATAGTATATTTTTTCTTTATTTATAGTTTGCGGATAAAAATTGTACAACAAAAAGGTCGGGTTTGGAGAATTTTACCCTCTTTACCCGACTTTTTTTATTTTATTTACAAAAGCTGCAGCTTTAAGTTATGACTGCTGCTCCTCTGCGGCCCACTCTTCAAACAGCTGTGCCACAAAACTGAACTCTTCGTCATCCTCCACTGCGTGCACTTCTCCCGCATAGTGATAGAAGAAAGCAACCTCGCCGTATACGGAATCTTCCTCGGCACAGACAAAGTAGATTTTGCCGCTTTCGTCATCCACAAAGGCTGTCACAACCTCAAAAAAGGTCTGCTCGCCGTCCTCGTCCTCGAAGGTGATGCCCGCCATTGTTACCATATCGATGATCTCTCGGTCACTACGCTGTTTTTCGCTGTACATTTCGTCCTTTTTCATATCGTTACTCATCGCTGTCTTCTTCATCCTTTCTGCCTTTCATTTTATCGCCCATTACATTGGCCGCAAACCATATCAGCGTCAGAGGGCCAAAGCAGGCAAACATCTGCCTGTACATCGGCAGAACCTCTACCCCGTCAGCTGCCGCCGCCCACTGTGGCACAAACATACCAAAGGCAAAGAGTGCCGCTGTTACCACAAGGCTGTAGCACACCGCCGCTGCAAGATGGAAAATCACACGTTTTTTTGTTTTTGCCAGCAGCACTTTAGGCAGCACCATCGCCGCAAAAAACAGCACCGACATAATAATTATACTCAGCAGATTTTCCACAGACTGGGACATATCGGGGCCAAATGCCATGCCATAGCCAACACGCCATACGCCTATGGTGACGATTGCACCGCATATAATGCTGCGTATAACTATTGTCAGCATATCAGGTTTTTTCTTTTCCATACTTTTCCTCTTTTACTGTTCGTTATCTTTATACCTCTATAATAACCCTTAAA
The DNA here is from genome assembly GCA_015067145.1 of Oscillospiraceae bacterium. GTDB lineage: Bacteria > Bacillota > Clostridia > Oscillospirales > Ruminococcaceae > RGIG3102. The sequence continues at coordinate 180,174 of SVNA01000002.1, read as the reverse complement.
TGTGATTATTACAAGTAAGCAAAACAAAAGGGAGAAAAATTCTCCCTTTGCAATATTATTCGTCTACGTGTGGTGCTTTAACCTCAGGGCCGATAGGACAGTCGTAGCCTGCTGCTGCAGAAACTGCAAACTCTGCCTTTGCTTTTTCGAGAATTTCCGGCTGTGTCATAATGTCTGCCGCTGTTGCCGCCAGAACTTTAGCTGCAAAAAGCACTCCCTTGTGTGCAACGCTTGATTTGCCCATGGCAACGTTCTGCCAGCTGTGGCCCGGGTTGCCGCTTGCCCATGTGGTTGCGGTGAACTGTGCTGTAGGTGTAATCCAGCTTACATCACCAACGTCTGTGGATCCCTGGGCAAAGTAATCGCTTGGGTTGTAAGGCACAACAAAGTTGTTGAGCGGGATTGTACCGTTTCGGCTCTTCTCGGCAACTGCCTGTTTTACATTCCAGTTGAGCTGTGCACCGTCACTTGGCAAAGTTTCGGTTACAAATGTGGATTTTATTGCCGCCGCAAAATCTTCCTCCTCCTTTGTAAATTCAGGCAGAGGAGCTTCGCAGAGATTTTTGTAGATAGCTTCTTCGATTGCGTGGTTGGACAGTGTGCTTGCTGTGCCGTCAATCTGTTTCCATTCCACCTGTGTTTCGGTCATAAGTGCCGCACCCTGTGCCACCTTGTGTACACGTGCCAGCAATTTTTTTGCCTCGGTAACATTTTCGCCGCGAACCATATACATAAGCTTTGCAGTTGGCTGAACAACGTTTGGAGAGATGCCGCCTGCATCAAGGAAGGAGTAGTGCAGACAGCACTTTTTAGGCATATGCTCACGGAGGAACTGCACACCCACGTTCATAAGCTCGGCTGCGTCAAGTGCACTGCGGCCGTTCTGCGGGTCGCCAGCTGCGTGGGCAGTAAGACCTGTAAATGTGTATTCAAACTGAAGGGAGGCAGCGTTGGAGCCTGTTGTAACCTCGTTTACATCTCCCGGATGCCAGCAGAGTGCTGCGTCAAGGTCACGGAACATACCGTCACGGGCCATAAATGCCTTGCCTGCACAGCCTTCTTCGCCAGGGCAGCCGTAGAATACAACCGTGCCCTGCAGATTGCCCTTTTCAATCTCTTTTTTAACGGCGATTGCCGCACCAAGGCTGGCCGCACCCAACAGGTTGTGGCCGCAGCCGTGGCCGTTGCCACCCTCGCACAGCCATTCCTTCTGTGTTGCACCTGCCACCTGGGACAAACCGCTGAGTGCGTCAAACTCACCAAGGATACCGATAACAGGTTTGCCGCTGCCGTAACGGCCGAGGAATGCGGTTTTGATGCCGCAGAGGTTGGTTTCCACCTCAAAGCCCTCGTTCTTCATAACCTCGATATAAGCTGCGGTGGACTGGAATTCCTCCATTGAAATTTCGGCAAAGCCCCAGATTTTGTCGGACAGGTCTGTGATAACCTTTGCCTTTTCTTCTACTGTATTGTATATAGACTGTTTCATTGCTGTTAACCTCTTTAAAAATAATAGTGATACTTCCAGGGGTGAAATGGGGGCGGCGCCCCCTGATAACAATCTGCGGCCGCGTCAAAGGTCGGCTGCGACAGCAGACGGTCGTGACTGCCGCGGTGCACAGACGGGTCAGCACGATGCGGCAGTTAGCGAGCCGCGTACATCTTGGCGTGGGTGAGGGAGCTGACCGCCGCCTGTGGCGGATGCAGGGAAGCGGACGAAGGGAAAACAACGAGCAGACAAGAGGGCATTTATGCCGTCGCAGTATGCGTCGATTGTTTTTCAGGCTCGCAGAGGCTGCATGCAACAGCGGCGGTTTTGGTCACTTTTGGCGGCAAAAGTGACAGCCGAAAAAACAGGGAGGGGATATTCCCCTCCCCTATTGGTTTTACAAAACTTTTGACAAAAATTCCTTAAATCTTGGTGTCTGCGGATTGCCGAACATATCCTCCGGCTTGCCGCTTTCCATAACGTTGCCCTCTGCCATAAAGAGAACACGGTCGGACACCTCTCTTGCAAAGCGCATTTCGTGTGTAACGATAACGCTGGTCATACCTGTGCTTACAAGACCTTTGATAACGTCCAGAACTTCGCCAACCATTTCAGGGTCAAGTGCGGAGGTTGGTTCGTCAAAGAGCATTACTTCCGGTTCCATAGCCAGTGCACGCACAATTGCAAGGCGCTGCTTCTGTCCGCCGGAAAGTTTGTTTGGCATTTCGTGCAGCTTGTCGATAAGGCCAACGCGGTTAAGCAGTTCCTTTGCCATCTCCTCTGCCTCTGCCTGTGTCTTTTTCTTGGTGAGCACTGGTGTGAGGGTGATGTTTTTGCAAACATCAAGATGCGGGAACACGTTAAAGTTCTGGAACACCATACCCATCTTCTGACGGTGCTGGTCGATGTTCACACCTTTCTGTGTGATATCCACGCCGTCAAAGATAATCTGGCCTTTTTCAGGCACTTCCAGCAGGTTGAGGCAGCGGAGGAATGTGGATTTACCGCCGCCGGACGGACCGATAACCGTTACAACCTCGCCTTTTTTAACAGTTTCGTTTACACCCTGCAGAACATGCAGCTTGCCGAAACTTTTATGTAAATCAACAGTTTTAATCATTTCAATGTTAGTCTGCATTTTTCATCTTCCTTTCAAAAGCTTCAACAAGTTTGGACAACGGGTATGTCATGGCAAGATATATAATACCTGTGATGATAAGGGATTCCAGCATGAGATATGTGGCACCCTTAACCTTGAGGTGAGCTGTCATAAGGTCGCCGATAAAGAATGTGGAAGCAAGGGATGTTTCCTTGAGCATCATGATAAATTCGTTACCGAGAGCAGGCAGAATGTTTTTAATCGCCTGTGGCATAACAATCTTCATCATTGTCTGGCTGCCTGAAAGGCCAAGGGAACGTGCAGCCTCTGTCTGACCTTTGTCAACAGACTGGATACCTGAACGGAAAATTTCCGAAACGTATGCAGAGGAGTTGATACAAAGTGCTATTGCTGTCCATGTGAAGGTATCAAAACCGAACATCGGCAGAATTTCCGGCAGAACAAAATAGAACAGATACAACTGAAGCAGAAGCGGTGTACCGCGGATAACTTCGATATAAACAGTGATTAAAAAGCGAACAATCTTGCTTTTGCTCATCTTGAGTATGGCAACAACCACACCCAGCAATGCGCCGAGAACAACTGCGATAAATGTAAGTTTGAGTGTTACTGCAACACCCTCGAGAATGTAAATATGCCAGTAGTTGGTCCAGAGTTTAACTATATTGGCACCCATTGCGGAAAAATCCATAATCTGTCTCCTGTCCTGATAAATTTATATGTTATGCGTTTTAAAATCCCTTTGACTTAAAAACATATTGACTGTCTGAAGCTGTTCAGAAAATCAGTATATCTTTAAATTTTTCTGCTGAAAAGACACTGTAGAGCCGACAACCGATTGGGTTGTCGGCTCTTTGTGCATATCTAAATCGATAGTTAATTTTTACTGTTTAAGATTAGCCTGTAATCATGTTGCCTTCGTCGTCAAAGCTTACGTCTACGCCTGCTGCGTTGAGAGCCTGTTCGTACCAGATTTCGTAAAGGCCTGCTGCTTCTGCTTTAGCAAGAATTGCGTTAACTTCTGCTGTAAGTTCGTCTGCACCTTTCTGGAGGAGGATAACGTTGTCAACATATTTTGGGTCAACTTCAAAGATAAAGCCTGTTTTTGCAACGTCTGGGTTGTTAGCGATAAGAGCTTCTGCGTTGCCTGTTGCTACTGCCATTGCATCAAAGTCGCCTTTTTTAAGCTGGAGAAGACCTGTGTTGATGTCGCTGTAGATAACAACTTCTGCACCTGCTGGAACGAGCTGGTCGTTAACGAGAGATTCCTGGAGGGAAGCTGTCTGTGCACCAACTTTAACGCCTGCGTAGCCATCAACTGTTGCCATTGCTGCTGCTTTGTCAGCCATTGCGATTGTAACCTGTTCTGTTTCGTTGTCACCAGCGTGGTAGTAGTCGGAGATATTGTAGTTTTCTGCACGGTCTTCTTTCCAGGAGAAGCCGGAGATGGACATGTCAACTTTACCTGTGGAAACTGCTGCCTGGCAAGCGTCAAAGCTCATTGGCATAAGTTCAAGTTCTACGCCCATTTCTTCTGCGATGTATTTTGCAAGGGAAACGTCAAAGCCAACGTACTGGTCCTGACCGGAAAGGGAAAGGTCAACGAATTCCATTGGTGCAAAGTCTGGGGAGAGAGCAACTTTGAGGATGCCGCCTGCTGCGCCTTCTTCGCTTGGAGCAGGTTCGCTGCCGCCGCATGCAACCATTGAAAGTGAAAGTGCCAGTGTAAGTGCCAAAGCCAATAATTTTTTCATAGTAGTAACTCCTTTTACTCTTGATATATTCGCCTTTTAAAGAGGATTGTATATTTATTTAACTCCGGTTTAAGAGGTGTTGTTGTTTTTGATGTCTGTATTATATACCCCTGTTTCTGTATTGTCAAGTATTTTTTTACAATTTTTTAGAAAGAATATTCATCTATTTTGCAATAATGCATATTTTATCGAGTTTTTATGCAAATATTCATTTTTTTAACAATATATTGCATATACCTGTACCCCCTGCCACTAAATATGCATTCTTTATACATTTGTTGTAACCAAATTTTAATAATTTATGAACACTTATTATTAATATGCATACAGTATACATTTATATGCTGAATAAATACATGTTATTACAAAGGAGTATTCCTTTGTAATCCATATGTACTTTCTTTAAAGAAAGTACCAAAGAACGTGCTGATTGCGACACAGTACCCCACGCATAGAGGTACGCAGCACGCTAACTGCCGCATCGTGCTGGCCCGCCTTCGCAGCCTACCTTTGACGCCAGCCGCTTATTGTTATCAGGGGGCTCCGCCCCCGTTTCACCCCCGTAAATATCCTTACAAAACAAAACCGACAGGTGTTTTCACCTGTCGGTTGATTTTACTTTTAAACAGTTATGTTAAAAACTTTTGCGGAAATTGTTCCTCTGAAACATTTTACAGTGCCTTTATATAATTATCTTTATATTACAGTTCGCCTTTTTTGATAACTGTCACGCCGCCCATGTATGGTACGAGAACTTCAGGAACTGTTATGGAACCGTCTTCGTTCTGGTAGTTTTCAAGGATGGCAGCTGTTGTACGGCCTACTGCAAGACCGGAGCCATTGAGTGTGTAGCAGAGCTGTGCTTTGTCAGCAGCTTCGTTTTTGAAACGAACCTGCATTCTTCTTGCCTGGTAGTCTGTGAAGCAGGAGCAGGAAGAAATTTCTGCATATCTGCCGTAGCTTGGAAGCCAAACTTCGATATCGTATGTTTTTGCAGAGGAAAAGCCCATGTCGCCTGCACAGAGTGCTACCACACGGTGTGGCAAGCCAAGGAGCTGAAGTGCGTGTTCTGCATCGTTTGTAAGGCTTTCAAGTTCGTCCCAGCCCTGGTCTGGTCTTGTAAATTTAACAAGCTCAACCTTGTTGAACTGGTGCTGACGGATAAGACCGCGTGTGTCACGGCCAGCAGAACCTGCTTCTGCACGGAAGCAAGCGGAGTATGCACAGTATTTGTATGGAAGTTCTTTACCAGCAAGGATTTCGTCTCTGTGGTAGTTTGTTACAGGAACCTCTGCTGTTGGGATAAGGTAGTAGTCAAGGCCTTCAAGCTTGAACATATCTTCCTTGAATTTTGGAAGCTGACCTGTACCTTTCATGGAATCTTCGTTTGCCATGTAAGGTGGGAACATTTCTGTGTAGCCGTGCTGTGTGCTGTGGAGGTCAAGGTAGAAGTTGTAGATAGCTCTTTCGAGACGGGCACCGAGACCTTTGTAGAAGTGGAAACGTGTACCTGTTACCTTAGCTGCTCTTTCAGGGTCAAGGATATCAAGGTCCTTGCCGATATCCCAGTGAGCCTTTGGTTCAAATGCAAATTCTTTTGGCTGACCCCAACGGCGTACTTCTACGTTGTCAGCATCGCTTGTGCCGTCCGGTACAGATGGGTCCGGTGTGTTTGGAACCATAAGGAGAAGGTCTTTCTGGAGATTTTCAAGACGTGTAACTTCTGCTGCACCGTCTTTGATTTCTGCAGAGAGCTCTTTCATCTGAGCCATAAGTTCAGAAGCATCCTTACCTTCTTTTTTGTACTGTGGGATAAGTTTGCTTGCTTCGTTCTGTTTTGCTTTCAAGCCGTCGATTTTGCTTGCAAGTGTTCTTCTTGCTTCGTCAGTTGCAAGAATTTCGTCAATTTTGTCAGAATAGTCTGTGCCGCGGCGTTTGAGGGCTGCTTTAACTTCTTCTGTGTTTTCTCTGATTCTCTTAATGTCTAACATAATATTACTCCTGTTTACTAAAAGGGAGACAGGCTCTGTCTGCCCTGTTTTTCACTTGTATGTTGCTCTGGCCGCCGCCCGCACAGATATGTGCCTGCCGCAGCCGATTTTTATAATAAAGGGTTACCCCTTATTTTTCCAATAATCTGGAAATCTCCTTCAGCTGTTCGTCGCTGTTGAAGGTTATGGTAAGGCTGCCTTTGCCGTCCTTATAGCTTACCTTTACAGGTGTACCGTGCATCTCGCTGAGGGCGATTTCAATTTCTTTTACAATGTTTGGCACGCTATCCCCTTTCGGGGAGGATTTCGGCTCTTTCTGCATCTTTTTGGCAAGCAGTTCCGCCTGACGTACAGAAAGATTTTTTTCGGCAATGGTCTGTGCCAGCTCCAGCTGTTTTGACTCTCCGTTTACAGAAAGCACAACCTTTGCGTGACCGAGGGAAAGTTCCCCTGTTTTAACCAGCTCCAGCACCGACTGAGGCAGATGCAGAATTCTCAAACTGTTTGCCACCGAGGAGCGTGGTATACTCAGCTTTTTGCTGATTTCGTCCTGGGTTAAATCAAAGCTCTCCATAAGGCTTTTGTATCCGACTGCAACCTCCACAGGGTCCAGGTCTTCACGCTGTAGGTTTTCTATCAGTGCAATCTCCTTTGCCTGCTGTGGACTTACATCCATAACAACTGCGGGAATTTCCGAAAGACCTGCCATTCTTGCAGCACGGAAGCGTCTTTCCCCTGCTATGATGGTATATCTGCCGATACCTGCAGGCAGCAGCACTATTGGCTGCAGCACGCCGTGTTCCAGAATAGACTGGCTTAAGCTCTCCAGTGCTTCGGGCTCGAATGTTTTTCGTGGCTGGTGAGGGTCCACATCTATATCAGAAAGTCTAACGTGTGACACTGATGCGTCGGAAATCTGCTGTTCCGTTGTCAGAAACAACGAGTCCAGCCCTCTCCCAAGTCCTGTTTTCTTTGCCATTGGCAAACCTCCTTTACCGATAAAATGTGGATGATATATATTTTATATATATTATACAGAGTTATTGTTACTTTTCCTGCAAGGAACAGTAACAGTTTTATTTGTACTTTTGTGACCAAATGTAACGTGATGTACTTTTGACACAAAAAATTTCATCCTTACGGATGTCACTTTTGACAGCAAAAGTGACCAAAACTGCCGCTGTTGGCATGCAGCGGACCCAGCCGAACAACGTACAGCATTGTCGCTGCTGTGTGGCACTTACGTGTGCAAGTCCGCACACACCGTGCCGCCAAACTCGTGCAAACAAGGCGACTTTACATCATTGTTACAAGAAGGGGACACCCCTTCTTCCACAACCCCGATTGATATTCGAGGGCAAGCCCTCGAGCACCCGTGGGGTTATCTTATTTCTTTCTTCTGTTGTTAAACCACTGATAGAAGAGTGTTGTTGCTGCAAAAAGTGCACCCAGCGGCACAACAACCATCATTGGCTTAAGAATTGCGATTATAAAATCAGGCATTTTGTTTTTCCTTTATATACTTATCTTTATATTATACAGCAATCTACTTTTTCTTGCTTTTGTCGATACGGCTGAACAGATCGTCGCTGATTTCGCTGAATTCTTCATCGGGAACAGCGTTTCCCTCTTTGTTAACCAGTTCTTCGTTGGTGATGATATATCTGTTGTTTCTTTCTTCCCAGCTTGCACGGCGGTCGTTTTTCAGCTTGCGTTTTTTGTCCTCGATAACCTCGTCAAACAAGTCCTCCGGCATAGGCTGAAAGTCTTCGTTCTTGATTGGAGGTGGCAGCTCGTTGCCGTCCTCGTCCTGAAAGAAGTAGTCTATACCCAGTTCTTCTCTTTTTTTCTGCTCTGTTTTGATGTAGTACATTGCACCGAAATAGTTTATAAGTGTCATGGATATAACCATAATCACAAAAACCACGGCAACAACGCCCAGGAACATAAGCATGATTGTATAGAAATTGTGTTCCATAATATTCCCCTTATCGCATACTTTCCCCACAGTTTTTAAAGCAAAGCTGCCGAATGGCATAGCCTGCTTTCATCTATGGGGGTGACAGCAGATTTTTTCACGCTTTGTCGTGAAAAAATGCGTCATGCAGGGGGCTAAGCCCCCTATGAGTGTAGGAGTAGCCTATTTATTATAATTAATTACCTCTTCCGCAAGTGCAGCGTAGCTCTGTGCACCGCGGCTGGCAGGGTCGTATGCTGTTATAGGGCAGCCAAAGCTCGGTGCCTCGGACAGACGCACATTTCTCGGAATTGTGGTCTTGTACACCTTGTCAGGGAAGTATTTTTTAACCTCCTGCATAACCTGCAGCGTAAGGTTAAGGCGAGGGTCGTACATTGTCAGCAGAACGCCCTCGATATCTATATATTTGTTGTAGTGCTGTTTTACAAGACGGATGGTGTTCATAAGCTCGGACAAACCTTCAAGTGCAAAAAACTCGCACTGAATCGGCACGATAACTGTGTCTGCGGCGGACAGCGCATTGATTGTAAGCAGATCCAATGCCGGCGGACAGTCGATAAAGATAAAATCATAGTCTTCGCTTACGCGATTGAGTGCATTGCGCAGTTTTGCGTGGCGGTTTTCCATATTAACCAGCTCGATACCTGCACCGGAAAGTCTGATGGAGCTTGGCAGAATATCAACCTTGTATTCGGTTTTTACAACAGCCTGTTTTGCATCCAGACCGTCCATAATTACGTCGTAAACGCTGTTTTCCAGATTTCTTTTGGAGATACCAAAGCCGCTTGTTGTATTGCCCTGAGGGTCAAGGTCAACAAGCATAACTTTTTTATTCTTTGCGGCGATGGATGCGGCAAGGTTTACCGCTGTTGTGGTTTTGCCCACGCCGCCTTTCTGGTTTGCGACTGCTATAATTTTTGCCATTTTTACCTCTTAAAATCAAAATTTCTAATCGGGACATAATGCACTATCATAAATGATATTGTATCACAGTTTTAAGGCCAATACAACGAAAAATTGAATTTGTAATATAAAAAGGCAAATTTAGTGCAACAAATCTCAACTTTTTGCCATTTTTAACAGGTTGAAAGAAATCTCAAGAAAACAATGTTCCACGTGGAACAAAAATCTTTGCCTGTGCCATAACCTATAACACTGAGCAGTCGAATACCTTTCGACTGCACTGCTTATATGCTTTTACCTTACCTATGCAAAACTTTACACAAACAAAAAAGCCAAAAGGGATTTCTCCCTCTCGGCTTCTTTGCGGTTATATAAAAGGTTGTTAGCAAATTTATTGCGGCTGTAGATCAGCCTGTTTTATGCAGAGGGTTCTTTCTCTGCCCTTTTCAGCGGTATAACAATGCGGTATTCCAACTGTGTCTCTGTGACTTTTTCTTCAAAACTTGCCTCAAAGCCCGCACTTTTCATCACCTTTACCGCCCGTGTGATGGTGTTTTCAAATATCCGCATATCCTTTATGTATACCAGCGGTTTATTCTTTTTATTCTGTGGTTTCAGCAGTTTTTCAATATATCTGTCCGTCCCGCTGACGTTAAGACCGTGCTTTACTATATATTCCACTGCCTTTGGCTGTTTTTCCTTTGGCAGACGGCATATTGCTCTGGCGTGCCGCTCGGTAAGATTTTCTTTTATAATTTCTCTCTGTAAATCTTCATCTATCGACAGCACACGCAGCTTATTTGCCACTGCCGACTGGGAAAGGGACAGTCTCTGCCCCGCCTGCTCCTGAGTAAGCCCCAGCTGGTCTATAAGCAGTTTTATCGCCTGTGCCTGCTCGAAAAAATTAAGCTCCTCCCTGTGGATATTCTCCACGGCACACAGCACAGCAATTTCTTCAGCAGTCTTTTCCATTATTATAAGCGGAACTTCCAAAAGTCCCAGAACCTTTGCCGCATACAGTCTGCGATGTCCTGATATAAGCTGATATCCCTTTGCCGTTTTAGTGGCTGGCAGAGGCTGCAGTATGCCGTTCTCTTTTATGGAATCTGTAAGTGCTTCCATATCCCTGCGTTTGTATACAATCCTTGTCTGGTAGGGACAGGGGGAAATCTCATCAGGGGATACAAAAACAAGCCGTGGTGCAGTTTCCATCATATCTCCCCTTTTTTCTGTGTTTTCCTCTGTGATTTAACATTAACACACAGTTTTGCTTTTTTCCAGTTTTATATATCGCAGCAATCGACAGCAAAATACAGGTTATTGTAAAAACAACATAGGAAAAAGCAATTTATTCACAAATGCTGTCGAAAGACAAAATAAAAAGCAGAAAAGTTTTTGGCCGAATCCTTTACTTTTCTGCTTGATTATTTCTTATACAGTAATCTGCCACAGTTTACACTGCAAGGATGCCGAATGGCATGTCCTGCTATCATCTATTGTGGGTGACAGCTGATTTTTTCACGCACTGTCGTGAAAAAACTGCATCATAGATGCCCCCTGTGAGGGGAATGTCACGAAGTGACAAGGAGTGTGCCGCCTGCGGCGAGCAACTACCCCCCTATGAAATTAATAAATCACCACTACAGTGGAGATTTATTTATCTTGCCGCCGTTTCTCGGGTAAACCTTTGGTGTCTGGCCTTCCTTTTTGCAGATAATGATGGTACGCTTACTTTCATCAGGCAAAGCATACTCCTCCATCTTTTCAAACTTTCCGCCCAGTTTGCTGATAGCGTTCATGGCAGGGGTGAGTTCCTTTTCACCGTCGCCTTTCATAGCTATAAAGTGTCCGCCCACCTTTACCAGCGGAATACAGTATTCGCTGAGGACCCTCATGTCCGCAACTGCACGGGCAGTGGCAACGTCATACTGTTCACGCCAGCCTTTGCGTGCTGCTTCCTCTGCACGTTCCTTAACCACATTTGCCTTGATGCCGATTGTGTCCAGAGCATACTGCAGAAATGTGCATCTTTTGCCTGTGGGCTCAATCATTGTCAGTTCAACTTCAGGCTTAAATATCTTAGTAACAATACCTGGGAAACCCGCACCTGTGCCAACATCCACAACCTTGCCTTTAACAAGTGGATTTTTTGCAAAAAGCAGACTGTCCAGAAAATGCTTATTTTCGATACCTTCTGGGTCTGTGATTGCAGTAAGGTTAACCTTTTCGTTATACTCCACCAGAATCTCAGCGTATTTATCCAGCTGCTCAAACTGCAAATTACTGATTTCGATATCATACTGTTTTAATGTATTTAAAAATCTTTCTTTGTTTATCATAATATATCCTGTTATATAAAATGTTCCACGTAGAACAATTTAGTGGTTTTGTGGGGGCTTGGGGGCAAATCCCCCAAATATCAATCTGCGGCTGGCGTCAAAGGTCGGCTGACATCAGTCAGACGGTCGTACTGCCGACGTGCCGCTTTATGCGGCATGATGAGGCAGGTAGCGTGCCGCATACCTTGTTGCGTTTAGGGGTGCGGGGGAATCGCAACCCCCGCGTTCTTTGGTACTTTCTTTAAAGAAAGTACATTAAGACAATTTTGCTGTCAGAATTCACATCCGAAGGATAAAAGCACAACCTTGCAAAAGGTTAAATACTATATTCCTCTTGCTTTCAATTCCAGCAGCAATGCCGAAATATCACTTGGGCTTACGCCTGGAATTCTGCTTGCCTGGCCCACATTTACAGGACGCACCTTATTCAGCTTTTCCCTTGCTTCAAGTCGCAGACCTTTAAATTCCGCAAAATCCACATCTTCAGGAATAACAGTGTTTTCCAGCTTTTTAATCTGGTTAATCTGCTGTTCCTGACGTTTGATGTAGCCGGCGTACTTTATTTCAATCTCAACCTTTTCTTTAACAAAGTTGTTGATGTTTTCACCCTCGCCCACAATTTCCACAAGTTCATTGTAGCTTATCTGCGGACGTTTGAGGAACTCGTTTGCTCTTACACCTGTTGTGATTTCGTCAAGGCCTTTGCTTAAAAGCAGGTCTTTAACCTGGCTTGGTTTCAGTGTAATTGCAGAAAGACGCTCGATTTCCTTTTCTTTTGCTGAGAGCATCTCGTTGTAAAGTGCCCATCTTTCATCTGTAACAAGGCCGATTTCTCTGCCCATTGGTGTAAGACGTTCATCGGCGTTGTCCTGACGGAGATAGAGGCGGTACTCACTGCGGCTGGTCATCATGCGGTACGGGTCCATAACACCCTTTGTGATAAGGTCGTCAATAAGTGTGCCGATGTAGGAGGACTGACGGCTTAAAGTGAACTCGCCAAGGCCCAGAATTTTTCTTGCCGCATTTACACCTGCCACAAGACCCTGTGCTGCCGCTTCTTCGTAACCGCTTGTGCCGTTGAACTGGCCTGCACCATAAAGGCTGCCAAACTCTTTAAATTCCAGCGTAGCTTTTAAATCCAGCGGGTCACAGCAGTCGTACTCGATTGCGTATGCAGGTCTTGTAATTTCCAGATTTTCAAGACCCTTGATTGTTTTGTAGAAAGCCACCTGTACATCTTCAGGCAGAGAGGAGCTCATACCCTGAATATACATCTCGTCTGTGTCCAGCCCGCAAGGCTCGATAAACAGCTGATGGCGTTCCTTGTCGGCAAACCGCATAACCTTATCTTCGATGGATGGACAATATCTTGGGCCTATACCCTCAATCTTACCACCATATAATGGGCTGCGGTGAATATTTTCTTTGATAACCTCATGTGTGTGGAGATTTGTGTAGCTGATATGACAGGGCAGAATATTCTCCGGCTGTTTCTCTGTCATAAAGCTGAACGGTGCGGTTTCCTCGTCCCCTGGCTGAACCTCCAGCACGGAAAAATCAATGCTGCGTTTGTTTACACGGGCAGGTGTGCCTGTCTTGAAACGCACCAGCTTCATGCCGTTTTCCTTAAGGCAGTCAGAGAGCTTCTGTGCGGAGTGGTGTCCGTCAGGGCCCGAGAGATAGCTTGCATCGCCTACGAAAATTTTGCCTGTAAGGTATGTACCTGTTGCGATGATAACCGCCTTTGCACCGTACTGTGTGCCAAGCTGTGTTTCAACGCCTGTAACATTTTTGTTTTCGTCAAAAAGCACCTTGCAGATTTCTGCCTGCTTCAGGTCAAGATTTTCCTGACGCTCCACCAGCTTTTTCATATAGACTGTATATTTCTGACGGTCGCTCTGACAGCGGAGAGAATGCACAGCAGGGCCTTTGCCGCGGTTGAGCATCCTTGTCTGAATGCTTGTGGCATCAGCTGCGATACCCATACATCCGCCCAGTGCATCAATCTCACGCACAAGATGGCCTTTTGCTGTGCCGCCGATGGCAGGGTTGCAGGGCATATTGCCCACCCCGTCAAGGGTAAGGGTGAACAGGGCAGTTTTAACACCCAGACGTGCAGACGCCATGGCAGCTTCTATGCCGGCGTGGCCTGCACCTACAACTATAACATCATAATTTCCTAAAATCATAATTTTTCTCCTTATTGTTGTTTGTGTGTCTTTGCAATCCCTTTCACCGATTGTTTAGAACTTATAAATGATACATATGGGGGTTGTTTAGGCGTTGATTTATCGACGCGAGAGGGTTACAGCGTTAAGAAAACAGTGTTGAACACTGTTTTTAGCTGTAAGAGCGTAGCGCCAGCGAAGCCGGGCAGCATGCGAGGCTATGCCGAAGCAGACGTTGCCCCCTCAGATAACAATCTGCGGCTGGCGTCTGAGTGCAGTTGTTTACAACTGCACGGGCCTGCACGAAGCGTAGCGTATGTGTGCAGGTTAGCGTGCCGCGTACCTCTTTGCGCTGGGGGGTGTGGGGCGAATCGCAACGCCCCACGCTTTTGGTACTTTTCTCGCAGAAAAGTACATATTGACACTTTTGCTGCCAAATGTAACATGCAGAGCATTATTATGCTCGTAGAATATATAAAATACATTTTTGTAATATTTTATAAAAATATTACTTTTTGTTTATTTACCTACACAAAACTTGCTGAATACCTCGTTTACAACCTCTTCGCTTACATTTTCCCCTGTCAGCTGATAGATTGCGTAGAGTGCATCGTCGATGCATACGCCGATTATATCAAGGCTCTGTCCCATATAGAAAGCATCTGCAGCATCGCTCACTGCTCGGTATGCTTCCCTTACTGCTGCAAACTGTCTTTCGTTTACAACAGCCGCCACTGTGTCGTCGATGTATGTCAGATTCAGCACCTCTTTAACCGCCTTTTCAAATTCTTCGGACATATAAAAATCCTTTGCAGTTATGTTAAGCACCTTTTTAAAGCAGTCTTCCACCTTGGATGTGTCAAACTTCTGCTCAAGGTCCTGTTTGTTGATGATGGCGATGGAATTGTTTCCGCGGCATTTTTCCGCAAGACCGATATCTTCCTCTGTGATTTCAAGACTGCCGTCAAACACACAGAACACCAGCTGTGCATCTTTAAGTCTTTCTATGGAACGGGCAATACCCATGCTTTCCACTATATCGTCGGTTTCGCGTATACCTGCGGTGTCCTGCAGAATAAGGTTTACACCGCCAAGGATAACCTCCTGTTCCACAACGTCCCTTGTTGTTCCCGCAATCTCTGTAACGATAGCCTTTTCAAAACCGGACAGAGCGTTAAGCAATGTGGACTTGCCCACATTTGGTTTGCCGACAATGGCAGTCTTTACGCCGTTTTTGATTTTTGCACCGGAGTCGTAGCCGTCAATCAGCTTTTTCAGTTCAAACTTTGCGGAGAGGATTATATTTTCAATCTCGCTGTCGGTAACTTCCTCCACTGCTTCCTCAGGAAAATCGGTGTAGGCTGTAATGTGACCCACCAGCACCAGCAGATTGTCACGCACCTCTCTTGCCTTCTGATAAAGGTGCCCTTCCAGTGCACTTTTTGCAGCGGTCAGGGCCTGAGAACTGCTTGCGTTTATCATCTCGATAACTGCTTCCGCCTGGGTGATGCTCATCTTGCCGTTGAGGAAAGCACGCTTGGTAAATTCACCTGCCTGTGCAGGTGCTGCCCCTGCCTCGTAGCAGGCTTTAAGCAGCTGGTCTGCAATAACCGCACCGCCGTGACAGCTTATCTCCACAACGTTTTCTCCTGTATAGCTTTTAGGTGCAGCAAAGAACAGTGCAACCGCCTGGTCAATCTCCTTTTCGCCACGGTACGCATGACCGAACAAAGCGGAATAGCCTTTCTGCTTTTCCACATCCTTGTCTTTATTTACAGGCACAAAAACCTTTTTTGCAACGCTGAACGCATCGTCCCCGCTTATTCTCACAACACAGAGAGAAGCCTTGCCCACAGCTGTTGCCATTGCCGCTATACAGTTGCTCATAAAATTCCTCGCAAAGTTATAAATCTATATTTTTTACATACTTTTCTAACTTATAATTTTAACATATTTTTTTAAATGTAACAATAGATATTAATATACATATTTATATATATTTTCCAATAACCTTCTCCGCATTGAAAAGATTTATTATATATGATAAAATATAATTTAACCGTAAATCGAAAAACAAAACATTTACATATACGAGGTTTACTATGGAACTTACAATTTTCGAAATTTTCAAGGTTATCTTCCTCGGCATTGTGGAGGGCATCACCGAATGGCTGCCAATCTCCTCCACAGGTCACATGCTGCTGGTGGACGAATTTCTGCATATAAATGCCAGCGAAGCTTTCAAGGAGATGTTCTTTGTGGTTATCCAGCTGGGTGCCATTCTGGCGGTTGTTCTCATCTTCTGGAACAAAATGTGGCCTTTCAATCTCAGGGATAAAAGCCGCCCTCTTATCAAAGCACATATTTTTGATATGTGGTTCAAGGTTGTGGTTGCCTGCATTCCCGGTGCAGTGGTTACAATCCTCTTTGATGATTACATCGAAGCACATTTCCACACACCGCTGGTTATCTCCGCCGCACTTATCCTCTACGGCATTCTCTTTATCCTTATCGAAAACCGCCACAAAGGTATGATTCCGGATATAAAACACCTTTCCGACATCACATACAAACACGCACTTATCATCGGTCTGTTCCAGGTCCTTTCCATCATCCCGGGCACAAGCCGTTCCGGCTCCACCATCATCGGTGCACTTTTAATCGGTGTAAGCCGTGTTGCCGCAGCCGAGTTCACATTCTTCCTTGCAGTGCCTGTAATGTTCGGCCTGTCCTTCCTCAAAATTCTGGATTTCGGCTTTGCATTCACCTCCGCTGAACTTATCATTCTGCTGGTGGGCTGCATAACAGCGTTCATCGTTTCCCTTATCGTTATCAGATTCCTCATGTCCTACATCAAGAAAAAGGACTTCAAGGTGTTCGGCTGGTACCGCATTGTGCTGGGTATAATTGTAATTGCATACTTTATGCTGTTTGCTTAAATTATAAAAATCTGACAGTCACAGAAAATTTTCCGCAATTAAATAATATATTAAATGTATATATACATAATAAAAGAGGGGCATTTCGCCCCTCTTTTCTGTTATATTACTATTTAATTATACAATCTGTATATTATTCAACACTTTCTGCTGTGTTTTCTGCAGTTTCTGCAGCTTCAGGAAGTTCGGTTTCTTCATCATCATCACGCAGTGTTGCCGCAAAGGTTACAACCTTATCATCCTCGCCCAGTCTCATAACCTTTACGCCGCCTGCGTATCGGCTCTGGAGAGCGATATCTTCAATGTGTGTTCTGATGATAATACCGCTGTGGCTGATAAGGATTGCGTCAAGGTCTTTATTTACAATTCTCACGCCGCAAACCTTACCGTATTTTTCGGTTTCGTAGTTGCGTACGCCCTTACCGCCTCTTGTCTGCAGACGGTATTCGCTGGTAAGGCTTCGTCTGCCCTTGCCGTCCTCTGTGATGGTAAGCAGCTCGTCGCCCTCGCTGCAAACGCCCATGCCTACAACCTCGTCACCTTCGTGAAGTTCGATGGCTTTAACACCTCTTGCACTTCTGCCCACAAGACGCACATCCTGTTCGCTGAACTTGATTGCCACACCGTCCTTGGTTGCAACAATCAGCTCGTCGCTGCCGTTGGTAAGTCTTGTCCATGCAAGGCTGTCCCCTTCATCAAGGCTGATTGCGATCAGACCGCTTCTGCGAACATTGTTGTAGGCAGAAAGCTCTGTACGTTTGATGATACCGCCCTTTGTAACCATAACAAGATTAAGGTTTTCAGGCATTTCCCTTGGCATAGGGATAATTGTGGTGATTTTTTCATCAGGCTGCAGCTGGATAAGGTTTACAATATTGATACCTCTTGCTGTTCTGCTGCCTTCAGGCACCTCGTAACCTTTCAGTCTGTACACACGGCCCATATCTGTTGCAAAGAGGATATAGTCGTGGGTACCGCACATAAACAGTTCCTGAACAAAATCTTCGTCACGGCGTGTCATACCGCTTATACCGCGGCCGCCGCGTCTCTGTGCCTGATATGTGTTTTTAGGCTGACGTTTTACATAGCCGAAGTTTGTATATGTGAATACACATTCTTCCTCTGGGATAAGGTCCTCGATATCCACTTCACCGGAAATCTGCTGAATTTCTGTTCTTCTTTCATCGCCGTATTTATCGCGGATTTCGATAACATCTTCCTTGACTTTATCCAGCACCATGCGGTGATTGGAGAGAAATTCACGGTAATAAGCAATCTTTTCTGCCAGTTCTGCCAGCTCGTTTTCAATCTTTTCTCTTTCAAGGCCCTGCAGTCTTCTCAGCTGCATATTGAGGATTGCATTTGCCTGAATTTCACTGAGACCAAAGCGGTTCATCAGATTTTCCTTTGCATCGTCGTAGCTTTCGCGGATAATCTTGATAACCTCGTCTATGTTGTCGCAGGCAATTTTCAAGCCTTCCAGCAGATGCTGTCTTTCCTGTGCTTTTCTCAGGTCGTATCTTGTTCTGCGGATAAGCACGTCGCACTGATGGTCAACGTATTTTTCAAGGATGGTTTTAAGGTCCATAACCTTTGGAATGCCGTTGTCCAGTGCCAGCATATTTGCACCCACTGTATCCTGCAGTTCTGTAAGGGAATACAGGTGGTTAAGCACAACCTGCGGATTGGCTTCCTTTTTCAGCTCAACAACAACACGCATACCCTCGCGGTCGGATTCATCACGCAGGTCGCTTATGCCCTCAAGGCGTTTTTCCTTTACAAGCTCCGCAATTCTTTCCACCATCTTGGACTTGTTCACCATATATGGAATTTCGGTGATTACAATGCGGAATCTGCCGTTTCCGTGTTCTTCAATTTCGGCACGGCCGCGAAGGGTGATTTTGCCCTTGCCTGTTGCATAGGCGCTTCTGATGCCGCTTCTGCCCATGATGATGCCCCCTGTCGGGAAGTCAGGACCGGGGATAATCTCCATCAGCTCTGCATAGTCACATTCAGGGTTATCTATAAGATGGATAATGCCGTTGCAAACTTCGGTAAGGTTGTGGGGCGGAATATTTGTCGCCATACCAACTGCAATACCGATACTGCCGTTTACCAATACGTTTGGAATTCTGGACGGCAGAACAACAGGCTCCTGTTTTCTCTCATCAAAGTTTGGCTGAAAATCAACAGTTTCCTTGTCGATGTCACGGAGCATCTCGTCAGAAATGCGTTTCATTCTTGCTTCTGTGTAACGGTAGGCAGCAGGCGGGTCACCGTCAACGGAACCAAAGTTACCCTGACCGTCAATCAGCGGATATCTCAGTGAGAAATCCTGTGCAAGACGAACCATTGCGTCATAAACAGATGCGTCGCCGTGTGGGTGGTAGGAACCCAGCACGTCACCGACAGTGGTTGCGGATTTTCTGTACTCGTGGTCGGAATCCAGATTGTTCTCATACATTGTGTAGAGAATTCTGCGGTGAACAGGTTTCAGCCCGTCACGCACATCCGGCAGAGCACGGCTTACAATAACTGACATTGAGTAGTTGAGAAAGCTGTTTCGCATCTCTTTGTCAATGTCAACATCGATATATTTTGTATTATCGTTCAATAACATATATTTCTCCTTTTACAAGGGTGTTGCCCTTAAAAAAGTTTTAATGCATGGAAAATGTTTTTTATCATACTATCGTTTGATGATATGCTTATGAAAACTTTTGTTTGCAATGTAACGTACTTTTGTGACCAAAAGTACCAAAAGTCCCGCTGATTGAGACGCAGCGGACCCACGCTCAGATGTGTGCGGCTCGCTACCTGCCTCATTGTGCTGGCCCGCCTGTGCACGTCGGCAGGCACGACCGCCCTGCTCATCGCAGGCCGACCTTTGACGCGGCCGCTGATTGATAGTGCAACTAAAGTTGCACGCTGCCTGCGGCAGTATAAAATCTATTTATTATCCCAGAATATCTTCTGCTGTTTCTTCCACAGCAGTGTCCATCATATCCTCTGCAGTACCCTCGGCCTTTTCTTCAATTTCTTCTGCTTCAAGGCCTTTTTTTCTGTAATCATTGATAACAGTCTTTATTTTTTCCCTGTTGCAGTCAGGATTAAAGAGGATAAGGTCACCTGTGATAAAGTGAATGCCGAAATAGTGTTCGTTTTCAAAGCTGCCGATAAATTCGGAGTAGTTCAGCTCGTCTATATTTTCCCCTGCAAGGTATTTCAGGTGGTCTTCGTAGAATTTAACGTCAAACCAGCACTGGTCATAACCCTTGCCCTCGTAGCTGTTTTCGATATTCTGCCAAATCTGCTTGTCATACCTCGGATATTTTATTCTCAAGCCGTGTATACCAACAAAAATCATCATCACAGCAAAAGCACTGAAGATGAACATACCGCTCTGTTTAAGAACAATTACAGACGCGATAAATACGATACCAACAATAATCTGCACCCATGCAGTCAGCTTGATGCCGCGTTTTTTTGCGTCCAGCTTCTGCTTGTTCTGGTCAAGTGTAAAGTGGCCGTATGCATCTTTGCTGAGGATATACTTCTCTTTATGAATCGGATTCATTCTCGATATTCTCCCTTTTAGTTTTCTCTTACGCTCTTAACGTAGTTATTGATAATTTCTTTAATTTTGTCGGACTTGCAGTTAGGGTTAAAGATGATGATATCACCTGTTGTAAAGAAAGCTGCAAAGTATTTTTCGCTTTCGTAGAACTTTTTAAATGTGTTGTATTCCAGCTCTTCTTCCTTTTCGCCGTGCTTGTATGTAACTTTGTCTTCGTAGAATTTTACATCCATCTGATATTTTTCAAACTTCTGTTCTGTGTAGTCTCTGATAATTTTTTTATCAAGACCTCTTTCGGCACTACGCATCTTGTTAAGGTTGGATATGCCAAGGAATATAAACACAACAGGCAAAACCATCCATACAAAGTCGTCTTTAAGCGTTGTATTTGCACTGAACATCATAAGACCAATAACCACAGCACAAACAACAAACATGGCAATAGCCATCAGCTTATAGCCGTTTTTTTCTTTTTTCAGGTCCTTTTCCAGTCTGTCACGCATAAAGCTGTGAAAAGTTTCGCCTGTAAGGTAATATTTTTCTTTATGAATTGGATACATCGTAGTTTTATTATCTCCTTATTTTGTTTCTCATAGGGGGCTTAGCCCCCTGCATGACGCATTTTTTCACGACAAAGCGTGAAAAAATCTGCTGTCACCCCCATAGATGACGGCAGACTATGCCATTTGGCAGCCTTGCCGTATATAAGGGTTAAATTTCTTTAAAAATGTTTCATAATCTGTATTTAAATCAATTTTCTGTTAAACATCCAGATTATTTACGTACTTAGCGTTCTTTTCGATAAATTCTTTTCTTGGTTCAACCTTGTCGCCCATAAGGATTGTAAAGGTTTCGTCTGCCTTTCTTGCATCCTCAATGGAAACACGCATCATAACACGGTTGTCAGGGTTAAGTGTTGTTTCCCACAGCTGGTCAGGGTTCATTTCACCAAGACCTTTAAATCGGCCAATCTTGTAGCCGTTGCCGAATTCCTCGATAATTGCATCTCTTTCTTCATCATCGTATGCGTATCTGATCTGCTTGCCCTTTGTCACCTTGTAAAGCGGCGGCATAGCAATGTAGATGTAACCTGCCTCAATTACAGGACGCATAAAGCGGAAGAAGAATGTGAGCAGGAGTGTTCTGATATGCTGACCGTCAACGTCAGCATCGGCCATTATAACAACTTTATGATAGCGTATTTTGCTTACATCCAGCTCTTCACCGATGCCGCAGCCCAATGCCTGAACAACAGGCACCAGCTTTTCGTTGCCGTAAACCTTGTCAAGTCTTGCCTTTTCAACGTTTATCATCTTACCCCAGAGAGGCAGTATAGCCTGATACTCTCTGTCTCTGCCGTTTTTGGCAGAACCGCCGGCAGAGTCACCTTCGACGATGTACAACTCGCAGATGGAAGGATCCTTGCTGGAACAGTCGCTCAGTTTACCCGGCATACGTCCGCTGTCAAGGGCAGATTTTCTTCTTACAAGTTCTCTTGCCTTTCTTGCAGCTTCCCTTGCACGCTGTGCACTGAGGGCTTTTTCGTAGATAACCTTTGCAACAGCAGGGTTTTCTTCCAAAAAGTCACTGAGTTTTTCATAAACCAGCTTTTCCACAAGACCTTTTATCTCGGTATTGCCCAGCTTTGCCTTTGTCTGTCCCTCAAACTGTGCCTCTGTAACCTTTATGGAGATAACAGCAGTAAGACCTTCACGAACGTCATTGCCGGAAAGGTTTTCGTCCTTTTCCTTGATATATCCTTTGGAACGGCCAAAGTCGTTGAACACCCTTGTCATTGCATTTTTAAAGCCTGTTTCGTGGGTACCGCCGTCAGGAGTGTGGATGTTGTTTGCAAAGCTTACAATATCTTCGTTGTAGCTGTCGTTGTACTGGATAGCCACATCAGCAGTGGAGTTTTCTGTTGCTGTTTTTATATGGATAGCTTCGTGCAGGCTTGTCTTGTTGCGGTTGAGGTATTCCACATAACTTTTAAGACCGCCTTCATAACAGAGCTCTTCGCCGATATCCTCAATCACATTTCTTTTATCTGCGATTGTAATTCTCACACCTGCATTTAGGAACGCCTGTTCTCTGAGACGGGTAAGGAGAATATCATATTCATACTCACAGGTTTCAAACATCTCAGGGTCAGCCTTAAACCGCACCGTTGTGCCCTTTTCGGCTGTATCGCCCACACGCTGCAGGTCTCCGTCAGCCACACCGCGTTTAAAGCTCTGCTGATAGATACCCTCGCCGTTTCTTACTTCAACGGTCAGCCATTCGCTCAAAGCATTTACAACCGATGCACCAACACCGTGTAAGCCCCCCGATACCTTATAGCCACTGCTCTCGCCGCCGAACTTGCCGCCCGCGTGGAGAATTGTGAATACAACAGTAACAGCAGGTATACCCAGTTTTGGCTGAATGCCAACAGGGATGCCGCGGCCGTTATCCTTAACTTCAATTACATTTCCTTCTAAAATAGAAACCTGAATATTGTCGCAGTAACCTGCAAGTGCCTCGTCTATAGAGTTGTCTACAATCTCATAAACAAGGTGGTGCAGGCCTGCCGGCCCTGTGGAGCCGATGTACATACCAGGGCGTTTTCTTACAGCTTCAAGTCCTTCAAGAACCTGTATCTGCTCTCCGCCATAGTTAGTTTCCACTTTATCTTCTAACTGTGCCATTATTTCCTCCGTTTTTATTTATAAAAACTTTGTATTTATAATCAATAAATTTTATATCTAAAGATATTAAATGGGGGTTGTTTAGGGGGCTTGCCCCCTTATATCAATATGCGGCTGGCGTCAAAGGTCGGCCTGCTCTTTTTTTGAGCAGGGCGGTCGTACTGCCGACGTGCCGCCTTATGCGGCATAATGAGGCAGGTAGCGTGCCGCGTACCTCATCGCGTGGGTCCGCTGCGTCGCAATCAGCGGGACTTTTGGTACTTTTGGTCACAAAAGTACTTACACGGGCGAACGTTGTTCGCCTACAACCCCGAAGTATCTTTATTTCTAAATAAAAAGGTATTTACCCTTTTACCTCAAATCGTTTTTTCAATATCTGACTGCTTAATTCCACAACAAAAACCTCGCCGTTTTTCATCACCACAAAGCTTTTCGGGATATCCTTTATAAGATATGTCACCCTGCCCTGCTTCTGCTTTTCATTCAGAAAATTCATTGTGTGTCTGCCTGCAGTGGTGGTGTTGTCCAGGTCAAAAATCCCTACAATGTCGCTGTCCTTTACAAGAAAATCGGTGGCAATATCTATATACATTCTATCACTCCGTCTTTCACAAGGTATTTTCTGCTCTTTGCAAGGTTTATGCGGTTTTCATCACAGGATGATATAAACACCTGTTTTCCCTCAATGTTGTTCAGCAGATATTCCTGTCTTTTAAAATCCAGCTCGCTCAGCACATCGTCCAGCAGAATAACAGGGTTTGTGTCGCACTTTTCTTTAAGTATATCGCTTTCTGCCAGCTTCATACTCAGCACAATGCTTCTCTGCTGTCCCTGGCTGGCAAACTCTTTGCTGTCGGCGCCGTCGATGAGAATTTCCACATCCTCTCTCTGCACGCCACAGGTGGAAAAGCCCGCCCTTTTATCCGCCTCGGTGCTTTCACAAAGCAATCTGTAAAAGCTCTCGGGGTTTTCGTCATGGCTGAAAGCAAGATATTTAAAATCTATGCTCTCTCTGCCGCTGGAAATTTTATCGTAATAAAACCTTGCCTTTTCGCAAAGCAGGTCTATATATTCCTTTCTCTTTGAATATATCTCGCTGCTTAATACCGCTATGTTGCGGTTATAAATCTCCAAGGTTTCATTAAATTCGCCTACAGAATATTTATCCCTGTTTTTAAGCAGGCTGTTCTTTTGTGCCAGAAACTTTTCAAATGTTTTAAAAACCTTGATATAGGATGGATAAATCTGACACAGGGCTCCGTCCACAAATTTTCTTCGCAGAGACGGGCTGCCGCTTACAAGGCTTAAATGCTGGGGGCAGAACACCACGCAGTAGAATTTTCCCGCAAGTGTAACTGCTCTTTTCTGCTCGCCGCCGTTTAAACGGGCATATCTTCCTTTTTTTGTTTCAGTGTCGGCAATCAGAATTTCCACCTTGTTTTCGTAGTCACCCTCATCCTCCAGCACCGATACAATCCTGCCAAACTCACAGTCTTTGTTTATCAGGTCTCTGTCCTTACTGCCGCGGAAGCTCTTTGCCCCAGTCAGCAGCCACAAAGCTTCAATCAGATTGGTTTTGCCCTGGCCGTTCTCCCCTGTGATAACGTTTATACCATCGCAGAATTCAAGGTCCGCAGACAAAATATTTCTGTAATTTTCCAGCTGCAGTTTTTTTACACAGCAGTTATTCACCTATAACTACCTTATATTCTTCGCCGTTAAAGCTTACAATATATCCGTCATACAGCTTTTTGCCTCTCATTGTGCAAACCTCGCCGTTAACTTCCACCATGCCTTCAAGTATAACTGTCTTTGCCTCGCCGCCGGAATAAATAACATTGGCAAATTTGAGAAACTGGTCCAGCTTTATGAAAGGCGGTTTTACTTCTACATTAATCATTTTTGAACCTCACAGGTAATACAAGATATGTGAAATCATCGCTGTCCTTTGGTCTGATAACGCAAGGGGACAGACTGCCTGTAAAATTGAACACCAGTTCATCCTTTTTGCTTGCTTTCAATGCGTCCAGCAGATATTTGTTGTTAAATCCTATTTCAAGGCCTGCACCTTCAACCTCTGCAGAAACTTCATCGTAAACCGCACCTATTTCCGTTGTACATTTTACGCTGATAAAATCGTCTTCCACATTCAGCTTCACAGGGTTTTTAAGTCTCTCTGTGATGATGAGGGACACACGGTCGATAACATTGATAAACTCTCTTGTGTTTGCAACTGCTTTTACAGAGAATGTTTTCGGGATAGCCTTGTTGTAGTCAAGGAATTCACCTTCCAGCAATCTGGAGAGCACAATATATTCCTTTGCATTGAAGATGATATATCTTCTGTTTGCATAGATTGTCAGCTTGCCGTCGGTTTCGCCCACAATCTTTCTAACTTCGTTCATAGCCTTTGCAGGAACAATCATGGAGAAGTTGCCTTCAAAGTCAACCTCTCTTTCGCACACTGCAAGGCGGTAACCGTCCAGTGCCACCATTGTCAGCTTGCGGTTTTCCAGTTTAACCAGCACACCTGTATGTGCAGGGCGTTTTTCGTCCTGGCTTACTGCGTAGATAACATAGTCCACCATCTCGCAGAACAGGCGGTTTTCTATTTTTATGCTGTTATCACTGCTTGGTGTCGGAAAATCAGGGTAGTCTGTTGAATCAATGCCCTTGATGTTGTACTCTGTCATACCGCTTTTGATTTTGCAGTTCATTCTGTCGTCACATTCGATGGAAATTCTGTCGTCTGTGGATTTTTTTACAATATTGCCAAGCAGACTGGAGGAAAGAACAATATCTCCCTCCATATTAACGTCGCATTCAAATGTGGTTTTGATGCCCATCTCAAAATCGTAGCCTGTAAGTGTCAGAGTGCCGTTTTCGGCAACAAACAGAATACCTTCAATAGATGCAAGATTGCTTTTAACAGCAACCGCACGGCTAACTGTCTGTATAGCTTCGCTCAAAGTGTTTTTGTCGCAGATAATCTTCATCTTATTTTCCTTTCTGAATATGTTTTATATGTCTTTTTTATTATAATTTTTCTGTATTTCGGGTTTTCAACATTTTTGTATGGTAAATTTACACCTTTTTATCGGCAAAAACAGAAGTTTTTTCAAAACAAGCTAAATAAATTTAGCAGTAGTAGTAGAGGCCGTTGATTTGTTGAAAAGTGCAGAAACACTAAATTTAAAGGGAAAAATCCCGCCTGTTTTTATCTTGAAAATATGTTGATAATCTGTGGAATTAAACATAACAGATTTTCTTATGTTGATGATGTTGAAAAGTAGGTGTTTAAAACTAATAAAAATGTTGAAAAGTTTGGCAAAGATACTTCGGGGTTGTTTAGGGGCAACCCTTAAAACCCTTACATCCTTACAACCCTTTTACGTTTTTAATAATATCTTCAATATTTGAGCGGTAGAAAGAGTCCTTTTCCATCTTTTCTTCCACATTGCTGATGGAGTAAACAACTGTTGAATGGTCTCTGCCGCCGAACTCCCTGCCTATATCTTCCATACTGAGCTCGCACACCTGTCTCACAATGTACATGCTCATTTTTCTTGCTTCGGCAATATTCTGTGTTCTCTTTTTGCCCTTGATATCAGCTGCACTTACACCGTAGCTTCTGCCAACCTCTTCCAGTATTTTTTCGATTGTAAGAGGAATAGGCAGCTGCTCGTTGAGTATATCCTTGATTGCAAGCTGTGCGTTGACAAGGTTTGGCTGTTTGTTTTCAAGACGTTTCAGTGCGTCCAGCTTTTTAACAACACCCTCAAGCTGACGGATGTTTGTTTTTACCTTGCCTGCGATAAATTCAACAGCATCGTTCTGGATATCAAGTCTCAAAAGGTCGCTTTTTCTCTTGATGATAGCACAGCGTGTTTCAAAGTCAGGCGGCTGGATATCTGCTGTAAGTCCCCATTCAAAGCGGGTACGCAGTCTTTCTTCCAGACGCTGAATTTCCTTTGCAGGGCGGTCGGATACCAGTACAATCTGTTTGCCCGCATTGTGCAGGGCGTTGAAGGTGTGGAAGAATTCTTCCTGTGTACTTTCCTTGCCTGCGATAAACTGCACATCGTCCACCAGCAGCACGTCAGCCTGGCGGTATTTGTTGTGGAACTCTGCAGTTTTGTTCTCTCTGATTGCGGTGATAATCTCGTTTGTAAAGGTTTCGCCGTCGATGTATATGATATTTGCATTTGGATTGTTCTTTTCAATCTCTGCCTTGATAGCTGTCAGCAGATGGGTTTTGCCCAGACCGGAATCGCCGTAGATAAACAATGGGTTATATGCTATTGCAGGGTTCTGTGCAACTGCCAGTGCTGCCGCATGGGCAAATTTGTTGGAAGAGCCTACAATAAAGGTGTCAAAGGTCAAAGCGTATTTGCCGCCGTTTATCGGCATAGCCTTCTCTTCCTCTTCCTTTTTAACTTCAATTTTTATAAGCAGGGTAAAACCCAGAATTTCTTCAAAGCCTCTTCTGAGAATAGGTTCAAAGCGTTCGTCAATAACGCCCTTTGCCCATTCGCTGCTTGTGAGAATAATCGCTGTGTTTCCCTCAAGGCTTTTTATTTCCAGTGGTTTGATAAAAAGGTTGTAGCTTGCTTCCACAATTTTTTCCTTGCAGAAACCTTCCTTAACCGCTTCAAAAACTTCTTTGATAGAGTTCATTAAAAATCTCCTGTAAATTTTAAATTCTATGTAAACGCACGCCTTAAAGGCACACTTTCCTATGCTACTATTAACTATATTAGTATATCATATTAATCAATAAATTACAATATATATAATAGATATTATATTATTAATATAAGTAAATAATATTTTTAAAATTTTATATAAAATCAATGCTTATATCCGTAAAAAACTGCTGTGTGCAGAGAAAAAATTAAAAATAAAATAAAAAATATTTTCCACAAAACCACAATATATATGTTGATAACTTATTCCTCTCACAATATAATCCAAAATCCTGTGAAAAACAGAATTTTCCTTTATTTTAAAGGAATTTTCCAAAAAAATTTTTCTTGACAATTCTCCCTTTAATATTATATACTTGTACCTTGCAGGGAGTAGTATGCCCTGCAACAGTATTGTTGGCAGCGGTGCATAAGGCACCGTTTGCATATAAAAAAATCTAACAGGAGGACGAATCAATGAAAAGAACTTACCAGCCAAAAAAACGCTCCCGTGCTAAAGTTCACGGTTTCTTGGGCAGAATGGCAACTAAAAACGGCAGAAAAGTTATCGCTGCAAGAAGAAAAAAAGGCAGAGCAAAATTAGCTGTTTAATTTATCATTAAAGAGTAATTTGTTGTTCCAAATCCTTAAGATATAGTTAACGAAGGACCACCGACGCAAGGGCTTTGAATTTATAAGGCGGCTACACGGGTGGTCTTTGTTTCTTTATATCCGGAGGATGCGGCAAGAAAGAAGAAAAAATGAAATTTAAAGCAGTAAACAAAAACACAGAATTTAACCGTGCTTACCGCCGCGGCCAGAGCTTTGTGGACAAAACCTGCGTGCTTTATGTCATAAAAAACCGATATGGTTTCACCCGTATCGGCATCACCGCCAGCAAAAAGGTTGGCAACGCCGTAAAACGCAACCGTGCACGCCGCGTAATCCGCGAAAGTGTGCGTCAGCTTGGCATTGATATGACACAGAGCGTGGACATCATTATCGTTGCACGCAGCAGAACACCTTATGTAAAGCAGCAGGTGGTTTACAGCCAGCTTAAAGAACTGTGTGAAAAAGCAGGGATTATACCTACACAGCCGACAGAAGAATAACGTTTGGCGGTTACAAGAGCCGCAGCTGTCGAAAATACAGGTGGCAATATGATAAAGAAGATTTTTATATTTCCTATAAAACTGTACAAAAAATTTATATCCCCGCTGTTGGGCAACAACTGCCGTTTTACCCCCACCTGCAGTGAATATGCTATGGAAGCCATAGAAGTTCACGGCGTGGCAAAGGGGATACTGCTGGGTATATGGCGTATTGTACGCTGCAACCCGCTGTGTAAACACGGCTATGACCCCGTTCCGCCAAAACACAGGTGGACAAACGAAAACAGAAAACTATATCGTTAGTTACGACAGCGTCCTGTCCGTTGGACGTCACTTTTGTGACCAAAAGTGACCAAAAGTCCCGCTGATTGCTATGCATCGGACCCACGCACTAAGGTACGCTTACCGCTGACTCATTGTGCTGGCCCGCCTGTGCACGTCGGCAGGCACGACCGCCTTGCTTACGCAAGCCGACCTTTGACGCGGACGCAGATTGAAAGTGCAGCTGCACTGCACGCTGCCTGCGGCAGTAAAGATACTGTATAACGATATAAAAAACAAGCTACTTACACCCGGAGGAATTTTTTTAAAATGGGTATCTTTAAACTTATCGCAATACCACTTGGTTGGTTATTGAAAATCATCTACGACGTAGTTTCCAACTACGGTCTGGCACTTTTGCTGTTCACACTTGTGACAAAAATCATCCTGTTCCCACTTTCCTGGAAACAGAAAAAATCCAGCATCAGAATGGCTGCTGTTCAGCCACTCATCAACGAAGTTAACAAAAAGTACGCAAACAACCCACAGAAACGCAACGAAGAAATGATGCGTATCCAGCAGGAAAACGGTATCTCCGCTTCCAGCGGCTGTCTGCCAATGCTTATCCAGCTTCCAATCCTCTTTGGTCTTATCAACGTTATCTACGAACCACTCACACACCTTGCTAAACTCAGCACAGAAACAATCGAAGCTGCAAAAGGTGTTGTTGAAGGTCTTGGTATCGCTCTGGGTACCTACAGCCCACAGTCCACAATCCTTACAACAGTAAGAAGCAACCCTGATGTTTTCAGCGGCATTCTCTCCGCTGACCAGATTGCTTACATCCAGGACATCAACATGTCCTTCCTTGGTCTTGACCTCACACAGATGCCAAACATCAAGGAACCAAGCCTTCTCTGGATTATCCCAATCCTCTCCGTAGTTTCCATGCTGGCAAGCCAGATTATCATGATGAAGCTCAACGGCCAGAAGATGGAAGGCCCAATGAAATGGATGCCAATCTACACAACACTTATGTTCGGTTACTTCTCCTTTGTAATGCCTGCAGGTGTTACAGTATACTGGATCTTCTCCAGCGTATTCGGCATTCTTCAGGACTTCTTTATGAGACTGTTCTTTGACCCTGAAAAAGAAAAACAGAAGGTTGAAGAAGAGATGAAAGCACGCCAGAAAAAAGCAAAAGCTGCAAGCAGCAAAAAAGCAGCACCAGGTGCTGACGGCAAAATGAGTGCAAGCAGTGCTGAGCTTGGCAAAAAACGTCTTGAAAAAGCAAGATCAACCTATGATGTAGAAGATGAACTTACAGCAGAACAGGCTTTGCGTCTGGAAAGAGCAAGACAGAAAGAAAAAGAAATATACGGTGGCAAATAATGAGAGAAATTATCAAACAGGCTTCCACAGTTGACGAAGCTATTGAACTTGCTCTCAGAGAACTTAACCTTTCCAGAGAACAAGTTACCTGTGAAGTGCTGGAATATCCTGAAAAAAGATTTTTCTTCAGAAAACCTGCAAAGGTAAAGGTTGTTGAAATCGAAGAAGAATTCGATGTAAAAACCCTCTTTGAAGAAAAGAAACCAGAACCAAAAAAGGAAAAACCGGCAAAAAAAGAAAACAAACCTGCAAAACAGGAAGTTAAAAAAGCAGAAAAACCACAGCCTGTAAAGGAAGAAGTTAAAAAAGCTGAAGAAGAACCAAAAGCAGAAGAAACACCTGCACTGGAAGAAATTCCAATGACAGAAGCTTCCGCAAAGGTTAAATACGCAATGGAATTTATCCAGAGCGTTATCGGCCAGTTCTATGAAAGCGAATACGAATTCAAAATCTTCAGAACACAGACAGGTTTTATCATCAAAATCGTAGGTCAGGACGCCGGTTGTCTCATCGGCAGAAAAGGCGAAACAATGGAAGCTCTCAGCTACCTCACATCCCTTGCTGCAAACCGCTTTGAAGACAGCGACGAAAAAATCTCCGTTGACGTTGCAGACTACCGTCAGAAGAGAGAAAAAGACCTTGTTGCTATGGCTAAAAAGATGGCAGCAAAAGTTGCAAAGAGCGGCCGCAGCTACTCCTTTGAACCAATGAACCCTTACGAAAGACGCATCATCCACGCAACAGTAAGCGAAATCAACGGCGTTAAAAGCGAAAGCAAGGGCGAAGGCAGCCAGAGACGTGTTGTTATCTACCCTACAACACCTCGCCGCAACAATAACAAAGGCGGCAAAGGTCAGGGCAAAGGCGGCAGAAACAACAACCGCCGTGACAACAAAAGAGAAAAAGCTGCACCACAGGTACAGAAAACAAGAGAAACAAAACTTGTTGACGACCTTGGCGATTTCGGCAGCACAGGCCTCTATGGCAAAATTGAACTTTAATAAAGTTTAAGGCATATTAAAAGGCATCGGGAAACCGATGCCTTTTTGTGTGCAGTAATTCTATTCTTCAATATATCCAAGCATAATATCTCTTTCTCTGTCTATTCTATCGTCCTCCTCATCGCCGTATTCCATATAAATTTCCTCGGCATTTCTGTGACACTGCTTCAGCATACCGCATACCTTTGCGGCAATATATTTTTCACCCTCTGATGCAGGACGGTCAGATTTTATATATTCATCTTCCAGCCAATTTATGATATCCATAGTGTCACCGAACATCTGCAGATATATTTTTTTATATGTGTTCATAGATTATCCCCTTACAGTAATGACGTCAAAATGGAATTATTTTAAATTCATTGATAATACTATACCATAAAATGACTGTATTATGAAGTCATAATATATTCAACTTGGGGTTATATCTATGGCAGTTAAAAATTTTTCTTTCAGAATAGACGAAGAAATGTTACATAAATTACACGTTATTGCAGATTATGAAGGACGTTCGGCAAACAGTCAGCTCAACATTCTTGTAAGAGATGCAGTAAAAAAATTCGAATCCGAGCACGGTAAAATTGAACTTGAAAAAGAACAGAACAAATAACACAAAAACTTAAAAGAGGGCGTATGCCCTCTTTTTAATCTATAAATTTAAAAACCACATTTGGGGTGTTTTTGTGTACATCATCAAAAATCTGCAGCATTGTTTTACAGCTTTTCTGCCAGTCCAGCGGCATGGTATGGTAATTTTTTATGTGTACTTCCCAGTATCCTCTGTCTGTAAAACATCCATCAAGCAAATCCCACAGAGCATCCCAGTTTTTGCCGTAATATTCTGGCAGACCAAATTTTTCTTTCAGCATATCGTGCAGCTCCAGCCAGTATCTGCATTTTGAAAAATCCAGAACAATAGGATTTTCTGTTATTTCTTTGTAATCATAATATTCGGGCTCACGGTCTTCGATTACCTCTACTAATTTTCCGTCTATATCATAAATTTCTAACATAATATCCTCCCTAAATTATTTCATAAAAAGTGTTATAGTGGTCATAGGTTACAAATATAAGGTCGTCAATTTTACCCAGACAAATTTTATAGCAGCTGTTTTGTACAGGTTGAATTTTCATAATTCGTCTTCCTTTCATAATTTTAATACAAAATAAAAAAATTATCTTTCATTACTGTAATGTAAAACACTGGGAAAAATAGGACATACCCCGTATGCCCTCTTTTTAATCTATAAATTTAAAAACCACATTTGGGGTGTTTTTGTGTACATCATCAAAAATCTGCAGCATTGTTTTACAGCTTTCCTGCCAGTCCAGCGGCATGGTATGATAATTTTTTATGTGTACTTCCCAGTATCCTCTGTCTAAAAACAGATAGTCGAGACAATCCCACAGAGCATCCCAGTTTTTGCCGTAATATTCTGGCAGACCAAATTTTTCTTTCAGCATATCGTGCAGTTCCAGCCAGTATCTGCATTTTGAAAAATCCAGAACAATAGGATTTTCTGTTATTTCTTTAAATTCTAAATCTTCTTCATTATCTTCTTCAAAAACAAGATAGGTTATACCGTTTTCATCAGTAATTTCTCTTACCATAATATCCTCCCTAAATTATTTCATAAAAAGTGTCATAATGGTCATAGGCTACAAATATAAGGTCGTCAATTTTACCCAGACAAATTTTATAGCAGCTGTTTTGTACAGGTTGAATTTTCATAATTCGTCTTCCTTTCATAATTTTAATACAAAATAAAAAAATACTCCAGCAAAAGAGTATAAAAACACCCTTTTTGCAGGAATATTCCTGTAAAAAACTATCTTCCACTACCATAATACCATATAAAAAACTTTTTTGTGTTGCGAGTTTGTTGTTTTATGTTGCGACTTTTAAGCATAAAATATAAAACTGCGGAAAATATGCACCCTGTGGCTTTAAGCAAAGAGATTTTATCTGTTTTAAAATCGGTGAATATTATCGGAAAATTATGTGAAAACACTTGCTTATATATGTGAAAAGTATTACTATATTTACAGCCGACCGACCAGTCGGTCGGTTTGTTGTGCCTGAAAATACGGCATGGCAAAACAAGAAAAAATATATAAATTTACAATACAATCCAACAGAAACATCCTAAAAAAATAAAACATCAGCAAAGGACTAAATTTTTATGACAAAGTACAGCATCAAAAAACCTTTCACCGTTCTGGTTGCGGTGGTTCTTGTTCTGGTACTGGGCGTGGTTTCGTTTGTAAAACTCAAAACCGACCTGCTGCCAAAGATGGACCTGCCATACGTTGTGGTTTTCACCACAGCACCGGGTGCATCTCCGGAACGTGTGGAAACAACCGTTACACAGCCGCTGGAAAGCGTGCTGGCAACCACCAGCGGTCTGGAAAATCTACAGAGTATCTCTATGGAAAATGCCTCCATCATCATTATGGAATTTTCCGGCAGTGTAAATATGGACTCTGCCATGATAGAGATGAGCAGCAGCATTGATATGGTGGAGGGCTATTTTGACGACACAGTCTCCTCACCTATGCTTATGAAATTAAACCCTGATATGCTGCCTATCCAGGTTCTCTCCGTTGATATGGACGGCATGGATATCAAGGAGCTGTCCAAATTTATAGAGGACGAAGTTTCCCCATACCTCGAACGTGTTAACGGCGTTGCAACTGTGGACACAGTCGGTCTTGTTGCGGACTACATCGATATCAGACTCAATCAGGACAAAATCGACGAGGTAAACGACACTCTGCTCTATCATGTTGACAAAGAGCTCTACGATGCAAAGAAAGAGCTGGACGATAAAAAGCAGGAGTTTGAGGACGGCAAAAAAGACCTGGAAGACGGCAAGGACGAGCTTGAAGACGGCATTGACGAGCTTGAAGAGGCCCGTGACAAAGCCTATGACGAACTTGCCCAGAAAAAAGCTGAACTGAACGAAGGTCAGAACAAGCTTAATGCGATTGCAGGTCAGAAAGACGCCCTTGAGGCAAATATAGAGTTTTTTGACGGTCAGGTAGCAGCACTCTACGGATATATGAATATGCCGCAGAACATCTCCATGATGGAAAATATGCGTGACGGCATGGCTGCGATTGATCTGGGCGACGGCCCTCTCAGCAAAAAAACCTTTGCCGAAATTCTTGATATTGACACAGCACAGATTGCCCCTGCTGTTGCACCTTCGGTGGAATATTTCAAGGCGTCAGTTGATGCAATGGTAAATCCTGCTGACCCCGATACAACACCTGCTGTTGAAGATAAATACACAGCAGAAGAGTATGTTGAATATCTGAAACTGACCTATGCCGCAATGCCTGACATGCTCAAAGCCCTTGGACTTAAAGAGGAACAGTTTGCGGATGATGCTGCAATTGCAGCAACAATTTCAGAAATAAGCGGCAAATCCGCAGCTGCACAGGGCGAGCTTACAGATATTGCAGGCCTTATGGCAAGCATCGAAAAAAGTGTGCAGGATCTGAACAAGGCATATAAAGAGATTGAAAAAGCACAGATGAAGGCAATCACCGAGCTTTCCGTGCTTCAGGGCCAGCTTGCAAGTGCAGAAGCACAGATGGAAGGTGCCGATGAACAGATGGAAAGTGTCGAAGAACAGCTGGAAGATGCCTACGAGCAGTTCAACGAAGCACGTGACAAAGCTCTCCACGATGCAAACATCGACAGCCTTGTTACACAGAGCATGATAAGCACCATCCTTACAGCACAGAACTTCTCCATGCCTGCAGGCTATATTATGATGAACGGCGAGGAGATGACCGTTAAGGTGGGCGAAAAATTTGCAAAGGTGGAAGACCTTGCAAACCTTATGCTGGTTGATATGGGCATCGACGGCATGAAGCCTGTATACCTCTCCGACGTTGCCGACGTTGTGGTAAAGGATAACTCCGACCGCAGCTTTGTAAAGGTAAACGGCAACAACGGTATCGTTATGAGCTTCAACAAATCCTCCGTTGCCTCCACCAGCGAGGTTTCCAAAGCGGTTACAAAGGCTGTAAAGGAACTGGAGAAAAAATACGAAGGTCTCCACATCACAACACTTATGGACCAGGGCGACTACATCGGCATGATTGTGGACAGCGTTCTCTCCAACCTTATCTACGGTGCAATCATCGCACTTATCGTTCTGGCAATCTTCCTTAAATCGGTAAGACCTACAATCATCATCGGCATGTCCATTCCGCTCTCTGTGCTCATCGCACTGGTGGCAATGTACTTCACCGATGTTACACTCAATATCATCTCCCTTTCCGGCCTTGCCCTTGCGGTTGGTATGCTGGTTGACAACAGTATCGTTGTTATCGAAAACATCTACCGTCTCCGCGGCAAAGGCTACTCTGCAGTAAAAGCTGCAGTTATCGGCACAAAACAGGTTGGCGGTGCTATTGCAGCCTCCACCCTCACAACCATTTGCGTGTTCCTGCCAATCGTATTTACAGAGGGCCTCACACGCCAGATATTCACCGATATGGGCCTTACCATCGGCTTTGTTCTGGTGGCAAGCCTGCTGGTTGCTCTCACCTTTGTACCTTGCCTTGCATCCAACGTGCTGGGCAACAGCCACGAGGCAACCCCTGCATTTATGAACAGACTTACAGGCCTTTACGAAAAGGCTCTGAGACTTAATCTTAAACACAAATGGTTTGCAATCATCGCTGCAGTTGTGCTTCTGGCAGTCAGCGTAATCAATGCACTGTCCATGCCGATGGCATTTATCCCTGCAATGGACGGCCCGCAGATGAGTATGACACTTACAATGCCTGGTTCCGTCAGCGACCAGGAACTCTACGACGCGGGCTGGGAAATCGCACAGAAAACTCAGGACATACAGGACGTAGACACCGTTGCGGTACTCAGCGGCGGCTCCTCCGTTTCTGCAATGACCTCCTCCGCAGGAGAAAACACAAAATCCCTCTCCTTCTACGTTGTGCTCAACGAGAAAAGAACCCTCTCCAACACAGAGGTCGGCACACTTATCGAGGAAGCTTTCCCTGAATATGAGGAAGAACTTTCCGTAACAGCAGAAAGCATGGATATGTCTGCCCTTGGCGGCGGCGGTTTTTCCGTTTCCATCAAAGGCAACAACTTTGACAAGCTGGGCGAAGTTGCCGCAGATATGGCAGCAGCACTGGCAGAGGTTGAGGGTGTAAAATCCACCGACGATGGCAGCGGCAACCGCAGCGGCGAAGTCCGCATAGAGGTGGACAAAAATGCCGCTATGGCAGAAGGCCTCACCACAGCACAGGTTTTCCAGATGGTAAACGAAAAACTGACCGAGGAAACCAGCACAACAAGCTTTACCTTTGACGGTGATGACCTCAACGGCTACATCACAGCACCTGCACAGTATACAGGCGAATCCATCGGCGAGATGGTAGTGGTGGACACATTCGATGAGGACAACAAGCCGCACATTGTAAAACTCAAGGATATAGCAACAATCTCCACAGCACAGAGCCCACAGGCAATCCACCGTGACAACCAGTCCAGAACCTACACAGTTTCCGCCTACTTTGAAGAGGGTGTAAACGCCACTCTGGTAAGCCGCGAAGCACAGAAGGTGGCAGAAAACTTCCCTCTGCCTGACGGTTATCAGCTGGCGGTAAGCGGCGAAAACACAATGGTTATGGAAGCTATGGCAGATATGGCACTTATGATTCTCCTTGCAATCGTGTTCATCTATCTCATCATGGTGGCACAGTTCCAGTCTCTCCGCTCACCGTTTATAGTTCTCTTTACCATCCCTATGGCGTTCACAGGCGGTCTTCTGGCACTGCAGATTACAAACACAGTGCTGAGTATCGTTTCCATGATAGGCTTCCTTGTGCTGACAGGTGTTGTTGTAAACAACGGTATCGTGTTTATCGACTATGTAAACCAGCTGCGAGCTGACGGCATGGAAATGTACGACGCACTTGTACAGACAGGCCGTGACCGTATCCGACCTATCCTTATGACAGCCCTCACCACAATTCTCGCTATGTCCACAATGGCATTCGGTGTCGGCATGGGTGCAGAGATGAGCCAGGGCATGGCGATTGTTTCCATCGGCGGTCTTGCCTACGCAACCTTCCTCACACTCTTCCTTGTTCCAAGCCTTTATGCACTTTTCCACAAAAAACCGCTTAAGGTGATTGATGTTGATTTTGAGGATGAAGAATAATGAAAAAACAGTACACTGAAAAGGAAATTAGTGTTTTTAACGGTGTAATGGCTCTTTCCAAAGAGGGAAAAAAGATATATAATATAACTGTGCAGGACATTGCAAAGGCCGCAAATGTCGGCAAAGGCACCCTGTACGAATATTTCTCCTCCAAAGAAGATATACTAATAAACACTATGGTATATTATCTCGGTCTTGAAAACCACAGGGCCGAGCAGATTGCCGACAGCGACACAAGCTTCAGGGATAAGGTGTACAGGCTTTATGACCTTATCCTGAAAAGCTTTGATGACGGCTTTGCGGCGGTAAGCCAGTTTGCCTCGGGGGAAGAGATGCTGGGCATTCCAAAGCTTATCGAGGATAACGAGGAGTATATCCGGCAGGTTATGACCAACCGCAACCAGCTTATCTTCCGCCTGCTCAAAACAGGGGAGAAAGAAGGGGCAATCCGCCTTGATTTCGGCCAGGAATATATCACAATGGCCATCATGGCAAACCTGTCCTGCCTCAACAGTTGCCTGCATCTTCCAAAAGCAGCCGATTATATATGTCAAATTGAACAAAAAAAAGACATAGCATACACACTTTTGCTGAAAACACTGAATTAACCTATAAAATATCTTGAAAAAAACGATATTTTGCTATATAATATCTTGTCGGCAAAAACAGGTGAAAAACCTTGAGCCATTTGCCGAATGGAAAAATTAAGGGGGGCATTTTATGTCAAGAACAATAGGCGCAGTATCCAGAGGTATCAGAACACCTATTATCGTTGAAGGTGACAACCTTGTGGACATCACAGTTCAGAGCTTGCTCGAAGCTTTTGAAGAAGAAAATATCAAAGTAAACGACCGTGACATCGTTGGTGTTACAGAAGCTGTTGTTGCACGTGCACAGGGCAACTACATCACATGTGACGACATCGCAACAGATGTTAAAAATAAATTCGGTGATGACACAATCGGTCTCATCTTCCCTATTCTCTCCCGCAACCGCTTCTCCATCGTTCTCAAGGGTATCGCACGCGGTGCAAAAAAAATTGTGCTCATGCTCAGCTACCCATCTGACGAAGTTGGCAACCATCTTGTTTCTCTCGACCAGCTGGACGAAATGGGCGTAAACCCATGGTCCACAATTATGGACGAAGCAGAATACCGTCGTCTTTTCGGCAAAAATCCACACCCATTCACACAGGTGGACTATGTGGAATACTATAAAGAACTCATCACAAACGAAGGCTGCGAAGCAGAAGTTATCTTTGCAAACCGTGCAACAGATATCCTTGCCTACACAAAAAATGTAATCTGTGCAGACATCCACTCCCGTGCACGTTCCAAACGTCTTCTCAAAGCTGCAGGTGCAGAAAAGGTTTATGGCCTTGATGACCTTATGACAGAATCTATCAACGGCTCTGGCTACAACGAAATGTACGGTCTTCTCGGCTCCAACAAGGCTACAGAAGAAAAGGTAAAACTTTTCCCACGTGACTGCGAAAAATTCGTAACAGAACTTCAGGCAAAACTTCTTGAAAAAACAGGCAAGAAGATTGAATGTATGGTTTACGGTGACGGTGCATTCAAAGACCCACAGGGCAAAATCTGGGAACTTGCAGACCCTGTTGTTTCTCCGGGCTTCACAGACGGCCTCATCGGTCTTCCAAGCGAACTCAAGCTCAAATACCTTGCTGACAACCAGTTTGCAGGCATGAAGGGCGAAGAGCTCCGTGATGCTATGACACAGTACATCGCAAACAAAAAGAAAGACCTTATGGGCTCCATGGAAAGCCAGGGCACAACACCACGTCAGCTCACAGACCTTATCGGTTCTCTCTGTGACCTTACATCCGGTTCCGGCGACAAAGGCACACCTGTAATCTTTATCCAGGGCTACTTCGACAACTATTCCAACGAATAACAACCCCGCCGAATGTGCTTTGCACATTTAAAGCCAAAGCTTTCCCGCAGTTTACACTGCGGCGGCGTGAACGTTGAAACCGCAGATTAATCGGGAAAACGGACAAAAATTTTTCCGTGCGGTTATAATTTGGCGGATTGTATTGTTACACAATAAAGCAATAATAAAAGGCACTCATTGCGAGTGCCTTTTTTGTATGCAGAATATAAAAGAGGAAGCGTTGCTTCCTCTTTATCATTTATTATCCTTCGCCGTAAAAACATTCCCACACGCTGTGGTCAATGTCATAGTACGGTGTGGTGTATTCTATCAGCAGAACATATCTTTCGTTCATAATCTGGTCTGCGATAAACACCCTGCCCATGTCAACAGCTTTCTCATCGGTATCATCGCTGTACATCTCGGTAAAACTGCAGAATTTATCCCCCGCAAAGATACTTGACCCCACAATAGTTTTATACCCCGCATTCCAGTATTTATCGGTTTTTACCTCGCCGTAATAAAGGATATAATCTTTTTCATTTTTAATTTTTATGCCGTCTTTTTCAAGGTCGTGGTATTTTACCGTCAGCAGATGCTTCCCGTCGGGAGATACAGCACTGTAATCATAAAAATAAGCAGGGTTTTCGTCGGCTTTTGGTGTTCCGCTGACTGCTTCCCACCCGTCAGGCAGTTTAAAGCCAAAATCTATGGACGGGTTGTAATAGCTGTTGGTGTCTGCATCATATTTGCTGGCGGTCAGCTCAATTTCCCCATAGCTGAAGCTGCCGTTTTTTCCAACGTATGTTATTGCATCCCCCACAAAGCCGTGGTTTATATAGCTGTTTGCACTTTTATCCACCACAAAATCGCTTTCGTGACCGATGCAGTAATCAGGGTATGTATAGTCGCCGTCAGGAGACAGGGGCTCGGTGCCCTTTGGTGTGGTAACCATAATAAACATCAGCACCAGCCCCGCAAGGATGGCGGCGATAATGTTTTTCATTGTAAGTATATTTTTCATAAGCTGTGTCCTCTGCTCTGCTTTATACTGTATATTATATATGCTTTGACAACGCCCCGTCAAATGTATAGAATAAAATCAGAACAGTATCACAGAATTTTCAACAATACTTAACTCCGAGGTGGAAAACCATGAAAAGAACAGCACTAATCACAGGGGCATCTTCAGGCTTTGGCAGGGAATTTGCAAGAATCTTTGCACAGGACGGCTTCAGTCTTGTTCTCACCGCCCGCAGAACCGAAAAACTTATGGAGATAAAAAACAATCTGGAAAAAGAATACGGAGTAGCTGTCACCGTTATCACCAAGGACCTGTCAAAAGAGGGTGCGGCGGAGGAAATTTTTGCCGAAACACAGGAGAAAAACATACATATAGATATTCTTGTCAACAATGCAGGCTTCGGTACTCTGGGCGATTTTGCCGCCGCAGAGCTTAAAAACGCACAGGATATGATAAGCCTCAATGTCCGCAGCCTTGTAACGCTTACACATCTGTATCTGCAGCCTATGGTTGAAAAGGGTTTTGGCAGAATATTGAATGTTGCCTCCATTGCCGGTTTTGCCCCCGGCCCTGGCATGGCAATCTACTATGCCAGCAAGGCCTTTGTGCTGAACTTCAGCGATGCTTTGTCCACCGAGCTTAAAGGCACGGGCGTAACGGTAACAGCCCTCTGCCCTGGCCCTGTAAACACAGGCTTTGCCGATGCGGCGGGCTTTAAGCAGAACATACTTTTCAGCGGAAAAGCCGACGGCAAGGCCGCCAAGGTAAGCCGCTACGGCTACAGGATGATGCAGCAGGGCAAGCCTGTCGCCGTGCCCGGTGCAGTCTGCAAAATGGGTGCATTTGCCACCCGCCTTGCCCCGAGAGAATTTGCCAAATGGTTTATCTACAAGGTACAGACCTCAAGGTTTGTAAAATAAATTATTTAATAGTATAACGATGTTGACTTAATATAACAAAAGTTGATATTATAATATAAAAGCATACAGTTTATAAATATAATTATATAAAGCAGATAAAAGGAGATACACTATGTCGTATCTGGACAGTTTATACAGCAGCAAAGCGGAAACAGAACATAAAATAGAAATACTGGAAGGACAGATTGCGTGCCTTGAAGATGCACTCAGACAGATTGATCAGATGGAAGCAGATGGTGAAACTGTGCTGTCTATAAAACAGTTTGTTAACGGAACACCATTCAATGGTGATGTAACTTTGGGCTGGTGGGGCAACCGCCATCCTAAAATCGCCGATGACAGTGCTTATCTGAGCAGTCTTACAGACTACAATTTTAGATATGGGGTGTTTGTAAGTGATATGGATTTAAAACTGGCCGAACTGCGAAGGCAGCTTAATACGCAAAAACAGAATCTGAGTAACATAAACCGCGAAATAAGCAAGGAAAAAGCAAGAATTGCAGCCGAGGAGGCCCGCAAAAAACGAGAGGCCGAACAGGCAGCACAGGCGGCACTCAACAATTCTTCCAAATAAAGGAGAGATAAAAAATGTCAAAAAATAACATATATGCTGTCAATACACAGTCAAGGGACGAACTCTCCAGCAGAGGTCCAAACCCGCGAGACCAGCTTCAGATAGACAAAACCCTGCAGCAGAGCAATGTCGGCGTTATACGTCAGGGTGCAAAAATGATAGATCAGACAGATATAAAATACACCTATGTCCCTGAAGACAGAGAGCTGACAGAACATCACCACAGAGCAGATCTGAACAGTACAGTTTACAGTGAATACGAAAACCGCATGGCAGAAATAGCACAGATTATGGGCCTGTACAGTCAGCTTGTGCTTAAAATTGCAGACGATATCGAAAATGCCCTGGATGATATAGAGGCGGCAGATATAAGAGCGGCAAACGGAATACGATGATAAAAGTGACAGAAGGAAAAGAATATGCAGGACTCAAACTATAAATACAGCATAAACTTTGAAGACTACAGAAATTATCTGGAAGTTATAATACGCAAAAGAACCGAATGGGAATATGCCAGAACAATAGTGAATAAAGGCATTCAGGCCATGATAGCAGACAATAAGTTTTCAGGCCAGGGTGCACAGGCTATAAAAAATTATCTTACAGAAGTATACGGCATGATAGACTATTCCATAGGTCAGCTTATGGCGGAATTTTTTACCCGTTACAATAAATATGTTTCGGACTACCTTGCTGTTGATGACGACGAAAGAGCAATGTTCCGCCGTGAAAGCATGGAGAAGCTGTGCGAATATATGGCGGCAAACAGAGCCAAAGCCGAGGGGATAGACAGTAAACTGGAAAAGATAGAGAAATCGCTGGCTGGCGTGAATCTTTATTTTACCAGACCTTCCATAACAGCTGTTATTGAAGAGGGCGATGCTGTAGTCAGTGCAACAGAAAAGCTGGACGAAGACATAAACAGCTACGAAACCAGTTCGCTCAGCAGTCCGCAGGTGGACCTGGCACAGTTCACAGCAAAAATCAGAACTGTTCTCGAGGAGGAGCTTGCAAAAACCAGAAGCACAAGCGGCTATATTTCCGGCAGCGTCAACAATATAACGGGTGTAAGCTTCCTCAGAGACAGAGTTAAAGCAAGCTGTGAATATACAGAGCAGAACAGTGGCGACATTATGGCGGAGGGTTCTGTGGCAAATCAGGTGCTGGAAGATATTCTTGTCGAGCAGCAGCAGAATGAGGGCAATATAGATACCCTGTTTGCCCTCACAGGAATTATAGGCATGGTGGCAAGCCCTGACATAACAGATGTACCGGGATATATTATGGAACTGGAAAAGGCAAACCGTCTTATAAATGCATCTATGGAAGACAAGGTGCTCACCGAGGAAGAACTCAGGAATATTGACAATATGCTTGAAGCGGATGGAATTATAGGCACAGGTATTGATGCAGCAACAATCTTTAAGGATGTGACAAAAGGCGATTTCAGCAGTGCTGCAGACGGATACAAAGGTATTGTCAGTGATGAAGCTGACGACTCTCTCAGGATTATGTAAACGAAAACGTAAAACTTTGGGTAAACGGCCCTTCTGCAAAAGATGCGGTAAGCAGCACCCTTATGGGCGGCAACAGCTTCTGGAACGAAGATCAGAAAAACGCATTCAACAACTTTGGCGAAGAAACTGAAAACGCATAAAAAGCCTTTACAGAAGCACATAGAATCTGCTCCGACAATCCAATAAAACAGAAAAAATCCAACTGCAGCATATCGCTGCGGTTGGATTTTGTTTTTACTGATATCTCTATAGGGCTTTTCTGCCGTCATTTATTGTTTTAACCAGCACCATGGCATACTTTACCATCAGCGGAATGTATGTGGCAAGAAAAACAAAAAATGCGGCAATCCTCACATTCTGCTTTGCATCTCTTTTAATGTATGTACCCATCAGCACACCCATGGAAAAGAGGCAGAATTTTATAAACGCAAGGTCCTTCCAGGAAGAAAGTTTAAGAT
This sequence comes from Oscillospiraceae bacterium, assembly GCA_015067145.1. Lineage (GTDB taxonomy): Bacteria > Bacillota > Clostridia > Oscillospirales > Ruminococcaceae > RGIG3102. Next base: position 136,186 of record SVNA01000002.1, on the reverse strand, counting down.
ATTCGTCTGCACTTTTAAACAAGGTTTTCATAGGCTTCTCCTTTCTGAAAAGGGGGAAATGTCTGTGAATTTTGCGTTTTTGCGGAGTAAAAAGTTATTCTGTAATTCTGCCGCTTTCAACCAGTTCCCTGTGGAATTCTTCAGGGTGCTTCAGGTAGTAGTCCTGATGCTCTTCCTCAGCAGGGTAAAAGTTTTTGTACGGCTCTACGCTGATATAGGTTTTCATACCCGAGTGGTGTTCAAGTGCACGGATGCTTTCCTCTGCGATTGCCTTCTGCTCACTGTTCAGATAGTACACCGCAAGGGTGTAGCTGTGGCCGCGGTCGATAAACTGGCCCTCTGCGTCAAAAGGGTTTACCCCGCAGATAAAGATGTCAAACAGCTGTTCAAAGTTCACCAGCTCTGCGTCATAGTCGATGCGGATAGTCTCCCTGTGGCCGCTTTTCTGGCTTTTAACGTCTTTATAGGTAGGGTTTTCCATATCGCCCCCGGCGTAGCCGCTGACAACGTCGTAAACACCCTCCAGTTCCTTGAAGGTAGGTGTGATGCACCAGAAGCATCCTCCTGCAAAATATGCGGTTTCGTTTTTTGGCATGGCGGTTCATCCTTTCCCGTAGTTGTATATTGTTGTTTTCTTAAAAAATGTATACATGTTTAAAACTGGCAGTCCGTTGCACTTTTCGGCTGAATGGCAAAGGCTGTAATCAGCGGAAATGCAAAGAACAGTGCAGCAAAATATCTCAGCAGCACAAGGGGTACAAAGGCGGATATAATGCAGTACCCCAGCAGAATCAGCAGCGGCAGCCTCAGGCGGCGGCATTTTCTGTACTCAACGTAGAAACAGCAGTTTATAAGCAGCCAGAAGTGAAAGCCTATGGAGAAAAGCATGGATACAACAGGCACCTTTTCAAAGGAGACAAACAGGCCGATGTTCTCATAAAAGCTGTGAACCTGCGGCAGCAGGCTGTCGAGAGTGCCAGGTTTTTCTATCGAGTCGGAGAAGGTGAAATAGCATTTTTCATATTCCCTGAATGCGGATTTTCCCGCCTCGTTGTATCCGTCAACAATCACATCGGGGAACCACATCTGTCTTGTGTTTGCCAGCACGGCATTAAGGTATACTGTGGGGTATTCTCTGCCCTTTTTCAGCCAGAACTGCATAAATTCGTCCTTTTCATCTTCGGGAACCTGTATAACAAATTTTGTGGAGTCGGCATTTTCGGGCACGTAGTAAGGGTCGCCTGCAGGGAAATATCTTCTGAAGGCTTCAATATCCTGCTGCGGCCAGTTTTCCCCGTCGGCATAGTAGCTGCGGGCAAGGCTCTGGCAGAACAGCGAAAGTGCCGAGCCTGTCTGGGCGGGAACAAGGGGCTGGCAGGCTGCTGTAAGTGCGGCGGAAATGAGAAAATATCCGCCCATTGCAGTTGCGGCAAACACAGCGGAACCTCTGATGCTGTCACGTCCTGCGGCAAAGGCAACGGCGAGGCATACAACAGCCAGTGCTGCAGGCATCACTGCACCGGTGTTGTTGTTGCGGGACAGCAGTGTAAGCACCAGCACAAGGGCAAGCAGAAAGGGGTTGAATATATTTGCCATAAACTTTTTATAGTCCATGGCCATACGGTATATCAGAAATACGGACCACACAAGCATACCGCTGAACATAACATCACGCACATTGCAGGTTACAAGCAGATGTATGGCCGGAAATACCGAATAGTATACCAGCAGAACAAAAAGCACAAATCTGTTTATATGCTGTCTGTCAAGGGTGTGAATAATCTGGGAAAACAGCAGGCTCAGCAGCACCATCTGCACAATGGTATAAACTGCAATGCCTGTGTTGTAGGACTGGGTTATACCGTAGAAAAAGTTGAGAAGCCTGATGGTTATAAAGGAGTGCAGCAGAGGGAAATCCCCGCTGTAGCCATCGGTGTACTGTCTGAATTCAGCAGCTGCATCATAGCGGAAGTTGCCGGGAAATACAGACAGATAGCAGGGCAGCCACAACAGCAGCATCACAGCCGCCATAACAATGCGGTGTCGGACTATCCAGCATATAACCCTGTCTGCCTTTGCAGCAAAGCCGCTGCAGCTGTTAAGTGCAAAATTCTCCTCGTTTTCTTCAAGATAATTCCACACGGAACATATTGCGGCAGAAAAAACGCAGGTGTAAAGCAGAACTGCTGCAAGCATTCTGATATCGGTAAAGTTTATATTTTCCAGTATTTCAAGGCGATAGCCAAAAGCGGTAAGGGCGGAAAAGATAAATGCGGGAGCAAGGGAAAATATTTTCATCCGCAAAGGAAAATTCTGACCGTCTGCATGGCGGAAAAGCAGAAAAAGCAAAGCCATAAGCAGAGCGGACAGCCAGCTGTTTGAAAAAGCCAGCACGCTGCGGCAGATAAAATCCGGGAAAAACAATGTGCATAAAAAGGACAGGAGAATATTTTTTAATGTTCTCATACGACCTCCCTTAAACAGCCTGAAAAACAGACAGTATTTTTAATAATTATAAGCTTTTATCGGCTGCAATGCAATGAAATAAGTGCAGCAAAGGTGCTGAACGGGAGAATAAATATATAATAGGCCAGGAGCCGCCTTTCGAATCCGATTTGTGCTGGGGCACAAATGCTCCCACAATGCTCACTGTAAATTTTTGCAAATAAAAAAATCACTGCTTTAACAGTGATTATAAAAACAAAAAAGACATCCGTTTGGATGTCTTTTCTGTTTATTGGTGGGTGAGGGAGCCGACCGCCGCCGGTGGCGGGTGCAGGGAGGCGGACGAAGGGAAAGTTACGAGCAACCAAACAGGCAACTGGTGCCTGTGCCGGGTGCGACGATAACTTTTCAGGGCGGACACCAATAAAAAAAGACTTGCCGAAGCAAGTCTTTCTTTTTTTATTGGTGGGAGCGGATGGATTCGAACCATCGAAGTCACTGACAACAGATTTACAGTCTGCCCCCTTTGGCCACTCGGGAACACTCCCACAAAAAAATGGAGCTGGTGGACGGACTTGAACCCCCGACCTGCTGATTACAAATCAGCTGCTCTACCGACTGAGCTACACCAGCTTATTTTATTCAGTTTTTTGCGTTATCGCTTAACGCTTAATTATAATAGCACACCATCCTCTGATTGTCAACACTTTTTTTAAAAATTTTTTAAAAAATTTTTCCTGCACCCAAAATAACTGTTTTACCAAAGAATACTGCAATAAAAAGGCTGTTCTCCCCGAAAAGGTTTTCAAACAAAAGCATATCTGAGCTGCCGCATAAACTAAATTTTCGCCTGTTAATGCTCTTTTGTTGAAAATCCCTTTATAATAAGGTAAAATATAATTTAAGGCCGAAACTGCCGTGATGCAAAACAGATATGCTTTTTACACCCTTTGCGGCAGAGGCTTTTAAAATAAGTTTAAAAATTTTAAAATATAAAACGAGGTACTGTTATGAACAAAAGCGAAATTTTTTCCTACCTTACAAAAAATGTAAGCGGTTACACTGCGGGACAGATGGTTACAAACCTTCTTGCAATCTTTGTCCTTTCCCTTGTAATTTTTGCAGTGTATAAACTCACAACAAAGCGAGTAAACTACTATTCCAACTTTGCAATCGTTCTGGTGCTCACCAGCGTGGTTACAGGCATTATCATGATGATTATCGAATCTAACCTTGCCCTCTCTCTCGGTATGGTTGGTGCCCTGTCCATCATCCGCTTCCGCTCTGCAATCAAAGACCCTGTTGACACAGGATACATCTTCTGGGCAGTTGCAATAGGTATCAGTGCAGGCACAGGCAACTTTATCCTTGCGGCAATCGCAACTCTGCTCATCAGCGTGTTTGTAATTCTCTTCAGCTTTATCAGCAAAACATACCTCAAAGAGGTGCTCATCATCCGCGGCGAAAACCTCTCCGCAAAGGAAATTAACGCACTTCTCAAATCCAAAGGTGTAAAATACACACAGAAATCCAAATCCTCCGGCCGCACAAAGCAGGAATACATCTACGAAATCTCCTGCAAAAACAGCGATATGCTGCTGGAAGCACTCAGAAATATAAACGGCGTTGAAAATGTAAATATTGTAAGCGGAGTGAATATATAGTGAAAAAGGAAAACACCAAAAAGTTAATACTGCTGGTTTTTGCCCTTGTCTCCTTCGCGGTTATGTCCTTTGCTGTTCCTGATTTCTGGAACTTTGACATCAACTACAAAAACGAAAAGCTGGATATACATATCCCGAACACTGTGGAACAGGATGTAAAGGAGCAGAAGTTCACTTTGCCCGTTCTGTATGTTTACAGCTATGATATAGACAGGCTCATGCCCTACTGGGAATGGTCGGCCGACGGCCCTGTGATGCCTCTCAGAGAGGAAAGCAGCGTGGATTTATATGTTTTCAGCCGGGATGAAAACAGCCTTGATGATATACCGAACCACGTCTACTATGACGAGATGATGAAGCTGCGTGGCAGAACAAGCAGCTATATGCAGGACAAAAAGCCCTTTTCCCTTGAATTCCGTGATGACGAGGGCCTGCCTGTAAACTATGATTTTCTGGATTTTGATGCCGAAAGCGACTTTGTTTTCCACGCACCGTATATCGACCGCAGCCTTATCCGCAACTTTGTGGCATACAAGCTTCAGCAGCAGATAACCGACTGGTCGCCGGAATGCCGGTTTGCCGAGGTGTTTGTGGACACCCCTGACAGCACACTGTCCATGGAGGACTATCAGGGCGTATACCTTATAGTGGAAAAAATAAAGCAGGACAAAAACCGCATCCCTATGGGTGAATACACCACCCCTGAAAATACGGACAGTATCTTCCGTGACGGCGGCAACATCATCTTCAAGCGTGATGCCTACGAAGAAGGCTACGACGCCGCAATCCGTCTGGAACGAAACCGCTTTGGCACCCGCTACAGCGTGGCATATCCAAAGGCGGAAAATATGGACGAAGCCGCCGCAAAAGCCATAAAGGACGAGATAGAATTTTTCGAAACTGCACTCTACGAGGGCACAGACGAGGAGTTCAGTCAGTATTATGACGTAGAACAGATTGCCCGTGTTATGCTGCTGGCAGAATTTGTAAAAAACTACGAGGGCTTTACATCATCCCTTTATTATTATCGCCCGAGAGGTGAAAAGATAAAGGTTATCCAGTGGGACTTTGACATAGGCACAGGCAATGTGGACTACAGCAAAAGCCTTAAAAACGCAAGGGAGTTTGATATTCTGGAGGAAGAAAAAACCCAGCAGTATCTTATGCACGAAAACTTCCGCAATGCTCTCATCACCCAGTGGAAAGAGATGAGAAGCGAGGGCGGCGTATTCAGCGAGGAAAACATAATTGCCCTGCTGGAGGATGCTGAAACCCAGCTGGAGGGTGCGTGGCAGCGTAACGACGAAAAGTATGACTATATCTTCGGCGAGGCCATACCTTTTGCCAACAAAACAAACGACCTTGAAAACTCAAAGGCTGAAAGAGAGTATATAAAAGAATTTCTTATCGAAAGGGGCAGATGGCTGGATGAGCATATTGACGAAATCGCAGAGTTTTACTAAGCTGGAGATGGCACCCCACAGCTACCGTCACGAGATAAAGTTCGAAACCGACAGTCACAAGGCGGAAATTATCCGCCACAAAGTCGAGACGCTTATGTCGGCAGATGCATTCAGCGACAGCTACGGCTGTTACCGCGTAAACTCCATCTACTTTGAAACCCCCTACAATCAGGACTATATCCTCAAGGAGCTGGGCACAAAGGAACGCCAGAAGCTGCGTCTGCGTAACTACACAGGCAGTGATGTCTTCAAGCTGGAGATAAAGAGCAAAATCGGCGAGGTGGCAACAAAATATGTCACCACATTAAACCGTGATGAAGCAATCGGCATTTATGAGGGTGATTATGGTGTGCTGCTGGACAAAAACACAGCGGACAGCGTCTACACCTACTATCAGATACAGACAAATGCCTACCGCCCTCTTATCAACGTAAGCTACGACCGCCACGCCTACTTTTTCGGTGACGAGGGTTTCCGTGTAACCTTCGACAGCGATATAAGGGTTTCCGCGGCAAATGAGGAGTTTTTCCAGGAAAAAATCCCTCAGTTCCCAGTGACCGACAAGACAATAATTGAGGTAAAATACGACAGCTTTGTGCCTCACTGGCTGACAAAGCTGATGAGCGATATGGGCCTCAACGCAGGCTCTTTCAGCAAATATACCGAAGGGTACAACACGCTGTTCGGGCTGTAGAAACTGCTGCAACTGAAAAAAGCAAGAAAAAAGCTCTGTGGAATTTTCCACAGAGCTTTCAGTTTATGTGAATAACTTTCGGGACAGAGCAGTGTGCTTAAAAAACTGCATCACTACTCAAGATCAAACATAATTTTATATATTGTATATTCTATACTTTCGTCCTTTACAGGGATAAACTTTTTAACCCCCGAATGTGCGGCGTAAATTTCCTCAACCTTGCCGTACATACACTGGCTTTTGATGTAAACCTTCACACCTGCCGCCTGCAGGCGTTCAAGGGCTTTTTCGCACACCTCGGGCATACCTCCTGCTCCAAGCAGCAGCACCAGCACAGCGTCCATTGCAACGTAGGACAGTATAACCCCTCGGCTAAGGTTCGGGGTTATGTAGATAACCCCCACCATATCGGTTTTCGGCTCAAGGTATTCTGCTTCTGCCTCGGGTTTCGGCACAGGTTTTGTCAGATAGGTTTTATCCACATTGTCAAAGGCAGCAAAGCCCTCGGTCTCCATTTTGGTCACCGATTCTGCGGGCAGCAGTCTGCCTCCTATGGCTATGCATATTCCGTAGTATTCCCCTGTCAGTGCGGTTTTCAGTGCAAGATTCAGGTTTGCCACCGCATCGGTGCCGGGATACACCATGGGCAGCTGACTGCCTGTCAGCACCACAGTCTTGTCAAAGTTCTGCAGGGCACAGGCAAGATATGCTGCGGTGTATGCCATGCTGTCTGTGCCGTGGGTGATAACAAAACTGTCGTATTTTTCGCGGTTTTCCCACAGCAGCTTTGCAATCTCCTGGCGTTCAGGATCGGTCATAACGCTGGAGTCAATCAGCTTGAAGTCCAGCACATCGCACCAGTAGTTGGAATATTTCAAAAGGTCTGCACCTTTCAGCCCCGGTTTCAGACCCTCGTCAGACGGCACACAGCTTATGGTGCCGCCGGTGGTAATTAAAAGTGAATTAATCATAAAAATGCCTTTCAGTATGTGTTTGCAACACAGGCTGTTATGCTTTGCATGTCACTTTTGGCAGCAAAAGTGACCAAAACTGCCGCTGTTGGCATGCAGCGGACCCAGCCGGACAATGTACAGCATTGTCGCTGTGGTGTGGCACTTCCGTGTGCAAGTCCACACACACCGTGCCGCCAAGTCAGTGCAAATTGGGCGACGATACATCATTGCATATTAGGCGGGGACACCCCGCCGTTACACCACCCCGATTGAAATTTGGAGGGCAGCACCCCTCCAAGCCTCCCTGCAGAAAACAGCAGAGTGACTTTATTTTTCAATATTTGTTTTGCCAATAATATAGATTGGTCTGCCCTTTGTTTCAAGGTATGTTTTTGCAAGATACTGGCCAAGTATGCCAAGGCACAGCAGCTGCAGGCCGCCCAGCATAAGGATAACGCTGATAAGTGTAGGGAAACCGCTTACAGGGTCGCCGAACATAATGGCTTTAACCACATAGAACAGCATAAGGCAGAATGCGATTGCACAGATAATAATGCCCAGCAGGCTGCTGATAACCAGCGGTGCTGTGGAGAATGCCACAATGCCGTCGATGGAATAGAGGAACAGCTTCCAGAAGTTCCATTTTGTCTGGCCTGCAACACGTTCGATGTTTTCGTATTCCAGCCATAGTGTCTTGAAGCCAACCCAGCTGAGAATACCTTTGGAAAAGCGGTTGTATTCGCACATTTTCACAACGGCATCCACCATTTCACGCTTCATCATACGGAAATCACGGGCACCGTCCACAATCTCGGTTTTGGAGATTTTATTGATAAGCTTGTAGAACATTCTTGCAAAGAAGGAGCGGATTGGCGGCTCGCCTTTTCTTGTAACACGGCGTGTGCCGACACAGTCGTAGCCGTTTTCTTCAATTTCCTTCACCATTCTGCCAAGAAGAGCCGGCGGGTCCTGCAGGTCTGCGTCCATCAGCACAACATAGTCGCCTGTGGCATTTTCCAGCCCTGCGTACATTGCACTCTCCTTGCCGAAGTTGCGGGAGAAGGATATGTATTTTACCTTTTCGTCCTTTTCTGCCAGCTGCTGCATGGTCTCCAGGGTTTTGTCGCGGCTGCCGTCATCCACCAGCACAAATTCCCATGTCACATCAGGGATTTTTGTAAGCTCCTTTGTGGTTTCTTCGTAAAAGATTGGCAATGCTTCCTGTTCGTTGTAGCAAGGTACTACTACTGAGATTTTTTTCATGGTTATTTCCTCGTTATAAAAAGTTGTGTAACTTAAAATTATCTGCGTGTGTATAATCAGTCTTGGGCAAGGGCGGTTTTAAGGGCATTTTCCACCGCTTCCATTGTGGGTACACCCTCATGCACCTTTCTTTCGTTTACGTAAAACGCAGGTACATACCAGTAATCATATTTGGTTGCATACAGCGGACTCAGCTTTTCGTCCACCTTTGCAATTTCAACCTTTGCATATTCAGGGTTTTTCTCCACAAGTTCTGCAATCATCCTGTCTGCATTTTTGCAGTGTGGGCAGTTCTGCAGAAAAAAGTAAACAATCTTTGCCATATATACCTCGTTTCCCGGCAAAAGGGCCTGTCCGGAGACAGCCCGACGGCATCAGATAGGGGTAAACCCCGCAAATCAGCATCATCCGTTTTTGTTGTGATAGTTTTTAAAATAAAAGTTCTTTATCCTGTTGAAGGATTCTTCGCTTAAATCGTGCTCCAGCCTGCAGGCGTCCTGTGCCGCAGTATCCTTGGAAACACCCAGCTCCATCAATAAGTGTCAGCACCAGATGCCGTTCGTAAATCTGTTCCGCTTTCAGGCGGCCTTTCGGCGTCAGCACCACTGCCTTGTTATCGTCGATGAAGATATATTTTTCCTGTGCCAGTTTTTTAATGGCAATGCTCACGCTGGGGGCGGCAAACCCAAGATATGCCGCAATGTCAACGTTACGCACCGTCTCGTTTTTCTTTGACAGGACAAGTATCGCTTCAAGATAATCCTCTCTTGATTTATCGCCGTCCATAGTAACTCCATTATAATATAATTTCTTATTATATATGTTAGCATAGACTAAAGGATTTGTAAATGAACTGTGTCAATAAACTTTGCGGATACACAGGGATAATATGGTTTGCCGAGCTGCTGTCACATCAAATAAAAATTGAAAAATCCTCCCCTGTATGCTATGATAAAATAGATATAATATGTAAAGATATATCTTGTAAATACAATTCTCTTATGCTTGAAAGGGATTTATATGGATAAAACAAAAAACACAAAAAACATACTGCTTAAAATTCTGCTCCATGCAGCGGGGCTGGGTGCGGTGCTGGCCGTTATGGGCCTTGCACTGTTCTTTATAAAATACAGCTTTGTGGACCCGGCAGTAAACAAGAACGAAAGCAGATATATAAACGATATATATGATTCCCCCGCCGTGGCTTTTGACCATGGCATAACGCTGGAACAGCCTTTTTCCACCCATGGCGATATCTACGGGGTGAAAATCCGTTTCCACAATCTTGGCGTGCCTCAGGCAGGCAGTGCCTATATGGAACTGATTGAAACAGAAAGCGGTAAGGCTGTTGCATCAACCACCTTCAACACCGAGATTATGGTCAACGATGTCTACACCGATATCTTTTTTGATGCTCCGTACATTGCCGAAAGGGAAGGCACCTGTGATTTTGTGCTGAAAATCACCCCTGACTTTGCAAAGGGCAGCGATGCATATATGCGTGTGTGGGGAGATTCCGCCACAGGCACAATGGCCTTTGGTGTGCTTAAATACCGTGTAAACAGCGACAGCCTCTACGGCTGGTACCGCCTTATCTGTATTGTTGCAGTTTTTGCAGCGGTTATACTCTATTGGGTGTGCTTTATCTTCAGTTTCAAAAAAGAGGTTGTGTTTGTGGCTGCACTTTTTGCGGTAAGCTGTCTGTTCAGCCTTGCTTTGCCTCCGTTCTCCTCTCCTGACGAGGAAGCCCACATCAACACAGCCTACCGCCTGTGCAACGAAAAGTTTGAGGGCTATACAAAGGCAGACCTTGCCGAACGCACAATCCAGCGACGGGCAGAGGACTACAGCGAAACCTTTGAAAACAAATATACCAATGTTTTCAACTATGAATACATCTACGACAACCTATTCTCCAAAGCGGAAAGTGATGAGATAAAACCAATCAGCAACGTATGGGCGGTTTCCGACTTTGACGGGGTATATCTTATGGGTGCTCTGGGCATAAAAGTCAGCCATATGCTTAACCTTGGTTATGTGCCCAGCATGTATCTGGGACGCCTGTTCAACCTGCTGTTCTTTGCCATCTGTGTGTTCTTTGCTATAAAAATCACACCTGTGGGCAAAAACATATTTATGGCCCTCAGCTTCTTCCCTATTACCCTCCATCTTGTAAACAGCTTCTCCCGCGATGTGTTTGTAATATCCCTGGGCTTTCTCTTTACAGCCTATCTGCTGTATCTGCTCAAGCAGGAAGAAACCTACAGATGGTGGCAGATGGTGCTGCTGGCGGTTATCTGTGTGCTGCTGGCACCAAGCAAATTTATCTACTGCACACTCTGCATGGCAGTGCTGCTGCTGGATATTAAAAAAGTTCCTGTTTTGAACAGAGTAAAGCTGAAAATCAATCCGGTTCTTGCAGTTCTCGGCATAGGTGTTTTCGGCATAGTGGCGGTTGCAGCGGCAATTATGCTGCGTCCTGATGTGCTCCGCACAATCCTGCCTGCAATCTCCTCCTCTGAAAGTCTGGAGACACTGCTGCTCACAAATCCGGAAGCAACCTTCAATATAGGCCTTATGCTGCAGAACCCTGTGGTTACACTCAGGCTTGTTCTCAGCACAATATTTGAAAACGGTGCCTACTATATCAAAAGTGTTGCCGGCGGTGTGCTGGGCTACAACAATGTGCTCATCAGTGACGGCTTCATTATCATTGTGCTGATGTGTGCGGTTGCTGCCGCATTTGCCCAGGAAGGCGAAGACTACACCCTCCGTACAAGGGACAGAGGTATGTTTGGTGTTATATCCCTCATCATTCTTGCACTGGTGATCTATCTCGGCATCAGCTGGACACCTGTAAGCTACACATCCATCTATGGCATTCAGGGCAAATATCTGCTGCCTGTGCTACCGATGGCTTTCCTTGCACTGCAGGGCAGAACCTTTGCGGTTAAAAAGGATATCTTCCGTCCGCTGTGCTTTGTAATGGGCTTTACCAATCTCTTTGCAGCTCTCAATGCAGCTGTGGTTATACTGCAGCGATAAAAACAATATAAAAAAACCATGGCGGTTTCTGCAGCAGGAAGCAGAAACCGTCTTTTTTTCTGCATTGTGCAGTGCTGTGTTACTCTGCGGCATATATTTGCAGTCTGTATCCGAAATCTGTTAAAAATTCCTTAACAATTAAAACTTTATGCAATCTTTATGCATAAACTAAACTTGAATGCTTTTTTAACAAAGTGAGAAGGACTTTGAAAACAGATTTGTAACCGTTTTGTTACCGATTTTTTGTGCAAAGTGCAAAAAAATAGGGCTTAATTTAACTGATTTTGTGGTAATTACCAATAATTATTAAAAGTTGCTATAAACTGTTGACAATATAGAGGGTTGGATATATAATCATAGCAACATTTAAGAAAGGAAGAATAGAGTTATGACAAACGTATTTATGAACAACTATACTCATAATTCTGATAACTGGGCTGCTTGTCAGGCTGGTGCTTCTTCCTGTGCAAAATTGTCCAGATTGGTGCATGCTGTATTCTGTGCAGTGTGCACTTTTGTTTTTGCTCTATTTGCTATCGCTATCCTTCGCGGCGCTATCGGCGTCCTTATTAGCGTTGCAATAATTAACATCGGCATTATCGCCCTTATTATTATTGCAGGAGAAAACAGGATATTTAACGCAAAAGAGCTCACAGCGGCATAACGCCGGAATAAGGCACCTTACGGGCTGCACTCTTTTGCAGGGTGCAGCCCTTTTAAATTGTATTTTAACGGCACAGCCGTTGTAAATAAACGTTCCGCCGGCGAATCCGGAACCGCAGACGGAACAGCCAACATTAAGACAATAAAAAATATTTTATAAAGAGGTATTGGTTATGAAAAAATTAATGGCATTATTTTTGGCAGCAGCTATGATGGTCAGCATGACAGCTTGCGGCGGCAGCGAACCTGCAGCTGAAGGCGGCAACGCAGCAGAAACAGAAAAAGTTCTCTACATCGGCGGCACAGGCCCACTTACAGGCGACTACGCAACATACGGTACATCTGTAAAACAGGGTTCAGAACTTGCAGCAGAAGAAATCAACGCTAACGGCGGCTTTGCAGACGGCTGGACAGTTTATGTAAGAGTTGAAGACGACCAGGCAGACGGTGCACAGGCAGTTCAGGCTTATGCAACAATGTTTGACGACGGCATGGACGTAACAATGGGCGGCACAACATCCGGTGCATGTATCGCAATCACAGAAGAAGCTAAAGTTGACAACATGCTTCTCCTCACACCATCCGGTTCCCAGCTTGAATGTACACAGTACGACAACTGCTTCCGCGTTTGCTTCGAAGACTCCGCACAGGGCCTTTACGCAGCTAACTTTATCAAAGACAACGCAGTAGCAGAAAAAGTTGCTATCATCTACGACAAATCCAACGACTACTCCAACGGTCTTAGAAAATCCTTCGTTGACACAGCAGCAGCAAACGGTCTCGAAATCGTAGCAGACGAAGCATTCACAAACCAGTCCAACACAGACTTCTCCGTACAGCTCCAGACAGTTAAAGAATCCGGTGCTGACCTCCTCTTCCTCCCAATCTACGCACAGGAAGCAGCATACATCATCACACAGGCTGATAAAGCCGGTCTCGACATCACATTCTTCGGTTGTGACGGTCTCGACGGTATCCTCGAAAAAATCGGTACAGACAACCTCCCGCTTGCTGAAGGCGTTATGCTCTTGACACCATTCGCAGCAGACAGCGAAACAGAACCTACAAAATCCTTTACAGCAGCATACAAAGCAAAATACGGCACAACTCCTGACCAGTTTGCAGCAGACGCATACGACGCAGTTTACGCTCTCGTAGCAGCATTCGAAAAAGCAGGCGTTACAACTGAAGACGAAAACTTCAACGAAGCTATGATCGCAGCTATGACAGAAATCGAAGTTGTTGGTACAACAGGTACAATGACTTGGGACGCTTCCGGCGAACCAGACAAAAACGCAACAGCAGTTGTTATCGTTGACGGCGTTTACGTATCCTACGACAACGTTAAGTAACAACCTGCCCGCACAGCTAAAGCTGTGAAATGCATACGCATTTTAGGAAATCACAGATTTCCACGGTCAGAACGTTGAAACCGCAGATTATACGGGCGAACAGACAATTTCTTTATCGTGCGGTTATAACAACCCCGCCTTGTATAAGGCGTGAACGTTGAAACCGCAGATTAAACGAGCAAACAGAAGATGTTTTTGCCGTGCGGTTATAGTTGTTCCGACAGTATCGGACACAGAAATTTGTATTGGTTTAGATAAAAATTATTAAAAGTTAATTAAAAACAAAAAATTCGAGGGTTTTCGGGCGGGTTAACACCTGCCCGAAAACACCCTTTTGTAAACGGAGCATTATTATGAACTTTCTTTCGAACCTTATAAGCGGCTTGTCTCTGGGCAGTATATACGCCCTCATAGCCCTTGGTTACACAATGGTATACGGCATAGCAAAGATGCTTAACTTTGCTCACGGTGATGTTATCATGGTTGGTGCCTTCACCGTTATTGTCGCTGTAAACAGCGTGGGTCTTCCTGCTGTTGCGGGCATACTGGTAAGTGTTCTGATATGTGTTGTAATGGGTGTTCTGATCGAAAGAATTGCATATAAACCACTTCGTTCATCACCATCCCTTTCAGTACTTATCACCGCTATCGGTGTATCCTACTTCCTGCAGTCTCTGGCACTGCTCATCTTCGGTTCCACACAGAAAAGCTTTCCAAAGGTTTTCAATCTGGAACCAATGCACTTTGGCGAACTCACAGTAAAAGGCGAAAGTGTGGAAACTCTCGCAGTTACATTCATCATCATGGTTGCCCTCACACTGTTTATCAACAAAACAAAGATGGGCAAGGCAATGCGTGCTGTATCTGAAGACCGCGAAGCAGCGGAACTTATGGGTATCAGCGTAAACCGCACAATCACAGTTACATTTGCAATCGGCTCTGCTCTTGCATCTGTTGCAGGTCTTTTCTTTGGTGCTACATACGGCTTTATTGGCCCATACTCCGGCTCCATGCCTGGTATCAAGGCATTCGTTGCTGCTGTTTTCGGCGGCATCGGCTCCATCCCGGGTGCTATGCTTGGCGGTATTCTTCTTGGCGTTATCGAAAACCTTGCAAAAGCTTACATCTCCACAGAACTTTCCGACGCCATTGTTTTCGGCGTACTTGTTCTTGTTCTCTGCCTCAAGCCAACAGGCTTGCTGGGCAAAAAAATCAACGAAAAGGTATAGGTGCAGGGTATGAAAAAATCACAGAAAAAGCTCAGAAAAAGCACTGTAAGCAACCTGATAAACTATGCAATCGTGCTGGCATTCTATCTTGTTATTACAGTTATGATACAGACAGGCAACGCAACCCGTCATATGAAGAGTATGCTGGTGCCAATCTGCGTTGCAGTTATCCTTGCAGTTTCCCTTAACCTTGTTATCGGCTTCCTTGGCGAATTGTCCCTCGGCCATGCGGCATTTATGTCCATAGGTGCCTACACAGGCGGTCTGCTCTCCAAGTTTATCGCAAATCAGTTCCCACAGATTCCTGTGGCAGTGCGTTTCCCTGTATCCCTCCTTGCAGGCGGTATTCTGGGTGCATTGTTCGGTGCACTGGTTTGTCTGGTTGTTCTCCGTCTCAAAGGGGACTATCTTGCCATCGTAACCCTTGCATTCGGCGAAATTCTCCGAAGCATCGTTATCAACCTTGAATTCACAGGCGGTGCAGCAGGTCTCAAAGGTGTACCTCAGGACGCCTCCTTTACATATGGCATAATTCTGGTTTTCATCACTCTCTTTGTAATCCAGAACCTTGTAAAATCCAAACACGGCCGTGCCATCCAGGCACTGCGTGACAACACCATCGCTGCACAGAGCGTGGGCGTAAACGCAACAAGATACAAACTTATCGTTTTCTCCCTTTCCGCATTCTTTGCAGGCGTGGCAGGTGTTCTTTACAGCCACAACTACTCTATCCTTACAGCAGGTACCTTTGACTACAACTATTCCATCGAAATTCTTGTTATGGTTGTTCTCGGCGGCATCGGCTCCATCCGCGGCAGCGTTATCGCAGGTGCACTCATCGTTATGCTGCCTGAAATGCTCCGTTCCCTGCAGGACTACCGCATGCTTATCTATGCAATAGTTCTCATCGTTATGATGCTTGTTACATCCAACGAAACACTTAAAATGCAGCTTGCAAAATACAACCCTGTTCTTATTGTAAAAAACAATATGGCAGCAAAAAAACAGAAGGAGGAAAACTAATATGGCAGTAAAACCATCAGAACGTATTATGGTTCCCCTTCCAAGCCATTCCATCGTTCCAATCGAGGATATGCACAAAGCTCCTGTGCTGCAGACTCATCAGCTTGGTATCGACTTTGGCGGTCTTACAGCGGTTAACAACCTTAACCTTGCTATCGGCCCGACAGAAATCTGCGGCCTCATCGGCCCTAACGGTGCAGGCAAAACAACAGTGTTTAACCTGCTCACCAACGTTTACCAGCCAACACGCGGTACAATCCTGCTGGACGGCTACGACACAAAGGGTAAATCTTGCGACCAGGTAAGCAAAATGGGTATCGCCCGTACCTTCCAGAACATCCGTCTTTTCGGCAAAATGACCGTTATGGACAACGTTAAAATCGGCATGCACAACCAGCTGCACACAAACCTTGTTTCCTCCATGACCCATGGCTTCGGCTACAAAAAGGCCGAAAAACAGGCTTACGACAAAGCAAAGGAACTGCTGGACTTCTTTGGCATGGCAGACCTGCGTCACCATCAGGCAGGCAGCCTGCCTTACGGTGCACAGAGACGTCTGGAAATTATCCGTGCCCTTGCAACAAATCCGAAAATCCTGCTTCTTGACGAACCTGCAGCAGGTATGAACCCGTCCGAAACAGCAGAGCTTATGGAAAATATCCGCCGCATCCGCGACGAATTCCAGATTGCTGTTATGCTCATCGAACACGATATGAACCTTGTTATGGGTATCTGCGAAGGTATCTGTGTTCTCAACTACGGTGAAATCATCGCAAAAGGCACACCGGACGAAATCAAGGCTAACCCTAAGGTTATCGAAGCCTATCTTGGTAAAAAGGCGGATTAATATATGCTTAAAGTTGAAAATATAAATGTATACTACGGACAGATTCACGCTATAAAGGATGTTTCCTTTGAGGTTAAACCGGGCGAAATCGTTTCCCTCATCGGTGCAAACGGTGCGGGCAAGTCCACAATTCTCAAAACAATCTCGGGTCTTCTCCGCTCCAAAACAGGACACATCACCTTCAAGGGCGAGGATATCAGCAAAACCGAGGCTTACAAACTGGTTCCAAAAGGGCTGGCACATGTTCCTGAAGGACGAAGAATCTTTCTGCAGATGACCGTTAAGGAAAATCTGGAGATGGGAGCCTACACAAAGGGCGAAGATATGGAAAAGGACATCGAGTCCGTTTACGCCCATTTCCCTCGTCTTAAAGAAAGACAGAGCCAGATTGCAGGCACACTCTCCGGCGGCGAACAGCAGATGCTTGCCATGGGCCGTGCAATGATGAGCCACCCTGACCTGCTTATCCTGGACGAACCGTCCATGGGCCTTGCACCAATTCTGGTTCAGGGCATCTTCGACATCATCAAGGAATTCCACAAGATGGGCACAACAATCCTTCTTGTTGAACAGAACGCCGAAATGGCACTCTCCATCGCTGACAGAGCATACGTTCTGGAAAGCGGACGCATTGTTCTCACAGGCACAGGTGCCCAGCTTAAAGCCAGTGATGAAATCAAAAAAGCTTATCTCGGCGGTGCATAACACTGTCCGAACCAATACCAATACAGAAAAACACCGACTGTCTCTTACTCCGTTGACAGCCGGTGTTTTTTGTAGTGAGGATTACCACTGCGGGCAAGAAAAAATTCCGCAAAGGGTATTTGTATATGCAAGGAGAATTTATCCTTAGGTTTCAAAATTTTCTGCAGACGGAATACCGGCATAAGCCCGTAATCTGAAAACGGACAAGGCGGCGGAAAGAGGAGATTCCGCCGCCATTTTGCTGCCGCCGACTTAAAGACGCATTCTGGCATGCGTCCGACTGTATCTGTGATACAGTGCAAATCCTGTAAAAAGAGAAAATTGCTGCCTTGGGGGGACAGCAGGTATGGATAGTTTTCTCTGCAGTGATAATTATATATTGTCTGTTGACATAAGTAAAATTAATAATTATAATCAAACCATAAGAAAGGGTGATGACATGGATACCATTTCAAAATATGGTGTGTTTTGCAAGGTGGCAGAACAGAAGAATTTTACACGGGTAGCAGAGGAGATAGGCTACTCCCAGTCGGCTGTCAGCCAGATTGTAAAAAACCTGGAAAAGGAGCTGGGAACAACCCTTATAAGCAGAGGAAAGGATGGCGTTTCCCTCACAAAGGACGGTGCCGAGTATCTGCCTTATATACAGTCGGTATATCTTGCCGAGCAGAATCTCGGAAAAAAGAAAACGGAGATGCAGGGTCTGGAAAAAACCACCATCAGTATCTGTGCACTTTCCTCCATCGGCCGGCACATTCTGCCATACTGCATGAAGGAGTTCAAAGAGCAGTACCCGAATGTCAACTTTGTTGTAAAACAGGGAGACTATAACGACACACACAACGGCATTATGGACGGCACGCTGGATTTTGGCTTTTCCATAATCGGTGCATCGCCCCAGCTGGAAAACGTGCCGCTGTACAGCGACAATATGATGGCTATCCTGCCCATTAACCACCCTCTTGCAAAGGAAAAATCGGTCACCTTTGCCCAGCTGGCAGACCAGCCTTTTATCCTGTCCTACGAGGGCGAATATCTCAACATTCTCAACGCATTCAGTAAGGAGGGGATAACCCCTGATATACAGTACAAGGTGTATGACGACTACTCCATCATTTCCATGGTTAAAAAGGGCCTTGGTATCTCGGTGCTGTACAAAGCGGTGCTCAAGGACGTCAGCTTTGACCTTTCGGTAGTGCCGATTGATGGCAACCACAGCCGTACAATAGCCCTTGTGTATAAAAACTGGGATACACTGCCCCGTGCCGCACAGAGATTTGCCGGGTATGTTATTAAAAGAGCAAAAAATATATTTGACAATATACAGCTGTGACAAACAAAACAAAAACCCGACAGAATATATTCTGTCGGGTTTTTATATATTTAAAAATATATGATTTGGGGAAACAATGTAATAAGGATACTTTCAAGGGGCTTGGGGAGCGGAGCATCCCCAAATAACAATCAGCGGCCGCGTCAAAGGTCGGCCTGCTTTTTAAGCAGGGCGGTCTGTGTTCCCTCAATATGTACTCATTTTCTACAGCTCGTACTCTGCCAGAAAGGCATTGTCGGGAGAATAACCGAAGTATTCCTCGTTGGTCATCGGCTCAAAATAGGTGCGGATAACACGGCACACCCCGCCGTGACAGACAAAAAGTACATTTTTATCGGGATATTCTGCCTTTGCAGCTTCAATGGCGTTGTACACCCTGTGTGCCACACGGAACATGCTTTCTCCCTGGGGATAATCCACGCAGAACTGTCGCTTGTTGGCCAGAAAACGCTCATCTCCCCTGTCCACACCCTCGTAGATGCCGTAGTTCTGCTCGGTAAGACGGCAGTCGGTCACAACAGGTGCACCGATTATCTTTGCCACTTCTCCTGCAGTCTGCTGTGCTCTCACAAGAGGGGAAGCCACTATAATATCTATATTGTAATCTTTTACCCTTTCGCCAAGGGCTCTTGCCTGTTCAAAGCCTTTTTCGGTCAGCGGGCGGTCGGTTGCACCGCACACTCTGTTCAGTGCGTTCCAGTCGGTCTGTCCGTGGCGTGCCACATAAAGTTTCATATCAAATCTCCAAATTTTGCAAAATCTACTTCAGCCTTGTGCCGCAGTGTATGCAGAAGTTGCTGGTCGGTTTAACGGCACTGCCGCATTTGGGGCAGATATATGCTCTTTCGCCGTTTTCGTCAAAGCTTGCGGCGGGCTGTGGATGGTCATTCTGCGGCGGCTGCCACTGCTGATTCTGCTGTCCCTGGTATGCCGCACCGCCAGGGAATAAAAATCCCGCCGCAGGGATATCAAAGCCTTTTGGTGCAAAGAGCGGTTTCCGCTTCATATAATAGATGCCCACAGGTATACAGCGGATAAGTGTTCCGATAACAAGGGACAGTGCAAAGGCGGCGTCATCCTGCCAGGTAACAGCAAGGGAGACAAAGGCGTAGATCACATTTATTACCAACTGAGCCATAAGGGCATACCAGCCGTGGAGCTTCCAGCTGAAAAATGCAACAAAATATACTGCCATCAGAAAAACTGTCAGTACTGCATAGATAAAATCCGCAATGCCGTATATATCAGCGGTCTGCAGACCGCCAAAGGCTTCAATTATACCGGGAAATCCCATAACAATCTGGGCAGGTGTCCACATCAGCCAGTATATTCTGTGGAACAAAAGCGGTGTCTGTTGGTGGTTGTAATGTTTGTTCATATATTTTTCTCTCTTATAAATATAGTATATATAATATATTACCACATATCTGCCCACAATTAAAGATGCAGGAAACCTGTGAGAAAAAATAAATTGCGGACAATCGGATAATATCTGCAAATCAGGACGGCAGTGATAAAAACTGTACCGATATTTTATTCTGATAACTTTTTTCTATATGTTATTCTGTACAAAAAATAATACTGCAAAGGCTGACACAAAATTGTTTTTTATGCAATTTACAGGGTTTTGATTGTGCAAAACGCTGAAAACAGGCGATTTTTTTTGACAAGTATGTGGACGTAGTGGTATAATACTCACCGTGCCGAAGAGATTTGTTTCCAAAATCTGCTTTTGCACAGGTTGCTGCAAAAGGCACAACCGATAAATTTTTTGATTAAAAAATCTTCTGCCGGCAAAAATTACGGCAGAAAGGATATCCAGGGTAAAGAAATTAATTCCGTTATTATAAAAGGAGACTATATGGCAAAACTTATACACAGGGTAAAGGCTGTGCTGTATGACAACCGTCATCGCCTTATCTGCATGGCCGTGTGTGTGCTTATCCTTGGTGTGCTGCACCTTGGCATATACAGCCTGTTGAATGTTGTAACTGTCCAGGACCCGATAACCAGCAAAACCGTTATCACACTCCTTGGCGGCAAAGACCATTTTATCAGCCTTGCAGGCTTTGCTCCCGATGAAGATGACCAGGTAATTCTCACTTCATTCCCGGACAGATACACAAATATCACCATAAAACCTGTTATGCACATCCCTATCACAGCCGATGGCAGAACAGTAAATGCCCGCATCCACACAGGTACAGTGCAGAACTGCCTTATGAACGCAGGCGTAATGCTGGGCGAACACGACTACACCGAGCCAAGCCTCAACACACCTGTAAACGAAGATACACAGATACGTGTATACCGTGTTGAGTACAAAGATACACAGTATGAAGAACCGATTCCCTTTGAAACCGAGTACAAGGACCACAGCCTTGTGTGGCGTTTCAAGAAAAGACAGTATGTTCTCCGGGAAGGTTCAGAGGGTAAAAACCTTGTAACCTACCGCGAAAGATTTGTGGACGGCGAGATGGAATCTGCCCTTGTAACAAAGGTGGAAACAGTGCGTGAGCCTGTAAACAAGCTGGTGCTCCGATACAAAAACACTCCAATCAGCCCGCTGGAAGCCCCTGCAGGCGTAACAGTAAGCAACAATGTGCCAAGCAGCTATAAAACCTGCTACACAATGTCCGCAACAGGCTACACATCAAAAACAGGCCGCGGTGCAAGCCGTCTTGGTCTTTACTGCGGTACAGTTGCGGTAAACCCAAACCTTATTCCATACGGCACAAAGCTGTATATCACCAGTGCTGACGGCCAGTTTATCTACGGCTTTGCAATCGCAACCGATACAGGCACAGCAATGATGGCAAATCCATATGCTATCGACCTCTTCTATGACACCTACAAGGAGTCCGCCCTCAACTGGCGTAACGAGGTTCTGGTATATGTGCTTTAAGGTACAGAGAACAGCATAATCTGCAAAAAACAAGAATCCCTTTGGAGTTTTCCAAAGGGATTTTTCTTTTTCACCAAACTGCCCTGCCTCACATACAATAAAACAGAAAACAACAAAACTGTTTTTTCACGGAGGCAACTGCTATGATGACAACACAGATGGGCTGCAAAGATTTTTTGCTGCAGAATAAACAACATTTCGGAATAACAGAAAACAACCTCAGAGGCGAATACCTTGATATATGTGCCAAAAATGTACGCTGTATCGCCTCCAGAAGAATAAATGAGGATATTATCCTCCCCAGTATGAGCACCTTTATCAACAGCTGCACAGGGCTTGTGGACACGGCAGGGGGCATAGACACACAGTTTGCATCACTGCGGGTAACCCACGCCCATGAGGAACTGGTGGACTGCGACACCGACTGCCCGGGCGTAAAGGTTACAATCAAAGGCCAGATAATCGTCCGCACACGCCCAACAGGCTGCAACGGCACGGTTAGCTATATGGCAATCCCTGTACAGCTTGTAAGCGAAACTATACGGGATTTCTACTCCACAGCAACAGGCGAAAGGGTGAAATGCCTCAGAAACGAGCTGCCCAACATCGACGGCTCCTGCATGGTTATAAACCTTTCCTGCCGTGTGTGCCGCGAGGTCTGCAATGGGGCGTCACGCTATGTTGCACAGGTGAAAGGCAGCATAGTTGATAAGCTGTGGAAAAGCGAAAATATCTGGGTGGAGGGCTGGCGTCCCTATCAGGCACCGTCCATCACGGTATGCGACCGTTTTGACAAGGATTTCTGCAGCAAAGACGGCGGCAGCTGTGCAGACTTCGGACACCACCTGGGCTGCAATAACGGCTGTGATAACTGTGGCTGCAGTAACGATTGCGGATATGATTACAACGGCTGCGATTGCGGCAATGGTTGCGGAAACGGATGCAACAGCAATTACGAATATAGCAACGGCTGCGGCTGTGACAGTGACAACTGCCCGAACAGCTATGGCTATAACAACTGCGGTAACAGCTGCAAAAATAACAGCGGCTGTGAATGCGGCGACTGTAACGGCTGCGGCTATGGCAACGGAGGTTATATGCACAATGGATGTTATAATAACAGCTGCGGTGATTATGCAAGAAACAGCTGTTGCAGCAACGGCTGTGATGACTGTGCAAGAGGCTGTGATGACAGCTGCGAATGTGATAACGACTGCTGATAATGCAGGCGGATATACGCAAACAGAAAGAGGACACCGCGGTGTCCTCTTTTTGCTTTTTGTGTTGTGTAAAATATAAAAATACTGCTTTGAGAGAAAATATCAGTCCTCTGTGGCAAGGCCTGTGACGTAGCTTTTGTTGCCGATATCCTCCAGCAGGTCCCTTGCATTGTACACGCCGTCAAAAAATTTCAGCCCCACGGCGATGTGGTCTGCTGAAAGCCAGCTTGCCCTCTCCATAAGTTCTTCAATGGTGGAGGTGCAGAAAAATCCCACAGGGTTGTTACGCCACACGTCCACATTTTTAATCTCCATGCGGCAGGGCTGCATACGGCTGATTATATAGTCCTTGCTCAGCCGCAGATAAATCTCCATAACCCTTGCGTAGGCACGTCCGATGGCATTCGGGGCATAGAGCATCTTCTTTATACGGCGGAAATCGTGGTACGCCTGCATATAATCGCTGCGCTCATACCTTTCCTCAGGATAGGTGGCCTCCACCGCCTGCTTCACAAGTGTGATAATCTGGTCGATATACATCTTTGATATTTCAGGCAGGTACTCCTCGGGATTGGCGGCAGGAAAACCGGTTTCGTGCATGGAAATATAGCTGTCCAGGCTGCTTTCGAAGAAAGAGTGCCCCTGTTCGATGTTGAAAGGGTTTGCGTATGCAGTGGTGATATAGTTTATATACGGGTGCATAACACTGTCCAGGGCATAGTGGCACAGCCATCCAAGACAGAAATCCTTCTGGGCGTTGGTCTGGGCAAAGCGGAACATATTCTGCAGGAAAAGCCCTGTTCTGTGGTTGTGCATCAGCTTGCTCAGACGGGACATATTCTGTGTGCGGAAAGGGTCGTACTTGCGGTAGTAGTAAAAAACGTCAGGACCATTACAGCCAAGGATAAAGGCTTTGTAGTTCCTTGGCTTGTAGTTTGCTATTTTAAGTGCACATTTTGCGTTGTATTTGTGTGCGTAGCTGTCCGGCATAGTGTACCCTCGCGGAAAAGATTTTTTATCATCGACACAGTGCTTTTTGTGACGGTGCTTCTGTATATTATATTACATTTTATAAAAAATTAAGTCAACAGAAAAGCGGCATCCTGAAAAGAAAACAAAACCTCCGCCGGCAGATGCAGACGGAGGCTGTACATTTTTACAGATATTTTGTTGCAACTGCTCGCATCAGGCAAAGGCCCAGCCAGCCGAAAGCCAGCAGCAGAACGCTTGTAACAGGAATTTCCCAGATTGTCTGAGAGAAGGTGAACATCACGCTGAGTGCGGCACCAACAACAATGCTGATAATCTGCACAAGGCTGCAGGTTGCGGCAGCACGTTTTGCACTGTCAGCACCGAAAAAGCCGGCGGAGAGGGAGTGCAGGCTGTCCAGATGTGCCATTGCACTGTCGGTGCTTTCGGCGTATGCAGTGTAGCCCAAAAGCAGGCTTGTCTCGTTTTTGTTAAGCACCTGAACGGTGTCACGGGGCAGGTCGTAAACCTGTTCCAGCAATCCGCTGTCGATGCTGAAATCGCTGGACTGCAGTATAACGCATTTGCCCTGTTCCACAAGGTGAAGCAGGTTGTCCTTTACAGCTTCATCTGCATGGTAGCTCACAACAAACATACCGAACAGCTTGCCGTTTACCGACAGGTAAACAGGTTTTTTGTTTTCGCTGATATACTGTGTCTCCATGCTCAGCGGAGGCAGTGCTATGTTGTATTCCTGCATAATGCTGCGGTTGCCCATGATAACACGGTTGTTTTCAATCCATGCCACATAGCCCTGGCCAACCTTGTATTCGCAGTTTTCGATGGGGTAGAGCATATCCTTTTTGCCGTCGATAACGTTCATAAACACAGGGCGAAGATTATCGCAGTGTTCTATGGCGATGCTTGCGGCGTAGAGGATTGCAAGGTCAAGACGTTCCTTCTCAAAGGTTTTGATGCCGTGGAGAACCACACAGCCTTTGGGGAACAGATGTTTTGCATCAAAGGAAACGTGGGTGGTATCGCTCAGCTGATAGATGCCCTGCCAGCCGTTCACCAGTGCCCCCACCTTGTTCAGTGCCTTCTGCATAAGACTGCTCGGCACGCTGGAGATAAGTGCATGGCCCAGCGGCAGCATCAGCACGCTTGCACCTGTTGCAGCAAACACTGCACGGGAAGCGTCCTTTGTCAGTACAAAGGCGATAATACCGCAGATAAGGGCAACTGCCATGCTGACAAGGGACAGTGTGCGGCAGTGTCTTTCGCTGGAATGGTTGGAGAAACCGCCCGAAATAAAGTTGGATATATATCCTGTTCTGCGGGAAACAAGTATCTGCGGATTTTTCTCCTCAAGGCTTCTGGCAAGGCGTTTTACGTCCTCGGCGTCCTTAACCACATAGCCTGCATTTATGCCTTCAGGCACATCGGCAAGGCTTAAGTTTCGCAGAATAGTGTTTGCGTTTATATATTTGCCCAGAGCGTTCAGGCCAAAGGCAAGGGACGCAACCCCTGCAAAGAGGGTGCTTGTTTCAGGATTGATTGTGCTGTGGGTGAATATAGCCACATTTATCTGTGCAAAACACAGCACAGCAGGCATAACCATAAAGCTGTCCTTGGTCGGCATACCGATAAAACCTGTGATGCCGTTGGCAACTGTGGGCAGAAAACCTATCAGTACAATGGCAAAGAACACAAGGTTTGCAAGGTAGAACATCAATGGCTGTGCCAGCGGATTTATAAAGTCCGGCAGCGGCAGCCCCACGCTTGCCCCAAGGCTCATATACAGCAGCACCACAGAGCATACTACACTGAGAGCCACACGCACGCTGAGGGTAAACTTGAAGTTTTTAAGCTCATCAAAGATTTCGGCAGGGTCATCGGAGAACTGGCTGATAATGTAGTCGTCCTCATCTGTGAACTCCTCAAACACCTCTTCTTCCGCATCATCACCGGCGGCAAGGTCTTCGGGCTTGACGGAATCCTGTTTTTCTTCCTCTGCCATGCCTGTCTTTGCAAACAGCTGGGTTATATCCCCTGTTATTGCCTTAACGGCACTGTCCTCTTCAGCTTTTGGCAGGACACGGATTTCCTTTTCTTCTGATGTCGCCACGGACGGAATATATCCTGTGTTATCCAGAGGTGCTTCATCATAAGGTTTTGCACTGTAGTATTCTGCAACTTTTTCGGCGGAATATCTGTCGCTTGTTTCGGCTTTCACAGCCTGTACAGCAACAGTTTCTGCGGTTGTATCTTCACTTTTTTCTGCAACGATATGTGCAGTTACCGTCTTTTTGTTTTTCAGTGCCTGCAGAATGCTTTCGGCATCCATAGGTCTGTCTGTCTTTGGTGCAGCTTTGGTATCCGGCTTTGGTGCAGGTTTGCCGTCATCGTAATAAAGGATAACACTGTCGTTCTTTGCTTCAGGCAGCCAGGAAAAATCCTTTGTCTGTGCAGCTGTGTCCTGTGCGGCACCTTTTGCTTCTGCTGTCTGTACAGCAGCTTTATCATCAGGCAGCACAACTTCCTTTGTGTCGCCTTTCCTTGCAGATTTTACAGCCGCTTTTTCCGCTGGCTTCACAGCTTCTGCAGCAGGTGCTGCTTTTTCTTTAACTGCTGCAGGTTTCTGCACAGGTATTTCACCGGTAAAAGGCTTTACCTCTCTGGCAGCCTGGCTTATAAAATCCTTTGCCAGTTCCTGTGTGGAAGGTTTTGCCACCTTCTGCTGACGGCGGTCAATCTCTTCCTGCGGTATGGAAAGGGACAGGCTGTCGGTGATGTATCTGTTCTTGAAAAGACCGAACTTTCTGCGTTTTACCACAATTTCGCTGGTTTTGTGCTTGGGTTCAGGCTTTGGCACCGCAATACTCTGGGTAAAAAAGTCCACAAACTTTTCATCCACATAGCTTGCGGCGGTTACGGTAACCTTGTTTTTGTCCTCTTTTTCGTCAAGATGCGGTGGAACCTCCTCCACAAGGTCCGCAACGGCAGGATTTTCCTTCAGTGCGGTTGCAAGCTGGGAGAAAAATTCGTTTTCAATATCATGGGAGGTATTCTGCCTGCTTTTATCGGCAGTAACGGTTTTTGAGGCAGCGGCAGGCTGGGTTTTGGTTTCGCTGTCAGCAGTGGTTTTAACCTCTGTTTTTGACACGCTGCCCTGTGTTTTTGCTGTCTCCTGTGCGATAATCTGGCTGAGGCGGTCAGGAGAAACACTGCCCGCAGGTTTTTGTGTACCCTGTGGGTTTTTGCTTTTTATATTCTGCAGAATTTTATCTACATCATAGTTGTTTGCCATACTTTTTCTCCGCAAAATTTATTTGGACAATGCTCTCTGTCTGGAAATTTCGTACATTATAATACCTGCGGCAACGGATGCGTTGTAGCTGTCCACTGCACTGTGCTCGTTGCACATAGGGATGGTCACAACATCATCACAAAGGCTTTTCACCAGTGGCTGCACACCCTTGCCCTCGCTGCCTACAACGATGGCGATTGCACCTGTCAGGTTCTGTTTATAGATAGGCTGCGGGCTGAAATCTGCAGCATATACAAAGATGTTCTGTTCTTTCAGCGTTCTCACCGCCTGTGCAATGTTAGACACCTTGCACACAGGCAGATGCATGGAAGCCCCTGCACTTGTCTTGTGTACAACCCCTGTAACCGAAACGCCGCCGCGTTTTGGGATAACAATGCCGTGGGCACCCATAAGATAGGCACTACGCATAATTGCACCAAGATTGTGTGGGTCTTCAATACCGTCGCACACAACGATAAAAGGCTGTTCCTTTCTGTCCCATGCCCTTGTGATAATCTGCCCCAGTGTAACATATTCAACTGTGCTGGCAAAGGCTGCAACGCCCTGATGGTTTTCGCTCTGGCAAAGGCTTTTCAGCTTCATGGGATGCACTTTTTTAACAACTGCACCGCAGTCCTTTGCAAGTGCTATGTAGTAGTTCTGAACACTTGGATTCAGGCTTTCGGATATAAAAACGGTGTCGACACCGGCTTTGGATTTCAAAAGTTCTGTAACAGGGTTTTTACCATAGATAATTTCGTTGTTCTGTTCCATAAAAACTCCCTTTCTGTAAAAAAAACAAAGATATACTGAATATCGGTCCTGTCTGCCGCCGTTGCAAAGAAAATCTCTCTGTACAGCAAAGGATACAGGCGATAAATAACGGATACACCTGTCCATTATTATACTCTATTCAGTATACCAAATTTTTTTATATATTAAAAGACTTTACACGGCCAAAAATGTGAAAAACTATATAAATAATAAAGCACAGATTACAGCTGCTGCCGCCACAGCCCCAACGCAAATCCACAGCTTTGTTTTTGCGGAAAGCTTCCGCACCCTTTTCACCTCTAAATCCTGCAGAATTTTGTTGGCTTCAGCACGGGTGGTCATCACAGCCACATCACTTGCCTGGGGTTTTAAAAACACTAAAATCCTGTCGATATTGTCATTTTGTGTATCGTTTATCTCGATAACGTTATGCCGCAAACCCTTCATTTTTCCTCCCGTACATACAAAATGTATTTTTAATCTGCATAAAAAAACACAGAACAATATAATTTTGCACAAAATACCAAAAGTAAAGCAGAAATTACAATCTGTTGACTGTGGAAAACTCTACCCATTGTTGAAAACTCTGTTGAAAGTGTGGAAAATCCTTGAAAATATAGGCTTTTTCCAGGGTCGTTGCAAGGGGGTGTAGCAAGAGTTTTCAACATGGTGTTAAAAACTCTGTTTAAAACTGTTTGTAATATCCCGAAAGTCAATAGTGAAATGTGCCAAACTTTGTGATGAAATTATAGGCTTTTTAGGTGAAAAATAATCAGTGTAAACAAAAGGTAATGTGGTATAATAAATGTAAAATATTCAAAAAATTTCCAGAGGATATTCACTGTATGCAGAATATACAATTTGAACTCAGAGACAATGGAATAATATACAGAAACGTCGGAGACTACCACCTTGCCGACACCTTCGAGTGCGGTCAGGCTTTCCGCTTTGACCCGTACAAAGAGGGTTACAAAGGGTTTATAGAAAAGCAGCTGTGCCATATAACCCTCAGAGACGCAGCGGGCAACGCTGTGCCTGCAGTATGTGACGGCGACGGCGGCACAATGACGGTGGAACTGATACACGGCAGACCGACAGAACAGCTGGCAGTTAAGATAGGGCAGTTTCTCTCACTCGACACCGACTACACCGCACTTAAAAAGCGGTTTGCAAAAAACGAAGTTATGGCAAAGGCCATAGAGTTTGCCCCCGGCATCCGTGTGCTCAATCAGGATTTTTTTGAAACCCTCATAACCTTTATCATCAGTCAGAACAACAACATTCCCCGCATAAAACAGCTCTGCGACCGCATAAGTGAAAATTACGGCACAAAGGTGGGGGACACATTCGCTTTCCCTGCAGCAGAGCAGATGAAGGATATCACCGAGCAGGACTATAAGGATATGAAGTTCGGTTTCCGTGCCAAATACCTTGCCGATGCAGTGGCAAAGGTGATAAAGGGCGAAATCAGCGAAGATGTGGTGAAAAGCCTTTCATACGAAGATGCACAGAGGTATCTTATGCAGATTAAGGGTGTGGGCCCAAAGGTTGCCGACTGTGTGCTGCTTTTCTCCTGCCGCCAGTACCGCAGTTTTCCAAAGGATGTATGGATTAAAAAAGCCATGGCACAGCTTTTCCCCGATGGTATACCGCAGGAAATCGAAGGCTTTGAAGGCATCGCCCAGCAGTATATTTTTCATTACGCACGCTTTAATCTAAAAGATTAACGGGTGCTCGAGGGCATCGCCCTCGAATGATAATCGGGGTGGTGAAATGGCGGGGTGTCCCTGCCTGATATTAAATATGTATCGCCGCGAAACTTGCCCGATTGACAGTGCGTTGCGTGCGGACATATGCACGCAGTAGCACTATACGGCTTGGGCGGCAATTTGGTACATCTTTCTACGTGGGTCCGCTGCATCGTAATCAGCGGGACTTTTGGATACTTTTGGTCACAAAAGTATAATGCGAAGCATTAAAGTTTTGATGTCAGAAATGTATAGAATGGCAAACTTTATTCGCTGCTGTCGCCAGAGGGATGCAAGGGTGTCACCCTGCAACAAAAATTCAACATCTTATAACAAAATATCTATATCTTTATTCACAACAATGTGATACAATATGGATATTGAAGAAGCTTTATAAAAGCAACCAAACAGAATTTTCTTTTAAAGGAGAATATAAAAATGTTAGTAAACGCAACAGAAATGCTTAAAAAAGCAAAGGCAGAGGGTTATGCAGTTGGTCAGTTCAACATCAACAACCTGGAATGGACAAAAGCAGTGCTCCTCACAGCAGAAGAATGCAAAAGCCCTGTAATCCTCGGCGTTTCCGAAGGTGCAGGCAAATATATGGCAGGCTACACAACAGTTGCAGCTATGGTTAAAGCTATGATCAACGAGCTTAATATCACAGTGCCTGTAGCTCTTCACCTTGACCACGGCAGCTACGAAGGTGCAAAAAAATGTATCGATGCAGGTTTTAGCTCCATCATGTTTGACGGCAGCCACTATCCAATCGAAGAAAACGTTGCAAAAACAAAGGAACTTGTTGAACTTGCACACTCCCTCGGCATCTCCGTAGAAGCTGAAGTTGGCTCCATCGGCGGCGAAGAAGACGGCGTTATCGGCAAAGGCGAAGTTGCAGACGCAAACGAATGCAAAATGATTGCGGACCTTGGCATCGATTTCCTTGCAGCAGGCATCGGCAACATCCACGGCAAATATCCTGCAAACTGGCAGGGCTTGGACTTTGAAGCTCTGGAAGCTATCAAAAACGCAACAGAAGGCATGCCACTTGTTCTCCACGGCGGCACAGGTATCCCGGCTGATATGATCCAGAAAGCAATCAGCCTTGGCGTTGCAAAAATCAACGTTAACACAGAATGCCAGCTCTCCTTTGCAGCTGCAACAAGAGAATACATCGAAGCAGGCAAGGACCAGCAGGGCAAAGGCTACGACCCAAGAAAACTCCTCCTCCCAGGCTTTGAAGCTATCAAAGCAACAGTAAAAGAAAAGATGGAACTTTTCGGCAGCGTAGGCAAAGCATAGTATAAATACAACTGTATAACGGACAGCATCGGGCAACCGATGCTGTTTTTTGCTCTGCGGACTTTGAAAAATTACAGATGATACCTTGTACTGTCAAATGCCTGTCAATTCTTTTGTGCAAAATTGCCAACAAACCGCAACTTTTTTCTACAGACTATTGTTCAAAAAAGCAAAATTGTTCTTTGAAAAAAATATCTTTTGTTATATAATAGATTCATGGTTGCACAACGGTTAAATGTGCAGAAAACGAAAAACATCAAAAGGGAGGTTCATATATTATGGACTACAAACAGTTGAAAATCAAAAACGTCCTCGTTGCAGGCCACGCAGGCAGCGGTAAGACAAGCCTTGTTGAAGCTTTGCTTTACATGAACAAAGCATCCGACCGCCTTGGCAGAACAGATGACGGCAACACAGTTACAGACTTTGAAGCAGAAGAAATCAAAAGAAAATGTTCCCTTTCCAGTGCAGTTGCTCCTTTTGAATACAGAGAAGCAAAATTCAATATGATTGACGTTCCTGGCCTTTTCGACTTCGAACTTGGTCTTTACGAAGGCGTTAAAGCAGCAGAAGCAGTGCTCCTTACAGTAAGTGCAAAGGACGGCGTTGAAGTTGGCACACAGAAAGCTTACAAACTTGCTGAAAAGAACAAAAAAGGCACAATGATTTACGTTTCCAAAGTAGACGTTGAAAACGCAGACTTCTACAAGGTTTTTGAAGAACTCAAAGCTACATTTGGTCCAAAAATCTGTCCAACATCCGTTCCATTCGTAAAACCTGACGGTTCCATCATCTACATCGACCTTATCGAATTCAAAGCATATACATACAAAAACGGCAAAGCAGAAGAAGTTATGATGCCTGCAACAGGCCACCGTCTCGACGGTCTTGTAACATCCATGATGGAAGCTGTTGCTGAAACAGACGAAGAACTCTTTGAAAAATACTTCAGCGGCGAACAGTTTACAAAAGCTGAAATCATCCGCGGTATCAAAGCAGGTTTCAAAGCAGGTACAATCACACCTGTAATGTGCGGTTCCTCCACAGCTATGGAAGGCCTCGATCTCACACTTGAAACTCTCTATGCTCTCGTTCCATCCCCTGAAGATACAGAAGGTACAGACCTTCTCATCGGCGATACAGAAGTTACACTTCCTTTCAACGAAAACAGCCAGGTTGCAGCACTCGTGTTCAAAACAGTTGCTGACCCGTTCGTTGGTAAAATGAGCTTTGTTAAAGTACTCAGCGGTAACCTTAAATCCGACTCCAACGTTGTTAACACAACAACAGGCGAACCAGAAAGAATGGGTAAAGTTCTCTTTGTTCGCGGCAAAAAACAGATGGATGCTGAATACATCAAAGCTGGCGACATCGGTGCTGTAACAAAACTTGCAAACGCAAAAACAGGCGACATCCTCTGTGACCCACAGAACGAATACAGATTCCCTGTATTTGAATTCCCTAACCCAACACTTGAAATGTGCATCAAGCCAAAGAAAAAAGGCGAAGAAGCAAAAATCTCCTCCTCTCTCCAGAGAATTATGGAAGAAGACTGCACAGTTAGCTACCGTCAGGACGTAGAAACAGCACAGCAGCTCATCAAAGGTCTTGGCGAACAGCACCTTGACGTTGTTCTTGCAAAAATGAAAGGCAAATTCGGCGTTGAAGCAGAACTGTCCCAGCCACGTGTTGCATACCGCGAAACAATCCGCAAAAAAGTGGAACTTGTTGAAGGCAAACACAAGAAACAGTCCGGCGGTCACGGTCAGTACGGTCACGTTAAAATCACATTTGAACCACACGACGGCGAAGAACTCATCTTTGCAGAAGAAGTATTCGGCGGTTCCGTTCCAAAGAACTACTTCCCAGCAGTTGAAAAAGGTCTCCAGGGCGCTATCAAATACGGCGTTCTCGCAGGCTACCCTGTAGTTGGTCTCAAAGCTACACTTATGGACGGTTCCTACCACGCAGTAGACTCCTCCGAAATGGCATTCAAACTTGCTGCAACACTTGCTTACAAAGCAGGTCTTCCAAAAGCAAGCCCAGTTCTCCTCGAACCATACGGCACACTTACAGCTTACGTTCCAGGGGCAAACGCAGGCGACGTAATGGGCGAAGTTAACAAACGCCGCGGCCGCGTTCTCGGTCTCGACCCGGCAGAAGACGGCATGCAGGCAGTATTGGCAGAATGTCCAATGAGCGAAATGGCAAACTTTACAACATACATCCGCTCTCTTACAGCAGGTGCAGGCTGGTTTACATTTGAATTCGTAAGATACGAACAGCTCCCGGCTCACCTGGAAGAAAAAGTAATCGCAGAAGCTAAAGAATTTATCAACGTTAAATACGACGAAGAATAAAATACAACTCCCTTTTACTTTTAACCGGCAAAGAAGGCTCACATATTGTGGGTCTTTTTTGCTGTATAGGGGACAGTATAATAACGGGTTCCACAAATTGCTTTTCTACACAGCGAGCACCGCTGCATCGTCACCCTCGCTTGCATTACACAAAGTAGTGCTGCACTCGGCTTTCTCGCAGTTGCACTCCCTGTGCGAAGATCTTCTTCGTGTTACCCATTGCCACACTGTCCATGAGGGTGGCACAAACTGCCTTTTGCGTCCATTCGCACCTTTGCCGCCAAAGGGTGCTTTGCCATAAAAACACCCCTCCTGGCATAATCTTGATTTTTCCGCATATAATTAACTGTCAGACGGTTTGAAAATGCGGATTTTCCTTGATATTTATTGGAAAAATCAACAAAAGTTATTGACTTTTTATTCTTTTGTCTATATACTATGTAGAGCTTTAAAAAAGCAAAGATGGCCGTGCCCATTTGTGAAAATCCGCACTGCTGTTATGAAAAGGAGATTTTAAAATTGAGTAAAGAAATTTTATTGACCCAGGCAGGCTATGACGACCTTGTAAAGGAACTTGAATACCTCAAGACAGAAAAAAGAGCAGAAATCGCAGAAAAAATCAAAGTTGCACGCGGCTTTGGTGACCTTTCCGAAAACAGCGAATACGACGAAGCTAAAAACGAACAGGGTCTTGTTGAACAGAAAATCAACGAACTTGAATACACACTCAAACACGCAAAAATCGTAAATAAAGAAGAAATGCAGGCACACGGCATCAACGTTGGTTCCCACGTTGTTGTTGTGGACGAAGACGATTTCGAAGAAGAATACGATATCGTTGGTGCAACAGAGTTTGACCCGTTCAACAACAAAATCAGCATCGACAGCCCAATCGGTGCAGCTCTCATCGGCCATAAAGCAGGCGATACAGTGGAAGTTGCTCTCCCAACAGGTGCTACAATGAAGCTGACAATCAAGGAAGTTGCTTAATTGTGCAGGGCAAAAGCCCGCAGCAGCTTTTTACCATTATTTACATTAAAAAGAGGCGTTCTGCCTCTTTTTTTGTTGTTATATAATATTGTGCAGCTGTTTATTTTATGATATAATATTCAAATAATGGAATAGTGTGTCCTTGGGGCAATCTAAACCGTTATACATCAAAATCAGTTTAAAATATTATTTTTAATATAACTTTACAAGGAGAACAAAATGGAACAGAAAAATCCAAACATTGAAACAGTTGAAAACGAAGTTTCTTTAAGCGAAATTCTGCAGATTCGCCGCGACAAGCTCAAGGCATTGCAGGACAAAGGTCAGGACCCTTTTGCAAAGACAAAGTTCAATGTTACAAGCTATGCCAAAACAGAAGTAGACAGCTTTGACGACGAAGCAGAAGAGGTAAAAACAGTAAGCCTTGCAGGTCGTATCATGTCCAAACGTGTTATGGGCAAAGCTGCATTTATGGATTTGAGAGACAACAGCGGCAAAATCCAGCTCTATCTCCGTCAGGACGCTCTGGGCCCTGATTACTTCAAAGAAGTTTGCACATGGGACATCGGCGACATCGCTGGTGTAACAGGCGAAGTTTTCCGCACAAAACACGGCGAAGTTTCCATCCGTGTAAAAGCAATCGAACTTCTCTCCAAATCCCTGCTTCCACTGCCAGAAAAATTCCACGGCCTCAAAGACCAGGATACACGCTACCGTCAGAGAGAACTTGACCTTATCGTGAATCCGGAAGTTAAAGAAACATTTGTGAAACGCAGCCTTATTCTCCGCACACTCAGAGAATTTCTGGATAACCGCGGCTTCCTTGAAGTTGACACACCAATCCTCAACCCAATCGAAATTGGTGCATCCGCACGTCCGTTCTACACACACCACAACACACTTGATATGGATATGGTTCTCCGTATCGAAACAGAGCTCTACCTCAAACGTCTCATCGTTGGCGGCTTTGACAAGGTGTACGAAGTTGGCCGTATCTTCCGCAACGAAGGTATGGACACAAAACACAACCCTGAATTCACATCCATCGAGCTTTATCAGGCATACACAGACTACTACGGCATGATGGACCTTGTTGAAGATATGATGAAAACAGTTGCAAGCAAAGTTTGCGGCACACTGGAAATCCCATATCAGGGCCACACAATCAACCTTGGCAACTGGGAAAGAATGACAATGAAGGAAGCTGTTAAAAAATACAGCGGCGTGGACTTTGACCAGATTGCAACAGACGAAGAAGCAATTGCAGTTGCAAAGGAACACCATGTAGAACTGCCTGAAGTACCAAGCAAAGGTGCAATCCTTGCAGAATTCTTTGATGCATTCGTGGAAGACAAGCTCATCCAGCCAACATTCATCTACGACTACCCTGTAGAAATCTCCCCGCTTGCAAAACGCAAACCGGAAGACCCGACATTCACAGAACGTTTTGAATACTTCATCAACGCAACAGAGTTCGGCAACGCATTCAGCGAGCTCAACGACCCAATCGACCAGCGTGCACGTTTCGAAAAACAGGTTGCAGACCGCCGAGCTCTCGAACCAAACACAAAAGCACAGGTTGACTACGACTACGTAACAGCCCTCGAATACGGTCTTGCACCAACAGGCGGCCTTGGTTTCGGCCTTGACAGACTTGTAATGCTTCTCACAGACTCCAGCTCCATCAGAGACGTATTGCTCTTCCCGACAATGAAACCACTGGATAAGTAATAAAACA
The DNA here is from genome assembly GCA_015067145.1 of Oscillospiraceae bacterium. Classification (GTDB taxonomy): domain Bacteria; phylum Bacillota; class Clostridia; order Oscillospirales; family Ruminococcaceae; genus RGIG3102. The sequence continues at coordinate 100,191 of SVNA01000002.1, read as the reverse complement.
CATTTTAACCAAAGGTGCTGTAAAATGTTACAGAATATTAAGCCTTTACTTGAAGACATGACTTTTATAGACTTGTTTGCGGGGTTAGGCGGGTTCAGATTAGCGTTACAATCATATGGTGCCAAATGCGTTTACTCTAATGAGTGGGACAGGTTTGCACAGGAAGTATACAATGATAATTTTGGAGATGTTCCCCAGGGAGATATAACCCAGGTTGACGAAAACAGCATTCCGGATCACGACATTTTGTGTGCAGGGTTTCCTTGTCAGGCTTTCTCGATAAGCGGAAAACAGCGAGGCTTTGAAGATAGCAGAGGTACGTTGTTTTTTGACGTTGCCCGCATAGTGAAGTGCAAAAAACCAAAAGTTGTTTTTATGGAAAATGTAAAAAACTTTGCATCACACGATAACGGCAGAACGCTGGCGGTTGTTAAAAGCACAATGGAAGAATTAGGTTATTCCTTCCATGCAAAGATATTGAACGCTGTTGATTATGGCATACCACAAAAAAGAGAAAGAATTTATATGGTATGTTTTCGGAACGACTTGAATATTACCGGTTTCTCATTTCCGGAACCCTTTGAATTGACTAAACATGTAGAAGATTTTTTATTGACAGACGAAGACCTGGTCAGGGACCTGTATGTTGACAGAAAAGATATGGTTATCACCGGAGAAGACAGTTTTTACAGCGATAAACCTATCAGGCTGGGGATTGTCAATAAAGGCGGTCAGGGCGAAAGAATATACAGTGTTAAGGGCATTGCAATTACACTGTCGGCAAATGGTGGCGGTGTGTTTGCACGCACAGGCGGTTATTGGATTAACGGCCGCCCAAGAAGACTGCATCCAAGAGAATGTGCAAGATTAATGGGGTTTCCTGATACATATAAGATAACAGACAATAGAAACCAGGCTTATAAACAGTTTGGCAATTCTGTTGCAATAGATGTGCTGCAGTATATTATTGGCGAAATTGCAGTTGCACTGGGAAAATAGCAGTCCGTCGTATATGGCGGTGAATTACTTAACAAAGAAAAAGGGTGGCTGGGCCACCCTTTTTATATTTATCTGATATCGGATATGAAAGTGTTTAAATCTTCAGCATTCTGTGCTTTTTTCAAAGAAATGTTAAATATAACATTCATGTTATATGTGTTTGACAGTCTTCTGATTTCCAAAATATTTTTCCTTACAGCTTTCAGCAAATAGGTATAATTGCCTATGCTGTAAGATTTGCCGCTAAGGTTATCTGCATTATAAACATATAAACGGCTTTTGCCTGTGCTGTTATCCACATGAATTTCCGCATGAGGACATTTGTTGGAAATGATTTTTATAATGTTTTGATAATCTTTGGCAGCAGGCTCGCTCGAACCGCTCTTCTTTGTTCTGTAAACGCAGGCGATATCAAAATAGTCTGTGAACTTTTCAACAGGAAAAATTATAAAATCTCTTCCTTTGGTTATAAAATATCTGACACCTTTACTGATATAGCTGTTCATTATCCAGCGGCCAAAAACTTCCTGATCAATATCTATTCTTTGCCCGGCAGTACCCGCATTGCTGTACCTGTCAAAATCGTTATTCATATGGTCAATAATCAAAGAAACCTCGGAAGTTATTTCGGATTTGTTTCCCGGAGAAAAGGTGAATACAGAATTGGTTTTGTCCGCAAGCAGCACAAACTGGCCGGACTGTGCTAACGGCTCTTTTACTTCAATATAAAAAGAATCGCCATTGTTAAGGGTGGCTTTGATATCGGCAACGGTGGAATCGGAGCCGCCTTTGTTTTCAAATCTTGCAAAATCTCCGTATCTGCAGTTCAGATAATTGCAGCAAACAAATTCAAATTCCTGCCATGTACTCATTTGAATACTCCTTTAAAATTCTATTATAAAATTGCCTGTGGCGGCCATAATGTTTACTGTCACAGCATTTCTGTCTGCCATCAACAGGTGGATGGGTAAAATTTTTTCTTTAACTTTACCGGCACACTTTTGGCAAAAGCTATGTAAAAAAGCTTTACATCGGCTGAGGGGCATTAAACAGCAAAAAAAGCAAGCCCGGTATGCCTGTGCCAACACCGCAGCAAAAATTATGTATTTATAATTTCGCACCGCTTGTATTTGCCTATATTATATAAAATACCGCGGGAAAGGTCTACAGTTAAAAGCAATAATATAATGAATTGATGGCTCATGGCCGTTTTTTGTTTGACTAATACACATTAATAAATGTACAATATAAAAAAGATAAAAGCAGCCGTGTTAACACGGCTTTTGCATAAAGGAGAAAATTATGGATTTTAAGGATATTGAACTGTTTGATCTGCAGGACTGCCCATACTGCGGCGGCCCCGCCTGGCTGGAACACGTTGGAGGATGGTGCTGCTATGTGGAATGTGCAGACTGTGGCGCCCAGACACCACATATGGAATACAAGGACGAAAAAAGCCGCAAAGCTGCCGAAGCAGGCAGTGTAAACGCCTGGAATGAGGGCAAGGTTGTAAACTTTGGCAGAGGGGAATAACGGGTTCTCTGTTCTGTCGGGAAGAAACGAAATTCTTCACAGCATGTATTTATAAACACTGTCTGAGCAGCTATGCACAGATGGTGTTTTCTTTTTTATAGTTTCAGGCACATCGTTATACAGATGTTTCCAAGGGGGTTGGGGAGCGGAGCATCCCCAAATAACAATCTGCGGCCGCGTCAAAGGTCGGCCTGCTTTTTAAGCAGGGCGGTCGTACTGCCGCCTGTGCCGCATTGTGCGGCATGATAAGGCAGGTAGCGAGACGCGTACATCTTGGCGTGGGGTGCTGCATCGCAATCAGCACCACTTTTGGTACTTTTGGTGTAAAAAGTACATATAAAGGCGAACTGTGTTCGCCACTGCATTTCGCAGACGAAAATATGTGTTCCTGAAACTATGCCCATGATACACTGCCGTCATTGACTTTGTGGCAATATAATTCTACAATATTAAAAAAGCCAGGGAGGTAAGCTATGGAACTGCTCAACAAGGAAAAGGATATATACACTGTACGGGAACAGCACAGAATATGCGACGAAATTCTTAAAGACCGTCTGGAAAACCTTATGCCAAAACTGCTCAGGGAGTGCGGCGTGGATATGTGGATGGTAATCTGCAGGGAGAACAACGAAGATCCGCTTTTTAAAACCCTCACACCAAGCCTTGTCAAATATGCCTCCCGTCTCAGCTGTTTTGTCTTTTCCATAGACAAAAACGGCAGATACGAGGCACTAAACCTCTCGCGGCCAAATCCCCGTCTTGCACCTTACTACACCGATGGGTATACAACAAAGGAAAATCAGTACGATGTTATCGCAAGAGAGATTCTGGCAAGAAATCCCGAAAAAATTGCAGTCAACATCTCACAGGTCACCGCACAGGCCGACGGTATGAGCAAATCTGTGTGGGACAACCTGTACGAAAGACTGGGCGACAGACTGGTTGCTGACGACAGAATGGCAATCCGCTGGCTGGAAACAAGAACAGAAAAGGAAATACAGCTTTATCCCCACCTTTACCGCATTGCGGCGGACATTCTGCGGGAAACCTACAGCCTTGATGTTATCACCCCTGGTGTCACCACAACCACAGATGTGGAATACTACATTATGCAGCGGATAAACGACATGGGCCTCAATGCCTGGTTTGCTCCCGATGTGGATGTCCAGCGTAAAGGCTGTGATGGCCTGCGTATGAGCGACACCGTCATCGAGAAAGGTGATATCATCCACACCGACTGGGGTATTGAATATATGGGTCTGCACACCGACAGCCAGCGACTTGGATATATCCTCAGGGACGGAGAAACCGAAATCCCACAGGGTATCCTGCAGGGTGTAAAACTGGGCAACCGTTTTCAGGATATAGTGAGGGAAAACTTTGTGACAGGCAGAACAGGCAACGAAATCTTTTTTGCATCTGTGGAACAGGCAAAAGCAGAGGGCATCCGCCCGATGCTCTATACCCATCCAATCGGCTTTTACGGTCATGCAGCGGGACCTTGCATCGGTATGTACGACAATCAGGGCTTTGTGCCGCTGACAGGGGAGCTGACACTCCATGATGATACCTGCTACGCACTGGAGCTTAACATCACCCACTCTGTACCAGAATGGGACGGACAGGATGTGGCCTTCTATATGGAAGAAACCATAACCTATACAGGGGGCAAAACATACTTTAACGATGAATACCGAGAGGTTATAATAAAAATCGGATAACAGCAGCAAAGGCTGCGACACAATACAAAAACATACAAAATGTTGTATACGGGCGAAAATATAACGGAAAAGGAGGGCTTATGGCAGTTAATTTTGAGATAAAGCAGCGACAGGACAATATACAGGAGATAACAATCCCGCAGATTGCCGCACTGGAAAATTTAAGCTACGGTGCAATGGACAACGACTACTGCCTGGTTTATGGTGACATCGGCCGGTACACCGTTATGTACAGCCCATCCTCTATAGGCCGCGGCTTTGAGGCGTGGGTGGAGGAGGACGGAACAGTGGTTATGCGGATGCCGCTGCCTAACACAGAAACCGATATCCGCACTGCTTATTCTCTTGCAAAAAAGCTGTGCGAAAAATTCGGCACCGACAGCTTTGTCTGCGACGATGAGATTGTGCCCTTTGAACATATCCAGAAGAAGATAGAGGAAAATCTTGCTGCCAGCGAAAATGCAATCAGAATGGTGGAAAATCAGATACGGGAAGGAACCCACCGCAGCATAATTCTTTTTGGTGCCGCCAATCCAGTCACCTTTGGTGTGGCAGAGCTGGAGGAGATGGGCGGCACACTGGAGGGCTTTGAAAAGCTGCTTCACCGTCTGCAGAGCATGGAGGTTTCTTACTCCAACGCAAAATACTATCAGATGAAGGACGGCACGGTCTTTGGCCTGTTTTTTATCCGCGAGGGTGTTATGACCGTTCTGCCAAGGGTGCCGGCATCCCTCAACGGTCCTATCGAAAAGCTCAAGGGTTACTATGTGCACCTGCCTGACGACAACGATGTGCCATACGAAGTCTTCAAGGAAAATGTTATGCCTGCGGGGGACTACGATACAGGCCATGTTATGGTCTGCCTCACCGATAAAAACATTGCCTACCTTGCAGAAAACTGCACAGTTGCAATAGACACCGACAACAAACGAAAAGGTGTCTACTGGGGCAGAATGCTGGACAACGGTGCAGGCCACGAAAACAAGATAAAAAATATGCAGCTTTCGGCTCCCGAATACAGCGGATACAATCACCTTGCGGTATTTCTGCGTTGGGCGGCAGAGAAAAATTTGCTCAGTGAAAAGCTGAAAGAGGCAGCACCGGGCATAGACCGTTTTGCAGCCGACATCACAGTAGACCTGCGTAAAGTTATAGCGACACACCCTGCATTCAACGGACGCCTGCGTAGCTATCACTTCAAAAAGGAGGCACAGCGGTTTGTAAACAAATTCTACGTTTTCGGCAATGTGGGTTATCCAAACTGTGTGGACGAATATGCCGAAAAGGTGCTGGGCACCGAAAAGTACAACTGTGCGGAATACAAAAACGAAGCATATCTTTTTGTTCCTTACGATGAAAAGTACTACAAGGGCCTGTCAAAATATATCGAAAAAGAATGGAAGAAATTCCGGTAAAAGCCAACGGGCGAAAGGGTCGAAAAATGAAAAAATACACCCGCAGGGTAAACTACTACGAAACGGACAGAATGGGCATAACCCATCACTCCAACTACATACGCTGGATGGAGGAAGCCCGCATAGACTTTCTGGAACAGCTGGGCTGGGGCTATGACAAAATCGAGGAGATGGGCATCATCTCTCCTGTAACAGCGGTGGAATGTAAATACAAAAACACCACCACCTTTGCCGATGCGGTTACCATCGATGTATGGGTTGCAGAATTCCGCGGTGTAAAGCTGAAAATCGGCTACCTTATGACCAAAGCCGACGGTACGCCTGTCTGCGAAGCCTTCAGCGAGCACTGTTTTTTAAACCGAGACGGCAAAATCATCAGTATGAAAAGGGAGTATCCGCAGATATACACTGCCCTGTGCGAATATTTAAGGGAAGAATAACCCGGATAACCTTGCAGCTGTAATTGCCCCTGGCGGCTATAAATGATATAATTTTATAAAATCTGTATTTGACTTCTGTCAGCAAAAGGATTGTTTATGAAAGAACAACAGTTAACAAAAAACAAATATATAGGGCTACTGGCGGCTGTTATAATCGGCTGTATGGCCTTTATGGCTATCTATGGGCTGACCCCGCTTGATGTAACCAATGACCGATGGATTATGGAGCTGTATGATGAGCGGGATATCCTCACCCATTATGCAGGCTGGGAGGCTTACCGTGATTCGCCGTGGAGTTTTCCTCTGGGACATACAGACAACATGGCTGTGGGGGAAGGTGTGATCATATCCTTCACCGACAGTATCCCGTGGGTGGCCATGGTCTTCAAGGCGATAAACGGCATACTGCCCAACACCTTTCAGTTCTTCGGCTGGTTTACGCTGCTCTGCTACATTTTGCAGACCGTTGCCGCCTTTATGATACTCAGCTGCAAAACAAAGGATACGGTGTTTTCTCTTGCGGGCTCGGTGCTGTTCAGCTTTGCACCGATTCTTATGGAAAGGGCTTTCCGCCACACTGCACTGGGTGCACAGTGGCTTGTGCTGTTTGCCATATACCTGTATTTTGTCCACAAGGACACACCCAAAACCATAAATCATATATGGATGCTGTTGCTGCTTGTTCTCAGCATAGGCATACACCCATACTTTCTGCCTATGATTGCCTGCTTTGCACTGCTTTGTGTTGCAGAGGATGCAATAAAGGGGAAATATAAGAACATGGTTATATTCCCTCTTCAGCTGGGTATAACCTATGCGGCGGGGTACATCATAGGGGTTGTAGGACACGGCGTATCCTCTTCCCGCAGCGGTTTCGGCCACTATTCCATGAACATCAACGCTGTGGTAAACCCGACGAGCGTGGGCGGATATACCTGGTCAAAATTCCTGCCTGTGCTGCCAAATACTGCCGGCAACTACGACGGCTTCAACTATCTTGGTGCAGGTATTATGGCAGGGCTTGTTCTGGCGGCAGTACTGCTGCTGGCATCGGGCCGTGCTGCAGACGCTGTGGCAACGGTGAAAAGGCATCTGCCTCTGCTGGCGGTCAGCATCTTCCTCACCTGCTTTGCGTTAAGCCATATAATATGCCTCAACGAGAATATAATTTTTACAGCTCCTCTGCCTGAAAAACTGGTGGAGCTGGGCGGCATATTCCGCTCCAGCGGCCGAATGTTCTACCCGGTGTACTACCTGCTGTTTATATGGGTGGTGGTATCGGTGTACAGATGTGCCGACAGGCTGAAAAAACCTGTGGCATACGGGGTTCTTGCCTTTATCGTAGCTCTCCAGCTTTATGATATCAGCGGCTGCATCGTTGAAAAGCACACAAATATGTACAGAAACGGCAGAGAGACATCTATCCTTGATGATGTTTTTTTAAACGAGGTTTTTTCCAACAGCGATGAACTGCTGGAAATTGATATCCACCGATACGATGAAAGGCAACTTGCCGTGCTTGCCTTTAAAAAGGACATGACAATTTCCTACGAGCTGGCCAACAGCGGCGAATACCCCGCTGCAGAAGCACTGCGGGACCGCAAGATAGAGGAAATCATCAGCACGGGCGACCTGCAGGACTATATAGTTGTGCTGTCCGAAGAGGAAGAGGCACAGCGTTTTGCCCACTGCGAAGATGCGATAATCTATGCCTATAAAAACAGCTTCCTTGTCTTCAGGGACAAGGGGTATCAGCTGTCACCGCAATAAGGACAGCCTGAACAGACAAAAAATATATCCGTCAGACCACAAAACATTGGTCTGACGGATATTTGTGTTTTTATACATATGCAGCTTTGAACACACGGCTCTTTGTCTGCGGCAAAGCCTGTCTGCAAAAGGTATTGTCTGCACAGGCGATAAAGCTGCAGAGGATTATCCTTTGTTTCTGGAGAAAAAGCCTTTTTTCTCCTCTTGCCAAAGGGCGTGCACATCCAGATACACCGCCTGCACCTTTGGTGAGATGTATTTGTCCAGATGCAGACAGCCAAAGTACCATTTTTTATAATCCACGTCCTTTGCCACGAGGTCAAAAAAGTCCATGGTTTCGCTGGTGGCGTGGCTGTCCAGGTTTATAAAGCGGTTTATTCTGCCAGACGGAATATGGGTGAGAATATAGTCAACACTGTTACCGTGCTTTTCCAGATTTGCACCGCAGTTTTCAAAATCTGCAGCGGCAGGGTCGTCAAAGCTTTCCACAATATCGGGGTCGTAGATGTCGTTGCCCCCAAAGCACAGCAGTTTGCGGTTTTCAATTTCTGCAACTTCGCCACGGCAGATATAGTAGATTTTATCCTTTACAATCTCTCTGGACTTTGCACCGCAGTAAACAGTTTCGGGATATTTTGCCAGCACCTCAAAGCTGTCGCCCAGCCCGTCTATAAACAGAATGGTATACGGCTTTTTCGCCAGCCTGGCAAGGGCTTTTTTCTCCTTTTCGCTGTCGTTCCACACAAAGCCAAAATCCCCGAGAATAACCAGAGTGTCACCCTTTTTTATCTTTTTAAGCTGTTTGTCATCAAAACGTTCAACTTCGCCATGGGTATCTGCAGTAACAAAAATCATAAAAACCTTTAAATTCCTTTATTTATTAACAATTATGTGATATACTTTAAAGTTAAGATAGACAATAATATTTTAAAGATAAATGCGACAGAGTATCGCATCAGACAGTATAGAGTATACCAAAAATTTAACAAAAGAACAAGGAAATTTATATATGAAAAACAGGTTAAAAGCAATAGCACTTTCAGCGGTGTTTCTCTGTGTGTCGGCCTTTGTGCCCCTCACAGCATCTGCTGCCGCAAGATACGAGCTGCCATTTGATTTGAATGTGGCAAGCTATCTGCTGGTCAGCCTCGACACAGGGGAGGTTATCTTTGAAAAGGACGCCGATGTACAGCGAACTCCTGCTTCCCTCACAAAGCTGCTCACCACCTATGTGGCAATGAAGTATGTGGACGACCTTGATGCCGCCACAATAACAGCAAGAACAAAGCACACCGACGAATTATACGGCATGAACTCTTCCCACGCGGATATCCGCAGTGGCGAAACGCTGACAATCCGCCAGCTGCTGTATGCAATGATGCTGCCAAGCGGCAACGAGGCGGCAAATATGGTGGAGGACTACATCGCCAACGGCAGCCGGTACAACTTTTCCATGCTTATGAATACTGAGGCCAAAAAGCTGGGCTGTACCAACACCAATTTCTCCAACCCGCACGGCCTGTTCAGCGACAATCACTACACCACCGCATGGGATATGTACTATATCGCAAAGGCCTGCTATGAAACCCCGGGCTTTATGGATATTGCCACAACGGTGCACTACTATATGCCTGCGAACTACCGCCACCAAAATAAATATCTCATCACCTCCACAATCAGTATGCAGAACACAGGCTCAAGCTACTATCGCGACTATATCCGAGGGATGAAGACGGGCTCTCTGCCTGAAGCGGGACACAATTTTATCTCTGTATGTGAATCAAACGGGGAAAAATACATCCTTGTGGTTATGGGTGCCGAATATGTGGATGTAAACGGCAACGAGCTCAAAAGCCCTGCCTTTGATGCCACAGCGGCAATTATGGACTATTTCTTTGACGAGTATACCCTGAAACCTGCCAACAGTCTTGATGCACCTGTCACCGAAGTTACAATGAAGTATGTAAAGGGCAAGGATAATCTGCTGCTCTATCCAAAATCCGAGGTTTACAGCGTTCTGCCAAACGGTGTTGACGAATCCAGCTTCCAGAAGGTTTTCAATCTGCCTGAAGAGGTGTACGCCCCAATCAACGCTGGAGATGTAATCGGCACGGTGAGCTACTATATAGCAGGCGACCTTGTGGGCACCGCTGACCTTATCTCCGCCGAAAGCTACGAACGCGACACCCTCATCTTCCTTGTGGAAAAACTGGGAGAAATTGTAAGCAGCCTTTACTTTAAGGTGGTTGTGGCAGTTACAGCAGTGCTGGTGATTGCATTCCTTGCTTTCCGCTACTATGTGGGCAAAAAGTACGAGAAAATGCAGAAGATTCATAGAACAAAAAGATAAATTTATCTTTTCGGATATTGAAACAACAGGGACGAACGGTGTTCGCCAGCATACGTACTTTTGAACGCCAAAAGTACCAAAAGTGCCGCTGATTGCGATGCAGCGGCCCACGCACTGATGTACGCGGCACGCTACCTGCCTCATCATGCCGCGTAAAGCGGCACGTCGGCAGTATGACCGCCCTGCTTGTGCAGGCCGACCTTTTACGCCAGCCGCATATTGTTATACGAAGGGGACACCCCTTCGTGCAACCCCGTATTGATTTTAGCTTTAAAATAAAAAAGAGGAAACGATTATGGCAAAAAGTTACAGTGTAAAAGACCCAAGAAACCTTTCAATTCTCACCGATTTTTACGAACTCACAATGGCAAACGGTGTGTTCCAGAGCCCTCTCAGAGACATTGTCTGTGTGTACGACGTGTTCTTCCGCCGTGTGCCTGACCAGGGAGGCTTTGCAATCTTCTGCGGCCTGGAACAGGCAATCGACTATCTTGAAAATCTCACATTTACCGACGGTGACATCGAGTACCTCCGGGACAGAGGTATCTTCTGCGAAGAATTTCTGGACTATCTGCACAACTTTGAGTTCAAATGCAATGTATGGGCAATGCCGGAGGGCACACCGGTATTCCCAAAAGAACCTATGATGGTGGTTGAAGGTCCTGCAATACAGGCACAGATGCTGGAGACTGCTCTCCTTATCCTTATGAACCACCAGACACTTATCGCCACAAAGGCAAACCGTATTGTACGCAGTGCAATGGGTCGTCCTGTACAGGAGTTCGGTGCACGCCGTGCACAGGGGGTGGACGCTGCCAACTACGGCACACGTGCCTGCTATATCGGCGGCTGTGTTTCCTCCTCCAACACAATGATGGAACGCGATATGGGCATCCCTGCAGGGGGCACAATGGCACACGCATGGGTGCAGATGTTCCCAAGCGAATACGAAGCTTTCAAAACCTTTGCGGAATACTATCCTGACAGCACTGTTCTGCTCATCGATACATACAACGTTCTCAAAAGCGGTATCCCAAATGCAATCAAGGTGTTTGACGAGGTACTCAAACCTCTGGGCAAACGCCCTGTAGGTGTCCGCATCGACTCTGGCGATATTGCGTACCTCTCCAAAAAAGCAAGGGAAATGCTGGACGAAGCAGGCTATCCTGACTGCAAAATCGTGGCATCCAACTCCCTTGACGAATACATCATCCGCGACCTGCTGATAAACGATGCAAAAATCGACTCCTTCGGCGTTGGCGAATGTATGATTACCAGCAAAACCACACCTGTTCTGGGCGGTGTTTACAAGCTGACAGCCATTAAAAAACCTGATGGCAGCTACGAGCCAAAAATCAAAATCAGTGCAAGTATCGAAAAAATCACCCTGCCATACAGAAAACAGGTTTACCGCATCTTTGACAAGGCAACAGGTATGGCAAAGGCAGACTATATCTCCATCTGGGACGAAAATGTGGACCTTGAACCAAAGGAAATGACAATCTTCTCCCCTACAGAGCCTTGGAAACGCCAGACACTTACAGATATCCAGTTAAAACCTCTCCTCCAGCCAATCTTTGTGGAGGGCAAAAAGGTTTACAACAGCCCTGATATCGAAGAAATCAAAACTTTCTGTGCACAGCAGATCGACACCCTCTGGGACGAAGTTAAACGTCTGGAATACCCACACGTTTACTATGTGGACTACTCAGAAAAACTGTGGCTTGAACAGATGCGTCTGCTCAATGAAAAACAGAACGGATAAACTGTTTTGCAAGAGCGGAAAGGGCTGTGCAAGATTAAAATCAATAAAAAGTAATTAAATTAACAAAAAATATGTCATTCTGAGGCATTTATGCCGAAGAATCTCTCGGTTTGGTAAAACAGGGAGATTCTTCACTTCGCTCAGAATGACATTTTGCTTTATTATATTAAATTGTTTACCATAAGATTCGCTTAATTTAATAACGGTGGCTGGCGAGAGTCTTTTTTGTTTGCATAATCCGTTGCTGCAGCTTATATTTCTGCCCAAAAATGAAAAATCGGTGAAAACCGCCCACAGCTGTTGACAAATATATTAAGGTACCTTATAATATATTCAGGTACCTGAACAAAACCTGAATCCGCAAGCTTCAGGACCTATGGATTTTACACAACAAAGAAAGGAAGATGCAGATGATTTTGGAACAGAAACTTATGAGAAATCTTATGCGTGCAGCAGGCACAGCACGCCGTCACCGCCAGAGTGATGGTGCAAACAGTCAGCACAGAGGCCGTGGTTTCGGCCATATTCTCGATATGCTCTCTGCAGAGGGCATCAGCCAGCAGCAGATAGCAGATAACCTTGGTATCCGTCCACAGTCGGTTTCCGAGGCTGTAACAACGCTGGAAAGCCGTGGCTACATCTGCCGCAGACCAAGCGAAAACGACAAACGTAAAATGCTTATCTTTATAACAGAAGAAGGTGCAAAACACCGCGAAGAAATTGCAAAGGAACGCCTTGTTCATTCACAGCAGTTTTTTTCAGCACTGACACAGGAGGAAAAGGCACAGCTGCTCACCCTGCTGGAAAAGCTCAACAGCCAGCACACAGATAAGGAGAATGTATAATGTGGGGTGCTGTGGGGCAGAAGATGCCATTTGAACACAAAAAGCTCACCCCTCCAAAAAACTTTAAACAGCTGTTCCCATATCTTAAACAGCTTTTCGGAGGCTTCTTTCTCCGCTTTGGCTACATTGTAAAGCTGGTGTGGGACACAGGCCACTGGATTTTATTCCTCCTCACCTTTATGGCCCTTTTCAAAGGGGTAACCCCTGTTGTGGGAGCCCTTATATCCCAGGGTGTGCTCAACGAGCTGCAGACGGTCATCGCACAGGACTCTCTGCCGCAGGCAGCCTTCTGGCACTCAAAGGTGTTCTATCTGCTGGTGTTTATGTTTGTCTACCGCATTGTGCTGCAGATAACGGGTAACCTCAACCGTGCATTAAACCGCATTGCAGGGGAAAAGGTGGTCCGTCAGGTACGTCTGCAGATAATGGACAAATCGAAACAGCTGGACCTTGCCTCCTTTGACAACCCTGTTTTTTACGAAAAGATGGAAAATGCCAACCGCGAGGCAGGCAACCGCCCGCTGAATATACTTTCCGAAACCTTCAACATTGTCAGCACTATAATTGAGTTTGCAAGCTATCTTGTAATTCTGTTCACAGCCCCCGGTCTTGCGGCGGCAACACTGGTGATTATGGCGGTTTCGGTGCCGTCGGCAATAATCAACTTTATCTACCGCAAAAAGAACTACAGCTATATGCGTCACCGCTCAAAGGAACGCAGAGAGATGAACTACTATTCGGGAATTCTGGTGGATAAAGACCTTGTCAAAGAGGTGAGAATATTCGACCTTGCCGACCTGTTCATCAGTCGATATACCGATGTGTTCGCCAGATACTACAAAGGTCTGCGTTCTCTCATCTTCGGCGAGACAGCGTGGCACGCTGTTATAGGCATTGTTTCGGGTGTTACAAACCTTGTGTTTTATACAGTTATCGCCATGCAGGTGTTCTCGGGAGATATTATGATTGGCGACTACTCCCTCTACACAGGGGCAATCGCCTCCGTTTCCGCCTGTATCAGCACCCTTATCTCCCAGTCGGGCAGCATATACGAGGGCACACTCTTTATCGACAACCTTATCGCCTTTATGGAGGAGGAACAGACCGTTGTGCCGAAAGCAGAAAAACCTCTGCAGGTTGAGCAGGACAAAGGCCACACAATCCGCTTTGAAGATGTCAGCTTCCGCTATCCCGGCACAGAAAAGGATGTTCTCCACAAAATCAACCTCACCATCAATGAGGGCGAAACAATGGCCCTTGTTGGCCTCAACGGTGCAGGCAAAACCACATTTATCAAACTGCTGCTCCGCCTTTATGACCCGACCGAGGGCAGAATTCTGCTGGACGGCAGAGATATAAAGGAATACGACCTCAACAGCCTTTACAGCACCTTCGGCATAATCTTTCAGGATTTCGGCAGATATGCTGTTACCGCAGAGGAAAACATCCGCTTCGGCAATATCCACGCCGAAAAGGATATGGCACGGGTGGAATACGCCGCACAGCAGAGCTGTGCCGATGAATATATCAGCAGACTGCCAAAGGGCTACGACACACCACTTATGCGAATTTTCGAGCAGGACGGCATGGAGCTTTCGGGCGGTCAGTGGCAGAAGCTGGCCATAGCACGTGCATTCTACGCAGACAGCGATATACTCATCCTTGACGAGCCTACGGCAAGCCTTGACCCTATTGCCGAACAGGAGATTTTCCGCCAGATGGACACACTGCGTAAAGGGAAAACAAGTATATTTGTTTCCCACCGTCTCTCCAGTGCCACAATGGCAGACCAGATTATCGTGCTGGAAAACGGCAGACTTATCGAAAATGGCAGCCACCAGCAGCTTATGGCACAGAACGGCAGATACGCACAGCTTTTTGCAACCCAGGCCGAAAGATATGTCACAGCCGATGCGGCATAGAAAACTGTTATAAAATAAAATATCCCCGTCAGAACACGGTACTCTGACGGGGATTTGTTTGCGTTATTTATATCACTTTGTTTTTATGTTTTATGCGGAAATCTGCAGTTATTTTTTAAGATACTTGCCGAGAATTTCTTTGCCAAGGCCGATTGCACTAATTAGCTGTCTGCGGTAGATTACAAGGTATATCGCCATACCTGCAAGGCAGGCTGCAGCTTTCAGCACAAAGTTGTGTGCCCATACTGTGCCGAAGAATGTTATCACAAAGAGGACAGCACACACCAGCGTTGTTCTGGCGGCACTTGGAATGGAACAGTACAGCTTCTGTGCAATAACTGTGCGGAAGATAAACATTATCAGGTTGGACAGACACAGGGCGATACATACGCCGTAAAGCTGGAACTGCGGTGCCAGAAGGAAGCAGAAACCGATGTTGGTCACAACACTGAGGCCGATGCCGATGGTGTCGTAAATCGGCTTTTTGGCAATGGATATGCCGTAAACGGTGGTTTCGCTGATAATAAGGAAGACAGGCACCAGCACCATAACAGGGAACACCTCGATGCCCTTTGCGTATTCGCTGCCCAGTATCCAGAAGATTATATCCTCAAAAATCACCAGCACGCAGAAGAATTCCACAATTATAAAGGTGAGATAATCGTGCACCTGCTTGATTTTTTCCTGCTCGGTCTTGTAGTTGGCGTAGATAAATGCACTCCAGAAGGTTGCAAAACCCGCCTGGATAATTGCCACAACGTTGGACAGCGTGCTCACCATACTGAACACACCCGCCTGACTGTTGCCGATTGTCTTGGCAATGTACACCTTGCTGAAAAGGCTGTTGAGCCACAGCATAACAGCCGTTGGCATAAGTGCAAGGCCGTATGGCAGTATCTGGCGGTTCGCCTTTGTAAAGATAACGCCTGGTGTGATTGTGATGTCACGGCGGATTACAAAGAGGAACACCAGACCAAAAACGGTCATACCGCCAACGGTAAAGAGGATAAGGGTGTTCAGGTCATTGCTTACAAACACGCCGAACACAAAGAACACCTTGGTGAAAAACTGCATCAGCACGCTTTCAAGGGTGTACAGCTTTATGCTGCCGCTCATACGGTAAACAAGGTTTACATATCTGCCAATCATTGCCATAAAGGCGTTTACAAACAGGTATACAAGGTAGATGTTCGGCATCTTTTCGCTGAAAAACACCCCCAGCACCTGCTGAGGAAAGAATGTACAGCAGACAAAGCCTGTGATAACAAGGCAGATTGCCGATATGCCAAAGCAGTTGCCAAGCAGCCCACGTCTGTCCAGCGGGGTTGGCGGCTCGTTGAAAAAACGCATAAAGCTCTGGTCAAGTCCAAGGATGCAGATGTTCATTATCAGTGTGGCAGTGGAGATAAAGATATCCAGCTGTCCCCATGTGTCGGCAGGGATAAACCATGCAACCAGCAGAAGGGAGGCACCGTAGATAATAAAGTTTACCCACGTGGCGATAGAATATTTAAATATGGATACAAGCAGATCCTTTGGGCTTACGCCTTTCTTTTCTTCCATAATTCACCGTTCTGTTCCGAATTTTACAGCTCAATTAAAATGATATAATTTTTTACACAATACACACCGAAAAACAGCTGCAAAGCCCTTTCGGCACATATTTTTACATTTTAAGTATATATAAAATATAAGCAAAAGTAAAGTCGGACAGAGATAAAAGAGCTTTTGCCGCGGAATTTTTGCACAAAAAAACATCCCCGACAGAAATGTCGGGGAAGAAAATATTTTATAGGGAAAGATTTATGCCATATCTTTATAAACCTTTTTGTCATCGTTTTTACTGCCGTACAGCACACCGCACACAACGCTTGTCAGCGGAATTGTCAGCAGCATGCCAAAACTGCCTGCAATGGTCTGCAGAAGCTCAACAACAATCATTTCGGTGTTGAACAGCAAAAGCAAGGACGGATTACCCGCCACCATAAGCAGAGTGCAGGAGAGAGATGAGCCGATATACGCAAGGATAAGGGTGTTTGCCATTGTGCCTATAATATCTCTGCCAATGGTAAAACCGCTCTTTACAATCTGGGTGGCAGATATATCAGGCACCTGGCTTTTAAGCTCTGCCAGAGCGGAGGCAATATCCATAGCCACGTCCATTACAGCACCCACAGCACCTATGATAATTGCCGCAAAAACCACCGCCTTTATATCCAGCGGATTTTCAGGATTCAGCATCATCAGATAAAGTGCATCCTCGTCCACAAGGCCGGT
Organism: Oscillospiraceae bacterium; assembly: GCA_015067145.1. Classification (GTDB taxonomy): domain Bacteria; phylum Bacillota; class Clostridia; order Oscillospirales; family Ruminococcaceae; genus RGIG3102. The sequence goes on along the minus strand of SVNA01000002.1, from coordinate 83,154 downwards.
TGTATGCAGGAACAAATCGCAGAATTTAACCAGCGAGCCTGTGACGATAACACCGCCAACACAGCCGATAATTGCCGCAAGGCTTTTTCTGGTGTAACCGTTTACAATCAGCAGCGTCATAAAGATGATGTATACACAGGTCATAAGGCTCCACAGGTATATATTGCAGTAGCTGAGTACTGCAGGTACAAACACAAGGAAAATTGCACCTATGGTAAGCCCAAGGGAGATAATGGTGCTCAGGCCCTTTTTTCTGCCGAAAAGCAGCAGAAGGAACATAAAGCCGCCAATCAGCCACCACAGCACGGTTACGCGGTTAAATTCCGCAAACATATAGTTTACATCAATCTGGTCGTCAGGATTGCGGTATACGGCAATTTTGTCACCCGCACCTACAGGACGCATTTCAACAGCGTACAGATCGTCCACACGCTGCACCATCAGTTCCTTTTCGCCCTTTTTGTAGCCGTTCATAAATTCGCCCTCAAAAAGTACAATACTTTCGCCACGCATCTCCCAGTCGTCAGGGAATGCGGTTTTTTCGTATTCGGGGTCGATAACCTTTACAACCTTTACCTTTTCTGACACGGACACTGTGCCGGCATTTTCCACAGCAGGATTTCTTGTAGCAAACTTTCTTCCTGCAAACAGCAGCAGCACGCACAGTACAACTGTCAGCACATATATGATTTTCTGTTTCATAAAAAACACCTTTTAAAAAAATACACAGCAGTATTTGACAGACCACTGTGTATTATAAATGATATTTTTGCCTTTGGCGACAGGAAAATGCCGCCATAATATGTAAAACTTAAACTGTTTCCAGCTTACCTTTAAGGGATGCACCTTCGTTGATGCGGATTGTTTTGCAGGAGATATCGCCAACAGTTTTGCTTGTGCCGAGAAGTGTAACTGTGTTTGCGTTTACGTTGCCGTTGATGGCGCCTTCGCTTGTAAGGGAACCGGATTTGATATCGCCGTTGATAACAGACTGTGGTGAAATGAGAACTTCGTTGGAAGCTGTAACTGTGTCGTTGATTTCGCACTGGCTCAGTGTGATGTTGTTGCCCTGAATAGCACCGCCAACCTTGCCTGTGATAACAAGGTCTGCTGTGGAGATAACACTGCCTGTAACCTCGCCGTTGATAACAAGGCGGGATGTTGTGCGTACATTACCTTCGATAACAACGCTTTTGCCGATAACTGTATCTTCACTGTTCAGTGCAGAATCCATTTCTCTGAAGATGTTGTTTTCAATTTCTCTCACTGCCTCTGCAGCTTCGTTTTTTGCAGCTTCATCAGAAGCTTTATTTGTTGCAGATACCTCTGGTTCATCTGTTGTAATCTTGCCTGCAAGCAGTTCATTGAGTGCCTGTTTGAAGTTGTTGGTTTCTCTATTTGCCATAAAGGGCAACCTCCTGAGTTGAATGTTTTATTTTTGTGTAATTTATATAAAGGATATTCGCTCTGAAATAAGGTTCAGCTGCAAAACAGCTGCGGATTTTTGCGGAAGATGTGAAAATCCCGCTTTAACGCTGATTGTCCTCGTAGGTGAACACCTTTGGCTCCACGCTGTTGGTGATAGGGCGGAACTCGTGTGTTTCTTTGAGAGAATCTATAATGCCCTGCAGTGCTGCCACCGTGGCATATTTGGTGGAGGAGTCATGCATAAGCACAATGCTTTTTTCCTTGTGGATGGAGTTGTTCACAACGGTGGACTGAATAGCCTCTGCGGTAAAGGTTTCACCTGCGTCACCGCTGGAAACATTCCAGTCATAGTAGACAAATCCACGTCTGAGCATCTCGCTTATAAGCTCGAAATTGATCTGTTGGTTGTAAACATTTATGCTGCCTCCGGGAAAGCGGAAGACGGTTGGCTTAACACCTGTCAGCTCATACACCTTGGTGAACATCATGTTGAAGTCCTCGAGATATGCATCCACCGATTCATAGATATCGGTATAGCGGTGGGAATATGTGTGTATGCCCAAAGTATGCCCCTCGTCCACGATGCGCTTGTACAGATGCTGATGTGCCGCTATATCATTATTCACCACAAAGAAGGTGGCTTTTATATCGTTGGCCTTCAGGATGTCCAGCACCTGTTCGGTATTGGCACTCGGACCGTCATCAAAGGTGAGATAGATAACAGGTCTGTCGCCTTCTTCCTCAACAAATTCACTGCGCTCTACATACATATCGGGATAGGTCTCCTGATATGGAAAGCTGGACACAGTGATAACATCGGTGTAGTCCACACCGGTAAGATATTCCATTTTTGGCAGCTGACTTTCGGAAGAATATTTTTTCAGCTCTTCTGCCAGCTGTTTGTTGCGGCTGTTCTGTACGCCAAAAACAATGGCAAGAACAGTTGGGATGATAATCATCAGTGCAACGGTAGATAAAATCAAGTGCTTGAAAAATCGCACACTGCCCCAATACAAGATACTGTACCTCTTTCGATTATTACGCCAGGGGGAAATTTGCAGCTGCATAAATATTGTGGTTAAAGATGCTGCAATATTAAAAGATAACTTCACATAATATATATGAATTAATTGAATACATTATACATTGACGGTGTATGTTTTGTCAAATTTTTTGTTAGTTATAACTAATATGCTGGATTTTGTGTTTTTTTGCGACAATATGTCAGGTGAACACATACAATAAAAACACAGTAAAATAAAGGAAAAATAATATTAGTTATAACTAATAACTGCGGAGGAAAATAACAGGAAAAATATTCTTTTGTAACAGGTTGATGCAGGTGATGCAAAAAAATATTTTTTGCATTTTCGGATATTTTTTTTAACAGATTAAAAAAATCAGCCTCTGTACACATATACAGAAGCTGATTTACAACAGATGTTTCAGTTTACAAAATACCACAGAGGCATAATTTCCAGTGCATCGATGTACTCCTTAGGTGCTGGAAGGCCGCTTGTAACAGGTATAAAAATTATAAAAAGCAGGGCACACACACCCAGGTATATCCACACCGTTTTTCTGAATTCCGGTCTGGTTTTTACAATGTCTGCTGCCACAATCGCCATGGCGGTTATGCCGAATACTGCACAGGGGAAGTAGTGGTAGATAAAGCACAGACGGCTCACCATTACCCATGGCAGATAGCTGGCAAGATACCCCAGTGCCACAAACAGATGGGAAAGTTTTCTATTTTTTATGCCAACGGCAAGACAGTACAGGCTTGCAAAAGGTGTCAGCACCCAGATTATCGGGTTGCCAAATGCGGATATGGTGCTTGCCATATTTCCGCTTTCGCTTATTGCATACCATATAGGTTTTATGCTGAAAGGCCAGCTGTACCACATGGAGGAGAAGAAGTGTTCTGCCTCCAGATTTGCATGATAGTTGTACATATGCAGCTGATATCCCCACAGCTGGTCAAAATAGTCTGCAAAGCTTTCAGCACGGATAACAGGGATAAAGCTTGCAGTGTAGATTGCCGCAGGCACGGCCACAAAAGCCGCAAAGCAGAAAAGGATTGTTTTTACAAGGTGGCTTTTTTCGGCGGCGGTCTTCCGGCTTTTATTATATTTGCAGCCAAGGCTTACAAAGAAGAATACCGCAAGCCCCACCATTGGATATGCCCCGTTCCACTTGCTTGCTATACAGCAGCCCATAAAGCTGCCGCTTAAAAGCAGATACAGCCATTCTTTTTTGTCGCCAAAGGCAGTGTTGCTGTAGTAAGCCATAAACAGAAATGTCAGCAGCATAAACAGCACAACGTAGGTGTCAACGGTGGCAATTCTTGTCTGGGTAAGGTGCATAAAGTCGCAGGCCACAAGGGACGCGGCAACAATGCCGCAGAAGCTGTTTTTTGTAAGAGCTACCGCAAGCAGATAGATAATGGGTATCATCAGTATACCGCACACAGTACCCACAATTCTCCAGCCGAAAGGTGTCATGCCAAACAGCTTTATGCCAAGGCTGATAAGAATTTTTCCCAGCGGCGGATGGGTGGTTTCGTAGATGGAGTAACCCTCCAGCTGTTCGTATGCAGTTCTGCCGTGGTATATCTCGTCAAAGTACATGGAGTTGTAATACCCTGTGTCAAAAGGTTTTGTATCTGCTTCATCAAGGGCAAACTCTGCACCGTATGGGTTGTCGCTTTCAATTTTGTCCAATGTGCCTGTCACGGTGTTGCCGTTTATGTCGGTAAAAATAACTTCTCCCAGCACAGCCCCCGGATGTTTTGCCTGAATCAGAACGGTGGATGCGGTTACATCGGCATAATACTCCTTCCAGGTGTATACCGGCTGCCCCTCTATATTCCACAGATATTCAAAACCGGAGTTGTCGGAAGAATGGAAAACCTCAAACTCCCCGCACACCTTCTGCCTCGCAGGCTCGCTGAATTCATTCCCCAATCCGCTGTATACATAAATTTTCCCCAGCTCTACAGGCCGGTCAAAATGAACACGGAAGGAAAAGTCCTCCTCGGTGGACTGATAAAATGTCTGCGGTGCATAGTCCGCCCCCAGTAGATTAAGTGCAAAGAAAGCGTAAACCGCTGTTATAACCGCCACAAGGGTTTTCGGGTTTTTCAGTTTTTTCAAGGACAGTCCACTCTCCTTTCCGATATCGTAAACTGCGTAAGCTGTAAGGCAGCAGATTGCCGCTACAGCACAGAAACTTACAGCCTTTTCGGCAGTGGCGTTCAGGTCAAAGGTCTGGTAGTACATAGCCATAACCCAGCTGGAGTTGATATAGTTGAGACAGCTGATTATTGCCCCGAACAGCAGATAGGCTTTTCTGCCCCTTGCAATATAGCTCATCACGCAGAAAAGCACTGCAGGGTAGATGTATCTTTCATGCATCATTGTGCAGAAGGCAAAAATCACCGAGATAGAAACCGCCGCTGCAGCAAAAAATCCGCTGTTTTCCCCTGAAAGCATAACCATATACGCCACAAGGCAAAGCACAATGACAATCACAAAAATATTTATCTGGCCGCTGCCCGGTACAGTGGAGAGTTCCTTCCAGTTAAGGCCGAGGAAGTAGTAAAGGTTAAAACCGTTGATGGTGAAGTTCTCATACCCCTGGAATGTGCCTTTGTACAGGTCAAACAGCCACGCCACGCTGAAAGGTATTTTGCAGAATGGCAGTGCCATAACATAAAAGCTGACAAAGCCTGTGCCCAAAGCTTTCAGCAGCTCTTTCACGCTTTTCCGTTTCACCGTCCAGAACAGCAGCACAGGGCCGAACAGCAGACTCTGCGGCTTGGTTATCAGTGCCACAGCATAGGCCACTGCCGCAAACACTGTCTGGTTTTTATATGCAAAGTAGAGGGAAAATGCAAGGAAAAACAGATACCAGCTTTCAATCTGTCCCCACACACTGCTGTTGAAAACAATGTTAGGTGCAAAGAGAAAGGCAAGAGATAAAAATATGCCCTTTGTTCTGCCAAGCTTTTCTTTGGCAAACAGATAAATCAACCATCCGCAGCCAAAATCGGCAATCATGGCGGGCAGCTTGTAGATAAACCAACAGGTATTATCGCCGTATCCCACGCCCAAAATGTCGCACAGACAGTCCAGCAGATACAGAACATACATATATCCCGGCGGATAGTCAAGAAAAAAGTCTCCCGAGTAAAGATTTTTAAAACCCAAATCGTGGGCATAGCCGCCCCATGCCACAAAGCAGCTCATATCATAGGTGAAAAAGTAATCCTGCAAGGCAAAGAATACCCTCACCCCTGCTGCTGCGGCAACAGTCAGCCACAGCAAAGTTTTTGGTATTTTCAAATCACGGTGCTGTTCAAGGTGATAAAAAATCAGCACGCACACAGCGATGTATATTGCAGAAATCAGAAAAGATGCAAGCATTGTTTCTCCCGAAGTATATATTAAGGTATTTATATTATTGCATAATATATCAGTTTACCACATAAGGACGGATAAATAAAGTGAAAACGGCAGATGAATATCCTCCCCACTTTTGCTAACAATATATGCAAAACAATTTTTCGAAAGGGAGAAACTATGAAAAAGAAACTATTCGGCTCTCTGGGCGAACATATAAAAACCAACTGGGTGATGATAATCCTTGCCCTTTGTGTTGCAGGTGCAGGGGCCTTGTCCTTTTATACGGTAAAAGATATAAACGAAAAGCTGAAAAATCCTGACATACCGGAACCCGGTGTTGTGTCACAGGAAAATGAGGATTTTGAACAGCAGCCGGCACAGGACGTGCAGAACGAGGCGGAAAATATACCGCTCAAGCCACAGCAGGACAGCACCGGCAGGGCGGCGGCGGCACAGCCACAGGCCACACCCGCACCGTCAGCAAGTCCCGAAGCTGCATCGGCCAAAAGCGACAGGGAGTTTGTTCTGCCTGTTGACGGCAAAATTTTCGCCGCATTTTCGGGGGACGAGCTGGTCTACAACAAAACAATGGGAGACTGGCGTACCCACAATGGCATTGACATAAAGGCAGCGGCAGGTACAGCGGTAAAGGCAAGCTGTGACGGCACGGTGGAAAATGTCTACAGCGACGGCATGCTGGGCTATGTGGCAGAGATAAAAAACGGCGAATACACCGTACGGTACTGCGGTCTGGACAGCAAGGTGCTGGTGCAGAAAGGCGACAGGGTAAAGCAGAACCAGCCAATCGGCACTGTGGGGGAAATCCCGCTGGAACTGGCCGAAGACAGCCACATTCACCTTGAAATCATCAGGGACGGACAGTATAAAAACCCGGACAAATATCTGGAATAAGATATAAACGTATTTACCTCTGTTTGCTATAAAGACACTTTGGGTGCTCGAGGGCTTGCCCTCGAATATCAATCGGGTGGTGAAACGGAGGGCAGAGCCCTCCTAATATATAATATGTATAGCCGCAAAACTTGCTCAGAGAGAAGCGTGTTGCGTACGGACATTTGTACGCAGTAGCGCTATACAGTTTGGGCGGCAATATGGTTCCTTGTTCCACGTGGGTCCGCTGCATCGTAATCAGCGGGACTTTTGGATTATAATGCAAATTGCTTTTAGATATAGAACACAAAGCTAACCTTGCATTTCAAGGTTCTGAGACGTAGTCTCAGGTTCTTACTTTTGGTCACAAAAGTAACATCCAAAGGACAAAAAGCTTGTGTTCACAAAAACAAAAACAGCCACCGTTTGCGACAGCAAATATAAACAAAACTTCTTTATCCCCGATAAAGGAGTTTTTTTATTGAAAATTGTCATATATTATGGTAATATATACAATGTATAAATACGCACAGGCGTATGTAGTGTCAGAAAATCCATTTAACTTGATTATCAGGGAGATAACTATGGCTAAATTTGAATTTATAAAAAACGAAATTGAAGGTCTTGTTGTTGTAAAACCAACCGTTTTCGGCGACGACCGCGGTTTCTTTATGGAAACATACCACAAGGATGAATTTGCAGCTGCAGGCATCGACAGGGAATTTGTGCAGGACAACCACTCCAAAAGCAGCAAAGGCGTTCTCAGAGGTCTCCACTTTCAGACAGAAAACACACAGGGCAAGCTTGTGCGTGTAATAAAAGGCGAAGTTTTCGACGTTGCAGTTGACTGCCGACCAGACAGCAAAACCTTTGGCAGATGGTACGGCGTAACCCTCAGCGATGAAAACAAAATGCAGTTCTATGTACCGGAAGGCTTTGCACACGGCTTCCTTGTTCTCAGCGACGAGGCAGAATTTGTCTACAAATGCACAGACGTGTACAACCCAAAGGCAGAAGGCGGCATCCCATACAACGATGCAACAGTTAATGTGGAATGGCCACAGGTTGACTGCGAAATCAAGCTCAGTGCAAAGGACCAGGTTCACACACCTTTTGCAGAGCAGACATTTGACTGCTTCAAAAAATACTAATCGAGGTCGACATATATGCTGACAAAATTCAAAGGCACCTTTGCCATGTTCTATAAATATCGCTTTCTGCTGCAGAATCTTATCCAGCGCGATATCAAGGTAAAATACCGCCGCTCAACTCTGGGTATTCTGTGGAGTGTACTGAACCCTCTGCTTATGATGCTGGTTATGACCTTGGTATTCAGCCACTTTTTCCGTTTCGATATCGAAAACTATCCTGTATACCTTCTCAGCGGTCAGCTTTTATTCACATACTTTACCGAAAGTACATCCATGGCTATGGAATCTGTAATCGGATATGCACCGCTCATCAAAAAGGTGTACGTGCCAAAATATATTTTCCCGCTGGAAAAAAGCTGTTTTGCATTTATCAATATGTGCTTCTCACTGGTGGCTCTGCTGGTAGTTATGGTGGTTACAGGGGCAAAGTTCTACCCTACAATCATCTTTGCACTTTACCCGATGGTTATGCTTTTCTTCTTCAGCCTTGGTGTGGGCCTGTTCCTCTCCTCCAGTGCAATCTTCTTCCGTGATATCATCCATCTCTGGAGTGTTTTCACAACTGTACTTATGTACGCATCTGCAATTTTCTATCCGACAAGCATTCTTGACGGCACAATCATGCAGGTGCTCATCAACTTCAACCCCCTCTACTGGTACATCGACGCATTCCGTCAGTGTATCCTCCGCGGCGGTATGCTGACCTTTAACCACATCATCATCTGTGCCATCTGTGCAGTAATCGCACTTATCGTTGGTGCAAAGGTGTTCAAAAAAGGTCAGGACAACTTTATTCTTTACATTTAGGAGGTTACTATGGACAAAGAAATTATGGTCAGTGTTGACAATGTCGGCATCCGTTTTAACCTTGCCAAAGAACGTGTAGACTCTCTCAAGGAATATTTCCTCAAATTCTCCAAAGGCACACTGCACTTTGAAGAGTTCTGGGCACTGGACGGCGTAAGCCTCGACATTGAAAAAGGCGATTTCTACGGCCTCGTGGGTATCAACGGCAGCGGCAAATCCACTTTGCTCAAGGCTGTGGCAGGTGTTTTCAAACCGACACGCGGCAAAATCACAGTAAACGGCACTATTGCTCCGCTCATCGAACTTGGTGCAGGCTTTGATATGGACCTCACCGCAAGGGAAAATATCTTTCTCAACGGAGCTGTGCTTGGTTTCTCCAAAGACCACATGATGGAAAAGTTTGACGATATCGTGGATTTTTCCGAGCTTCACGACTTCCTTGACGTTCCTCTCAAGAACTACTCCTCAGGTATGGTTGCCCGCATTGCCTTTGCAATCGCAACAGCAACAAAGCCTGATATCCTCATCGCAGACGAAATTCTGGCAGTTGGCGACTACGCTTTCCAGGAAAAATGCGAAAAAAGAATGCAGGAACTTCTGGACGCAGGCACAACGGTTATCTTTGTAAGCCACTCCATCGAACAGGTAAAACGTATGTGCAACAAGGCTACCTGGATTGAAAAGGGCAAGGTTATTATGACCGGCGATGCAGAAACAGTGTGCGATGCATACAGCTCAAAATATTAACTGCAAAAGATTTAAAGGACAGTTTATGCTGTCCTTTATTTTATTGCAACAGATACATCTGTTGTGTTATACTTTATTATAGATAAATATGTATATTTTTAATAAAGGAGCTATCTATGGATATACAGGACAGCCCATTGAGGTTTGTTAAACGAAACCTTAATATAAGCCGCATTACCCATCTGGTAAAACGCGGTTACAACTCCATCAAAAACGAGGGACTGGAGGCCACAAGCCGCAAAATTCAGTTCCGTGTAAATCTTATGCTCAAAAGGGATGTGTGGCAGTTCCGCAGCGATATTCCGCTGAAAAGAGAGCTGAAGGCACAGCGGGAAGCGGTTTTTCCATATATGCCGAAAATCAGCATTGTGGTTCCGCTCTACAACACACCAAAAAAATTCCTTATGGAGATGGTGGAAAGCGTTGAAAAACAAAGCTACTCCAACTGGCAGCTGGTGCTGGTAAATGCAAGCGGCACCTATCCCGAAATCGAGGCAAAGGCCGCAAAGGACAGTCGCATAACCTACGTTGTTATGGAAAAAAACCTTGGTATTGCGGAGAATACAAACTTCGGCTTTAAATACTGCGAGGGTGAGTATGTAGCACTGCTTGACCACGATGATGTTATTCTGCCAAACGCCCTCTATGAAAACGTAAAAGCCATAAACGAACAGGGTGCAGATGTTTTGTATTCCGACGAAATCACCCTTGACGGCAATCTGGAACATCTTATCCAGTTCCACTTCAAAATCAACTACGCCCCGGATTTTCTCCGCGGGGTAAACTATATCACCCACTTCCTTGTCTTCAAAAAGGAACTTGCCGAGAAGGTGGGCTTCTACGAGGACAAAACCTTTGACGGTGCACAGGACTTTGACCTTACACTCCGTCTGTGCGAAAAGGCAGAATGTGTATATCACATTCCAAAGGTGCTCTACTACTGGCGTGGCCACGCAGGCAGCACAGCAAACGATATGTCCGCAAAGATGTACGCATTTGAAGCAGGCAGGGCAGCCATCGCCGCACATCTTGAAAGAGTAGGCTTAAAGGGCGAGGTTTCCATCCAGAAATGGCCCGGCAGCTACCGCGTAAAATACGAAATTGCCTGCAACCCTAAAATCAGTGTTATCATTCCTAATAAAGACAATATTGAAGACCTTTCCCGCTGTCTTGCCTCCATAAGAGAAAAAGGCGGCTGGAGCAACACCGAGATTATCGTGGTGGAAAACAACTCCACCGAAGAAAGCACCTTTGAATACTACAAAAAGGCACTGGAAGAATACGATAATCTGCAGGTGGTGTACTACCAGGGCGGCTTTAACTTCTCCGCTATCTGCAACTTCGGTGCACAGTACGCCACAGGAGATCATATACTGCTTTTAAACAACGACGTGGAGTTCACAAGCGAGGATTTCCTCGTTGAAATGCTTATGTTCAGCCAGAGAAAAGACGTTGGTGCTGTGGGTGCAAAGCTGTATTATCCTGACGGAACTCTCCAGCACGCAGGTGTTATAATCGGCATCAACGGCTCTGCAGGCCACAGCCACAAGGGGCTCCACAACGCAAAGGACAACACAGGGGATATGTACCGCCTTGTCACAGCACAGAACTATATGGCGGTTACAGGTGCCTGCCTCATGGTAAAAACCGAACTGTACAACAGATACAAGCTGGACGAAGAAAACTTTGCCGTTGCCTACAACGACATCGACTTCTGCCTTAAACTCTACGACGACGGCTACCTCAACGTGTTCACACCTTATGCAGAAGGCTTCCATTACGAAAGCAAATCCCGCGGCAGCGACACCGACAAGCCAAACCCACGCTACGAGGGCGAAAAGGCACGCTTTGCAGAAAAATGGCAGAAATACTTCAACTACGGCGACCACTACTACAACCCGCATTTTACCCTTTTATACGAAAATTACGGATATAAGTAAAAGTCTGAACGACTTTTACTTCATAGGGGGCTTAGCCCCCTCCATGACGCATTTTTTCACGACGGAGCGTGAAAAAATTTGCTGTCACCCCCTTAGATGACAGCAGGCTATGCCATTTGGCAGCCTTGCCGTATATCAGATAAAATCCTTAAACAGAATATAAAGGACAACTATGATACTTAAAATAAGACGAATTAAAGAACTTATTGCCCTGTTTTTCGAATATGTAAAAACAGAGGGCTTAAGCGGCACAATGAAAAGAGCAATAGGCTTTTTCCAACGCAGAATGAAAGCAAAAAAAGGCCGTTTTCTGCCGCCAAAAGACGCTCTTGAAAGACAGAAAAGCTATAAATGCCACTCTGTAAAGGACGGAACAATCAGCATCGTTACACCGCTGTTCAACACCGATAAAAAACACCTCGCAGAATATGTGCAGAGCTTTTTAAACCAGAGCTACCGGTACGGCGAACTGTGCCTTGCCGATGCAAGTGATGAAAACCACAGCTATGTGGGCGACTACATCCGCTCTTTAAACAGCGACAAAATCAGATATGTAAAGCTGGATAAAAACTACGGTATCGCAGGCAATCAGCAGAAAGCAATAGACCTTGCCAGCGGCGAATATATCTGCCTGTGCGACCATGACGATATCATCAGCCCGGACGCACTGTACCAGATGGCAAAGGCTGTTGACGAAACATCTGCTGACTTTATCTACTCCGACGAGGCACTGTTTGACACCGACTGGACAAACCCTATCGTTGCACACTTCAAGCCGGACTACAGCTACTACTATCTCACCAACTGCAACTACATCTGCCACCTTGCCTGTATCCGCAAATCAGTGTATGAAGCGGTGGGCGGATTAAATGATGACTACAACGGTGCACAGGACCACGACCTGTTCCTTAAAATCAGCGAGATTGAGGACGTAAAAATCCACCACATTCCAAAGGTGCTCTACTACTGGCGTGTCCACGCACAGAGCACATCGGGCGGTGTGGACGCAAAGCCTTACGTTACAGCCAACGCAATCCGTGCCCTTGATGACCACCTGGCACGCATCGGAGTTAAAGGCAAGGCAACCACAGGCAAATTCGGCTCCACATATAAAATCGACTACGAGCTTACAAGCCAGCCTCTTGTTTCCATCATCATTCCGAACAAGGACCATATAGACGACCTGTCCAAATGCCTTGACAGCATCTACGCAAAAACAACCTACAAAAACTTCGAAATTATCGTCTGCGAAAACAATTCCACAGAGGAAGCCACCTTTGAATACTATAACAAAGTGGAAAAAGAACATAATAATTTACATATAGTATACTACAAGGGCGGCTTCAATTTTTCCGCCATCAACAATTTTGCCATAAAATCCGCAAAGGGCGATATGTACCTTATGCTCAACAACGATATCGAGATTATCAACGGCCAATGGCTTTCCGAGATGGTTTCCCTTGCCTTGCAGAAAAACGTGGGCATTGTGGGTGCTATGCTCTACTATCCTGACGATACCGTTCAGCACGCAGGGGTTATCACAGGCCTTGGCGGCTTTGCAGGTCACAGCCACAAATACCACCGCCGCGGCAAAAGCGGGTATATGTTCCGTCTTTCCTGTGTGCAGAATCTCTCCTGCGTTACCGCCGCAAACCTGCTGGTGACAAAGGAAGCCTTTGAAGCGGCAAACGGCCTGGATGAAGAATTCACCGTTGCATTCAACGATGTTGACTTCTGTCTGCGTATCCGTGATATGGGTTACGGGGTACTCTTTACACCTTATGCCGAATGCTACCACTACGAAAGCAAATCCCGCGGCAGCGACAAAAAGGGCGAAAAGAAGGAACGCTTTGAGGGCGAACGCCAGCGCCTGCAGAACCGCCACGGCAAAGGCCTGCTGCGTGACCCGTTCTACAACCCTAACCTTACACTTGATATGGAAGATTTTTCCGAATCAAGGGTTCTGCCAAAATACGAAGAATAAAAACAAAGAAATGCTTTAGTCAATGTCATTAAGATAACAAAAATATGTCATTCTGAGGAACGCAAGTGACGAAGAATCTCCCGATTGATCAGACACAGAGATTCTTCGTTGTGCTCAGAATGACATTCTGGTTTATTATATTAAGTTTTTGTTTTTGTAAAATCCTTAGCTTAATGTTATTGATGCTTTAGCGGCATCTCTTTTTTGCATACAAATAAAAATCCCGCATCATTACGATGCGGGAATATTTTTTTACTGTTCTTTCTGAACGTTTTCGATAAGATGGTCAAGTACCTTTGCCTGCATAGCTGTAAACTTGAGGTATGGCATACCGTAAAGTTCTTCAGCAAGGGAGGTGTCTTCATCACCCAGATATTCCTTGAAATATGCTGTAACATCAGCATCTGTTGCACCAAGGTTTTCTGCCTTTGCGATAGCTGTAAAGATAAGGTAATCTTCGCAGAACAGGTCGATATCAGCTTTAAAGTATTCCACAAATTCATCTCTGGAGGCAAAGCCTATCTGGGAGATGTATTCGTCCAGTGTAAAGCCGTAGCTCATAGCCTGCATCTCGTATGTGGAAAGGATATATGCCTTTACATACTCTGTAACAATTTCAGGGAACTCGATGATTTCAGCCTTGTCAAATACGTTGGAGTAGAGGTAGCTGTTGATCATTTCGTTGCTCAGGTCTGCTTCAAGCTGAGCCATAAATTTGTCAACTGTATTGTATTCTTCGCTGAAGTTTTCAGCACAGAATTCATCTGTCAGTTCAGGAATTTTTGTCTCGATGATGGAGTTGATTGTGATGTTGAAGATTGCATCCTTGCCGTTGAGCTCTTCGTTGCCGTAGTTTTCAGGGAATGTAACTTCAATATCAAAGTTTTCGCCAACTTCGTGGCCGATAAGCTGCTGGAGGAAGTCGTCGATATACTGTGTAACGCCGATTGTAACCTCTGTGCCTTCAGGGCCTGTGCTGCCGCCGTTGAAAGCAACGCCGTCGATGGAACCTACATAGCCGATGTTAAGTGTGTCGCCGTCTTCAACAACGCCTTCTGTCAGTGTTTCTTTTGTGGCGTGGCTGGCAAGAAGCTGTTCAAGTTCAAGCTGGATTGTCACATCTCCAGGGATGTAGTTTGCCTTTGGCACAACTACACTTCTGTAGTCAGGCAGTGTAACGTAGTCAGCAGGGTTCAAATCCTTGAAGAAACCATCTGCGTCAAAATAATCGCTGAGGAAAAATTCGCTTTCGATATTTACCTGTGGTGCAGATGTGTTTTCGCTGCCACTTTCGGTGCTGCTGTCAGCTGCAGAGCCGCAGCCTGTAAAAGCTGTTGCGGCAAGAGCCAGACTGAGCACAAGGCTTAAAAATTTTCTCATTTTATATACTCCTTAAAATAAAATATCGTCTTAAAATATCTGCTGGGGGATAATCTGCCCCGCACAGAATGTATATTATAAAATACACATCATTTATTATATAGCCAAATGGCAAAAAAGCAACCCATTTCACACAATTACCATAGTGAATTGCTGGCTTTTGCGGCGGATTATGGCAGATGAAATAGCGTGATAACAGCTTTATGTGTATCAAAAAAGCTATTCCGCAAATTTTTGTACGGAATAGCTTTTCAGTATTGCTTATATTATTCTCGGTTATTCTTTTACAGGGAGGTTAAGTTCGCCCTTTTCTTCTCTTGGGCGGATATCGGCACATCTCACAGCCCCTTTGATGGTTTTTTCCATGGCGTGTTCGCCGTAAACATCAATCTGCAGCTTGTTTTTAACGCTGTGTGTCAGATTGCCCGCACCGTTGATACAGCCGCCCTGGCATGCCATACCCTCGATAAAATTGCCGTTCAGAAGATTTTTGCTAAGACGTACCAGTGCTGCCTTGCATTCGTCAATGCCGCTGCAGATTACAGGATTGAATGCTTTTTCGTCTGCACCCTGTTCTCTGATTGCCTGTTTTACAGCTTCCACAAGACCGCCGCTGCGTGCAAATATTCTGCCGTATTCGCTGGCGTCGTAAAGCATGGAGCTTTCCAGTGTTTTCAGGTCGATATCCTTTGCATCAAACAGAGCCTGCAGTTCTTCAAAGGTGATAACTGTGTCAACAGCACCGCCAACGTGCTCCTGTTTGAATTCCATCTTCTTGGCTGTGCAGGGGCCGATGAATACAACCTTTGCCAGCGGGTCTTTTTCCTTTATATATTTTGCAATTTCAACCATAGGGCTGTTGTTGTGGCTTACGTATTTTGTAAGTTCAGGATAATATTTTCTGATATAGTCTACAAATGCAGGACAGCAGCTGCTTGTCAGCAGGCCTTTTTCCAGAAACTCTTCTGTCTCGCTCAAAGCAACCATATCGGCACCAAGGGCTGCCTCAACAACGCTGTAAAAGCCCAGCTTTTTAATGGCTGTAACCACCTGACCTAGTTTTGCCCAGTTGAACTGGCTGGCAATGGCAGGTGCAACAACAGCGTAAACATGGCTGCCTGTGCGTCTGGACTCTTTAAGCAGACCGATAACATTGAGTATGTAGGATTTCTGTGTGATGGAGCCGAAAGGACACATATTTACACAGGCACCGCAGCTTATGCACTTGTCGTTGTCAACCTTGGCTGCCTTGTGCTCGTCCATGCTGATTGCGTTCACCTTGCAGGCACTTTCGCAAGGACGTTTGAAGTTCTGGATTGCACTGTATGGACAAACCTTTGCACAGAGGCCGCATTCCACACATTTGCTCTTGTCAATATGTGCTTTTTTGTTTTCATCAAAGGTCAGTGCACCGCGTTTGCATATATCTTCGCAGTGGTGGGCGATACAGCCGCGGCAGGCGTTTGTAACCTCGTAGCCGCCCTGAGGACATTCATCACAGGCTATGGAGATAACCTCAATTACGTTAGGGTTCTGCTTGTCGCCGCCCATGGCAATTTTTATACGTTCAGAAACGATTGCTCTCTCCTTATAAACACAGCAGCGGAATGTAGGTTCACCG
Source organism: Oscillospiraceae bacterium (assembly GCA_015067145.1). Taxonomy (GTDB): domain Bacteria; phylum Bacillota; class Clostridia; order Oscillospirales; family Ruminococcaceae; genus RGIG3102. Next base: position 66,799 of record SVNA01000002.1, on the reverse strand, counting down.
CGGGGAACAATCATCTTTGGTATATCGGTTATATTTTCAAGCAAAGTGCCTTCAAAAGCCTCTTTTGCAACGGCTTTAAGCACTCTGTATTTGAGATACTGAACCTGAGTATCAAATTTTCTCATACTGCACCTTCTCGTTGAATTGATTTTAATCTAATTAATATTTTACCCATTATATATAAAAAATCAATGGTGTTTTTGTAGAAAATACCCCAATAATTGCTTTTAATGTACAGAAAAAGGAAAATATATGCAGACAGCTATAAAAACAAAAGAGAGACTGCACTTGTAAAATACAGTCTCCCGGAGAGGAGTGCCGTACCAGCGGTACGGACAGGATTTGCAATACGTATTTTCCCCTTAATGTTTTTTGGGAAAATCAGATCAGTTTTTCTTTCTTCAGTGTCAGTCTCAGCCGGTCGCTTATCATGGCGATAAACTCGCTGTTTGTGGGTTTGCCACGCATATTGTTGATGGTGTAGCCGAAATAGTCGTTCATAATCTCCACGTTGCCCCGGTCCCAGGCAATCTCTATGGCATGACGGATGGCCCTCTCCACACGGCTGGCGGTGGTGCTGTTCAGCTTTGCAATGTCGGGGTACAGCCTTTTCGTCACAAGGCTGATAACCTCCGGCTCGTTTATAACCATAATTATCGACTGCCGCAGAAAGTTGTACCCTTTCACATGGGCGGGTACACCCATTGTGTGCAGTATATCGCTGACACGCATTTCAAGGTCACTTTCCTGCACTTTTTTGCCAAAGGCGGCACCAAGCAGCTGTTCGGCACGGTTCAGCAGCATCTCATAGGAATATGGCTTGAGCATATAATAGTCAAACCCTGCATCGTACATCTGGTTTGCTATCCGCTCGTTGTCACAGCTGCCGCTTGCAAAAAACAGCTTTGGCGAGGCAGGTTTGCTTTCGCAGGCTTGCTTTACACCAATCGCATCCAGGGAGGCCAAAAATACATCAAGTACAACCACCTGCGGAGCAACACGGTCAATCTCCTTCAAAACCTCTTTGCCGTCCTTGGCACAAAAGTATGTTTTAATTCCTTTGCTGTCAAAAAAGTGCTTCAGCCCTGACTGCTGTTCAGGGTTCTGCTCGCTAAATAAAATTCTCAGTTCTTTGGTAATCATCTCAAAGAATCTCCCTAAATGCATCTTATTTAACAGCCTTTTATAAACCGTCTTTATGTTATCACGGAAAAATTTGCCATGCAAACTTTTCGACAATATACGACAAAAGGATATATAAAGTTGTAAAACCCCTGTTTTTTTGCAGATAAACTGCTGCTACTGAACAGGCATCAGCTTTCCTTTTTCAAGGCAAAAAAACCTGTCCGCAAGGGGCAGCAGGGATAAATCGTGGGTTATCATCACCACCAGTGTGCCGCTGTTTTTCAGCTGCATAATCTTGTCCAGCACCAAAGCCGCACTTTCGGCATCAAGGTTGCCTGTAGGTTCGTCACAGAACAGTATCTTGGGCTGCAGCACAACAGCCCTTGCAACAGCCACCCGCTGCTGCTGCCCGCCCGACAGCTGATGTGGCAGATATCCGCACCTGTGTTCCATTCCCACCTGACACAGTGCCTTTTCTGCCAGCAGTTTCCGCTTTTGGCGGGGGATTTTTTTGTATTTCAGCCCAAGCTCCACATTTTCCTGTGCGGTGAGGGAGGATATAAGGTTATACCCCTGAAAGATAAAGGCAATATCCTCCCGCCGTATTCTGCATATCTGTCTGTGGTCTGTACCTATGGGTTTTCCGCATATTTCCAGCTGACCGCCGCTGGCGGTATCAAGACAGCTAAGCACGTTCAGCAGGGTGCTTTTTCCACAGCCGCTTTTCCCTGTTACAATGCAGAACTCGCCCTTTTTTCCGTGGAAGGACAGGTTGTCCAGCACCCTGTTTTCTCCCTCGGCGGTCTGGTATATTTTTGTTATATCCTTTGCAATCAGCATAATTTTCATCCCTTCTGACATATAAACTGTCCGGCTGCACATAATAGTCTTATCTGCAGGGAGGTATCTTATGCTGAAAAAATCCACAAAACTTATCTTTGCGGCAGCAGTATGTGCCGTCGCTTTTTCCATATATGTACGCAGCCTTGTGCCGGGGGATATGTACTTTGTCAAGGGGGAAAATCCTTCTATAAAAAGTCTGCCTATGGTTACACTTTCTCCCAGGGACAGCACCTCATCTTCGGCGGCAAATGCCGCGTCACAGCAGCTTGCCTATACAGCAAAGCTGTTCGGAATTGTGCCTCTCAGAACCGTCAATGTATCCACCCACACAGGCCGTACCGTATCTGTTGCGGGGACACCTTTTGGCATAAAGATGTTCAGCGACGGGGTTATGGTGGTGGGATTTTCCGATATACAGACTCCGTCGGGTTACCGCTGTCCTGCCCGTGCCGCCCAGCTTAAGCTGGGGGATGTAATAATAAAGCTGGATGGGGTAAAGGTACAGAGCAACAGCGAGGTGGAGGATTTTATTGTGAAAAACAGGGACAAGCCTGTTACAGTGACATTTCTGCGGGACGGTGTGCAGATGGAGGTGCAGATGGTTCCTGTTATGGATTCCTCCGTCAATATCTACCGCACGGGAATGTGGGTGCGGGATTCTTCGGCAGGTGTGGGCACAATGACCTTTTACGATGTGCAGCAGGGTATGTTTGCAGGCCTTGGCCACGGAATAAAGGACACCGACACCCAAAAGGATATACGGCTGCTGTCGGGGGAGATTGTAAATGTGCGTATCACAGGCTGCACCCCCTCCGCCAACGGACAGGCGGGAGAGCTAAAAGGGGTGTTCACCTCCCAGTTTGCCACAGGCAGAGTGTGGGCAAACAGCACCAACGGTGTATACGGCAGAATATTTGTTGCCCCCACAGACAATATGATACAGGTGGCTTCTCCTGCCGAGGTGCAGACAGGCCCTGCCACAATCCTCACCACCATTGACGGCACAAAACCGCAGGAATACGAAATTTTCATCGAAAAAATTGCCCTTACAAGCTCAAACCAGAACAAAAATATGGTGGTGCGGATAACCGACAGCAGACTGCTGGAAAAAGCAGGGGGTATAGTACAGGGGATGTCGGGCAGCCCCATAATCCAGAACGGCAAGCTGGTGGGGGCTGTAACCCATGTGTTTGTAAATCAGGTCCAGCGTGGCTATGCGGTTTTTGCCCAGAATATGATTTTCAGCATGGACAATGCCGCAAAGGTGCATAAAAATGCGGGATAATTGTAAACTGTGTCCGCTGGTGTTTTCAGCTGATGTATGATAGAATAAAACACAGACAGTTATCAAAATATCATGGGGGACAGGATTGTGAGCAGATTTGGAAGAGAACTTGTTGATTTTAACATTAAAACAATCGGATACAGAAATGCCGAACTGCCGACACTGGGAATAGCTATAGCAAATACATTGAACTGCATGCTTGGCACAGGGGAAGAATATTCACAGGACAACGAAGAAAACATTGCAGAGGAAATTCATTTCGGCATGACCTTTTCCTCCGTTTCTGTAACTTATGAGACAGATAACCGCAGATATATTCACAAGGATTTTCTTAACAGGGAAGAATGTGTCAAAGCAGTAATCGGCGATGATACTGACGGTGTGATTCTGGTAATCAACGCAGAGGAAGGAATAACTTCCGATATCAGGGAACAGGTTGAGTTTGTTCGACAGGCAGGGGTGAACTATCTGTCTGTGTTCGCAGACAACTGCCATCTTATTGAAGACTACGATGAACTGGAAAATCTCGGAAGTGAAATATGCGAACTGCTTGATATGTACGGCTATTGCGGAGAGGACACACCTGTGGTGTACGGCTCTTTAAAAGAAGCTCTGGATGATCCCGAAGGCGAATGGGGCGAAAAGCTGCTTGAACTGATGGAGAATATGGATTACGCTGTTCCCGACCCTGAAAAAGATACAGATAAACCTTTCCTTATGCCGGTGGAAGATGTGTTTGTTATCACAGGCCGGGGCATTGTGGCTACAGGCAGGGTGGAAACAGGTGTTATAAAACTTAACGACAGGGTTGAACTTGTGGGCTTTGGCAGCAGCAACCGAACCGTTACAGTAACAGGCATAGAAATGTTCCGCAAGCTGATGGATTCTGCAGAACCCGGGGATAATATAGGTCTTCTGCTTCGCGGTGTTGAAAAAGCAGAAGTTAAACGAGGCCATGTAATTACAAGATTCGGGGCACATAAAGAATATAATAAATTTACAGCAGTTGTTTATTTTTCCGATACAGAATTTATGAAACAGCTGGCAGCCGGGGTGAAAACAGATTTCCAGATGCGTACAGTCCTTATAGCGGGAGAAATTTCTGCTTCAGCGGATAAGATTAACTGCAGCGGAAAGTATGCACAGGTGACAGTAGAACTCACAGAGTCGGTTGCGATGAACAACGGAATGTTTTTTGCTGTCAGAAATGTGGGCATCGGCAGAATTACTGAAGTGCTGTGATTTTGTCAGATATGCATTGTGAATATTCGATACAGGATAAAACAGAGTTGATGAGTTGAAAAAAGAAGCGGTGTCTGATGACACCGCTTCGGCTGTTTTGAGGGAGTATTTTTGTTTTTAGTACAGTGCTCTGTAGATTTCCATCATTTCAGGAATGTCAAACTTTACATAGCTCTGGTTTAAAAGTCTCTGCTGGCTCTTTTCCACGCTTATTGCAAACAGCTCAATATCTTCCTCTTTCATACCATATTCACGCAGAGGTTTCTTTGCAATAACACCTGCCAGCAGCTTTTCGATTTCCGGGTAAACATCGTCCGGGTTGCAGCCAAGGATGCCGCCGAGGAATTCGTTAAGCTCTGTGATAAAGCCTGTCGGGTTTGCAGCCTGATAGTGCTTGAACACTTCGGTGAGGAACTGATAGTTTGCTTCCCCGTGTGTAACGTGGTAGGCACCGCTCAAAGGATAGCTCATTGCGTGCACGGCACCTGTGCCTGCATTTGCAAAGGATATGCCTGCAAGGTCAGAGGCAACAAGAAAATCCTCCAGCATTGTAAATCTGCTTTCAGGGCCTTCTGCCACAATTTTCTTAAAGCCTTTAAGGAGAATTTCCATAGCTTTCATGGCAAACATTCTTGTGTACAGGTTTGCCCTTGGAGAAACATAGCTTTCGATTGCATGGATAAGTGCATCGATTGCACTTGTTGCAAAGAAGTCGTACGGAAGCTCTGTGAGAAGCTCAGGAATGATGATTGCATAATCAGGGAAGATTGTCGGATCGGCAAGACCAACCTTTGTGCCCATATCCACAAATTCAGCGATGGAAACGCTGCTCACCTCGCTGCCTGCACCGCAGGTTGTAGGCACAGCTATGATTGGCAGAACCTTTTCAAGAGGAATTTTTCTCTGGTAGTAGTCTGCTGCATCGCCGCCTCCGCCCAGAACAAGGATTTTTGCCATATCGATAACAGCACCGCCGCCGATTGCGATAACACGGTTGCAGTCGGTTTTGCGGAAATCCTCCAGCATTGCGTTTACCATACCGTCGGTAGGTTCACCCTTGCCGTAGTCGCTTTTAAAGAAAACCTTTGCCTTGAGGTTCATATCAGCAAAGTATTTATTGTAGATTGTCTTTGTGGCAAGGATAAAGTCCTTTTCGCCGATATCAAATTCTTTTACAAACTCTGCACAGTCTGCGTACTGATGCACCTGAGTTGTGTTCTGAAACATTTTCATTCTGCATTTCTCCTTTATGATGTAAAACGTTTAATCATTATCTTAAAGTTTAGCACAACCAGATTTCTTTTTCCATATTATAAGGAAGATTATTTTGCGAAAGTCAAAAAATTTTTACCATTTGCACCTAATTGTGTGTTAATATATAGTCATATACAAAATATCTGATAGGGAGGGCGGTATATGCAGCTGCCAAAATTCCGTACACCACTGCAGAAAGAGTGGGATAAGCTTATAAAACAGGAAGCGGCATTCCTTTCGAAAAAAGCACAGAAACAGCAGTCAAAGCTGAACACCCTGCTGGAAAGCAAGGTGCCGCAGAATCTTCAGGCCACGCTGGACAATGCCTTTGCCAAGGCTTTCGGAACTGTGTTTGAAAAGGGCACGGATATTATAGAAAAAACCTACAGCAAGGACAAGGCGGACGAAGCCTTTTTCATAAACAATACCCTTGCGGCAAAAAAACGCCCAAGCCGCAAAGCCCTCAAAAGCTTTAACAAAAATGCGGGTAAAACCTCGGGTGTAAACCTTGCAGTTTCCACAGCGGCAGGGGTGGGTCTTGGTGTACTGGGCATCGGTATCCCCGACATTGTGCTTTTTGTATCTCTTGTGCTCAAAAGCCTCTATCAGATTGCCGCAAGCTACGGCAAAAACTACCGTTTTGAAGAGGAACGCAAATTTATTCTTCTGCTTATACAGGGGGCGGTAACCTTTGGCAGGGAACAGCTGGAAATCGACAGAGAGATTGACCATTATATAGAATACAACGAGTTCAGCACACAGAAAACCATCCCGCAGCTTATAGAGGAAACCTCAAAATGTCTCTCCAGCGAGCTTCTTTATATGAAATTTCTCCAGGGTGTGCCGATTGTGGGGGCCGTTGGCGGAGCATACGATTTTGTGTATATGAGCCAGATAAACACCTACGCAAAGATGAAATACTACAAACGCTTTTTAAGCGATAAAATGTATGGATTGTAGATATCAATGTTACTTTTGTGACCAAAAGTAAGAACCTGAGACTACGTCTCAGAACCTTGAAATGCAAGGTTAGCTTTGTGTTCTATATCTAAAAGCAATTTGCATTATAATCCAAAAGTCCCGCTGATTGCGATGCAGCGGACCCACGCGCTAATGTACGCTTACCGCTGCCTGCCTCATTGTGCTGGCCCGCCTGCGCACGTCGGCAGGCACGACCGTCCTGCTGTCGCAGGCCGACCTTTGACGCGTACGCATATTGTTACAAGGGGGCGTTGCCCCCTAAACAACCCCCACAAATATCAGCGTTTGTAATTTGAAAAATTTTATAGTAAAATAAACACAACAAACCAAACCTCTGAAAAGACAGGGAGGCATCTATGTATCTTGATAAAAAGGTTTTTGCAATAATCGTTGCCGCAGGCAAAGGCACCCGCATCGGCTTTGACAAAATGCTGTATAAAATAGACGGTGTGCCTGTTGTGGAACGCTCGGTACAGGCGTTTCAGAACAATCAGTTAATCGATGGCATTGTGGTTGTTGCAGGGGATAATATAGAACAGATCAAACTCATTGCCGCACAGTACACAAAGGTTATAAATGTTGTCCGCGGCGGCAGCCAGCGTGCCGAAAGTGTGGCAAACGGCCTTGCTGTTATAAACAGCGATGGTCTTGTGGCAGTGCACGACGGTGCCCGCCCTTATGTAAGTGATGAAATCATCACCGAAACAGTAACTGCAGCGGCACAGACAAAGGCGGCGATTCCCTGTGTGCCTGTAAAGGATACCATCAAGATGGCACAGGACAGCGTGGTGGAAAAATCCCTGCCAAGAGAAAAACTGTATATAACCCAGACACCCCAGGTGTTCGACATAGAAAGCTACAGAAAACTGCTGGCAGAAAATACCGATTTTTCCGTAACCGACGATGCCCAGCTCTTTGAAAACGCGGGCTATCAGGTTGCCATCTGCAAGGGCAGCTACGAAAACTTTAAAATCACAACCATTGAGGATATAAAAAAGGAGAAGAGTATGAGAATAGGTCACGGCTACGACGTACACAAACTGGTGGAAAACCGCAAACTTATTCTAGGCGGTGTGGAAATTCCGTACGAAAAAGGTCTCCTTGGCCACTCCGATGCCGATGTTCTCGCCCACGCAATCAGCGATGCTCTGCTGGGTGCACTGGCTCTCGGCGATATCGGCAAACATTTTCCTGACACCGATCCTCAGTACAAAGGGGCGGACAGCCTTTACCTTATGTCCTGTGTTAAAAAACTGCTGGACGAAAAGGGTGCAAAAATCGAAAATGTGGACGCCACAATCCTCTGTCAGAGACCAAAGCTGGCACCTCATATTGCAGCAATGAGAGAAAATATCGCCCGCACACTGGGGCTTAGTGCGGACTGCGTTTCGGTAAAAGCCACCACCGAAGAGGGTCTTGGTTTTACAGGCAGCGGCGAGGGTATTGCGGTGCACGCAGTATGCCTGCTCAGCGTTTAGAAGAACTGTTTGGAGAGGAAAAGGATATGTCCCGGTTGCCTGCAAATACTGATTTTGTCGTATTTTGTCGAAAAAATTGCAATGCCGATGCGGCGGTGATAACATATCTGTTGCACAGCATACAGGCTGCGGCAAAGGATATTGAAACTTGTTCAGGACGAACAGAAATATGATTACGAAAAAACCGAGAATTTTATTTGCAGAGCAGAACCCGCAGCAGAGACAGGCACTCGAGTTCTTTTTTGAAGACAAGGGCGTCGAGGTGCATTTTTCTGACCACGACGGAAGAATGGTGCTGCAGGACATAGAAGATTTTGCCCCGCACATAGTGGTGCTGGACGTTTTTATGCCTCACTATGATGCAGTTGCAGTAAAAAATTTATGCCAGGCAAAAGAACACTGTCCGCTGCTGTTTGTGGCACAGGGCAGCTATGTAAGTGACAAAATAATACAGTATGTTATGGATGCAGGCTACGACAGGTATCTGCTGCGTCCCTTTGCCTTTGAAATACTGCTGGATATGACCACAGCTGTTTTCGGAAAGGATTTTGGCAGAAAATCCGGCCTTACCAGCCTTGAGTGCCGTGCCGAAAAAATTCTGAAGCAGATGGGTATGCCAAGCTATATTACGGGCTATAAGTATCTGAGGCAGGGTATCTCCATGGCGATTAAACAGCCCCTTGTGCTGGAGCATATGACAAAGGAATTTTATCCCGGCATAGCAAAGCTGAACAATACAACAGCCAGCAGCGTAGAGCGTGCCATACGCAATGCGGTCAGCATTGTATGGGAAAGAGGAAATCTGGCGGTGGTCAACGAGTATTTCTGCTGTGGAATAAACAGTGTATGGGGCAAACCTGCGAACAAGGAATTTGTTGCTATAGTCAGCGACCGTCTCAGAGCACAGATCAGAAAGGAAAATATGATTGGCTGAAAATATTTCTGTCATACAAAAGTATTGCACCTTATATATAACAAAATGCAGATGTCATCACAGACATCTGCATTTTTAACTTGTGATTTAACTGCATACAGCGGTACTAGTCCGCCCAGTTCATACTTCTGCCAACGGCTTTCTGCCAGCCGCGGAACAGTTTTTCCCTTCTCTCGCTGTCCATACATGGTTCAAAGGTGCCGTCATACTGCCGGGAAGCTATAAGCTGATTTTTATCCTGCCAGAAGCCGGTTGCAAGCCCTGCAAGGTATGCTGCACCAAGGGCAGTGGTTTCCTTTACTTTGGGGCGTTTTACTGTTTTGTCCATAATATCAGCCTGAAATTGCATCAGAAATGCGTCACGGCTTGCACCGCCGTCAACGTTCAGCACGCTGAGTCTGGTGCCGGAGTCCTTTTCCATGGCTTTTACAAGCTCAAGGGACTGATATGCGATGCTCTCCTGTGCCGCACGGATGATATGTTCCCGTTTTGTGCCTCTTGTAATACCCACAATACAGCCTCTTGCGTACATATCCCAGTAAGGTGCACCAAGACCTGTAAAGGCAGGCACAAGGTAAACCCCGCCTGTGTCTTCCACCTTTGCGGCGTAGTATTCAGCATCCTTGCTTTCGGTGATAAAACGCATCTCGTCACGCAGCCACTGTATAACGGCACCGCCGATAAACACACTGCCCTCAAGGGCATACTGCACCTTGCCGTCAATGCCCACAGCGATGGTGGTTACAAGACCGGAGTTGGAAAAACATGGCCTCTCGCCTGTATTCATCAAAAGGAAACAGCCTGTGCCGTAGGTGTTTTTTGCCTGACCTGCTTCAAAACAGCCCTGACCGAACAAAGCTGCCTGCTGGTCACCTGCAATACCTGCAACGGGGATATCCACTCCCTGTATGTTGACATAGCCGTAGATATGGCTGCTTGGCAGAACCTCTGGCAGCACGGATTTTGGAATATCCAGTGCACTGAGCAGTCTGTCATCCCACCTGAGTGTATTTATATTGTAAAGCATTGTGCGGCTTGCATTTGTGTAGTCGGTGATATGCACCTTACCGTTTGTCAGCTTCCACACCAGCCAGCTGTCCACAGTGCCGAAAAGAATTTCGCCCTTTTCAGCCTTTTCCCGCACGCCGTCAACATTGTCTAAAATCCATTTGATTTTTGTGCCGGAAAAATATGCGTCCACAACAAGACCTGTATTGTCCTTTATGTAGTCAGCCCAGCCCTCTGCCTTCAGCCTGTCGCAGATGTCGGCTGTGCGGCGGCACTGCCACACAATGGCGTTGTAAACAGGTCTGCCAGTGTTTTTGTCCCACATAATTGTGGTTTCACGCTGGTTTGTAATGCCTATGGCAGCAATCTCCTGTGGCTGAACACCGCTTTTTGCAATAACCTCCATCATAACGGAATACTGGCTGGAGAAAATCTCCATGGGGTCGTGCTCAACCCAGCCGTACTTTGGATAAATCTGGGTAAATTCCCGCTGGCTCATGGCTACAATATTCTGTTCTTTGTCAAAAAGAATAGCACGGGAAGAAGTTGTTCCCTGGTCAAGGGAAAGAATGTATCTGGACATAATGACACCTCATTTGAGAATGGTTTTCGTTCAAGAAGAACAAACGGCACTTCGTATGTTACTTTTGGTCACAAAAGTAACGTATAACTTTTATTTCATCAGATAGGAAATACCAAAAAATACTGCGAACTGCAAAAGACAAAGCAGAAAGATAATCAGCTGAAATTTAGGCTTTTTGTACTTGTGGCGGAACTGGTACATCCCCACATATCCGCCGAAAGGCCCTGCAACACACCAGGACAGCAGGGTGCGTTCGCTTATACGCTGTCTGTTCTTCTTTGCCCTGTGTTTGTCCACACCGAACATAACAAAGGTTACAATGTTGACAATTATAAAGCTCCACAGGAGTATATATTTCATGCTTAAATTCATAAACTTAACCCTTCTTCCGGAAGTTTTTATTATATACAGAAAACAGGCAAAATTGCTGCCTGTTCCTCTGTTGTATTCATTTTAAGGCTAATCTTCCCTCGGGTCAATAAAGCCCTCGCCAAACACCTCGTCGGTGTTGGTAATCATTGTAAAAGCCATCTCGTCAGCGTCATGGGCAGCTTTTCTTGCCTTTGGCATCTCGTGGCGGCTCATTGCACTGATAACCAGCTGTTTTGGGTTGCCGCTGTATGCCCCGCGTACATCTGCAACGGTCACACCGCGTTCTGTGGTTTCAAAAATTGCGTTGGCAACATCTTCGCCCTTTTCCGTTACAACCATCATCAGCTTGCCCTTGTTGCCGCCGTACATAATCTGGTCGAGAACTTTTGCCGAAACAAACATCGCCACACAGCCGTACAGTGCGGCGTCCACATTGCCAAGGAAAAGTATGCTTGAACCAAGAATGATATAGTCGATGGTGGAGGTGATGGTGCCCACAGAGAAGTGAGGCTTCAGCTTGCGGATGGAAAGGGTGATAAAGTCGCTGCCGCCTGTGGAGGAGCCGCGGATATATACAACTCCAAGGCCTGCACCTATTGCAAGGCCTGCACAGATTGCCGCCAGCATAGGGTCTCCTGTGTATTTAGGAAAATTGATGGTCAGCACGTCTATGGCAACGGTGAGGATGGCAAGTGTTTTCACACTCTTGATCAAAAACACATGGCCAAGAATTTTATAGGAAAATATGATAAGCGGAATATTCAGAATAAAGGTGATGGTACCGTTGGGAAGCCCTGTAAGATAGGTGATGATAAGGGCAATACCGCTTACACCTCCTGATGCAAAGTCCTGCGGGATAATAAAGCAGTTGATGCCCACGGCGTACAAAATACAGCCGATAAGGTCATATACAAGGTCTATAAAAAGTTTTTTGGGGGAATATTTGCTTTTCATTGGAAAACTCCGTTTCTGATATCTGCACTGATTTAATTTTAACATTTGCTCCAGAATTTGTATAGGGCAAAAACAGTAAAATTTTTATGAAAAACTTTATTTATTATATAAAGTGTGATAATATAATTAATATGGTGTACTGTGTGCACTCACAACCTGTTTTGAAAAATTTAAACGGTTAACCCGAAAGGAGAAAACCTTATGAGATACTGCAAAAAATGTACAATGCCTGATACACGCCCCGGTATAGTTTTTGACGAAAACGGTGTGTGCACCGCCTGCAATCACTACGAAGCACGCAAAAACATCGACTGGGAAGCACGCTGGAAAGAGTTTGAAGCCCTGTGCGACAAATACCGCGGCTGCAACGGCCCGGGCCAGTACGACTGTGCAGTTGCTGCTTCCGGCGGCAAGGACAGCCACTTCCAGGTTTACATCATGAAGGAAGTTATGAAGATGAACCCTATCCTCTTTACAGTGGAGGACAACTTCCCTATGACAGAGGCAGGCAGACACAATCTGAGAAATATCAGCGAAGAGTTCGGCTGCCCTATCATCAGCTGCAAGCCTGATATCAGAACACAGAAAATACTGATGAAGAATATGTTTGAAAAGTACGGCAAACCGACATGGTACCTCGACAGACATATCTATACATTCCCTCTCCACATGGCCCTCAAATTCAACACAATGCTGCTGGTTTACGGCGAAAACGTAAGCTTTGAATACGGCGGCTGTGAAGACGAGGAAACCTACTCCGCACGAGGCCAGATTGAAAACGGTGTTGCAAGCGGCATGGACGAGGAAGAACTGCTCAGCTGGGGTATCGACCCTGCAGCACTTGCCCTTACAAAAGCACCAAGCAAGGAAGACTTAGCACGTCTTGACCCGATGTACCTGTCCTACTTCCTGCCTTGGAACAGCTACAAAAACTATCAGCTGGCAAAAAGCCGCGGTTTCCACGATTTAACACACGAATGGGACCGCCAGCACCACGCTGAAAACTTTGACCAGATAGACTCCCGTGCTTATCTTGTGCATTCCTGGCTCAAATATCCAAAATTCGGCCATGCAGCAGCAACCGACTACACAGCACGATACATCCGCTACGGTATGCTAACAAGGGAAGAAGCAATCAAGGTTATCAAGGAACGTGACCACAACCTTGACCCTCTCTGCGTGCGTGATTTTTGCCAGTTTGTAGGCTATACAGAAACAGAGTTCTGGAAGATTATCGACAAATTCTATAACCGCGACATCTTCTATAAGGACGAAACAGGAACATGGCGTCTAAAGGAACCAATCTGGGAAGAAAATAAATAACAGAAACAGTTTTGCAGGGGCGGACTGTGTTCGCCTATGGCGGATACAAGTGCCCCCTGTGTTTTTATACGGAAAAGAAAAAAGGTAAAAGGGGTGGCTTGATTGAAAAATCAGAAAACAAAAAAAACACTGCTCATAATCGTTGCCATCATCTGTGCGGCAGCGGTGTTTGCATCTGCACTGGGCATGGGCAAGCTGTCGGGGGTTACAATAACCCAGACAAAACAGCCGGCCGAAAGCTTTGCCATCATCAACATAGTCGGCACTATACAGGCAGGCAACGAGGGCTCAGCAAGAATAGGCTATGACCACAATGCAACCCTTAACTATATCGACGAGCTTATGGAGGACGAGAGTAACAAGGGCATCTTCCTCGATGTTGATTCGGGCGGCGGCACCGTTTACGAAAGTGACGAAATGTACTTAAAACTTATGGAGTACAAGGAGAAAACAGGCAGACCAATCCACGCATACTTCAACTCCACAGCGGCATCGGGTGCATACTACATCTCCGCAGCTGCGGACTACATCTCCGCCAACAAAAACTGCTGGACAGGCTCTATCGGCGTTATCATCTCGGTGACAAACCTCAGCGGCCTTTACGAAAAGCTGGGCATTGAGGAAATCCTCATCACCTCCGGCGGCAACAAGGGCATGGGCTCTGCAGGCAGTCCTATGAAAGAGGAGCATATCGCAATCTATCAGGAGCTGGTGAATGAAAGCTATGACCAGTTTGCGGATATTGTGGCCCAGAGCCGCGGATACTCAGACCAGCGTGTGCGTGAAATTGCCGACGGCAGAATCTACTCTGCAAAACAGGCACTGGAAATCGGCCTGATTGACAAAATCAGCAGCTATGACGAAGCACTGGAATATATGGAAGAAACCACAGACGCCGAAAGCTACTACCGTCAGCTTTATCATCTCACACCTTGGGAAGAACTTATGGCGGATATAGAAGATATAACCCCAAAAAGCGAGATGGAACTTGCCCTGCAGCTTGCGGCAGAAAGATACAGCGGTGTGCCTATGTATATAATGCAATAAACAAAAAGGGACGGCGGCATGATTGTTGGCCGCTGTCCTGTTTTATATGGTATAAAATTATGGAAATTATTGTAAAAACCTTTCATCAGCTCACAACCGACGAGCTGTACGAAATACTCAAAATACGCTGTGCCGTATTTGTGGTGGAGCAGAACTGTCCGTACCAGGACATCGACGGTACCGACAAAAGGGCCCTCCATCTGTTTTTAAAGGATGAAAATGGGGATATTGTCAGTTATCTCCGCATCTTTGAGAAGGACGAAAACACCGCACAAATCGGCCGTGTGGTAACAGCTGTACGCCGCAAAGGCTACGGCACACAGCTGCTTAAAGAGGCAATGGTGCAGGCAAAACAGCATTTCGGTAAAAGCAGAATATATCTGGAGGCCCAGACCTATGCACTTCCATTTTACTCAGCACAGGGCTTCGTGCCTTTCGGTGAAGAATTTTTAGAGGACGGAATCCCCCATATCAGAATGAAGTTTGAATTTCAGGCAAAGGCATAGCCCCCAAGCCCCTGGAAATATAAGCACAGAAAAGGAGAATTGTTATGCAGCAACAGAATAAAGACAGAATAATTCTCCATTGTGACTGCAACAGTTTTTACGCCTCGGTGTCGCTTCTGCCATATCCCGAACTGCGGGACAAACCCGTTGCGGTGGGCGGAAGCAGCGAAAACCGCCACGGCATAATCCTTGCCAAAAACGAGGCGGCAAAAAAATACGGCATAAAAACCGCCCAGACCATACAGTCGGCAAAAAAACTCTGCCCCGACCTTGTTATTCTGCCTCCACAGAGGGACAGATACGAATATTTCAGCAAAATTATCAACGGCATCTACAACAAATATACCGACCTTGTGGAACCTTTCGGCATCGATGAAAGCTGGCTGGATGTGACAAACAGCTACCATCTTTTTGCACCTGATGCAGTAACCCTTGCCGATATGATAAGGGAACGTGTCTACTACGAAACAGGTCTCACCATTTCAGTGGGCGTCAGCTTCAACAAGGTTTTTGCCAAGCTGGGCAGCGACTACAAAAAGCCAAATGCCACCACCCTTATCTCAAGGGAAAACTACAAAGACATCGTCTTTCCCCTTAAAGTTGAAGACTTGCTCTATGTGGGAAGAAACACCGCAGAAACACTGCACAAAATGGGCATACGCACCATCGGTCAGCTTGCGGCGGCGGACAAAGCACTGCTGGAGGATAAACTGGGCAAACACGGCAGGGACCTGCATATCTATGCCAACGGTCTGGAAAACAGCCCTGTTATGCCTTTTGATGCCCGGAGGGAAATCAAATCCATCGGCAACGGCAACACCTTTTACCGCGACATCGCAGGTCTGGGCGATATAAAGCCAGCCCTTATGGTGCTCAGCGAACAGGTGGGACACCGTCTGCGTAAACACAGTCTCTATGCCAATGGGGTGCAGATAACCATCAAAAACCCCGCCTTTATCTCCTTTACACGTCAGTGCAGGATACCGTCCACCAATGTTACGGAAAACATCTACCGCACATCGCTGGAACTGCTGTGCAAAAACTGGAATGTAAAGATGCCAATCCGTGCCCTCACCGTGACAGCACTGGATTTGTCGGCAGATAAAAAAGCACAGCAGATAAACCTTTTTGATGCTCCTGAAGCACAGGACGACGCAAAAAAGGAAAACTTGCAGAAAGCACTGGACAGTATAAAACAAAAGTACGGCAAAAACGCCGTACAGAATGCCTCGGTCATGAAAACTGACCTGTTTAAATAACAAAACAGTGCCGGTTTTACAAGGAGAAAAAATATAATTTGTTTAACAGATTATTTTTCGTTCCTTTGCTGCTTTGTAACTTGATATGACAACTTTACGCAATAATCCACAAAAAATTACCACTAATTTGGAATTATTTACAATATACTTTATTTTATTTTATGGTAAAATAAAAGAACGGGTGTAAAAATATGACAGAAATTCAAAACGAAATCAAGGATTTGCTTTTTTCTCTCGGTGTAAGCGATGTGGGCTTCTGCCATACAGAAGATGGCATTGGCACTCTGAACAACGCAGTCAGCCTTGTGGTGCACCTGTCCGACGCCATCATCGACGAGATTGAGGATAAACCTACACATACATATTTCAACCACTACCGCAGCGTAAATGCGTTTATTGACCACTGCCTTCTGCGTGTGGGTCTGCTGCTTCAGCAGAGGGGGTACAAATATATCACCGTTGCATCCAGCCAGAGCATAAATGACGAAGGCTGGTTTTACCGCGGCAGATACAGCCACAAAAAGATTGCCTGTCTCTGCGGCCTTGGCAATATGGGCAACAACTGTCTGTTTCTGCACAAGGATTTTGGTGCAAAGGTTCGCCTTGGCACAGTCTTTACCGACTGTCATTTTGAAAATCCAACAGAATATCCCGAAAACCCATGCACCCACTGCAACATCTGCAAGGAAAAATGTCCAAGCGGCGCCATCAGCGGCAAAAACTGGTCAACCGACCGGGAAAGCTTTTTCAATGCGGCAAAATGCAGCGAGTTTATGAAAAGGGAATATAAAAACATCGGCCGCGGTGCTGTCTGCGGTCTTTGCATAAAATACTGCCCTTACGGCAGAAAATAATAACCTGTATATAAAGCATACTGTCCCTGCGGCAGTGTGTTTTCTCTGTGTTTAAAAATAAACACAGCAAACAGACAGAGCGGACACTCTGTCTTAAAAAAGTCAATAACAGACACTGTCTGTTAAAATAAAAAACAAACAATTACACACAATCTCTTTTGGAGGAAAAAATGAAACAGAAAAAAGCAGTTTCTCTTGAAACTTTTGTTGTTCTGGTTGTTATTGTTGGCGGCCTTGGCGTGCTTGGCAGCGTAATGGGCCTTGGCAACATGTTCAACACAATCATGAACACAGCTCACGACTTGCTTTTGAATACTTGCTTCTTTATCATGGCTATCTCTGTTGTTACAGGTGCTATCGCTTCCATCTTTGCGGAATTCGGCGTTATCGACCTGCTCAACAAGCTCATCAGCCCGCTTATGCGTCCAATATACGGTATGCCTGGTGCTGCAAGCCTTGGTATCGTTACAACATTTGTATCTGACAACGCAGCAATCCTTACAACAGCAAAAAACGAAAGCTTTACAAAATTCTTTAAAGAATATCAGATTCCTGCTTTGTGCAACCTGGGTACTTCCTTTGGTATGGGTCTTATCCTTTGTACATATATGCTTGCTCTCCCACTTGAAGGTGCACTCACAGCATCCCTCGTTGGCGTTCTCGGTGCATGTGTAGGTTCTGTAGTGTCTGTACGCCTCATGCTCAGAGCAACTAAAAAATACCACAATGTTTCCAAAGAAGAAGCTAAAGCTGACCGCTCCATCAAAGGTGCCCAGAAGATGGAAGAAGAACTCAAAACAGTTAACGGTTCCACACTGGAACGTGTGCTCAACGCTCTTCTCGAAGGCGGCAAAACAGGTGTAGACCTTGGTTTTGCAATCGTTCCTGGTGTTCTTGTTATCTGCACATTCGTTATGATGCTCACATTCGGTGCACCGGAAACAGGATTCACAGGTGCAGCATACGAAGGCGTTGCTCTCCTGCCTAAACTTGGCGAATTCATCCAGCCTGTAACAAACATCCTCTTTGGTTTCCGTGACCCAAGCAACATCGCATTCCCAATCACAGCTCTTGGTGCAACAGGTGCAGCAATGGGTCTTGTTCCAACAATGATTACAGAAGGTGCTGCAGGTCTCAACGAAATCGCAGTATTTACAGCTATGGGTATGTGCTGGTCCGGTTACCTTTCCACACACATCTCCATGATGGATGCTCTTAACAAAAGACAGTTCATCAAAGATGCACTTTTTTCCCACACAATCGGCGGTCTGTGTGCAGGTGTTGCAGCACACTATCTCTGCATGCTTTTCGGTATGCTTTAATCTGATAATACAAATCAGTCAAAAGACGCTTCCTGGTCCGAGGCGTCTTTTTTATTTTGCAGCAGCTGAGGTACAGCGGCACAATAAGCCCGCTTTTTGCCCGCAAGTTCTGCAAACATAGCACCGCCGATTATAAGGAACACACCAACAATCTGCAAAGCAGTCATAGATTCTTTTAGGAAGAGTACTGAAAAAATAACTGCGGAAAGAGGTTCCGCATATCCGCAAACTGCCACGGTGTAAACCGGCAGACGGTTGATGGACGAAAAATAAAACCAGATGGCGATGCCTGTGTTGATAACACCTAAAACCAGAATAGGAATTATATCTTCACTGTGAATATCCATACGGAATCCGTGGGAGAAAAATGTTGCCACAGCCACTATGGAAAAACAGCCCAGCATCTGCATGGCAGCGTTTTCTCTGCCGCGGATGTCTTTTACCATTTTGCTGCTGATAATCATAACAGCATACATAACAGCACTGAACAGGGCAAGTACAACACCGCTTATATCTCCGTTTTCACCAAAATTTGCCCCGTTTATAAGATAGAGACCGAAGAAAACAGAAATAATGCCGATAACCTTGAACTTTGTCAGTTTATCCTTGAAGATAAGGGGAGACACAGCCATAACTATAACAGGACCGCAGTAGTATAAAAGGGAAGCAACACTTACACCTATCTTGAGATAAGCTGCAAACAGAAACAGCCAGCTTGCCCCCAGGGCCATACCTGAGATGAACAGGAAAACAAACTGTTTTTTATACTGCATGGATACAAATTTATCTCTGGCTGCAAAACAGATGATAAAGAGAAAGGTGCATCCTATAAAGCTTCTCAGCAGCACGATATGGGAACTTGGCAGATCAATATGACTGGACACGATACCGTTGGAGCCGAAAATCAAAGATGCAATTATGTACTTGATAAAATCTGTTTTTTTCATAGTTGAAACCCTTGATTAATTTTGTTATAGCAAGATATAATTAGGTTGTTATTACTGAAAAAATGTAAATTATGCCAGATATAAATGTAATATTTAAAAGAAATATAATATATTTATACCTGTGGCAGAGATAAGTATAGCACGATGAAATTTAAGGTAAAAGCGGACATTTGTAATGCGAACCATTACAAATTTGCATAGAGGTCTTGGCGTATGGATATGAACTTACAAAAGTATTTGGCGTTTGTAAAAACCGTCGAATACGGCAGCTTTACAAAGGCGGCAGAGGTGCTCAACTACTCACAGTCGGGTATAAGCAGAATGATTTCTGACCTGGAAAGTGAATGTAATGTTGCTCTGCTGGAACGCAGCAAAAACGGAGTTACCCTCACCAGCGAGGGAGAAAAAATCCTGCCATACGCAAAAAAACTCTGTGACGAATTTGAAAGATTTACAGGCTTTGTGGGTGAAATCACCGATATGCGCACAGGACTTATACGCATAGGGGTTTTCTCCAGCGTGGCAACCCATTGGGTGCCGAATATAATAAACGAATTTAAAAATGATTTTCCCGGCATAGAATACGAACTGGTCATCGGAGACTACAGAGAGATAGAAGAGATGATCATAAACGGCAGGGTGGACTGCGGATTTCTGGAACTGCCGGTAAAAAGCAATCTGGAAACAATTTTTCTGGAAAAGGACGAACTTGTGGCAGTTCTTCCCAAAAATCATCCGCTGGCCGGCTGCGAAAAATTTCCGGCAGAAGAACTTACAAAGGAACCGTTCATACTGCTGGAAAGAAATTATAAGTCGGAGATTTCGGTGTTTTTTGAAGAAAATGGTATAGTGCCGGATGTAAAATACACAACCTGGGATGACTATGCCATTATGTCCATGGTGGAAAAAGGTCTTGGAATTGCAATTCTGCCAAGGCTTATTCTTCAAAGAGCCAATTACGATATAGTTATAAAAAGTCTGGATATTCCCGCATACAGAAAAATAGGGATAGCGCTGCGTTCCGTAAACGGCGTATCCCCTGTTGTTAAAAATTTTTTGCAGTATCTTCAGTACAGATAAAAAATAAGATAAATCCTAAAAAATCCCGCACAGAATTTTCTGTACGGGATTTTTCCATTTGGTTTATGATGTTTTACTACATGCCAGAAAGCATAAAGCCGATTACAAACACAAAGCTGATAATAAATGCAAAGATGCTCATAATAAGGCTTGCTCTTGCGTAGGAGCGTTTGTTCGTGTTATCATTCTGAAAGGCGAGATAGATAAGATACACAAGGCCCACAACAGGAATTCCTGCAATAACCATCATCCAGATAAAGTCCACGGTGGAAAGGTTTTCGTTTTTTGCTTCTTTCACAGGCTCTGTATAGCTATAATTTGGCTGTGCGTGGCTCTGCTGTGTGCTCTGGCTTGTGGAGTAGCTGTACTGGCCGCCGCTCTGGCTGGCAGTGTAGCTGTAGGTGCCTTGTTTTGGTTCTTCGGCCTTTGCTGCTTCAGTTTCCTTTGCAGCTTCACAGATGATTTCATTTTCTGCAAAGCCCGGTTCTTCTTTTACAGCTTCTGCCTTTACAGGTTCTGCTTCTGGCACTTCCTGTGCAGGCTGGCTTTCCCAATGCACTGTCTGAGGCTCTGTTTCAGGTTCGGACTGTGGCTGAGCAGCTTCGGTTTTCACCAGATATTTTTCTATTTCCGCTTTGGAAAGACCACAGCCTCCGCAAAAGTTGCTGGTTTCATTAACGGCTCTGCCGCATCTTGGACAAAACATCTATTGTACCTCCCTATACTTTTATGGTACGATTTTAGCACAGATATGTGAAAAATTAAAGTTAAAAAATTTGTTTATATATAAAATACGGTGATTTTATGGCTAATATTATTGACAACACACAGGAAAAAATGCTCACAAAAACCCTTATTGCAGGGGTGGACTGCGGTGAATACGATATTGACGACTCTATGAAAGAGCTGGAAAACCTCTGCGAAGCGGGGGATCTGCAGGTGGTCTGTCAGGTTGTGCAGAAAAAGGACAACCCCGAAAACAAATACTATCTTGGCGAGGGCAAGATGGCAGAAGTTAAAGAGCTTTGCCATAACAACGAGGTGCAGCTGTGCGTTTTCGACTGCGAGCTCACAGGCAGCCAGATAAAAAATATCTCAGACTATCTGGAGGTAGAGGTTATCGACCGCACAATGCTCATTCTTGAAATCTTCTCCAAGCGTGCAACCACCAGCGAGGGCAAGCTGCAGACAGAGCTGGCACTGCTCAGATATCAGCTTCCCCGTTTAAGCGGTATGGGTGCAAGCCTCTCCCGTCAGGGCGGCGGTGGTGCAGGGGGCGGCGGTGCACGACGCGGTGCAGGTGAATCCAAGCTGGAATACGACCGCCGTCACATCAACCAGCGTATTGCACTCATAAAAGAAAAACTGGAACAGGTGGAAAAACGCCGTGACCTGCTCAGCGAAAAACGCAAAAAGAACGATGTCCCCGTTATCGCCCTCACAGGCTACACCAACGTGGGTAAATCCAGCCTGCTGAACAAAATCACAAACAGCGAAATCTTCGAAAAGGATATGCTCTTTGCAACGCTGGACCCTACAGCCCGCAAATTTGTGCTGCCAAGCGGCCAGAACGCTATACTTGTTGACACAGTAGGTTTTGTAAGCCGCCTGCCGCACAAGCTGGTTGAAGCCTTCAAATCCACCCTTAAGCAGGCAAAATATGCCGATATTGTCCTCAATGTATGCGATATCTCCAGCGAGGACCGTGACAACCAGCTGGAAATCACCCGCGGTGTTCTGGACGAAATCGGTGTGGATAAGGAAAACATCATCACAGTCTACAACAAGTGCGATAAGGAGCATCAGCCCTTCCTTATGGAAAACGGGGTGCGTGTTTCGGCAAAAAGCGGTTTCGGCCTTGAAACTCTCCTTGAAAAAATCGACGAAAAATTATCCGGCCGCATGGAACAGCTGGATATTCTCCTGCCGTACAGCCAGACAAGTCTTATCAACACAATACGTGAAAACGGCGTGGTGCACAGCGAGGAATACACCGCCGAGGGCATCGCCGTAAAGGGCATTGTGGACAAGAAATTCAGCTATCTTTACAAAACTTATAAAATTAAATAAAAATATTTACAAACTTAAAAATAAGTTATATAATTGTTATAAAATAAACCTCCAGCGTAAAAAATAAAGATTTGGGATACAATTTTGCAAAATAAATATACAAAAATATAATATCGGAGGAAGAGTATGGATAGTATTGATAAGAAAATTCTGGAACTTTTGCAGGATAACGGCAGAATCACAGTAAAGGAAATTACACAGACAATTTCCCTCACAGCACCTGCTGTAAGCGAAAGAATCAAAAGAATGGAAAAGGAAGGCATCATTGAAGGTTACACCGCCATTGTAAACCCTAAAAAGATAGGCAGAACAGTGCACGCAATCATCAATGTTTCCATCTCCCCGCAGGACCGTGAAAACCTGCTGGAACTGGTGGAAAACGAGCCTCTGGTTGTGGAATGTTACCATGTAACAGGGGACTACAGCTATCTTGTTAAGGTGGATGCAAAGGAAATTGGGGACCTTGAACGCCTTATCATCAAATTCCAGAAAATGGGCCGAACAAGCACACAGATTATTCTTTCCACACCAATCGAAAGAAAGAAAATGATTTAATAATCATAAACGTAACAGGGTTTTGAATTTTCAAAGCCCTGTTTTTGTTTTATATGCAATTTAATTGTGCTGCACTGTTTGTTTTGTTCTGCCTTTATGATACAATAATATGGTAATATGTTGTTAATATTAAATTACATAATAAATCAGATTGTTTACGGAGAATTTGATGAAGACAAAAACAAACAGCTTTAAATATCTCCTGTCACAGCTCACAGGCAACTGGGGATATATCTTCCTGGCTATAATTTTTATCGTCTTCGGTGCTTTTTTTGAATTTCTCGGCCCGAAGCTTATAGGCGTAACGGTGGACAGTGTAATAGGCACTGCCCCTTTTGACCTGCCACAGTTTGCAAAAGACTATATCGAAGCCCTCGGCGGCAGAGCTTTCCTTGTGAAAAACCTTGCAGCTCTCATCGGCGTATTTGCCATTGTGGCAATCCTCACTGCTCTCTGCGAGATGGTGCGTCTCTACGCCAGCCACAACCTTGGGGAAAACCTGGGCTACAATATGCGTCAGAGCGTTTTTGACCATCTGCAGATGGCAACCTTTACCTATCACAAATCGGTGAGAACAGGGGATATCATCCAACGCTGTTCCTCCGACATCGACCTGGTGCGTAACTTTGTGGTGGAGTTCACCCAGCTTGCCCGCGTTATTGCAAAAATTGCCGTGGCTTACTGGTTTATGTTCTCCATCAGTCCAAAGCTTGCCTGGATAAGCTTTATCAGCGTGCCTGCCATCAGCATCTTCTCCGTTTCCTTCAACAAAAAAATTTCCCGCGAGTTCACCTATGCCGACGAGGCAGAGGGCGATTTACAGGCTATGGCACAGGAAAACCTTTCCGCTCCCCGTGTTGTCCGTGCTTTTGGCAGACAGAAGTGGGAACTGGACCGCTTCCAGACGCAGAATCAGGAGTTCACCGACCGCTGGGTAAAGGTGGGGGATCTGCTGGCTGTCTTCTGGGCAGGGGGCGATATCCTCACCGTTTTTCAGGTTATCCTTGTGCTTTGTGCAAGCACAGTCCTTGCGGTTAACGGCGAGGTTACCACAGGTGATATGGTGTCCTTTATGGCATTTAACGGCATGCTGTCCTGGCCTATACGCTCTCTGGGCAGAATCATAGGGGATTTGTCCAAAGCCACCGTTGCCCTTGGCCGTATCAGCGAAATCACCGATGCACCTGTTGAAGATTATGACAGCGGTGCAGAGTTTAAATTTGAAAAGGATATTGTTTTCGAGGATGTTCACTTTGCCTTCGGCGACCATGTTATCTTTGACGGACTGTCTCTCAGAATAGAAAAAGGCCAGACAGTTGCCATGCTTGGTGCATCGGGGTCGGGCAAAAGCATAATGCTGGCACTGCTCTGCCGTTTCTATAAACCGCAGAAGGGCAGAATTCTGATTGACGGTGTGGATGTGCAGGATATAAATCTGCATTCTCTACGCCGCAATATGTCCCTTGTTATGCAGGAGCCGTTCCTCTTCAGCAAAACCATAAAGGAGAACATAGCAATAACCGACAAAAAGATTGATATGGAAAAGGTGGAATACTCTGCAAAAATCGCCTGTATCCACGACAGTATACTCTCCTTTAGAGACGGCTACGACACCATTGTAGGTGAAAAGGGAGTAACCCTCTCGGGCGGGCAGAAACAGCGTGTGGCAATCGCCCGCACCATCTACACGGGTGCAGAGGTTGTTATGTTCGACGACTCCCTCTCCGCAGTGGATGCCGTAACCGACAAGGCAATCCGTGCAAACCTTGCCCGCTACACCCGGAACACCACCTGTATCATCATCGGTCAGCGTGTAAACACACTTATGCAGGCGGACAACATCTTTGTGCTGGATAAGGGCAGAATTGTCCAGCAGGGCAGCCACGAATATCTTTCCGGCGTAGAGGGTATCTACCGCGAAATTGTAAAAATCCAGCAGGATATTATCGAAAAAACACAGGCAGAGGCAGGTGAAGACAATGTATGACGAGCACGCTCTGGCCGATAAATTCAATATTGACGAGTGGAAAAAGATTTTTCCTTATTTAAAGCCGTATAAAAAGGAACTCAGCTGGCTTATGTTCACCTGTGTTTTCACCGCCTTTTTTGATGCGATTTTCCCGCTGATGACAAAATACGCCATCAACACCTTTATCGCACAGCGTACACTGGACGGCATTGTGGCCTTTACAGTTGTGTTTGTTCTCCTTGCCGTCATTCAGGGCTGGGGCTCGGTTGTTTATTCGCAGAAGGCCATCGTCATCGAGATGGGCGTGGGCCGGGATATGCGATACAATCTGTACAGACATATACAGGAACTTTCCATCGAATATTTCAATTTAACACCTGTGGGCTTTATCCTTGCCCGTGTTATGAACGACACCAACAGCATGGGCGGCATGTTCTCCTGGCGTCTTGCCATGATTGTGTTCCAGAGCTCATACCTTATCTTTATCCTTGCAAGTATGATTCTGCTGGATGTAACACTTGGCCTTATCGTAACTGCAGTGGTAATAATCCTCGGCATCATCACTGCATATATCCAGCGCCGCCTTATCGTTCTCAACCGGGAAACAAGAAAGCAGAACAGCAAAATAACAGCTGCCTACAACGAATACATCACAGGGGCACAGACCATAAAAAGCCTTGCAGGTGAAGAACTGATTACCGACGAGTTCAGCGGTGTAAACCAGGAGATGCGGCTTAAAACCATGCGGGTACGCAATCTGGAACGCACCTTTATGCCTATGATTGCAGCAGGGGCTTCCATGTGCGTTGCAATCGTGGTTTCGGTCAGCGTACCGAGGGTTAACAGCCTTGCCTTTGACGTGGGTACCCTTGCGGTGTTTATCAGCTACACATTCTCCATTCTCGGCCCTGTACAGGAACTTTGCCAGTGTCTCAACAACACCATTTCCCTGCAGGCAAATGTGGAAAGGGTAAACCATCTTATGGAAGCACCTGCGGCAGTTGACGACAGCGAAAAGGTCAAAAACATATACGGCGATATCTACAGCCCGAAAACCGAAAACTGGGAACAGATAAAAGGCGATATCGAGTTCTGCGATGTAAGCTTCCGATATCCTGACAGTGACCGCTATGTGCTGGAAAACTTCAACCTCAAAATCAAGGCGGGCACCTGTGTTGCCATTGTCGGTGCAACAGGGGCGGGCAAATCCACTCTGGTAAATCTTGTCTGCCGCTTTTTTGAGCCTACAAAAGGGCAGATTTTAATAGATGGTGTTGACTACCGCAAGAGAAGCCTTTCCTGGTTAGAGAGCAATTTAAGCTACGTTCTCCAGTCACCCCATCTTTTCAGCGGCACAGTGCTGGAAAATATAAAATATGCAAAGCCGGACGCCACCATGGAACAGGTTATTGCCGCAGCAAAAAAAGCACAGGCACACGGATTTATAGAAAAACTGCCGGAGGGCTACAACACCGACATCGGTCAGGGGGGCGACAAGCTCTCCACAGGACAGAAGCAGCTTATCAGTATTGCAAGGGCAATCCTTGCCGACGGAAAAATTATGGTTATGGACGAAGCTACAAGCAGCGTTGACACCAGAACCGAACTGCTGATAAATGCCATGACTGCCGATTTGTTAAAGGACAAAACCAGCTTTATTATTGCCCACCGCCTCTCCACCGTTAAAAATGCGGATATTATCATCCTTGTGGACGAGGGCAAAATCATCGAGATGGGCACCCACCGTCAGCTGCTGCGTAAAGGCGGTGCCTACTACAATCTCTACACCAGCCAGTGGGAAGAGGACGAGCAGGAGAAATTCTTTAAAAAACTGGAAGATAAAACCGACAAAAATCAATAAAAAGTTAATAAAAAACTATTATTGAACACATTTTTGTGATACAATTAAATAAAATTAATAATAAAATGGGGAAATATATTTTTTCAAAGGAATATACTCCCCATTTAAGCTATAAAATATTATGTGAAACACTGTGGGGACAAAGTTTACTCCCCGCACAAAAAATGCATTCAACTTTGTAAATAAAAGCATGGGACACACATTTGCAAAGGAGGTTTTGTTATGGCAAAAGCATTGGTACTTGCAGGGGGCGGTGCCCGCGGCTCCTATCACATCGGTGCGTGGCAGGCTCTCAGAGAGATGGGGCATAGGTTCGACATCGTCACAGGCACTTCCGTTGGCAGTCTCAACGGCACCCTTGTTGCCCTTGATGACTTTGACGTGGCAAAAAGTATGTGGCTCTCCATCGGAGACAGGGATGTTATGGATATTCCACAAAAGGTAATCTCACACGAAACGTTGGAGTTTCTAAAAAACTTTGCCAAAGAAGGCGGCATCAGTCTTGCTCCGCTGGAAAATATGATTATGCGGTTTGTGGACGAGAACAAGGTCCGTGCATCAAAATGCCGCTACGGTCTTGTAACGGTGAATGTTAACACACGCAAACCTCTGGAGCTTACCATTGACGAAATTCCTCAGGGCAAGCTTGTGGACTATATGCTGGCCTCCAGTGCCTGGGTGCCATTTTTGCAGGCACGCACAATCGACGGCGAAAAGTACATCGATGGCGGTTTTTACGACAATCTTCCCCGCAACCTTGCGGCCCGCATGGGTGCAGATGAAATTGTGGAGGTGGACCTAGACAGTTTTGGCTTTGAACGTCCGCTGGAAGAGGAGCACTCCCATATAAAAATAACAAGGGTGGAAAGCTGGCACAGTCTCGGCTCTTTTCTCGATTTCAACCCAGAAAGTGCAAAACGCAATATAGAACTGGGCTACCTTGATGCCTACAAGGCTTTTGGCAAACTTGAAGGCAAAGCCTACGCCTTTAAACTGGGCGAACTGGACAAAATCTATGCCGATTTCGGTATGTTTCTTATGGAGCGGTGCGAAGAGGTTTACCACCGCCACACACCTGTAAAGCTGGCGGCAGAGGTTTACAACCGCACCGAACGCAAAAATCCAAAGACAATGACCGACCGCTTCCTTGCGGTGCTGGAGGGGGCACTGGAAGCAGCCGACGCACCAATAGGCGAGGTGTATACAGCCGGCAATGTAAAAAAATATCTTACCAGGGCACAGGAAAACGTCTTCGGCGGCGTGTTCAGCCCGTTGGCAGACAGTAAAGCAGCGGCAAAAATTCTCTCAAAGCTGGAAACAGCCGATATAAAAAAGGTTTACCTGCGTCTTGCAAAAAATATTATTCTGTAAAATCTGATGTACAAAAGCGGCAGACGGACTGTACTTTGCAGCAGACAGATGTAAAACGGATATAATCTGTTAAAATACAATTCGGGACAAAACCCGTGGAGGTATATATGGTTAAATATGTAGGCACACCGGCGTCCGGCGGTCTCACGGTGGCAAAAATCAAAATTGTAAACCGACGCATAGCAGGCTTCAAGCGTGTGGTACTTGCACCGCACCGCGAAAAAGCCTTGCTCAATGCTGCTGTAATTTTAGCCAAGGACGAGATAAAAACCCTTATGGAACACTCCTCAAAGGAACATCATGATATACTCAACTTTCAGGTTGTTATGCTGGACGACGAGGGTCTGCGTACCCTTATCAACAGTCAGATAGAAGAACAGGTGGGTGCGGCCCGTGCAGTTGAACTGGCCATGGAAGAATACTGCGACAGGATGAAAAACATCGGCAACGAATATCTGGCACAGCGTTCCAGCGATATCCGCGATGCCCTCACCCGTGTTATCGACATTCTGGACGGCAGAAACCGCGAGCGTTTTGTCCTCACAGAACCTTGTATAGTGGTAGCTGATGAAATACTGCCAAGCGACCTTGCTGCAATCGACCGCAAGTTTGCAAAAGGTTTTATCACCGAGGGCGGCAGCTATCACAATCACGCAAACATAATTGCCCGCACAATGGGCATCCCGTCGGTCTGCGGTGTGGACAGCGAGATTCTAAACCCGCTCAACGACGGAAAAACCGTGGCTCTGGATGGTTACACAGGGGAGGTTTTCATCTCACCTGCTGACGATGTAAGTGCTGTCTTCAGCCGCAGAATGAGTCTTGAACAAAGCGACAGCGAAAAATATCAGCAGCTGCGAGAGGCAAGTGTGCATACACCGGACGGCGAGGAGGTGGCAATATACGCCAACTGCAACGACCCTAAGGATATTGCCCTTGCAATAAACAACGGTGCCCAGGGCATAGGCCTTGTCCGCAGCGAAATTCTGTTTATGAGCACTACATACGATTTATCCCTTGCCAGCCAGATACGCTTTTATACCGAATGTATCCGTGCGGCAAAGGGCCACGAGATAACCAT
The DNA here is from genome assembly GCA_015067145.1 of Oscillospiraceae bacterium. GTDB lineage: Bacteria > Bacillota > Clostridia > Oscillospirales > Ruminococcaceae > RGIG3102. The sequence goes on along the minus strand of SVNA01000002.1, from coordinate 37,495 downwards.
CCGCACCTTTGATATAGGTGCCGACAAGCCACTGGAAAATCTCCAGCTGGAAAAGGAGCCAAACCCTGCCCTTGGCATGCGTGGTGTCCGTCTTATGTACACACAGCAGCAGATATTTGAAACACAGATCGAAGCTCTTCTGGTTTCTGCCGATCGCTGCGGAAGAATCAATGTAATGATACCTATGGTGGCGGTGGAAAGTGACATAACCGACTACTTCACCATGGTGGAAAAGGTAAAGGAACGTCTGCTGGGTGACGGTACAATCACCCGCGACAACATCTGCTGGGGTATTATGATAGAAACACCGTCAGCAGCACTTATCAGCGAAGACCTTGCAAAATATGTAAATTTCTTCTCAATAGGTACCAATGACCTTACCCAGTATGTTCTCGCAGCAGACAGAATCAATACAAATGCTGCCCGATACTACAACCCTGTTCACCCTGCGGTGGTAAAGCTGGTTGAGATGACGGTGAAAAACGCTGTCAGATACGGTATCAAGGTCAGCGTGTGCGGCGAAAGTGCAGCGGATTTTGAAAGTGCAAAAATCTACATAGACAAAGGTGTACGCTGTCTTTCCATGGCACAGAACGCCATGCTGCCTATCAAGGAACGTCTCATAGATGAATTTTCAAAGCATTAACACAATTTAATGGTGGAAATTTTATCGCAAAAGTGATAATATAAAATCAGAAAAACAAAGGACTGTCCTGCAGTCTTAAAATACAAAACCAAACGGGTTTGCAAAGGAGGTAAGTATATGAAACTTATTCTTGCTATCATCAACAAGGAAGACTCTCAGGAGGTTTCCCACGCTCTCACAAAGGAAAAATATTCCGTTACAAAGCTTGCAACACAGGGCGGCTTTCTTATGAGCGGCAACATCACCCTTATCATCGGTACAGAGGATGAAAAGGTTGACCACGCAATCGAAATTATCAAGGAGCACTCCCGTCAGCGTAAGGAAATTGTTCCATCCACAGCTACATACGGCATCGGCGTGACAACATCCTTCCCTCTGGAGGTTACAGTTGGCGGTGCAACAATCTTTGTGCTGAACGTTGACAGATTTGAAAAAGCATAATGTTTATAAACAGCTTTACAGGCAATAGAACTACTGTGCTGAGTCTGGAAGAAAGGATAAAATCTTCCGGGCTCAGCCATGCTGTGCTTATTTTTGCCAAAGAGGGCTGCGGAGCAAACTTTTTTGCAAAGCTGCTGGCAACAGATATAATAGGCGGCAGTGAGGATGACCTGCGACTTGTAAACGAAGAGGCACATTCCCAGGTGCAGATAATAAAGGGCAGCGGTGCTTCGGGACAGATAAAGGTGGAAAGTGTCCGTGCCATCAACGCCAATGTAAATTTTTCATCCCTTGGCGGTGAAAAAAGGGTGGTTATCATCCAGAACTGCGAAAACTTCAACACCAGCAGTGCCAACGCACTGCTTAAAAATCTGGAGGAACCAAAGGACGATATAACCTATATCCTAACCACCACAGATACTTCAAAAATTCTCTCAACCATCCGTTCCCGCTGTCAGATGTATTCTCTCTCCCAGCCGTCAATGGAACAGGCAAAGGCCTATTTTGCCGCTTACCCAAATGAAGAAAAGGACGAGGTTATATCCATCTACAACGGCAACATCGGCATGACAAAAGCTGCACTGGAAAATCCAAAGCGTTTTGAAATACTGCAGAAAGCCCTGAAAGCACAGAAATTTATCGAAACTGCGGATAAATATTCCCTTGCAAAGCTGATGTACTCCTTCAACAAAAAAAAGGACGAGCTTGTGCTGTTTTTAAAGGACATGGAATATATCTGCAGCAACAACCTTTCAAAAAGCAGCATAAATGTGCTGGAGGCCGTAACAGCGGCAAAAAATGCAATGGAACGCAATGCAAACCTTGCCCTTGTGATGCAGAATTTTATAATTTCAGTAAAGTAAAGAAAAATCCATTTTCTGCAGTTTGACAGATAGCTCAATCTGCGGTATATTGTTGTAGCAATATACAAAAAATTAAAATAAACTTATTTAGGAGTTTTTATGATAAAAGTTGTAGGCGTACGCTTTAAAACAGGCGGTAAAGTTTACTTTTTTGACCCACAGGAATTTGATATAAAAAAAGGTGACTATGTAATTGTTGACACTGCACGCGGGCTGGAATGCGGACTCTGTGTTCAGGGTGTTCATGAGGAAACAACCGACAGGATTGTCCGTCCCCTCAAGGCGGTAACACGCATTGCTTCCCCACAGGACGTGGAGAAGATGCAGCAGAACCGCAAGGACGAGCAGAAAGCCTTTGACATCTGTCTTGAAAAGATTGCAAAACACGGTCTTGAGATGAAACTCATCGACGTGGAATATACATTTGACAGAAGCAAGGTGCTGTTCTACTTCACAGCTGACGGCCGTGTGGATTTCCGTGAGCTTGTAAAGGAGCTGGCACAGGTTTTCCGCACAAGAATCGAACTTCGCCAGATTGGTGTGCGTGATGAAAGCAAGATGATGGGCGGTGTCGGTGTCTGCGGTCAGCAGTTCTGCTGTTCCCGCTTCCTTTCCGACTTCACACCTGTAAGCATCAAGATGGCAAAGGAACAGGGCCTCAGCCTTAACCCGAGTAAAATCAGCGGCAGCTGCGGCAGACTTATGTGCTGCTTAAGTTACGAACAGCCTGCATACGAACACCTCAACAGCATAACCCCTGGTGTCGGCAGCCTTGTAAAAACAAGCGAGGGCAACGGCATTGTAACAGAGGTAAGTTTGCTCAAGGGGCTGCTCAAGGTTCGCCTTGACAAAAACAAAGAGGGTCTGCCAAAAGAGTTTTCCCTCAAAGACATCACAGTGCTCAAACGTGTGCACAGCAACAAAAAATCCAATGCTGCTGACCAGATAAGCGAAAAGGAACTGCGTGCTCTGGAAGATTAGCATATTAGAAATGGTGTTTTACGGAGACAGAAATTTTTTGTCTCCGTTTTTATATGCATACAGTGCTGTTTCTGCAAAAAAATATTGCAAACAGATAAAAGTGCTTTTTGATGGAAATCTGCACTGAAACCTTAAAAAATGAGCAATTATGTCAAATTAAATACGTTTTAGCTGCATATTTAGACAATTAGCACAAGCTAACTTTAGAAAAATTAGTGAAAACGCTTGATAAATTTTTGGTTATATGCTATATTAAATCCATAATTAGCTGCAAATGTGGCTAAGTACGTACTTTATAGGAGGATATTATTATGGCATACAAAATTACAGATGCTTGTATCGAATGTGGTGCATGTGAAGGTACATGTCCAATCGGTGCTATCTCTGCTGGCGAAGGCAAATACGTTATCGATGCAGACGCATGCATTGACTGCGGTGCATGTGCAGGCGGCTGCCCAGTAGACGCAATCGAAGGCTAATTATCAGTACATAATTAAATTATCGATAGAAAATATCTCCCCAACAGGGGAGATATTTTTTTGCCGGGTTTCTGCACAGCTGTCAATTATCCGTCTGCGGTTATTTATAATTGTAAACTGCCGCAGAAAATGGTATTATAATAAAATAAAGCAAATTAAACACAAAAAGGGAAAATTTATTCAAATCACGGTTTCCCTGTAAAATATAATTTCTGAAAGGTAAAACTATGGCTGGTGTTATATATGTGGTTGCCACACCAATCGGCAACCTTAATGACCTTACCCCCCGTATGCAGGAGGCTTTTGAAAATGCGGACTTTATCGCAGCGGAGGATACCCGTGTCACCGTAAAGCTGCTCAACCACATGGGCATTAAAAAACCTATGGTAAGCTACTACGAGCACAATCTGAAGGATAAAGGCGAATATATAATCTCCCGTGTTCTCGCAGGGGAAAGCTGTGCTGTCTGCAGCGATGCAGGTACCCCTTGTATCAGCGACCCTGGTGAAATTCTGGTAAAACAGGCCCATGCCAACGGCATCCGTGTTATCCCGGTCACAGGTCCAAGTGCCGTAATCACCGCCCTTTCTGTCAGCGGACAGAACACAGGCCGCTTCTGCTTCGAGGGTTTCCTCTCCACAGCAAAAAAACAGCGTCTGGAGCATCTGGAACAGGTGAAGACCGAAACCCGCACAATGATTTTCTACGAAGCACCACACAAGCTGCTGAACACCCTAAAGGATTTTAAAGAATATTTTGGTTCTGACCGCAGTCTGACCATCGCAAGGGAGCTCACCAAACTTCACGAGCAGATATGGCTTACCACAGTGGGACAGGCACTGGATTTCTACACCGAAAACAGCCCTAAAGGCGAGTTTGTGCTCATCGTTGCAGGGGGCGTGTTCGAAACAGCAGAAGCTGAGCTGACCTTGGAACAGGTGGCAGAAAGGTGCATTGAAATAATGGAAAGCGAAAATCTTCCGCTCAAAGAGGCTGCAAAACAGGCATGTACAAAAACAAAATTCTCAAAAAGCGAAGTTTACAAAGCTGCACAGAATCTCAGGGGGTAAAAACCTATGAAATGGCTAATCATCAGCGACACCCACGGCTACTACGCAGAGCTAAGCGTTATACTTGAAACAGAAAAGGAAATAAAGGACGTTATATTTTTAGGGGACGGGCTGTCCGATATAGACAGGGCTAAAATGGAATATCCCGACCGCAACTTTATCTGTGTAAAGGGTAACTGCGACCTGTTCAGCAAGGCACCGTCCATGGATATTCTCACGCTGGACGGCTACAAAGTGCTTATCACCCACGGGGACGGATTTGATGTGAAAACCAGCAAGCTGGCAATCCGCCGTGCCGCAATAGGTATGGGGGCAGACATTGTGCTGTACGGACACACCCACAGACAGTATTATGAATATCTGGAGGGGCTGTACATCTTCTGCCCGGGCAGCGTAAAGCCGGAAGCCGCAACAAACTATATTCCAAGCTACGGCATTCTGGACACCTCTGACGGATACCCCGATATCTACAACTGTGAAATTATATAACAATAAAGGAGTGCAGGGCACTCCTTTCGTTTTGTCTCATATTGTCTTTTGTACAAAATAATGCTACAATAAAATGTAATGTATTTTTATTAAACAATATGTACGAGGTCAATCTATGTTATTCAACTCGGTTCCTTTTATGATATTTCTGCCAATAGCGGTTATCCTTTACTACGCTGTTCCGCAGAAATTCCAGAAAATATATCTCCTTGCAGTAAGCTACTACTTCTACGCCTGCTTTGATCTGCGTGCTGTGCCGTTTCTTGCTGCTGCAACCCTTGTCAGCTTCTTTGCCGCAAAAGCAATCGAAACAAAAGAGGGCAAGGCACGCACCCGTGCACTGCTCATTGCCCTGGCGGTCAACCTTGGCATGCTGCTGTTCTTCAAATACTGCAACTTCTTTGCAGAAAACATCGTGGCACTGGCAAACCTCTTTGGTGCGGATATAGAATTCAGACGTTTCTCCATACTTATGGTGACAGGTATCAGCTTCTTCACCTTCCAGAGCGTTGGCTATGTGGCAGACGTTTACCTTAAAAAAATCAAGGCAGAGCAGAGCCTGCTTACATACGCTTTGTTCATCGGTTTCTTCCCCCACGTGCTGGCGGGCCCTATCTCCCGTGCCGCAAAGCTTATGCCCCAGTTTTATAAAGAGCATAGCTTTAACTACAGCAATCTGCGTACAGGCCTGCAGCTTATGGCGATCGGTTTCTTCAAAAAGATTGCAGTTGCCGACGTGCTTGCAATGTTTATCGGTGCGGTGCACAACAACCTGACCGAATATTCAGGCCTTATGCTCATTTTTACAGCATTTGCCTATTCCATTCAGCTTTACGGAGACTTTTCCGGCTATTCCGACATCGCCCGCGGCTGTGCAAAACTGCTGGATTTTGACATTGTGGACAACTTCTCCACACCTTATTTTTCCACCAGTTTCAGCCAGTTCTGGACAAAATGGCACATCTCCCTGTCCTCATGGTTTCAGGACTACATCTTTACACCTTTTGTGTGGACAAATCCGATCAGACGTTTTGGCTTCGAAAATCCGCCAATCATCATAGGCATCTGGCTGGTATTTCTCACCAGCGGCCTGTGGCACGGCAGTGCATGGACATTCATCATATGGGGTGTGCTCCATGCAATCTACCGCACCGCCGAGGATTTAAAACGCAAATACTGGCGTAAAGCGGACAAACGCCCAAAACCTCTCAAGTTCTGGGCAAAGGTGGCAGGGGTTTTCACTCTGGTAACCTTCAGCCAGATTTTCTTCCGTGCAAACACTGTAAGCGATGCATTCTGGTATGTCGGTCATCTCTTTACAAACCTTTCACCTGCTGTGTTTGTATCTGATATGTACAACGCAATCGCAACAGGCTTTGACGCAACACCGCTGCTTATCTATGCATACATTGCCTACAGCATTCTGGTAACAGCAATCATCGTTTACATGGACTGGTACCGTCAGTTTAAGCTGAAAGGCAAATGCCTTACAACCGCATTTGACAAGCTCAGACCGGCTGCAAGGCTTATCTGCTACTGGGCACTTGTGATGCTCATTCTGGCAGGCTTTATCATGCAGAACGGCGGCTACGGTGCATCCGCAAGCTTTATCTATGCAAACTTCTGATTGCGGCAGATTTTCGATACAGATAAAATCAACTTTAAAGACAGCTTCGGCTGTCTTTTTTATTTCCCAAAATCACAATATTCCTCTCTTCAAAATAAAATAAAACAAAAGAAGGTGATATTTTGAACAGATTTCTATCGGTTGACAATATACAGATGATTTACCAGACACCCACAGAGGAGACAATGGCGGTAAAGGATGTCTCCTTTTCTGTGGAAAAAGGTCAGTTTGTCAGCATCGTGGGGCCGTCGGGCTGCGGCAAAAGCACTTTGCTTTCTGCCATTGCGGCCCTTGCAAAACAGCAGAAAGGCAGCATTTCCCTTGAGGGACAGGACATATCCCTGTGCAGAGAGAAGATAGGCTATATGTTCCAGACCGATAATCTGCTGCCCTGGCGGTCAGTGTACAAAAATGTGCTGCTGGGCCTTGAGGTGCAGAAAAAGCTTACAGAAGAAAATATAGATTACGCACAGCAGCTGCTGAAAAAATACGACCTGTGGCAGTTTAAAGACAGCTACCCCAACCGGCTCAGCGGCGGTATGCGGCAGCGGGTTGCCCTTATCCGTACCCTGAGTCTGAAACCCCAGCTGCTGCTGCTGGACGAAGCCTTCTCCGCCCTTGACTATCAGACGAGGGTAAAGGTTAGCGGAGATGTGTACGAAATTCTCAGAAAAGAGAACAAAACGCTGGTCATGGTCACCCACGATATCCCCGAGGCAATAACAATGTCCGACAAAGTGATTGTACTGTCAAAACGGCCCGCTGTTGTACAGAAGATGGTGGATATAAATTTTGGTGATACCCGCACTCCGGCCCAGGTACGCACCGACCCCCGTTTTCAGACCTGTTTCAATACTATATGGAAGGAGCTGACGTAATGAAGAAAAAACTTTCTCCAAGAGAAGAATATCTTCTTGCCATAAAACGCCGCAGAATTGCCGTACTGTCGGTGCAGCTGTCTATAGTTGCCGCCTTTCTTTTTATATGGGAACTTTTAACAAGAACAGGCAGTGTTGACCCCTTTATCTTTTCATCTCCCAGCCGCATTGCCGACATGTTCATCGTTATGGCACGGTCGGATCTGTTTTATCATATACTGATAACAGTGCTGGAAACGGTTACGGGATTTCTCATAGGGGTAATTCTGGGACTGCTCATAGCTGTCGGCCTGTGGTTTTCGCCTTTTGCAAACAGCGTTGCCGCACCATTTCTGGTCATCCTCAACAGTCTGCCCAAAATTGCTCTGGGTCCCGTTATCATTGTATGGGCGGGGGCAGGTGCAGGCAGTATAATCGTTATGGCGGTGGCAATCAGCCTTATCGTCACGGTGCTGGAATTATCGGGCGGCTTTGTCTCCACCGATAAAAAGCTGCTTATCACTTTGCAGAGCTTTGGTGCGGATAAAAAACAGATTTTCACCAAGGTGGTGCTGCCCTACAATATTCCTGTACTGTTCCAGAGCCTCAAGGTGAACATCGGCCTCAGCCTTGTGGGGGTAATTGCGGGGGAATTTCTCGTTTCAAAAGCGGGCCTTGGCTATCTGATTGTCTATGCCGGTCAGGTGTTTAAAATGGATCTGGTGATGATGAGCGTGATAATTCTGGGAGCTATTGCTTTTGTGATGTACTGGGTGGTAAACCTTGCCCGTCAGATTGTGGAAAAGAAGATAAATCACGACACTTAAAACAGTGCAGGGTATGCGGTAACAGCAGTCACTGTACAAAATACAACACCAACAAGGAGATTTATTTTATGAAAAGAATAATAGCTGTAATTTTATCTGCGGCTCTGCTGTGCACATCATTTGCGGCATGTGGCCAAAAGGAAGCACAGCCCATGAAAAAGCTGGTACTCAGCGAGGTTACCCATTCTATATTCTATGCGGCACAGTATGTGGCGATCAACGAGGGCTACTTTGCAGAAGAAGGGCTTGAAATCGAGCTGGTAAATGCAGGCGGTGCCGACAAGGTTATGACCAGTGTGCTCACGGGGGCGGCAGACATCGGCTTTGCAGGGGCAGAGGCTTGTGTCTATGTTTATCTGCAGGGCAAGGAGGATTACCCAAAGGTTTTTGCACAGCTTACAAAGTGTGACGGCTCCTTTCTCGTCGGCAGAGAGCCCGCAGAGAATTTTGACTGGGCTTCCCTCAAAGGCAGCACCATTCTTCCCGGCAGAAAAGGCGGTATGCCATATATGACCTTGCTTTACGCCCTCAATAAAAATGGTCTTGAAGTGGGCAGAGATGTGTTCTTCAACGACACAATACAGTTCAACGCCATGACAGGTGCATTTTTAAGTGGCGAGGGAGACTATGTAACGGTGTTCGAGCCATCCGCCACAGATATCGAAATGCAGAACAAAGGCTACATTCTTGCCTCTGTAGGAGAAGCAGGTGGCGAAGTGCCCTACACAACCTACTTTGCACAGCAGAATTTTGATGCTGATACGCTGCAGAAATTTACAAATGCCATCGCAAAAGGGCAGAAGTTTGTATCGGAAAAATCCGCGGCGGAAATTGCAGCGGCAATCGCACCCTCTTTCCCCGAAACTGATATTGCAGTTATCGAAACGGTTGTGCAAAGATATAAAGATATAGATGCTTTCAGTGCAACACCTGTTATGACGGAAGATGCCTTTAACCGCATTATCGACATAGTACGCAATGCGGGAGAAATCGGGGCAGAGGATGTTGTTCCCTTCAGTGCGATAATAGACAACAGCTACGCCGAAAAGGCAGAATAACAGCTGTTTTCGGACGTCAAAACAATATCAATGGTTGACGTACAACAAAATAAAGTATAAAATATAAAAGATAGCTATGTGCTTTGTCACAGATAGCTATCTTTTTTAGTGAAATACAAGAGGAGATAAAGATATGAAAAAAGTTCTGATGATAAACGGCTCCCCAAATCAGTTCGGCTGTACCTACACAGCACTTAAAGAGGTAAGCGACAAGCTTAACAGCCACGGCATAGAAACAGATTTTCTCTATCTTGGCAAGGAGGCAATCCACGGCTGCACAGGCTGCGGCGGCTGCAGTAAAAGCGGCAGATGTGTGTTCAGTGACAAGGTAAATGAAACACTGGAAAGCCTTGAAAACTACGACGGTGTGGTTATCGGCAGCCCTGTTTACTATGCAGGTCCAAACGGTGCTCTCTGTGCATTTCTGGACAGACTGTTCTACGCTTCCCGCGGCCGTTTTGCAAACAAGTTTGCAGCAGCAGTAACAAGCTGCCGCCGAATGGGCAACACAGCAGCACTGGACCGTCTCAACAAATATTTTTCCATCTCCAAAATGCATATAGTTGGTTCACAGTACTGGAACGGTGTTCACGGCAACACACCTGAAGAGGTTAAACAGGACCTTGAAGGCCTGCAGATTATGCGTACCCTTGGTGAAAATATGGCATGGCTTATCAAATCCAAAGAAGCTGCCCTCCACCACGGTGTGCCGGATCCATTCTATGGCGAAAAACGTGTAGGAACAAACTTTATCCGTTAAAGGCTGCGGAGTTATCAGGTTGCTGAAAACAACGGGAGAGCTCGAGGGGAAGCCCTCGAATATCAATCGGGGCAGTGGAATGAAGGGGCAGAGCCCCTTCTCATTTTTAATAATTAGTTGTCGCCCCGTCTGCACAAATCAGGAGGCACGGTGCGTACGGATATGTACGCGGAAGTGCCACCCAGCAGCGACAATTTTGTACATTGTCCGGCTGGGTCCGCTGCATGCCAACAGCGGCAGTTTTGGTCACTTTTGCTGCCAAAAGTGACATACGAAGTATCACATTCTGCAGGGAATACCCTGCACAAAGGAGTATTATGTCAAAATTCGGTAAAGATTTATCAGAAGGCAGCGTTTCTAAGCAGCTTATCAGCTTTTCGGTGCCTTTTCTCATCTCCAACCTTGTACAGAGTCTGTACAGCGTTGCAGATATGCTTATAGTGGGTAACTTTTCGGGTACAGCCGCAGTTTCGGGGGTAAACATCGGCAGCCAGATCACCCACGTTCTCACAATGCTTGTTCTGGGCTTCTGTACAGGCGGCACAATTATGGTGTCACAGTATATGGGTGCCCGCGATGAAGAGGGTGTAAAGGAAACCATATCCACCCTTATCACAGCACTGCTTGTAGGCGGCATAGCCATCACATTTATTATGTTCATGCTTATCGACCCGTCTCTGCGTCTGCTGGAAACCCCGCAGGAAAGCTACAGCGAGGCAAGGGATTATCTTGTAATCACCGTTGCGGGTATCCTGTTTATCTTTGCATACAACGCATTCTCCGCTATTTTAAGGGGTATGGGAGACTCCAAACGCCCCTTCTACTTTGTTTCCATCTCCTGTGTTACAAACATCGTGCTTGACCTTGTGCTTGTTGCAGGCTTCGGTATGGGTGCAAAGGGTGCGGCAATCGCAACAGTTTTCTCCCAGGCAGTAAGCGTCATACTCTGCATAATCTATCTGCGTTCAAGGGATTTTGTATTCGATTTCCGTATCTCGTCCTTCAGAATCAACAGAGCATACCTTGCAAAGATTCTCAAAATCGGTTCCCCGGCTGCAATCCAGAGCGGTGTTACCAGCATTTCCTTTATGTTTATCACCACACTGGTTAACGTTACAGGCGGTGTAAACGCCTCCGCAGCGGTTGGTATCGTCGGCAAGTTCAACAGCTTTGCGATTATGCCTGCCAGTGCAATGAGTGCTTCTGTTTCCACAATGTGTGCACAGAACATCGGTGCAGACAAATGGGACCGTGCAATCAAAACCTGCAAAATCGGCACATCCATCGCATGGGTTATCGGTGTATGTATCTTTGCAGTGGCACAGCTTTTCCCGGCACAGATTCTTGCTATGTTCGACCGCAACCCTGATATGATAGCCTACGGCATCCAGTATATGCGTGCCTTTGCCTTCGACTATATCCTTGTTCCGTTTGTATTCTGCGTGACAAGCCTGTTCACAGGTGCAGGCCATACAAGCTTTGCAATGCTCAGCAACATGGTTTCCGCTTTGTTCCTGCGTATTCCTGCAGCATATATATTCTCCACATTCTTCGGCCTTGGCCTGTTCGGCATCGGTCTCGGAGCACCTGTTGCCTCTGCAGGCAGTGTGGTTCTCATCCTCATCTATCTTGCAAGCGGCAGATGGAGAGTAAACAAGGTTATCAGAAGATAATGCTTTATATACTTATTGTATAATATATGGAAAATATAACAAAAATGGTATTGGCTTTGGCCAATACCATTTTTTGTGGCAAAAATAACCCACCATTTATCTGAATGAAAATGGTGGGTTTGAGTTCTGCATTTATAAAAGCCGTCGGTTTTTCAGTTAAAAGGCTGTCGGGCTTGTGCCTATTTGCCAACGCGGCTGTAGCGGTCTTCATATCTTTCGATATCATCTTCGCCAAAGTAATCGCCCAGCTGAACCTCTGTAAAAATCAGAGTTTCATCAGCAGAGGTGTTTGTCATGCGGTGTTTGCAGCCTTTAGGGATAAAGAAGGATGCACCCGGATAAACTGTGTGCACAGATTCGCCAATCTGTATTGTACCTGTGCCCTTTACAATCTGCCAGTATTCCTCTCTGCGTTTGTGGCTCTGCAGGCTAAGTGCCTGTCCGGGCATAACGTAGATAACCTTGGACTGATACATATCATTCAGCACAGTTGTCTTGTAAAAGCCCCATGGACGTGTAAAGATTTCGTGCTCAAGGATAATGTCGTCAAGGCTTGCAAAATCAAAATCTGTGGAGAAGATAATGTCCTTCAGCAGCATAATATTGAGGTTGCGGCGGGTTATGATGTTGATAAGGTGTTTTTCGCTGTCCATAACAGGAAGAAATTCAAATCTTTCATCTTTGAAAGCTTCCACAGCTTCGGAAAGACCGTCCTCTTTGTCAAGATAGGTGATGTTTCTGCATACGGAATTTTCCACAGGGCTGCCCAGGTCGTTGCCGCCAAGAATGCTGCGGCGTATATCGCCGTCGGTCAGCGTGCCAACAACTCTGTTGTCGCTGTCTGTCACTACAAGAAATTTTACCTTGCAGTCGTTCATCTGCTGCAGTGCATCACGCAGGCTCATATTGTTTGTGATTACGTGTTTAGTCATAAGTCAACCCTTTATTTTCTGATATTGGCGATAATAAGTTCTGCCACTTCTCTTATTGCACCTTCGCCGCCTTTGGCTTTTGTAACGTAAACAGCAGCATTCTGTGCAACAGCCATGCCGTCTGCAACGCTGCAGCCAAAGCCCACAGTACTGATAACAGCAGTGTCGTTGCGGTCATCGCCTATATATGCAATTTCGTCGTATTTGAGGCCGTATTTTTCGCAGATAGAATCGAGAACTTCCATCTTGTTGCTTATGCCGATGTGGCATTCATCTGCCTTTACTTTAAGGGCACGGCGTTGTACAAGACCGATTCTTTCTCCTGTGATAATGCCAAATTTAATGCCGTTTTCACGGAGCATTGCAATGCCCATACCGTCTTTTGTGTTGAATTTTTTCAGCTCGTCGCCGTTTTCGGAATAGTACATGCCGCCGTCAGTGAGACAGCCGTCACAGTCGGTGAGCAGCATCTTGATTTTGGAAAGACGGGTATCCTCTTTTTTTGCACTCTGCTTTTTCAGCAGATGCTCAATAACAATCCAGTCGCTTGGCTCGTCAATTTCAAAGTATGTTTCCTCTGCCATTTCGTGCACGCCAACTTTGCCGCTGAGACGGCACTCATCCCGCAGGAAGTTTTCTCTGCTGTTAATGTAGAAAGCACCGTTTTCCACCAGATATCCGTCAAATTCCTGACGGCGTGGTCTTGCACGGAAATTGTAGTTTGTCGGCACAAATTCGCCGTCCTTTTCCATCCAGTTAAAGCGTTTCTGACGTACAACGCTCAGAAGGCTGTCATATCCCTTTTCCTCAAAGCTTGTGATGGCTTTTGTAAGGTCATCGGCTGTCAGCAGCGGGCTTGTTGCCTGCACAAGGATAAGCTGCTCAAAGTCTGTATATGTATTTGCAAAGTAAAGCATTGCACTTTCTGTGCTTGCAGTATCTGTTGCAGTTTCAGCAGGGCGGTCGATGCAGAGCAGTTTTTCGCCGCAGTTTCTCTCTGCAATATATTCGCAGACCTTTTCTTTGATGGCGGCACTGTCGGTGCAAAGATAAACCCGGTCAATCTTCGGGCAGTCCACAGCAGCGTCAAGAGTCCAGTAAACCAGCGGTCTGCCGTTTATTTTGCGGATGTTTTTAAGAGGGATGGATTTGCTGCCGCCTCTTACAGGGATAAAAACAACGTATTTGTCCATTGTACAGCTTCCTTTTTGAGAAATATACTTTATTGTAAATATGACATATCAGCAGTGACGGGTCTGCCACTGCTGATACAATAATCGGATTATTTGCCTCTGTATTTAAGCTTGTCTCTCTGTACCTGTTCGATTGGGAGAATTTCGCAGGATTTGTAGCTGAGAGCCTTGTGTGTGTCGTTAAGGTTTTTAACCAGCAGTCTGAAATCTTCAGGCTCAAGGCTTGCTGCGTGGTCTGTGCCTTTCCATGTGCGGTCCAGTGTGTAGTGGCGTTCGATAACCTCTGCACCAAGTGTGTATGCAGCGATGTCAACTGCATGACCGATGTGGTGACCGGAGAAGCCGATCTGTTTTACTGTATCGCCGAATTTTTCTTTAAGGCGTTTAAGTTCCATAAGACAGATATCTTCGTATGGTACAGGGTAACCGCTTGTGCAGTCGTAGAGAACAAGGTCTTTGTTTCTGCCGTTTTTAACAAACAGGTCAACAATCTGTTCTTCTTCAGCATGTGTTGTCATACCGAGAGAGAGCTGAATTTCACCGCCGTAGTTGTCGCAAAGCCACTGAAGCATTGTAAAGTGGTTGTTGCAGGCGGATGGAATTTTCATAAATCTTGGGTTGAGAGGTGCAATTTCTTTAGCAGATGTAAGGTCCCAAACAGATGTGGAGTATTCGATACCTGCTTCGTCACACCATTCTTTAAGCTGGCGGTGCTGGTCTGCTGTAAATTCAAGGAATTCACGGTGTGCACCGTATGTGTCGCCGTAGCTGTTCTTTGGATTTGGATGCGGTGCGTTGTACTGTTCAGGCGTGAGCAGTTCTTTATTGCATCTCTTCTGGAATTTTACTGCGTCTGCCTTGCAGAAGTGTGCAGCTGTTCTGATAAGGTCTCTTGCGATTTCCATCTGACCCATATGGTTGCAGCCGATTTCTGCGATAACAAAAGGTTTATTGTATGTGCTCATAGCTGTTAATCCTTTCTTTATATAAATGTAAATTCTAAACTTGACTTATGGTTATATATTATCATATTGATCTGTTGTTTACAATTAAAACTTTATTTAAAGTAACAATGTCACAGGTCAACTTTTGAGCAATAATTTATAGTCGATAAACTGCTCCTGACGCAGAGGCAGCGGATAGGCTGACCAGTCATCTGCAATGTCAGCGATATTGTCTATTGCAACGGAGGTTATCTCTTCCTCGGTGTACAACGGCTCAAAGCCCTCGGCAACGATGCGGTATACCTTTCTGCCCATAATAACTGCAGTGGATAAAACCGAAGAAATTGTGCCGAAAACCACACGGCTTGTGCACATATCCTCCATCAGCGTGCCTGCAACACTCGGGGAGACCTTTATACCCATCTCCTCCAGTATCGGTGTGCATTTTGCCATCATTTTAGGGTTTATGGCAGGCGGAAAACGCACCAGAACATCCCAGCCTGTCTTTTCGCCCAGGCGTTTAAGTCCGTCAAAAATTCTCAGCTGCATACGGAAGTTGTCATTGAACAGCTTTTCATCGCTTTCGTCCATAATTCCGCTCACCATATACACAATCCGGTTTTCCGGTGTGTATTTTGCGTATTCGGTCTTTGCTTTTTCAAAATTTGTCTCGGGGTTCCCTATGGTGTACAGCTCAACATTCTGGCCGAACATAGGCTGATATTCATAGAAATTCTGATGGAATTTAAGGTCGCTGTCACTCCAGCAGCCGAAGCTGTCGGTGTAGGCATAGCGGTAGATAGGTACAGGGCGGTGGCTTGGATGCATACACCAGGAGGCGTGGTGCTCCATCTGTCTTGTGGGTATGCCAAGACGGTGACATACATCCAGCAGCATAATATCCCGCAGGTTAAACTGGTTTATGGTGATATATCTTTCGATTTTATAACGGGAAAGGATATCCTTCAGCTGACATATACGCTGGCTGTAGGTTGTCTGCAAAGCGGAGAAAATCTTTTCGCTTTCCTCTTTGTGCTGCAGACAGGTTTCACCGTTCTGTATAAGCTTTACAAGAAAAGCTGCAGCTTCCAGCACACAGGCTTTAACCTTTTTGCCGCTGACACTGCCATCAAGAATGACAGGCTGCACGGTGTAATGCATATCGTTGAGCTTTACACCATGGAGGTTTATCTGTGGACGCACATCGCAAGGGGAGAGAATATGTGTTATCCTGCACAGCTTTTTTATTTCGGCAAGGGTTGCGGTGTATCGTTTGTTGTGCACAAAGGTGGAGGACAGCATAACCGCCTTTTCCTCAGGAAGTTTTTTTGCCTTTGATACAAGAGCGTTAAAACGGTTTTTTCTCAGCAGGGACACCGCAGCACCAAGACCTGTTGTACTCATCTCTTCGTCATAGGAGAAAAGAGCATCAAATCTTCCGGTGGAGATATATCTTGTGTTTATATCCAGAAAGATAAGTGAAAGAACAGGGAAGATATCGGCATATTTTTCCATATATTCTTTGCCAAGAATGGCACCCAGATGTCTGTACGCATCGGGATACAGTGGCTCGCCGCCCTTTATCCAGTTGTAGCTGTCGTTCTTTACCATGGTTTTTCTCCAAAGGATAATTTGATAAGGATAAATCGGTATGTGCTATATGAGTTCTTTGAACTCGTCCACAATTCTGTGGATTTCCCCGTCGGAAAGATAGTTCTTTTCGGTGCGGCTTGAGTAATATTCCTCCAGCCTGCGTACCTCTTTCATGCTGAACAGGCCGTTTTCACGGCGGTATTTAAAGGATGGGTGCTGGATATTTGTGGCTTTTGCAATTTTGCACCACAAAACATTCAGCGGTGAACGCCAGAATTTTGTGTAGCGGTTTTCTGCATCCACACGCTCTTTCTGGCTGCTGTACTTATTGTAGTTTTTGCTGGTGTATTCTGTGCTGTGGAAGGTTTCTTCCATCATATCTGCCACACGTCTGTAGTTTGGCAGACTGCTCTGGCTGTAGCACTCGTTCATCAGAATGTCATCAATAGGCTGTGCCTTTGCATCAAGGGGCAGCTCAAGGCTTTCTTTAAAGCCGTCGTATGTCTTTATGCTGTTGCCGTTTTCAAACAGACGGTAGGTTACACGGTGGTCAAGTTCCACAGGTTCCAGCACAAAGGACTGTCTGCCCGAAACATAAACTTCGGCGGCGGCAGTGCTTGTCCAGTTGTAAATTTTGTCACAGGCCATAATCCAGTGTTTGATAGGCTCTTTGGAAAGGCAGAAGAAGTTTTCGTTTTCCCTTTCCAGCTGCAGCAGAAATTCAGCCTCTGCTTCGGCAGGGTGTGCACGGTAGATAAACTGGATATCAGGATATTCCCTGCAGGCTTTCTCCATCCATTCAGCTATTGCCTGCTGGCTGTCAACAACGCTTTTTGCATGTACATCGCTGAAATCCACACTGCTCTTTGGTCTTGTGTTCAGCGGCAGGCTTGTAAAGGAGAAGGAGGAGATAAACAGCATTGTAACCTTTTCGGTGTCAAGGCCGTTGTCTTTAAAAAGCTTTTCGCGGGTGATAAATCTGCTCTTGAACTCCGGACGGTAAAAATCCAGAGGAATGCAGCCGCATACCTTTAAAAACTCTTCCGGCACTTTGAATTTGGTCATAAGGCGGTTTTTGGTATTTTCGCCCCAGCAGACGTGGCGGGTTTTAAGGCTTTCGCCCCAGAAATCCCAGCTTGTAGTTCCGGGACTTTCCACATAACCGTTGTGGAGAATCTGCTCCCACTGCATATTTACAACCTTCTTAAACTTTGTTGCAAATTTGGTAAAGAAGCTGTAGGTATTGCTGTTGTAACAGGCGGAAACCACCACAACCTCGGCATCATAATCGGGAATAACGTTGCTTATGGCGTACCAGCTGTTTACAAAGGCGGTGGTGTAGCCTCTTTTTTCCAGCTCGGCAGCCAGCAGAGAGATGTTTTCCAGCTCTCTGTTTCTAACCTCATATATAAATAAAAAGTCAACCTTTTTCATAGCAGAAAGTCAATGACTCCTTTTAAGTATTTGTAGATAGTGCAGGACAGCCTGTGCCCGGGGTGCTAATCGGTAACGGTTGTCTCGGTAACAGGCAGCAGGTTGTAGCCCCATTTGCCGATATCCCAGTTGAAGTTGCCTTTGCCCTGGTTGTCAGAAATTTCAAAGCCGAATGCAGCCTGAATATCTTCGGAATAACGGATTTTGCCGTTTCTCATTGCGGCAAGACGCACATCGCAGAAGTATTTGCCTGGCACAAGGCTGGTAAGGTCAAGCGTAACGTCAATATCGGCGTTTTCACAGATGCCGTGCTTGATGGATTCGGACATAAATGTACCAACAATGTTTGTACCGGCATATCGGGCGGTTACAATGCAGGACATATTTTCAACAGGCTGGATAAATTTTGTGTTGAGACGGAATTTAAGTTTTTCATCTGCAGAACAGGTAAGGTTGTCGCGGTCGAGAATTTCGATGCCTGTAATAG
The DNA here is from genome assembly GCA_015067145.1 of Oscillospiraceae bacterium. Classification (GTDB taxonomy): domain Bacteria; phylum Bacillota; class Clostridia; order Oscillospirales; family Ruminococcaceae; genus RGIG3102. Next base: position 19,141 of record SVNA01000002.1, on the reverse strand, counting down.
CAGCCTCCTGATGTCTTGGATATGCATCAGGCTGAGGGAAGGTGCGTTTCATATCAAAACGGAAGGACTCTTCAGAGTACACTCTGATAGCTTCTTCCACATCGCCGTCATAGATGATTTTGCCCTCTTTCATAACAAGGCAGCGGGTACACAGCTGACGGATGGTGGACATATTGTGGCTAACATAGAGAACTGTCTTGCCCTCTTCGTGTGCAGCGGCACTCATCTTTGCCAGACATTTTTTCTGGAAAGCCACGTCGCCAACAGCCAGAACCTCGTCCATGATGATAATATCACTTTCAAGGTGGGCAGCAACAGAGAATGCCAGCTTTACATACATACCGCTGGAATAACGCTTAACAGGGGTGTCGATAAAGTCGCGGCATTCGCTGAACTCGATGATTTCGTTCATCTTTTCATCAATTTCGGCCTTTTTCATACCAAGAATGGTGCCGTTCATATAAACGTTTTCACGGCCTGTCAGCTCAGGGTTAAAGCCTGTGCCAACCTCCAGCATACTTGCGATTTTGCCGCGGAGGATAATCTCGCCTTCTGTAGGTGCTGTGATGCGGCTGATAAGCTTAAGCATTGTGGATTTACCTGCACCGTTGATACCGATAATACCCACAGCTTCGCCAGGATATACGTTGAGGTTGATGCCGTTAAGAGCCATAAAGGTCTGGCCGATAAGTCGTTCCTGACCGATTTTTACGTTAGGGTCAGGCAGGCCTTTTCTCTTTGCCCAGAAACTCTGCCAGTCGGCCTTCAGGGTTTTGCCTGTGATTTTACCCATACGGTAACGTTTTTTCAGATTTTTTATTTCAATAATAGGTGTCTGTGTCATATTCTGTTCCATAAATTGTCACCTCGCATCAAACTGTGTCCACAAAGGTTTTTTCTACCTTGCCGAATATTGCAAGGCCTGCAAAAAGGCAAAGACCTGTCATAACCATAGACAGAAGCCAGCTCCACAGCATAAATTCGCCACTGCCGAGGAATGCCCATTTGAAGTTGTTCATGATAGGAGTCATAGGGTTGAGGAGGAGAAGTCTGTACATCCAGCCGCCTGTAAGGGACATAGGATAAACAACAGGTGTAACATACATCCACAGCTGCATACCAAGGCTGATGATAAATGCAAAGTCACGGTATTTTGCTGTAAGAGCAGAGAAGATAAGCCCGATGCCAAGAGCCAGCAGCAGTGTCTGCAAAAGGATTACAGGAATGATCAGCATTTTGAGGGAGAAACTGAGGGGACTGCCTGTAATGATGTAGAACACAAAGAATACCAGCAGTGCACAGAACTGAATCAGAAAGTTGATAAGACAGCTGATAGACTGTGACAGCGGTGTGGCAATTCTCGGGAAGTAGATTTTGCCGAAAACCGCAGCGTTGGCATAGAAGATGTTGGAGTTGTTCTGCACGCTTGTGGCAAACAGGTTCCACAGGGTGTTACCTGCCATATAGAACAGAAACTGAGGCACGCCGTCGGTAGAGATACCTGCAAACTGGCCGAAAACAAATGTAAAGATAACACTGGTGATGATAGGGTTGAACACCAGCCATGCAGGACCGAGAATTGTCTGTTTGTAGATAAGCTTGAAGTTGCGCATAACAAATTCTTTTACAAGGTCACGGTACTCCCAAAGCTCCTTGATATCAAAGTCGAACCATCCGTGAGGAGGGCGGATGATAATTTCTTTCTGGTTATCCATAAAAAACTGAAATCTCCTTTATTTATTTGAAAAGTAGGTTCTGAAATTTATATTCAAAGAATATCTGTCACAATGCTTTCACATTTTTCTGCAGCATATTCTAAGGTTGCGTCATAAAACAGCTGTGACACTGTGTCAAAGTCAATGGTTTTGCCCTTTGCCGACAGCAGAAAATCTTCAAGTGCTGCAGTGTCGGGGACACGGTCGCAAAGGGTAAAGGCAAGCGGATATCTGTCAAAATACTCTCTGCTTGGGCAGTTTTCAATCTTCTGCACATTGATTACAGGCTTGCCAAGGGAAAAATAGTCGAATATCTTGCTTGGCACCTGATTGTCAAGGGTGTTTGATATATTCAGCAGAATATCGGCTTTTTTCATTGTTGCAACCGCCTTGTCAAGGCTCACTGCCTGATGGTGCACCACATTCTGCGGATATTTTCTGATAAACGGCATCAGCTCTTTGCTGGTGCTTGTGCCCAGAAAATATATCTTCAGCGGCAAACCGCCGTCAATCAGACCGGCTGCAGTCTGCAGAAAAAGTCCCGGGCTGCGGTACTCATCCTCCAGCAGTCCGCAGAAAAGCAGGTTGACGGCATCTGCGTCAAAATCAAAGATGCTTTCTTCGTTGCTTTGCTGTGGCGGACGGATGTTAGGAAAATTCATAGCAGTCATCTTATCTGCAAAAGGTTTGTAATTTTCGTCCTGCAGATAAAGCCTGTACAGTGCAGGGGTGGTTATTATGTGGTCCGCAAGGCAGAACAGCTCTGTTTCCTGCTGTATATGCAACTGGGCGTCCTTTGCAAATTTTTCCTCCCGGTGCAGACCCCACGGATCTGCCTGATAAAGGCATACAGGCACAATGCCGGACAGGGTTTTTGCAGTGTGCATGGCTTCGTCAAAGGGCAGATAGGATATAACTGCCGCATCAAACTTTTCCCTCAGCACAAGTTCCTTTATCCGTCGGGCGTATATCTCAGCCCTTTTTGTACTGTCGAAAAATTCTGAATACCGATAGGCCAGTGCGGCGGCGTGCACAGGGTGACGCAGCATAAAACGTCTGCGTGCTGTGGAACGGGCATTGCCGCCAAGGGAGGCGGAGTAGCTGTCAAAACAAAGCTGAGCTTTGTCCACAGCAAGATTGCTGTTCAGCCGTGCCATGGTCACACCCTTTTCCACAGTGATGTTCTCTTTGCAGTCGGCGGCAAGGCCGCAAACGGTGCAGCTGTGGCCTTTTGCCGCAAGCTCTGCGGCAAGCTGACTGATTATTTTGTTTGTAGCAGAAAATCCTGCATTCAGCTTGCCTGTGGCAAATAAAATTTTCATAAAAAATACCTTGAAGGTGAAATCTCGGGTTAAAGCAGGGAAAGGCTGTCTGCAAATCTTTCGGAGTTGACAGCACAGTCAAAACTGCTCTGCCATTTTTCGTAGGAGTTTTTGCCCATCTTTTCCTTTTCGCTGTGGGAAAGGCGGAAAAACCCGGTTATGGCAGCGGCAACGGTGCCGGCATCAGGGTTGCTGTCCAGCAGAATACCATTGCCGGATGATATAATTTCTCTGGAGCCTCCCACATCGGTTGCTATGCATGGAATGCCAAAGCTGGCGGCTTCCATAAGCGAAACGGGAAGACCCTCGGAGGAGGATACATTGATAAAAACATCCACAGGGTTGTTTTCAAGCCAGCTGATATATTCGCTGTTGGGAACACGCCCCATAATGTTTGCGGTTATATTTTCTGGCAGTTTTTTTGCAGCCTGTCTCACATTGTCCATATCTGTGCCGTCGCCGAAATGGTGCCACACAACAGGTAAGTCTTTTATTAGCGAAAGTGCCTCACATATCAGCGGAACCCTTTTTACAGCAATAACATTGGAACAGCTGACGATGTGCAGTGTTTCGCAGGGGACAATCTGCCTGCGTTGCTGACGGGCAACACCCAGATATGAGACAGCATATTTTTCACTGTCAGATTTGCTGTAGCGGTCAAGATAGTATTCCTTGCCCATATGGCTGATGAACACGATTCTGTCCAGCAGACTGTCCATATAGTTTTTGTACGGCTGAAAATCCGAAGGGAGACGGAAGTCGTACAGGTCGTATCCGTGGCAGCGGGTTACAAATTTATATTTTGGGAATCTGCTTTTCAGCAGCAGGGCTCCCAGTGCAAGCTCGTTGTACCAGTAGGTGTAAACGATGGCTTCTTCCCTGTCAAAAACGTTCTTTTTAAGGTATGCTGCGTAGCTCTGTGCACGCCACATAACAAAAAGGTTGAAGGCGAACACCTTTGCAGGATTTTTGCCCTGTCTTATCCCTTCGGCAGACTGGCTGTACAGCAAGGGCGAAAAGATGCTTCTTATCAGTGCTGCTGCACGGGTTAAAGGGGGGATATCCACCTCTTCCAGCGGAACAACAGTGACATCAAATCTGTCTCTGAGAAAAGGAAGTTCAGGGGAGATAAAGGGCTTTTCGCGGTCTTTCAGCGGGAAAGCCTGCATCAGAAGATATAATTTTTTCTTGTTCATAGGCACTTCCCTTTGCTATTTTACGGCCTGTTCCACACGGTCGGCCACCAGCTTCATCTGTGCATCCCAGGAGTAGTGCTTTTCGGCAAAGCTGTGGAGAATGCTGCAGATATCAGGTGTGGCTTTTACCCTGCTGTAAAAATCCACGATTTCTTCAATGTCCAGCGGGGTGGCATCGTTTGCTATACGCAGGCAGAACGGTGTGTTCTCGTCGATGTTAAGCTCGTCATTTGCATAGACGAAAGGTTTGCCCATAGCGGCATATTCCCTTGTTTTGAGAGGGGAAACCGCATCCATGCCCATTTTGTACATGCCAAGGATGGAAAGACCTATCTGACACCGGTCAAACACGCTGATAAGCTCGTCGCCTATGCAGTGGCCATGGAAGTGTACATATTCCCTGAGGTTGTATCTGTCGGTGAGAGCCTCCCAGCCGGCCCTTTCGGGACCGTCGCCCACAAGGTGCAGGTGCACAGGCAGTGCAGGTTTTTTGGACATATACTGTGCAATGCCCTCAATGGCTCTTTCATAGCCGTGGCAGGGACTCATTGCAGAAACAGCAATCATATCTATGCGGTTGTCGGGAAATTCGGTAGGGATAAACCGCAGGGTATCAAAATCCACGCCGTTGTCCAGATTTATACAAGGCACACCAAAGATGGTTTTGTCCTTGGAATAGGTGGTGAAAAAGTCAAGGCGGCCTTTGTAGCCGTTGCGGGTGGCTCTGTCCACAAGCGATGCAATTTTGTAATACGGAGAGGTGAAGTGACGGTTCAGCTCGTCATAAGGATATGTAGGGATTTCCTCCACAGTTGCGACGCCTTTGCTTCTGAAAACAGACAGTGTCTTCAGGTGGAAAGGTGTGCAGAAGATGTGGCGGATATAAACCATATCAAGGGGCAGGTTTCTGCAGGCATATCTCATACCTCTCTGCAGTGCCATATAGTATCCCACAGTGTTTTTTGACACACTGAACAGTACTTCACAGTTTTCCCTGTTGTGCAAAAGTATATTGCCGTCCTTGAAGGTGAAGTACCATACATTGTGGCCCAGCTTTTCAAAAGCTTTTATCTGGCCGTATATTTTTTTGTCAACGCCGCTTTTTCTTTCAGGGTTAATGAAAGCACTGAATAAAATATTCATAAAGTTCAGATTCTCCGTTTTATAGATTCCAAGCTTATAAAATCATAGTCAAACAACAGCAAAACAGCGGCAGTTTCTGCAAAAAACCGCAATCTCGCATATTAAATCACTATATTATACCATATATTACTTATTAAAGCAAGGATAATGCCCTGTGCATGCTGCTGTAAAAACGGCTTCCGGCGATGCCGCACGGCAAGGTGTCAGCTGTACAGCGTTATTCTCTGAGGCGGAAGTTTTTTGCAGAAGAACTGCTTGCGGCGTAATGTTTTGGCAGGGGCAAAAAAACAGCACCCGACATCTGTGTCAGGTGCTGCGGATTATGTTTTTGTCAGAGATTATCTGAGAAGTTTTTTCTTTTCGATGACGAGATATGCAAGGCATATGCACAGCACAGCGGCAGAAACTGCTGCACCAAGCAACAGTTTAGGCGGGAAGTAGCTTACCTCCATTACAAAGTCGCCCTGCGGAACATCTACAAAAACAAAGTTTTCCACAACAGGAAGATAAGGTGTTGCTGTGCCGTTCACCTTTATGGTCCAGCCCTTGTTGTAAGGTATCATAAGCAGCATTCCCCGTGTGTCATCCATTGTACCTCTTACGGTAAAGCTGTCTCCGTCAAAGCCGGAATCCCTGTAGGAGTTCATCTCCATATATCTGTTCATCTCATCAAGCTGACTGCGGTCGTCATAGATGAACATAAGCTCGTCGGCATAAAGGGTTTCCTTCATTTCAAAGGTAACGGTTATCTCTTCGCCCTTTACGGCAGGGCACAGGTATCTCACGCCATGGTCGTAGTAACCGGGATAGCGTTTTATCTCGGTATCCTTACAGGAAATTCTTTTCACAACACCACGGTTCTCTGTCACAAGGTTCATATAGATGTTTGTGTCCTCGGGGGCAGTAAAGGTAAAGGTAACCAGACGTTCCTCTTCGTTGTCCATAGGGTCTATACATAAAAGTCCGTCGGCAGTGGTGCTTATTTCTGTGTTTACAGCAGCGGTTTCATAGGGGATGGTGTTTACAGGCGAAAGGGATATATCCCATGCACCCTCCAGCAGTTCCTGTGCCAGCAGACCTCTTGTAACCTCTGCCATATCCATCTGTGCAACGGACCTGTCTGCTTTTATTGCCAGCGGCCAGATGTAAGGGTTGCGGTAAAGGGTTATATCACCGTAATCCCTGACCTTTTCAAGGTTGTATTTTTCGGTTGCTTCAAACAGCAGGTATTTTATGCTGAACATACTGTCGCTGGCAATGGTGTTGCCGTTGCCGTAGTAGCCGTACATCTCGGTAAAGGCATAGCCCGCCGCCTGTACAGCCTTTCTTGTTGCCAGCTGTTCGCCGGATGAAAAGTGCGTCATGCCCGCAGTGCCAAGGGCCATAGGGTCGTTGTAGTTGTAGTCATAGTCCTTTTCAACACGGTAGAAACGGCCGTCGGAGGCTTCCATGGCTTTTATATCCTCCACAATCGGCAGGTTTTTGTCCATAAATTCCTCAAAGCCGTTGCCGTTAAGCTGGCAGGCCTGATAGTTTGTGTGTCCGTACCACAAAAGTGTTGCACAGTTGACTGCAGCAAGGGTTATCATTACAGCTTTTTTGCCTTTGACAGCGGATAAAAATTCACCTGCCCACAACAGCATAAAGAAGCTGAAAACAAAGGCAAAGCGGTATTCAAAGCAGATAGGCTTTGCAAAGCCGTGCCAGAAGTAGTAAAGGGTTTTGAAGTAGAATGACAGCATAAAGAAAACAGCTGTCACAGCCCCTGCCAGTTTTTTACGCCAGCTGATTTTCGGCATCAGGATAAATGCTGCACACAGAATGGTAACAACAAAGCCCACAAATACATTTGGCAGCATTGTCTCGATGTCGTGCATGGTAGGTGCCGGGAAAATCAGGTGTTTCACAATGTTCCGGAAGGAATTCTGTGTCTGCAGGCCTATCAGTTCATTCAGCGGCATGCTCTCTTTCGTGGTGCCTTCAAGGCTTGCAAAAACAGGCAGTATAACCACCATGTTCATAAAGCCGGCAAATATGCTTGAAAGAGCATATCTGCCTGTTGCCATCAGCTTTTCACGCAGGGAGTTTTCGTCGCTGACAAAGCGGTAGCCAAAGTACAGAACACTGGCACCACACAGCATAAAGCCGATATAATAGTTTACGAAAATTCCGTAGAACAGTGAAAAAATATACAGTGCGGAGGATTTCTTTTCCACTATCCTGTCTATGCCCAGTGCGATAAGAGGCAACAGGATGACACCGTCGATCCACATTATGTTCATCATATAGATGATGTTGTAGCTCATCAGGGCGAAGGAGGTGGAGAGAAAAAGAGCCTTTTCGTTTCTGCCGCAGTGGTGTTCAAAGAACAGTGCAGCGGCAAGACCTGCAGTGCCGATCTTTGCCACAGCCATAACAGCCATAGCCTGTGCCATCTTTGCTGCAGGGAACAAAAGCAGTATAAGGTTGAAAGGGCTCAGAAGATAATATGCACCAAAGCCTATCATATCGCCGCCGATAAGCTTGGAAAAGGAGAACAGAAGAGACTGCTCTCCCGCCAGCATCTGCTTGTAATAGGCAAAATAGCTGATGTACTGTCCGTCGGCATCAACATAAGCTATGGAATGTTCGCTGCCGAAAGGCATTATGCCCTCAAAGGCAAGCAACCCCATATACAGCAGGGCAGGGATGGCAAATGCAATGATATAAAATAAAATAGACTGTTTTTTATCTTGTTTCATATTTACTCAGATTGATGGCGAAATTGTTATTTCCACAGTTTTTCAGGATATCGGCCGCTTGCGTGCATATCGGCCATAGCCTGCTGCACCATTGGTTTATCCTCTTTGTATGTAACGCCGTACCACTTGTCGCTGCTGGTCAGTACCTTGACGGTTGCCTTGCCGTTTTCGATAAGTCTTGTAACAACGCTTGGCAGATAGTATTCGCATTTTTCAGGGTTTGTGCGGATGCCGTTTTCCAGAAATTCAGGGAAACCTTCCCATGCTTCCCGCACAAAATCCTTTGTAAAGCCCCACATATTCATGGAAACAGGTGTGCAGCCGCAAAGCATAACAGTTCTGTCTTCCATAATACTCTGTGCGTCTTCGCCTGCTTTTTCGATTTTAAGATGTTCGGTAACCTTTGTCAGATAGCCGTTTTCGTCTGTTTCGCACACCCCGCGGGAAACATAGCCGTTTTCTGTCAGTGTGTTTGCAAGGTTATATGCAACCATGCAGAAAGGATATGGGTTTTCAGGATGTTCAGCGGAAAGATAGTCGTAAATCACTCTGAAGGCATCTCTGCCGTAGAAGTCGTCGGCGTTGATTGCAACAAAAGGACCGTCGATGATATCCCTTGCACTCATAACAGCGTGTGCAGTACCCCATGGTTTTTTGCGTCCGTCAGGCACGGAAAAGCCATCTGGCAGGTCGTCGATGTTCTGGAATGCATAGCGAACATCCATATACTGACTCACACGGTCGCCGACGCTTTCCTTAAAGTCCTTTTCAATCTCTTTTTTGATGATGAAAACAACAGTTTCAAAGCCTGCCTGTTTTGCATCGTAAAGGGAGTAGTCGATGATAATTTCGCCGTTTGGACCAACAGGGTCAATCTGTTTCAGTCCGCCGTAGCGGCTGCCCATGCCTGCAGCCATAACAACTAAGATAGGTTTTTTCATTTTATTTCTCCTGTAATGGGTAACATTTTTATAGATATATTTTATTATTAATTATTTGATGTGAAGCTTGCAGAGTACAAGGGGATTATACCTAATCTTCAAAGCCGTTCGGATTTGCCTTCTGCCATCTCCACGCATCGCGGCACATCTCCACAATGCCGTTTTCAGCTTCCCAGCCAAGTTCTTCTTTGGCCTTCTTTGCATCTGCATAGCAGGTTGCAATATCGCCGGGGCGGCGGTCTTTTATAACGTAAGGAACAGCCACACCGTTTGCTTCTTCAAAGCTTTTAACCATGTCAAGCACACTGTAGCCAGTGCCTGTGCCAAGGTTATAGATGTTCAGGCCGCTGCCTTTTTCCAGTTTGGCCAGAGCTTTGACATGGCCTTTTGCCAGGTCAACAACATGGATATAGTCACGCACGCCTGTGCCGTCATGTGTGTCGTAGTCGCTGCCAAACACACCCAGCTGTTCCAGCTTGCCCACAGCAACCTGTGTGATATATGGCATAAGGTTGTTTGGAATACCGTTAGGGTTTTCACCTATTCTGCCGCTTATGTGTGCACCGATAGGGTTGAAGTATCGGAGGATAACCACATTCCATTCATTGTCTGCACGCTGTACGTCAGAGAGTATCTGTTCCAGCATGGACTTTGTCCAGCCGTAGGGGTTAGTGCAGATGCCTTTAGGGCATTCCTCTGTGATAGGCACAAAGGCAGGGTCGCCGTAAACAGTTGCAGAGGAAGAGAAGATGATGTTTTTGCAGCCGTGTTTTTTCATCACATCCAGCAGTACAAGTGTGCCTGTTATGTTGTTGTTGTAGTATTCCCATGGTTTCGCAACGCTTTCGCCCACTGCCTTAAGCCCTGCAAAGTGGATGCAGCTTTCAATATCCTCTTTGCTGAAAATTTCTTCAAGGGCTTCTCGGTCAAGGATATCTGCTTTGTAGAACTTTACATCCCTGCCTGTGATTTCTCTCACACGGTCAATGGATTTTTCGCTGGAATTGGAAAGGTTATCCACAATAACAACCTCTTTGCCGATATTCAACAGCTCCACAACTGTATGGCTGCCGATATATCCTGCACCGCCTGTAACCAATATTGCCATAACAAACCTCCCGATATAAAGATTAAATGAAATTGGTATTTATATTTTTAAAATTGCATATATACACATTTATACATTATATATTTTATCACAAATATAAATATTGGCAATAGTGTTGTGGGCTGCAGGCAGGCGTTCCGGGATGATATGCTTATTGATAACAGGTTTCAACAGAGAATTGGTGTTGCACAAAATGGTATTAAATTGTCAAAATCGTCCGCAGAGGTCAAAAAAGTACCATATATCAACAATTTTTTCACAGGTGTAATAAAAATGTAATTGGAAAATTATTGACTTAATGAAAACATTTGTGCTAATATAATGTGGCGTAATTGAATAGTGTTTGATTGAATTATGCGAAAATATCTAATATCGACATTTTAAAATGGAGGAATTACCACAATGAAAAAGATTTTTGCTTTGGCATTGGCAGCTGCAATGGCTATGTCCATGGTAGCTTGCGGTTCTTCTGAACCAGCTGCTCCAGCAGAACCAGAACTCACATACAAAACAGGTGTAGGTTCCGTTATCTCTGTTGCAGTTACAGAAGAAGACGCAGAAAACGAAAAAGGTGCTTCTGCACAGGTTAACACAAACATCGTTGCTGCTACATTCGACAGCGAAGGCAGAGTTGTTTCCGCAACAATCGACGTTGCTCAGAACAAAGCTACATTCGACCTCGAAGGCGTTGCAGGCGAAGTTGACACAAGAACAAAATGCGAAAAAGGCGACGACTACGGTATGCGTGGCGTTTCCACAATCGGCAAAGAAGTAAACGAACAGTACGCAGCATTTGCTGAATACTGGGTAGGCAAAACAGTTGAAGAAATCAAAGCTATGCCTACATTCAAAAGAGACGACAGCCACACAAATGTTCCAGACGTTGAAGACCTCAAAGCTTCCGTAACAATCACAGTTCAGGACTACATTGCTGCTCTCGAAAAAGCATACAACAACGCAGTTGAAACATCCGGCGTTCCTGCAAAAACAGGTCTCGGTATCATCGTAAGCCCATCCGTTACAAACGAAGATGTTGAAAACGAAAAAGGTGCTTCCGCACAGATGAACACATCCTTCATCGTTGTAGCTCTTGACGAAGCTGGCACAGTTGTTGCTGCACAGCTCGACGTTGCACAGCAGAAAGTTGCATTCGACCTCGAAGGCAAACAGGCTGGCGAAGTTGACCTCAGAACTAAAAACGAAAAAGGCGACGACTACGGTATGCGTGGCGTTTCCACAATCGGCAAAGAAGTTGGCGAACAGCATGCAGCATTCGCAGCATGGATGGTTGGCAAAGCAGCAGCAGACGTATCCGGCATGGAAACATACCAGAGAGACGAAAGCCACACAGCTTGCCCATCTGACGAAGACCTCAAAGCTAGCGTTACAATCACAGTTGGCGACTACCTCAAAGCATTCGACAAAGCTGTAGCAAACGCAAAATAATTAAAATTTGATTACAAATTTTGTGAAAAACAGACCTTTTTTCAAGGTCTGTTTTTTGTTTTTGCAAAACGCAGTTTATAATAAAAAAAGTTTTTCTGTATCAAAATGTGATGTTCGATTGTTAAAAATTTAGCAAAAAATGTCTGCCGCTTTAAAAAATCATTAACGATAGCTTTATTAAATTAAGTGCAATTTAATTGAGATAAAGTTAAAACGTCGATATACTTGTAAAAGTAATGCAAAAAAAACGATTGACTTAATTTTTCTGTTGTGATATTATACGAGTTGCAACTAAATTTGTTGCAATCAGTATCTAATATCGATAATTAAAAACGGAGGAATTATTACAATGAAAAAAGTACTTGCATTGGCTCTCGCAGCAGCAATGGCTCTTTCCATGGTAGCTTGCGGTTCTTCTGAACCAGCAGCTCCAGCTGAACCAGACGTTACTTACAAAACAGGTCTTGGCGTTGTTGTTGAAGTAGCTCCAACAAACGAAGACGTTGAAAACGAAAAAGGTGCAGCAGCACAGGTTACATCCACAATCGTAGCAGCAACATTCGACTCCAACGACACAATCGTTTCCATCTCTGTTGATGCTGCACAGCAGAAAGCTTCCTTTGACCTCGAAGGTAAACAGGCAGGCGAAGTTGACCTCAGAACAAAAGCTGAAAAAGAATTCGACTACAACATGGTTGCATTCGGCGGCGCTGTTAAAGAATGGTTCGAACAGGTTGACGCATTTGAAGCTTGGGCAACAGGCAAAACACTCAGCGAAGTAACAGGTATGGCATTTACAGAAAACAGCCACGGTTACACAGATACACCAGCAGACGAAGACCTCAAAGCTTCCTGCACAATCTCCATGACAGCATTCCTTACAGCTCTTCAGAAAGCATACGACAACGCAGTTGAAACAACAGGCGTTGCTGCAAAAACAGGTCTCGGCGTTGTAGTTGATGCAACAGTTGCTGACGAAGATGCAGAAAACGAAAAAGGTGCTTCCGCACAGATTGACACAACAATCGCAGTTGTAGCTCTTGACGAAGCAGGCACAATCGTTGCTTCCCAGATCGACGTAGCACAGCAGAAAGTTGCTTTCGACATGGACGGTGTTGCTGGCGAAACAGACCTCAGAACAAAAACAGAAAAAGAATTCGACTACAACATGGTTGCATTCGGCGGTGCTGTTAAAGAATGGTTCGAACAGGTTAACGCTTTCGAAACATGGATGAACGGCAAAACAGTTGCTGATGTAACAGGTATGGCATTTGCAGAAAACAGCCACGGTTACACAGATACACCAGCTGATGAAGACCTCAAAGCTTCCTGCACAATCTCCATGACAGCATTCCTCAATGCTATCCAGAAAGCTGCAGACGCTGCAAAATAATTTGTATCTTAGGATATAATTTATAACGCAAATTTAAAAGCAGACACAATTTTGTGTCTGCTTTTTGTTTGCAAAAAAAAGACAGTCTGTGCAGTTTTCTGCCAGACTGTCCGCTGATATTATACTGTTAATAACCGAAAACGCCTTCCAGGCTTTCGTCCTCAACAACCCATTCGCTTTCCACGTCGATAACGCGGAAATCTTCCTTTGTGTCACGCACAATAACTGTTGTGATGCCTGCGTTGATAATCATACGCTTGCACATACTGCAGCTGTTTGCATTTGCCACCAGTTCGCCTGTTTTTGCGTCTCTGCCAACAAGGTAGAGTGTGGCACCGATCATCTCGTTTCTCGGTGCGGAGATAATGGCGTTTGCCTCTGCGTGTACACTGCGGCACATCTCGTATCTTTCGCCCCGTGGAATGTTCAGTTTTTCTCTCACACAGTAGCCAAGGTCACAGCAGTTTTTTCTGCCTCTTGGTGCACCCACATAGCCTGTGGAGATAATTTCATCATTTTTTACAATAATTGCTCCGTAGTTTCTTCTTGTGCAGGTGCCACGCTGCAGCACAGTTTCTGCAATATCAAGGTAGTAGTTGATTTTACTTCTTCTCATATATGTAACCTCAAAAATTAAATTCAGTTCTTATTTACATTTTATCGTAAAAACTGTAAATAATCAATGGATTTTGTGCCAAAGTGTGGTATAATTGATTAATAGCTTTAAAATTACCCTGAAAGGAGATTTCCCATGGCAAGTATGACCGATACACAGCGTGTACAGCTTGTGGAAAGTGCAATCAGAGCAAGAGAAAACGCCTACGCACCATACTCAAAATTTTCTGTGGGTGCGGCAGTTCTCGGCACAGACGGAAGAATTTATACAGGCTGCAACATCGAAAATGTGTCCTACGGCATGACAATGTGTGCCGAACGCACCGCCCTTTTTAAGATGGTGTCAGAGGGCTGTAAAAAATTTTCCGCCATAGCGGTTGTTGCGGGGGACAATGCCACCGACGGTGCCCCATGCGGTGCCTGCCGTCAGGTTATGGGCGAATTTGCCGAAGATTTAAGGGAAACAGAAGTTTTGCTTGCATCTTTAAAGGGTGATTATATCGTGGAGACAGTGGCATCAATTATGCCATATCCGTTTGTAAATTTCAAACCACAGGAAGATTAGAATGAACAGAGAATTAACCAACATTTCCTATATAAAAGACCTCTGCCAGCGTTATGGTTTCAGCCTGCAGAAAAGCTACGGCCAGAATTTTATCGTAAACAGCGGCATCTGCCCTAAAATTGCAGAACACGCCGAGGTGGATGAAAACTGCGGTGTAATTGAAATCGGCACAGGTATCGGCGTGCTCACCAAAGAGCTTGCCCTCCGTGCAAAAAAGGTTGTGGCAATCGAAATCGACACAAAGCTGCTGCCGCTGCTGGAGGAAACCCTCGCCGATTTTGACAACATCAAAATTATCAATAAAGACGTGCTGGAGGTGGACCTTAACGCCCTTATCAAAGAGGAGTTTGGCGATATGCCTGTTATGGTATGTGCAAACCTGCCTTACTACATCACCAGCCCTATTATAATGAAGCTGCTGGAAGACCGCCTGCCCATCGAAAATATAACGGTTATGGTGCAGAAGGAGGCCGCACAGCGTATCTGTGCAAAAGAGGGCAGCCGGGACGCAGGTGCAATCAGCCTTGCGGTAAACTACTACGCAGTGCCGACTGTCTGCTTCAATGTTTCCCCGGGATCATTCTTCCCGCCGCCAAAGGTTACATCATCGGTAATCCGCCTTGATGTAAACAAGGAACCAAAGGTTCAGCCGAAAAGCGAGAAAAATATGTTCCGTCTTATCCGTGCGGCCTTCACACAGCGTCGAAAAACCTTTGTCAACAGCACAAGTGCCACCCTGGGCATCAGCAAGGCATCCATCGAAGCGGCACTGGAGCAGATCGGCGAAAAACCGATGGTGCGTCCTGAACAGATGACACTGGAACAGTTCTGTGCACTCAGCGACATTCTGCTGGGATAGCAGATAAAATCAGCCGTATCGGAATTGAATACAGGGGCGATGCCCGCATCGCCCTGTTTTTGTTTGATAAAATAAAGGTTAAGAGGTAAAAACAAATTGAAAAAACAGACAGCAATAATTCTTATGCTGATAGTTACAATAATCTGGGGCGGCGGTTTTCCCGCCACAAAGATGTCGCTGGATTTCGGCGTGACGGTGGGCATAACCAATATGACCCGAGGTGCGATATTTACACTTCTGGTGCTCATGTTCTTCCACAAACACATCTTCTCAATGAAAAAGGACGATTTTAAAATCGGTTTGCTGGCAGGTCTTGCCAACGTTGCAGGCTTTCTGCTGCAGACAATCGGCACCCAGTACACAAACCTGTCCAACAGCGCCTTTCTCACCACCACAAACGTGGTTATGATACCTTTTATGGCGTGGATACTGATGAAGAAAAAGCCACAGGCAAAAAACTATGTGGCGGCGGCAATCTGTCTTGTTGGCACAGCGGTGCTGGCAGGTGTGTTTCAGAACGGCCTGTCCTTTAATGTGGGGGACTTGTACACCCTTGGCTGTGCAGTGGCATTCGGTCTTTCCATTGTCTTTGTGGCAATGCAGAAAAGCGAAACCCACTTTGCAGTCGGTGCATTTATGATTGGCCTCACCCATTTTCTCGGCGGTGCGGCATACTTTATATTTGCCGAGGGGGCACAAATTCCGTCCCTCAACTGGAAAATCGCAATTCTGCCCGTGCTATATCTTGGCATACTTTCATCCTTTGTGGCACAGAGTCTGCAGATTGTGGCACAGCGGTATGTAAGCCCGTCCACAGCAAGCCTTGTATTTATGTTCGAGAGCGTTTTCGGCAGCATATTCTCTATTATGTTCGGGTTTGAAAGCTTCACATTCAATCTGCTTATCGGCGGCAGCCTTATTGTTGTCAGCCTTGTTGTCAGCGAGGTGGACTTCAAATCGCTTAAAAATCAAAATACTGTATAGATACAAAAAAGGAACGGTTTTCACACCGTTCCTTTTCTGCATGATTTGCTTCTTTCACTTAGAAGTTAGTTTTTTTGATTTCAAAGTAAGCCTGTGGGTGAGCACATACTGGGCACATGCCAGGAGCTTTTTTGCCATAATGTACATGACCGCAGTTTGCACAGTACCAGGCCTGTTCTTCTTCTTTTTCAAAAACTTCACCGTTTTCTACGTTTGCAAGAAGTTTAAGGTATCTTTCTTCGTGGTCTTTTTCAATTTTGCCAACAGCTTCAAAGAGCCAAGCAATCTTTGTAAAGCCTTCTTCTTTTGCTTCTTCAGCCATCACGCGATACATTTCGGTATGTTCGTAGTTTTCGCCTGCAGCAGCATCTTTAAGGTTTTCGATTGTGGATGGAACTTCGCCGTCGTGGAGGAGTTTGAACCAGAGTTTTGCGTGTTCTTTTTCGTTGTTTGCTGTTTCAAGGAAAAGGTCTGCAATCTGGTTGTAGCCCTCTTTCTTTGCTTTGGATGCGTAGTATGTGTATTTGTTTCTTGCCTGACTTTCGCCTGCAAATGCAGCCATCAGGTTAGCTTCTGTTTTTGTACCTTTCAAGTTCATAGTGTTACACCTCTCGTCAGAATATTCAGGCATCTGCCTGTATTGATTTTATTATATAATAATTCTGTGAAGATTTAAAGAGAAAAATCAAATTTATTCACAACAATTTTCGCAGATTCCTTCAAAAACAAGCAGATGGTCGGTCACTGTTCCGCCTGTTTTCTGCTGACAGGCATTTATCAGTTCAGTCAGATTCACATCCAGCTCTACATCGGTGATTCTGCCGCATTTTTTGCACATAAAGTGATAGTGAGGGGTGAGCATCTGTTCAAAATGGTCAGCACCGCAAGGGTTTTTGAAACGCTGAATTTCCCCTGTTTCGCTGAGCTGATTAAGGTTGCGGTATATTGTCGCACGGCTGATTTCAGGATATTTTTCAGCCACATGGGCATATATCTGGTCAGCTGTAGGGTGGCTTTTCATCTCTCTCACCGCGTCCAGGGTAAGAGCTTTCTGGAATGTTTTTCTTGTCTGCATATATTTTCCTCAATTATTCTGCAAAATGTACTATAGTCTAATTTTGCGATGTTTACATTATACTTAAATAATTTAATAAGATAAATTCGCATTATAGCCAAAGAAAACACCCTGTTTTTTACAGTGATGACTATTGTGCGTATAACTTTTGGTTATCAAAAGGTTTGATACACTTTAATTAAGGAATAGTTGATAAATTTTTATCAAATAAAAGCTGAGAAAAAATTATTGCACAATGTGCTGCAGTATAAAATATTTCCGGCTGTCAGCAAAATTTCTGCGGAAATTTATTCTGCATTGTCAAAGGTATGTGCCAGGCTGTAGGCTATAAGTTTTGCGGCGTTCTGAGCTTCCTCCAGAGTGTTGGCGTGCCCCCCCACCTCAATAAGCAGACTGCCTGTGGTCAGCTGCTGGTTGTAGTTGCGGTAGTCAAACAGCACAGGACGGGTAAACCCGGGATAAAGTGTCTCCATACTGTTCTGAAGGTGGCTGGCAAACCGCAGATTTTTTTTAAAATTCGGCATATTCAGATATCCGTTGTCCGCACCAGAAATAATCATAACCTGGGCACACTGTTTGCCGTTTATGGTCACCACAGGTTTAATCCTTGTGCCGTCTGTGCGTTCAATGGCATCACGGTGCACATCCAGCACCACCTTTATGGAGGGGTACTTTGTCAGATAGCTTTCCACTGTGGCTTTGCTGCGGTCATAGCTGCCATTGTAGTTGGGATAATCGTGCAGTGTGGCATCGTGCAGAGTGTTGTATCCCAGGTCATTCAGTTTGTCAGCAATGATTTTTCCCACACTCACCATATTTTTCGTAACATCGGTATCACGGCAGGTATAGGCAGGATCATAATACAGTTCGTTCCAGTTCTGATAGCTTTCGGTAGCATGGGTGTGCATTATAAGTATCTGTGGCTTGCTGCTGTTCTTTTCAACCTTAAATGCCATCTCCTGCAGCAGCTCCGCTTCCACTTCTGTTTTGGAAAGCTGAGTTACGTTTTTTATATAGCAGTTCTGCCTTTTGTAGGTCACGTCATTCAGCACAGGGGTATATGTCATAGGCACAATAGGGTGGGAAAAGTCGGGGACGGGCTGCGGCTGCGGTGTGGCATTGGCAGCGGGCTTTTCAAGCTCGAAACCTTCAAAAGGATTTTCATAGTCGGCGTTGTCATCGTTGTGTGGGAAAAAAGGAAGGGGAGATATGCCGGCAGAGGCGTTGTCGGCCAGCATTACATATTTCACTGCCTTCAGGGGATGCAGTGCCGAAAGGGTAAGTCTGGCGGTGCTTTCGGCAGCACCTTTAAAAGCGGTCAGAAAACATAATACAATAGCGGGAAATATAAACAGAATCCATATTTTTTTCAAATATCATACCTCCCTGTTGTTTCTTTGAAAACGGCACAATACATTATTTGTGGCGAAAAATGTGCAATAAAGGGCAATTTTTTATTATTCAGTGCAAAAATTTACCCTGAAACTATCTTTATTTATATTCAAAGCTGTGATATAATATGCCTGTTGCGAAAATTTGTTGGTTTTTTATAAAAAAATACTTGCAATTTTGTACATTTAATGATATTATAATTAATACTGTCACAGTAATTGAAGGAGGTGGAATCATGCCAAATATCAAATCTCAGAAAGATAGAGTAGTTCAGGCGAAGAAAGAAAATCTTCGTAACAAAGCTGTGAAGAGTAACCTCAAAACTGTTATCAAAAAAGCAGACAGCGCAGTAGCTGCTGGTTCCGCTGACGCAGACAAAGCTGTAGTAACAGCTGTATCTACAATTGATAAAGCTTGTGCAAAAGGTGTTCTTCATAAAAACACAGCTGCTAGAAAAGTTTCTAAAATGATGAAAGCAGCTAACGCAGCAAAATAATTACGATGCAAAAGTTAAACCGCTCATTAAGAGCGGTTTTATTTTTTTCAGTTTATAATCCCCGTATATCACACCGGTGTGAAGTAAAGGGGATTTTTTGCGGATTAAACTGTGTGGAATTATTTATTACCATCCTCCAGCCAGCGCATT
>SVNA01000010.1 GCA_015067145.1 Oscillospiraceae bacterium | reverse complement strand
TCCGTTCAAAAATTCAATGTTCATATCGTTTCTCCTATTCCATTGTTATGTTGTTTGCATATATCGTGTTGCTGCCGTGAGTTATTGCACCTGCCAGCACAAAACACAGATAGTAGCTTCCGCTCAGGTTAGATACATTTATTGTTTTTTTATGGCTTGATGTGTTGGTTATGGTCACCTGTGTGCCCGAAACTATTTCAGTTGGGTTGTATACATTGATATTTGCAGTTGTCAGGCATACATATGTTCCCATGCCGTCATTTTCCGCCACTCTTGCATCAAGGTTTATAGCTGCATAATCGGTTACATCTATCTTGTTTGCCGAACGTACCGCAAGTATAGGGCCCTGTGAAGATGTTGACACCGCTGTAAACTGCACATCTGTGTCGGTGATTGTAAAGCCTGACGTGTTGGATTTATTTGTGACTACAAAACTGCCCAGAAGACTGCCGCAAACACCGTTCTGATACAAAGTTGCTCCCGCACTGTAAACTTCAACATGGGCTGTGCCGTCATTGTCATACGCCTTGCCTGTCTGATAACCGGTTGTGCCGTCGTTGTCATACAGTTTGCCGATTTCATAGTTTACAGTTCCGTCATTATCGTAAATCGCCATAACATCACCTACTTACGCACCATAATAATTTTGTTTGTGCTCTGCATAGTGCCGTTTGCATCTGTTGTGCGGACCTCGATATTACGCAGACAGCCTGTGGCACGGTTTATTGAATATGCCGCAACATCACCTGTAAATATATCGCCACTTTTGGGCATGGCGTTTTCTGCTGCCTGCTGGGCTTTCCTCACCGCAGTTTCCGTAACTTCAAGCATCACTCTAACATCAGTCAACTCACCACACTGCACCTCATTCACATGGTATTCCACCAATGGTATCTGATAAACTGTGCCGCTGCTATTGATATCTTCCTGTACAAGTGCCGGCAAGCTTACTGCTGCCTGTGTTATAAAAGTTGCAGGCACATCATTACTTGTGTCGATATTGATAAGCAGCCTGCCTTCTATCTCTCCGTTCGGTGAAGTCTCAGCACTGATTATTTCTTCTTCAACTGTGAACATTCTGCCCTGGCAGATGCCCCAGCCAGCAAAAACTTTAAGCTGGTTTGCACCGAGGTGTGTTATCTCCACACCTTCCACAATACCAACTTTATTACTTAACATAAAATTGAACAGTCTCGCATCATCAACTGGTTTAACATTTGCACCCGCTGTCTGTTTTAAATCTATGCTCATTTATTTCTCCTTTCCAATATAAGCTTTTTGGTGAGAGCCACACGCACACAGCCGAACGTGAGTGTAACTGTGTCCTTCTGCACACTTACCGCTGTCAGAATGGAGCTGTATGGCTTTTTGCCATAAAAAACCGTCACCTGTGTACCAAGCCTGAGCTGCATCGGCCGAACCACTCTGTCTCCCTTGCGGTATGTGAGCACAATTTCATTATCAAACTGCTGTGGTGTCAGCTTTTCTGTGGCTTTGGTCAACGCCTTGCTCTGCCAGTCGTCACAGTCGGATATATCCTCCAGTTCCCAGAAAACAGGCACAACCCTGTTTGTATCTTCGGCGGAAACACTGCCGTCTGTATGCAGATAAAAAGGCACTGTATCAATTACTGATACGGTGCCTTTTTCGTTGTCTTTCTGTGTTCTGCGTATAATTATTTTATTGACACTGCCGTAACTGTTGCCCAGGGTTATATTTTTTGAAATAATGTTGGGCTTGTCAGCTTCGATTGTTTTTGTTTCGGTTCTCTGCCGTATATCCACCACCAGCTTTTTACAATTCCTGGATAAATCCAGTTTGCAGTCAACTGCAATTCCGAAAATTTTAAGTGCATTGGATATAACAGTCAGCAAATTCACCTTTGTTTCTGTGCTTTCAATCTGCCGCAAAGCCGCAGGTGCACTGTTTGTCACCTGTACAGGCCTGTTCTGCAGAGCGTCAGCATTGTTTACAACGTTTTCAGATATAGATAAAAAAATGAAATTTGCGACATCGTCATAAGCTGTGCTGAACACATCAAAGTCAAACAAAGCCTGCAGAGGACGCACCGAAACTGTCTCTCCTGCGGCGGTTGGCTGAATGTCTGACACTATTCCTTCAAAGCTGATTGTACCGCTTAAACGGCAAAAACAGCCCCTTTGTGCTTTACTTTCGCCGTGTATGGAAATCTGCGACGGCTCAAAGGTGAGATAGTCTGTGCCTATGCTCTGCACATTTACCATGTGGGCCGAGAGCAGATTGAAGCTGTCGTCAAAAAATTCTATCTTACACAAGCTTTTTCACCTCCACAAAAGCGATCACAGCACCGCTGCCCTCCTGGGTAAAGGTAAAGCGGCTGGAGCCTGCGGGCACCTCCACAATGCGGTCTGTCTCAAAGTCACTGTCAGCATAGCGGTCCGCAATGTAGTCGTTGTTTGTGGTGTATTCCGCAACCTCCATCTCCACAGGGTCACTGTTGATAACCAGCTTGCGGCCTTTAAGCAGTTCCACAAAAAATCGGCCGTCAGCAACACGCTGACCGCCTTTTGTAATGGTAAAAGCAGGGTTTGTGCAAGGGCCAAAGATGTGAATTTTGCAGCTGGAGGGCAGATTGCCACCCTCAACGTCGATAATACCGGGACGGCCGTTACTGTAGGTGTAAGGGTAGGTATAAGGATAAACCTTGCCTATCGATGTATCCTCCTGTGCTTTGGAGGCAGTCACCTTTTCGTACCAGTGGGATGTGGCAATAAAACGGATTTCACATTCCAACCGATGTGTGTCTTTACTTATGTCGGAATGGGTTATATCGATGTTAACATCAAGATAGTACCATGTATCCAGCTGTTTAAAAGCAAGGACAAGGCCTCCAACACGGCAGAAAGCACGAAACTCGTCGTGCTGACGATAACCTGCAAAGCTTATTGTTCCTCCCGGCATAGGCTGTTTTTCCCTTTCATCAGAAGCAAAATACTTGCTGCCGATGCGGGTATAATCTGCCTCTATACCAAAACCAAGACCTGATATGTTATAGAAAAATGCATCCTTGCGCATAAGGTCAAATTCCTGACCGTTTGCATTTATAAGTTTAAATTTTCTCATCCGTATATCCTGCCTAACTCTCGGTTTACTATGTCAGCAATGTGCTGGCTTTCATTTGCTGTATACCCCTGAATGATAAACTGCACTGTGCCGATGCCGCCTGCAGCCTTTGTACTGCCGCCCGATGTAAGCGGTGTTACCACCGTACCGTGTGGCGAAACTGTAAGCAGTTCAGGGCCTGCCTCACCAACGATGGCACTGCCTTTGAGAACTGTGCCGCCTTCTGCCAGCATAGGAATTTTTGGTATTTCAAATTTCAGTTTTTTAATGTGTACACCGGGAATAAGGTTAGCTGCTTCGATAAGAGCATTGAGCGGTCCAAGGGCCGCATTTATCATTTTATTTATGCCTTCTATAAGACTGTTGAGACAACTTTTAGCACCATTTATAATGCCCTTCCACAGATTACTGAAGAATCCGGCTATTTTGTCAACACCATTACCCACCCAGTCAACAGTTGCCTGAAAAGTTGCTATGATATTGTCCCAGACTTCTATCCAAAAATTACGGAACTTTTCTGAATGCGTCCACAGCTGCTGAATAACACCTATCAGGGATATAATGGCAAGGCAAATTATACCTGCCGGATTTGCTGTCATAACTGCATTAAGTGCCGTAAATGCCGATGTAGCGACAGGGACGATGGTTGCAATTGCAGAAATGATACCTGCAATCGGTGAAATTGCCGCCACAACAGCAAGTATTGTTACAAGCAGCATCTGCTGACTTTCGTCCAAAGCGCCAAACCAGCCTATCGCCTCGCTGACCTTCTGAATCAGCGGAGTGATAAGCGGTATAAGGTTTTCGCCTATTTCGGTGGAAAGATTTTTGATTTCTGTTGCTGTGGCTCGCATGGAACCCGATGCGCCGTCTGCTTCGCGTTCTGCCTGTCCCATAGCATCGGCGGCCTGTTCCATAATCAGTTCCAGTGTTGCCGCCTGCTTGGCCGCAAGGGTCATTTCTTCGCCTTCTCTAATAAGGCCTTTTTCAAGGGCTTTGGTTTTTATAAGGCTTTCGTTTACCGCCATACCGTAGTTATCCAGCATGGTGTTGTTGCCTTTGAGGGCCCCCGTGAGAGCATAAACCGCATCCGCTGTGCTGCCGCCGAACATAGCGGTAAGGTCACCCGCCAGCTTGATAAGTGTCTGTGCCTGCTGGGCCGCCTGTTCTTCGGTAAGATTGCCGATGTTTTTAAGCATTGAACCCATTGTGTTTGCATAGGTCAGGGCCTCACCTTCAGCTATGCCATAATAGGTTTCAAGATTGTCAGCCCACTGCTGCATCTTTTGTGCCTGGCTGCCAAACACCTGCTCGGTTGCACCCATAGCGTCCTGTATTTCACTTGCCTCTTTAAAAGCCAGAGTGCCAAGACCAACGATGCCCGCTGTAAGAGGTGCTGTGGATTTGGAGATTTTCCCTGCAGTATCCGCAATTCTGCCTGTTATTTCGCTTATGCCTGCTACGGCTTCGTTACTGCTTTCAGCCTGTTCTTCAAGGTTTCTCAGCTGTTGTTCCGTCGCTATAATTTCTCTGCGCAGAGCCTCGTACTGTTCCTGCCCTATATCTCCTGCCCGAAGCTGCTGCTGCACCTGTTCTTCTGCTGCTCTTAATGTTTCAAGTTTTGTACGGGTATCTTCCACTGCAGAGGAAAGCAATCTCTGCCTCTGTGCCAGCAGTTCGGTATTTGTAGGGTCAAATCGCAAAAGCCTTTCCACGTCACGCAACTGGCTTTGTGTGTCACGGATATCCCTGTTGACCCCGCCCAAAGCCTTGCTGAGCCCTTTGGTATCACCGCCGATTTCGACAGTGATGCCCTTAATTCTGTCCGCCATAATCTCCACCACCTTTCAGGAAATTTTTAAGTGTGCCTGTTCTGCCCTTGATAGGATATTTTTCCCGGTCGTTGGCCTGCTCGATAAGCATATCGTATATCATACCCATTGTCATATCCTCAAGGTCGTCTGTGTGTAAACCCAGCTCGGCACACCGCAGCATAAAGGTTGCCGCTGTTTCCGTTCTTGTGGTGGGATTTACTTTTTTGCAGGCACCGATGTTGTTTTCTGGTTAAGGCTCCACAGCTCCATAATGTCGGGGAAAATTTCGTAGATTGTAAAAATCTGGTCCATATTGTCCAACCAGTCATCGATATTATCGGGGACATTAAGACCGTGAGCCTTGTTGTACTGACGCGCCATAATAAAGGCAACGTTTTCAAAGATTGTAAGGTCAAGGACAGAAAGCTCAACAGTGTATTCTGCATCAGCATCCGCCTTGTCTTCGCCTTTGGCTTTCTGCACCTTTTCAAAATTGATTTTAAGTGTATTTAAATCCACAATCATGTCCCTGCCGAACTTGATGCGGTAAAGACGCGGGGTCAAAGCAGATGCCTTGAGCCCCAGCTGTGAATCTTTATACTGAACAAGCTTCTCCATATAAACACCGCCTATTCAGCCGCTGCCGCTGCTGTCTCTCTGTGTACAGATTGGTACCATTCTGTCTTTACACTGGCAGGTGTTTCGGGCTGTGTCATACCGAAAACAGTGTCGTTGGCATCCGGAGACATTGTCAGGGCAATCTTCTGTGTGTTAGGGTTGATGGTCTGTGTTTTTGTTGCGAGAGAACGGGACGGACGTGTTGCTGTGCATTTATAAAATGCAAACTTTGTACCTTCGCTGTCGCCTTCTTCCTCGAAGAGCAGAGCAAAAGGTTTCGGCTGTACGTTGGCGTGTTCTGTCAGCATTTTGCTGGTTGCATCCTCTGTATAGCCGTAAACGTCCTTGAGGAACTGCGGTGGAAAATATGCTGCCTCCAGATCACCTGTATAGCCGTTGTTGGCCACAGCGTTAAAATAGAGGATGCCGTCCGCATAAAACGGGCTTACATCGCCCTGCGGTTCAAGAGAAAGAGAAACTGCACCGGGGAGAGCCACAGGTGTGTCGTACTCTGTATCGGAGTTTTCCTTAAACATTGCATAGTGCACTTTGCGCACACTGTATTTTACTTTATCTGCCATATTTACACCTCGATTTCGTAAATTGTTCTGGTTTTTTCGATTGTTTGAATATAATCTTCGCCGTCTTTGGAAAAGCAAAAATCGGCCAAAGCATTTTCCACAATGCTTTCGGCCGTTTCGTTTTTTCCATCGGTGTATAGTTCTATCCTGTAGCGTTTAAAGGCCGCATATCTTTTGCCATCAGCAAAAAATGTATTATCACCCAAGCCGTAAAAACAGATATAAGGTGCTTTCTGAGCAGTCTTGAAAAATCTGTACGCCACAGGATAATTTGTTGTTTTAAGCAAATTTTTAAGCTGTTCTGTGTTCATCCTTTTACCCTCGTTTTGGCTTTGTTTATAAGTTTTTCGGCGGCGTGCTGTTCTGCGGGAGCAATATGCGGATGGGGAGCCGCTGCCCCCTTTGCCGTACCGCCCACACCCGCGTGGCCTTTTTCCAGCAGGTGTGTAAGCTGATAGTCGGTTTTGTTGTGAACTGTCAGGCGGATATCCTCGCGGCTTTCGTAGTTTGTTTTTACGCTCCAGCCTTTTTTGTAATCCCCTGTCAGTTCCGGGCTGTTCTGTTTTATCTCCGCACGGCATTCTCTGGCAACCTGCCGGCAGTCTTCCTTGATGCCGTCGGTAACCTCCTGATTGTAGTCAGCAAGTTCTTTCTGAATTGCGGCGGCAAGGCCGTCAATAGTACATCTCATCGGTTCACCGCCTTTATCTTTACCAGCCTGTTTGCAAAATTCACATTGTCATAGCTGATAATGTCATAAGGCAGGCCGTTATAAACAATGCGGTACTGTGTGATCTCCTTTGTCTGTGCAAGAATTTCAAGTTCCCTGCTCCACCGCAAAGTGAAAACCACAGTGTTTTCCTGCCCCTGTGCCGCTGCCTGCCAGTATTCCTGACCGTAAAGGCTGTTGATTTTTGCATAAAGCTTTTTCCAGTCAGACCAGCTGACAATGTGGTTACCTGCACTGTCAGTGCTGTCGGTGTCTTCGTTTACTTTCTGAATGGTAATTTTGTGGCGGAACTCGCCAGGGTTAATCATCATAAAATCACCCCACAAGATTATGGTCGTGCAGGCCGAGAATGCTTTCGATAACTCTGTTGACTTCTTTGCTGTCAAGTGCAAAGGTGCGGTTATCATACATGTGCTGGCAAAGTGCAATATATGCGATTGTAATATCCTCGTGGTTGTCCAGTTCTTCAGTTTTCAGACTTGTGTAGTCACATATATAAACCTTTGCCGCCGGCATTATCAGTTCCATTTCTTTTTTTGAATCTTCGTCAACCTCTGCTTTGATAAAACCGAGAATATCCATATTTGTAAGTTCGCTTATCTTCATAGCCTGCACCCCGCATTATTTCTTTTTGCCTTTTTTGTCTTCAGCCTGTTCAGAAACAGTTCCCTCTGTTTCAACAACGTTTTCTGCAGTTTCAGAAACAGTTTCCTCTGTTTCCGTAACGTTTTCTGGTGTTTCAGTAACAGTTTCTGCGGAATCTGTTTCGTCAGAGCTGTTTTCTGTCTGCTGTGGTGCAGGTTCTTCCACAGGTATGATATAACCGCATTCAAGAAGACCGGCAGCGTCCTTGTTTGCCAGTCTTCTTTCTTCGTTCACGGCCATACAAACTTTACCTGCAAAACTTGTGGTTGCTTTGTAAAGTTTCATATATAAACCTCCTTGTTAAGCCATCTGGAGTGCCGCAATCTTCTGTTTGTCTGCAACTTCACCGTCGTATTCAGCAAAGCCGAGGATACCCAGCATGTTTTTTGTGGCAAATTTTTCGCGAAGCACCTGAACTTCAACCGCTTTTGCGCCTTTAATTGCGTAACCGGAAAGGTCACCAAATACAACTGGTTTTGCCTTTGTTGCAATTTCCGGCATATCTTCGGATTCGATAACAGGGCGATTAAGGATTGGTTTACCTTCTTCAAAGTATGGGCGCTGATTACCGTCTTTGAGTTTGAGAACTGCTGCGTATGTGTTCGGATGCATTACCCATGCGCCTTTTTCGCGGTATGCCTGCGGGATTTTCTGTTTAAGGTTTACAAGGTCATCGTAAGTAAGTGCTGCTGCAGCACCAGCTGTAACGATTGTTGGTGTGCTGATAACACCGCTGATTTTGCTGGCTGTGCCGATTGTAAACTCTTTCATAAGCTTACGGGAAATAGCTTTTGCAACCTGTTTTACGATAAAGTCAGCAACGTTAAGATCTGTGTTGTTTTTCAGTTTGTTGGAAACAAGTGCAAGTGCACCGATAACAAAGCCTTCAAGGTCAACAGTGATAAACTTGCCAACGTTATCTGTAAGTTCTGTGCCTTCATCAACATAGTCAGCGTTGATGTAGTTTTCTGAATCTTCAGAATAAACAGGGATGCTGAGTTTGCCCGCTGTTTCGTAAAGGTCTGCATACTGGAAGAAAGGCACCTGTGCTTTTACTTCTTCGATGATTCTGTTTGCGATTGTTGTTGGCACGATTGTACCGTTTGCACCCTCTGTAAGCTGAGCACGGTTTTCTGTTGCAATACCAAGAACATAGTCACAGAAAGCTTTTTCTTCTGCCGCTGCTCTTTCTTCAACTGTTTTTTCTTCAGGGTTTGCACGGTTTTCTGTTTTGCGTGCCTTGTCTTTCTTTTCCAGTGTCACGTCGATAGCACGGATTTCTGCTTCGATTTCATCAAAGCGCTTTACTTCTTCATCGGTCATCGCTCTGTTTTCTGTTTCAGCTTTGTTGAGGATTACATCCATTTCATCCTGCAATTCAGCACGTTTTTCAATAAGTTTCTTCATTGAGTTACCTCCGTAAATAAAAAAATTATTTTCTCAGTTTGTCGGTTCTTTCTTTATAAGCCTTGATATCAAAAGACACAGGCGGCGGTGTATCTTCCGCTGTCTGCGTAATTTGTGGTGTAATATCCATCGCCCTCAGTTCAAGGTCGATTTCGTTTTCTGCCCTTACCTCCACGCTTGTGGCGGAATAAACAGGGTTCTTTTTGACTACCAAAGTCAGATGGTCAATGTCCATATCGGAAATTCTGCGCAAAGGCAGCTTGTCAGCACGCTGTTCCAGACTGTCCACGACATTGTACATACCAAAAGACCAGCCCTTGATTTTACCCTGTTTTGCAATTTCGATAATTGCAGGGTCAACAATCAGAACATCTGCGTGCAGACCGATATTGTCTTCGAACATCTTGAGACTGCCTTCTCTTGTGCTTGCGTAAATGTGTGTGGAGTCGTGGTCAACAGTAACCGAGATATCACCTGCACGGGCAAGTGCCTTTTCAAAGGCTCTCGGTTCGATAACCTCAATCACCTTGCCGTGAGGAGTTATAACAGGACGGCTTGGCTTTTCTGTGACGTTAACATATCCTGAGATATGAACACCGTCGGCTCTAACTTCTATTTTCATACTTGTCACCTCCTTTCACAGAAAATGGCAACAAAAAAGCACTATGCAAAATACATAGTGCTTTTGGGTATTAAATTGTTTTATTCCTCAATCAGTTCAAAGCCATCAGGCAGGAACAAATAATCTTCGTCCATGTCTGTATTAACTCTGTACCAATCCGTCTCTTCTGCTTCTCCTGTGAAATCAGGACCTTTTTCGACTGCAATTATTTCATAAGTCTTACCTTTTGTAAGATATGGAAAATCATCTTCACCTAAATATTTAGCTTTCATATTTACCTCCAGCGTTTAACTTTTGCTTTTACAATTCCTACACTGGATTCCTGGAACCAATGTACTTCCGCTGTCTTGTTGTTGGCTTTTATTTTAAAATCAACATCGCCTGTTGTATGCTGCCATTCACCAGCTTTGCCGCCAAACTGCTTTATAAGTCCCGATTCAACACGCAAAGGAGATTTTGTTCCCTTGCCTGCAAATGTATGAACTTTTGTCACTTTTGAACCCTTTACTGCAGTTTTCTTTATTCCCGGGGCAATTTCAACAGGTGGCAGATGTTTCGAGTCAAAATCCTTGCCGTTAACACCTATCACTTTTGAGGAAGATTTTATTGTACTGCCTGCTTGACTGTTTGTCAACCCCGAACCAGCAGGTTTGTTTGTAAATTGTCCATTTTTAGAATTTCTGTATGGATTTGCACGTTCTTCGCTGCCGTCAGACAATGCTCCGTTTTCAAGTGCCTGCATTTTGCCTGTGTTCGGTGTAAAGATTTCTTTTGTATCAGGGTTATAAAGCACATCCTGCAGGCCAAGTTTGATAAAGTTAAGGCCCAAAGGCTCAAGGTCTTCAAGGTAGCGTACCTCATCAGGCTGCATAAAGTTTGCATCCAGCGCAGTTTTGTATGCATTGTAACGCTCGGTGATATCACCTTTCAGCAGTTCCTTGGTGTCAAAAGCAAAATACAGTCTGCCTTTTTCTTTTTCTTTCAGCAGGTCGCGGTTAAGTGCCGACTGAATAACCCCCATAAGCGGAATTGCCGCCAGCTTTGCAATTGTGGAGGTGTCTGCTGTTCCGCCGCTTACTGCTTCGGGCGAAACGTGGAAAAGCTTTGCAAACTCCTTGGCATTTGCAGTTTTGTTTTCATTAAGCTGCATCTCTGCAAGGGTATTGCTGCTTTCTTTAAAGTCGATAGTACCATTGAGTACGATAAACGGCTCGGAAGCCTCGGTGTCATCAGAATAAAGACGGGAAAAAGCACTTCGCAAAGACTTGAGCGCAGGTTCTTCCAGTTTTTTCTCGCTTTTGAGAAACCCTTTTTTATTGCCGCCTCGTCTGGCTGCATTCAGTTCGTATTTAAGAGAAGAATACGCCACCGATATAATCTTTGAGTTTTCGGCCGTAATCGGTGTGCCGCTGGCACCGTCTTTTGTATTACGCAGAATCCTTATAAACTGCCACGGATAATATCTGTTTCCTGCAACATAGATATCAAAATCCTTGAATATAGGATCATAATTTTTGCTGATTGATACCTCGGTTTCCTTAACATAATGCAGGCTTACCACATCATTGCGGTATGTATTTATATAAGCATAACCGCCTTTGCCAAGGTAATAGTCTTCGGTGATCGCCCTCCAGAACTCGTTGGCTGTCAGCGTATCCCCTGTTTCATCATTGAGCAGGCGCAGACGGCGGTCCTCGGTTATCTCCTTGACCTTGCCGTCAACCTCTGTATACAGCTTTATCGGAGTGCTGGCCACAATGCTTGCAATCAGGTCTATTGTGCCCGAAATTTCAGGTATTTCCAGTGCCATTTCTCTTGTGACAGTATTATTGCTGAGCAAAGCCCTGATAAGCTCGTCACCGCCCGAAGAGCTTACAACTTCCTCTGCCCTGTCTTCTCTTTTAAAAAAATCAAAAAATCCCATTGTATCTCTTCCTTATGTCTGTACTACAAAATCGTCACTGCCAAAAAGCATATCCTGCTCCACAAGGTATGTGGCATTTATAAGGGAAACCACCATATCCACCTTGCCTGCAGATTTCTTTTTGTTGACGTATTTGTTAAGGTTTGTATCTTCCGTGCAACGTGCATTCTGGAAGTTTATTTCAAGCATCAGATTTTCGTCATACTTAAACTGTTTGCTTAAAATCTTTTCTTTCAAAAGCTTTGTCGGTGAGTGCAGCACCGATGAATGCTGTTTGATTTCAACGCATTCAATTCCGCCTGCCTCCAGCTTTTGTATAGTGGATATTGCGTTATAGCGGTCATATCCAAGCTGTATGATGTTCACACCGTATTTTTCCTCGATGGAAAGGATATGACGCTCGACAAAGCCGTAGTCGATAACCTCCTCACCGCAGGCAAAACAGCAGCCGTTCTTTATAAGGCGGTCGTAGTTTACCTCCTCACGCTTGGACTTGTAATCTTTGCGGTCTGCCGGGATAAATCCCCACACCTTTGCATATAAAACGCCGTCATATACGCAGGCCATAGCCACCGATGTATTATCATCAGTCTGGGAAAGGTCAAGGCCTATATAAACATTCCTGCCCTGCCAGAAGGAATCATCATCGGCCCGTTTGCACTCGCGCACCTTTGTGATTTCCACATATCCCTCAACACCAAGGCCTTTGTACTTGATATTGTTGTGCTTGCAGAGGTAGTTTTCGCGCTTGTTCTCATACAGCACCGCCATTGTGCGCATATCCTTTATGGCATTGAAGATATTTTTATTATTGACTGCAACAGGGTTGGACTGATATATAATCAGATCATTTGTCTGCCACTGGTCCCCCTGCAGCAGATTGTCGTCAGGCTCATATAACAAAGAAAAACGCCTGCGGTTATCAATCAAACCGTCCAGCGTTTTCTTGGATATATCTATTTCGTCAATCATGACATTATCATCATTAGGGTACTGTGTGGAAATAATAATACCCAGTTTCGACAGCAATGTAATCTGTGATGAACGCATAGCCTCTATCGGATAGCTTTCCATGGCACCTGCCTCGTCAGCAAGAAAGGCATTGGCAAGTTTGCCATCCATTTTGTCCTGACTGTAAGCCAGTGGAACATATTCACTGTCTGTCCTTTTGCATCGTACTTCACTGCGCAGAATTTTAAAAGCACTGTCCAGAGCCGGTGATGATTTTATAATCTTTCGCACAGCAACTTTCAGCTCGCTGGACAGTTTAAGGTCAGGAGCCACAGAGAAAAAGCGGGAAAACTTTGGCTCGGTGAGCATCAGCAATATAAATATAATTGCTGAATTGAAGGTCTTGAAGTTTTTACGGCAAATTTCCAGTACCGCTGTTTCATAATATCGGTTGCCTTCTCTGTTTTTTGTGCAAAGGACCGCAACGATAAAGAACCAGGCATAATCTTCAAGGCCGTCATACATGCTGCAATGCAGGTCCGGATGAACCATAAGCTGCAGCAGCTTGCATATACGCTGAAAAGCATCTTCGCAAACATAAGCTTCCCTGTCTTTGCCGTCCACAATTTTAAGCCACTGCCTTGCCTGCTTTTTAACATAGGACGGTGCTTTTTTATTTTTGCTGTTAGCACACCATTTTGCATAGCTGACAGCACGGCTTTCCACTACCGTCATTTAAGGGCCTCGGCCAGCGGGTCTTCTTCCGGTTCTTTTTTCTTTGGTATGCTTCGCAAGGATGAAGCCACCGTAAAACCCGTCTCTTTTTCTATTTCAAAGCGTTTACGCTGCAACACATTTATCTGCTTGTCGCAGGCAAGGATGTTGTCGTTGTGTTTTACCCTCATTCGCATTTTTTCTGATATGGTAATTTCGTCCGCCAGGAACAGTTCGTCCAGTTCGTCAATGTCCTTTTCAAATTTCTCGCGGTAATCGCGGTTTCTTTCAATGTCCGAAAGGTACATACAGTAGTCGTTTATAACCGCCTCGTACATCGCATCGTTCTTGCCGACAGCTGACAGCAGTTCTGTCACTCTGACGAACTCCTTATGGGCAATTTTGTCTTTTTTGGTCCTTTTGAACGCTCTTATCGGCATACCCGAAAGTGTGGCTTTTTCGGCATTTTCGAGGTATTCCCGCTCTGTTTTTGTAAGGTTTTTGCTCATATTTTCAACAGTTTTTGGTGCTCTTGGCATATAAAAAGCCTCCTTTCTCCGATTCTGGCTTTAATGTATATTTTTCCTTATTCGCGTGTGTGCGAGGGCCTTTTCTTTTCTCTTCATTTTTCCTAAATTTTCTTATTTGGGGAATTTTTTATTTTTTGAGGGCCATCGTCGGTTCCACGGCTTATTAAAAATAATAATTAAAAGAGCCGGGGGGACTGTTTCCCTCTGCTCAGTGCAATTTTTCGTAATAACTGTGGCGAAATTTCGCCTTTTTCGGCCTTTTCGTGACAGTTGCGGCACAGACAGATTAAATTACTGTCTTCTGTTGCCAAATCCTGCCGTTCCTGCAGCTTTATGATGTGATGCGTCTCCAGTTCTGTGTACACCAGCTGACCTATGTACAGGTGATACTCACAGAGATAATGTGCCGCTGCTTTGACTGCTTCCGATTTCTTTTTCATTCTGGAAGTGTAACGTACCAGCTCGCCGCTGTGCCTGTTGTTTTTCTTTTTCGGCTTTCTGCCGCAATCAAATTTACTGTCGTGGATCCGCCCACAGTATTTGCAAGATTTAAGCATAGTTTCCTTTCTGAAATGTATATCGCACAGCTCCCACCCCAGCTCTAACAATGGCGATATTGTTTGTCCCGTATAACCATGTGATATAAACACAGGCAACGTCAGTAACGCTGCCTGTGCAAAGGTTTTACCTTTTGATATCTGGTAGACAATCAGGGAATCGAACCCCGCACCCACGGCTTATAAGGCCGTTGCTCTTACCGCTGAGCTAACTGTCCGCAAAAAGAAAGAGAACAGCTGTGATGCTGTTCTCTGCTTTTTCGTTTATATTATTATAACACAGAAATTAGGATTTTTTTATAATCTTTTTCTAATTTTCAAAAATACATTTCTTCGAAGCATTCTGGAAAATGTTTATGCAACGCATAAAGTGTTTCGTAACAAATTTGCCTTATACTTGCTTGTTTTTGGTCAACAGCCGCAGGTGGACTTGTCATGTTTCCTTTACCGTCATCGATATACGATATCCATCCGAAAGCTTCTTCTGTGCCAATTTTTGCAATATTGTCATCAACCTCGCCATCTACATGGGCTCCGCCCTCTTGATTTACGTGTCCAAGTATTAACTCTTTTCGTGTCATCCATGATGGGTTTTCATAGCCATTGCTTACATTTTTAACAACCTTTTCATTCCACCATATATCAAAATCCATTTTAATGTGTGGTGACGCGTTCAGAACCGGACAACATTCGATTCCTTTCGGGCTAAAACACATAGAGTACAAACCATCACCTAACAATATCAAGGTATTTGGTTCTGGAGGTTTTATAGATGAGAACATCTCAAAATTACTTTTATCTTTTCCCTCCATATCACAAATTTGCTTTATTAAAGAATGGCTCATGTTAGTATCATGAAAAAGAACTCTAATTACAGTCGCCATGTCGTAGGTGACAAAAAGTTTCTTATCATCAAAAGCTTTTGCATGAAGCTGCAATCGGCTTATCTGAATCTTCAATTTATCAATCAAATCATTTTTTGTAAGAATAACAGCCATAAAATCCTCCTTTTCATGGCTGTATTATACTAAATAGTTACCAACGAAAGCAAGTATTCAATATCCTTTTTTGCATTTACAATAAATTCCGCATCAGCTTCAATATTATGCTTTTTGGTAAGACTTAAATCTTCACAAGTAAGCTGTGCTACATATACCCCATCCGCTGTTATAACTACGTCGTCTTCTTTTTCCACTGTCCATATCCCCGGAGTAACTTTTGATATGCGTTTTTTTATTTCATTGATTCGGTTTTCTTTCATACACCATACCTTGTCCTTACATAGTTTTTAAGTGCCTTATTAATATGATTGTACGCCTGAGCCTGTTCCACATTGAATGTATCCATAATCACACCGATATAGTTGCTTGGTCTTGAAATATACGCATAGTTGAGAATCTTCTGTTCGTCCTTGGACAGTTTCTCTAGTGCCCTGCTGATAAGGATGTAGTCCTTTTCATTTTCGGCAATCTGGCACTGTAGTTTGTCTTTAAGCACTATTGCCTCATTGTACTTATCTTCCAGTTTGCAACTGCCACCCTGCACAGGAGTGCTGCTGAAAGAGTATGCACTGCCCTCAAGCCGTGTGTTTATGCTATCCACCTGCTCCTGCATGCTTTTGACACTTGCCTGCAGGCTGTTGAAACGACGCAGGTCATATATTGCTACCTGTTTCCAAAATTCTATAATGATCACCTCGCAAAATCTGTCAAACCGTGACTTATTGTAAAAATTTTATCCTCGCAGCAGGATAATCAATCCTACAAACATCACCACCAGTGCTGCCGCTGCTATTGCTGTTGAAATTGCATTTACCATGTCACCACCCTCTTTCCTTGAGAGAAGCGTACTTTTCCAAATATTCAATCTGGTGGTCGATAAACTCCTCGGCTGTGATATTAAACTGCTGCATTATATTTGAAATTGTTCCAACCTTTACATTTTCGGCCTGCTTTGGGCAAGGCCATTTGCCTGTTGTGATTATATCTTCCATTTCAGATTATCTCCTCTCATTGCCTGATTGTTGCGGACCAGCTTGTCTATGATTCTGCCGCCCTGCCCTTCGGACAGTCCTTCATAGGCGCACATCTCGTTGATGTGAAAGTTGGTCTGCCTTGTTATCCAGAACACCCTTTTAACTACGTTCTGATTGTACGGTCTTTTCTTTTTGTTTTTCCGCATCTGCTTTTACTCCACCTCCACAATAAGTGCAAAGCTGTCGCTGTTGACGCGATATATCACGCCCTCAATCTGAACGCTTACCAGCTCATCGTCGAAGTAAAACCAGTCGGGACAGCCTTCTATAATCTCACCGTTTGGCAGATAAAGAACAGCTGTGGTGTTGTCCTTACGGCCGTGCTGAATATCCACTGTTTCTTCCTTGCCGCATCCCGACAGCAGCATTGCCGCTGCCAGGATGATTGATATAATCTTTTTCACTGTTCTTTCTTCCCTTTCTACTGTTTCTCGCACTCATCGTCATAATCGCTGGCGACCACAAGACAGGAATACACTATAAGTGCCACAAATACCAGAAATACTATAATTGTGAATTTAGCCATTTTCAGCACCGCCTATTAATTCAGGGTTATCGTGGATATTGCCGATGACTTCAACGCTGTTCCAAAATCTATAACTTTGTAATCCGTCATCAACATCATCTATCATAAAACTTGCAGCACCGTCAAAATCTTCTTGTTTGGTGTTGTAAACCACTTTGCCAAGTATATATTCGTCTTTTACAATATCCCCTTCAAAAATCTTTGTGCCGTTTTTGTCGGTTAAGCCTGTGAACTGACCGACTGTCTTAGCGGCCACAGGGTAATAATCAGGATAATAGTTACCACAATCAACATCCGACTGTCCTGTGTAAATAAAGTGTTTGTTTCCGTTTAAACGAACGTAATACCCCTGTACCCATACTCCGTTATCGAAGTTTTTACCTCTGAACAAAATTTCACGCATCACTGCCGCCTCCCAATGCCATATCACAGGCTTTGCGGAGAGCGTTGCGGTATTTATCCGCCTTTTCCGCATCCTCGGCCGAGATTTCATTTACAAGATTTACACAGTTTATAAGGTCGGTCTGAACCTGCTCGAACAGAATACTGAATCGCACCGTTTTGTCGTCGCCTTTGATTGCCAGCTGTTTTTCCAGTGCCGCTGCTTTTGTCTGTGCTTCGGTTACTGCTGTTTCTCAAAATCTTCCTTTTGTTTGTCCAGTTTGGCTTTCGCTTTCTTCTGCTCATCCTTGACCGCCTCTTTAATTTTGCTTTCCATTTCCTTTTCAGCACGGGCACGCTCGGCCGCAACAGCTTCTTCTATCATCTCTGCTTCCACAGACACGGCATCCATTGTCAGCGGTGCTGCGGAAAGGTCGGCGATGGTGCTGTTTTTTTCGGCCAGTTCTTTTTTCAGGCGTTCAATCTCTTTGGTCTGTGCATCCTTGATGATTTTCTCATCCCCTGCGGCAGCTTCCATCAGAGAAATCTGCTGATGCAGGCCGTTCTTTTCTTCGATAAGAGCTTTTACCTCCTCAACGGTCATCCCGCCAAGGTCGTTTTCTTCCACAAAGTCTTCACGGTCGATTGCGGAAACCTGGCAGAGGAGCGAAAGCTTTGTGATACCGAGGTCGGCATTGTCCGCCATCAGCTTCGGCGACAAATCTTCGAAAGTTTTTATGTAGGTATATGCCTGTCTCTGTTTAATGCCGTGAGCCTTTTCCACATAGACTTCGAACTTATCGAACCCCAGGGAAATGTACAGCTTTTTATCTCTCATTGTTTTGAGGTTTCTGCTCAGTTCCACCATAGCGTCTGCCGCCTGCTTCTTTGCATTTTCTATGCTGAAGTATACGGCCATTGCCTCGGTGCTTTCGGGTGTGCCGTTTGGTTTTATAATCAAGTTTTCCATAATATCTCCTTCTTGCAGTTGACTGCAAAATATGTTTTAAGCGGTTGCCGCAGGCATTGCCGCTGCTTTTGGTTCTATAAATTCCATGGTTTTCACATCAAACGGGCGGAATATGTTTTCCAGCCAGTATGTTACAAAATCCTTTACCTTTTGCGGTACAGGGTTGTTCTTGTCATTTTCATATCCGTGCAGCTGAAGCTGTTCGCCTTTTTTCAGGTCAACCTGCAGTGTATACCACGGTTTTTCCGGTTCTTCTGCCTTGCGGATGAAAAAAATACTTTTACCGTTGCAGTGGCTTTTGCCGTATCCACCCACACAGTGCTTGAGCAGTTTGCCTTCTACTATCAATTCTTTTTCACTTCTTGCCGGACGCAGAAGCATATCGCCGTCATTGTAGCTTTCTTCCTCCAGCATGTCTGCAAGGGTATGGAATGTAGCTTTAAGCTTTTCATCTTCATTCCATTTGATTTTCATAACAAGGTCATCGTGTTTTTCCACAAGGTTTTTCGGATATTTTATAATTGGGTTTTCCATATCAAGTCCTAATTTACCAGCCATATTCCAGTAGTCTTTCAGATACTGATATGTTTTACCCTGCTTTTGCAGATACTTTGCTGTTTTGATAACAGGGTCATTGTATCGTGCTATCTCCAAGGCTTCGTTAAGGCCTATAAGCATCAGAAACTTTACATTTTCCTCTGTTATTGCCACACCCGCTGCCCGCAGCTGTCTTATCTTCAAAAAATCCCGGTAGGAAAGCTTTTGCTTTTTCAGAGCTCCAAGCTCGTTTCTGTCCGTTCCGAGAATTTTGTACGGACTTTTCTGTGTCCAGTTCAGCTCATCGAGGATATCCGCTGCTTTTGTATATTTGCCTGTTTTGAACTCATCTTCTATAATCGGCCAGGCACCTATATCCACAAGGGTTTCCACCGCACTATAGGACTGATAAAACCGCAGGTACTGAACTGTATACTCAGGTGGCAGACTTTTCAAAACCTTGTCCAGACGGCTGTTTTCCATCGTGCTTCCTTCCAGCATTTTTTCTGTCAAAGGCAGTCTGTATACCGCGTTGTAATTTGGCGGGTAAAACTGTCTGCGCTGCACAATCTTTACTGGTGTATCACCGTAATATCTGTTTTCGTTTGCCAAAGTAAAGCATCTGTTTTTTTCAAATATGAAAGCTTCGCGTACATCGCTTGTATATTCTGTTGTTCTCTTGTCCATAGAAACTGTCTGTTCCAGCCTCCAGGTTACAACAGCAAAATTTCCGTCAATTATTTCATACCCCTGTATATAAACACCATCTCTCACTGAGTTGTCTCTGTAATATCTTGTGTTTGAAATTTTTACGGGAGCAGAGCAGTGAGGACATTCGGTTTTGTCATAATAAGCATACTTTTTACCGTTGTATACAAATCCGCTTGTGTAATAAGCATATCCGCAACCATTTAATGCAGGTGAAGCTATAAACTCTGTCTTGCAGTTACTGCAAAAGCATCTGACCTGATGTATCTTTTCTCCCGAAACAGTGTTTTCAACGGTTTCTTCTGCAAAGATAAGCTTTTCTCCAAGCAAGCCTTTCTTTTTGGCAAGCTTCATAAGTTCATCGTGAGGAGGCTGCGGAAGTTTTTTTATGTAATCAGTTGCCATATTTTCCACCCCCCCTAAATCAAATCCGCAAGTGTCATTACCTTTGGCTTTGGTGCCGGCATTTGTGTCGGTGCCGCTGCCTGTTCCGATGCAGAGCCAAGACCGAAGTATTCGCGGATAATCTCCTCTGCTTTCCATGGCGGGCAGTAACCTGCATTGCCCTTGTGGTTTTTGTCCACAAAAGCCTTAATCTTTTTTTCACACTCAATTACCGTGCGTTTGTTGTCAAAGTCCTCGCAGACAATCTGTGCCAGTCTTTCATCGCCTGCGACGATGTCGGTCAGCTGTGCTGCACATCCTCTCACGGGAGAGAACTCATATTCCTTTTCAATCTGCTTTTCGATAGCAGCTTTCATTTTTTCAACGTACATAATTCACCTCTTTGCCATTCTGGCGTGGATATAGCATCCACTGCCGAAATCTGAAAATGTTGATGTGCTTTGTATAAAACTGTATTCGGGCAGAAGCTGTTCAAAATAAGCTTTGTGAAGATTTTCATTTTTTGCTATTTCAAAGACACGGCTTTTCCGCCCCTGTTTATCGCTGTATGTGGTTCTTGGCGGCGGCGGTTTTATAAGATTGGCGGTGCTGTTCCATCTACGGCGTCCTTTCTTTGTGTCTTTGCACAGATACTGTGCCAACTTGAGGAAGCCTACATTTGACCAGCGGAGCATCTCCAGCTTTTTATTTTCTCCAACAGCCCACGCCTGCTCTATCTTTTGCCAGTCCACACCGCCGTTGAGAACAATGTGCAGGTGCGGACGGTATAGCTGTCTGCCGTCTGCCGTTCGTATATAAGAGCTGTCACTGCGTTTCGCCCGCTTGATTTCAATCTTGTAAACCGCTCTGAGCTCCACCCCCGCCTTTTTGTACTGATACTTGATACGGCGGATACCCTTTTCTGCCATCTCAAAGCCCGTATCATCATCCAGCACAAGGTGGTCATCGTCAAAGGTCATTGTCAGAAAATAATCCTTGTACGGCACAAAGTTGTGGTTTAGGATGCGGGTCAGCTTGTTGATGGCATCCTTTTTGTTCTGCCGCTGCTTTGCGTCGGGGCTTGTCTCTCCCCTTCTCGGTACCCATGCCCTTTTCTTCCACTCGGGGAAAATCTTCACTTCCACCCAATCCCCGGAGAAGATACGCTGTATTGTATATCTGCAGATATCCTTGCTTCGTACCCTCTCAAGAAAGTCGTCAGCCGTCTCTGCTGTCAGATACCTGTCGTATATCTCGTCGGGGTTTACTGTGTATCTGTTCATCAGTCCCCCATATTTATATTTATTATTAAAAGGACAGCGGTGTTTTTCGTAGAGTTGTTAGTACCCACACCAAGTCCCTCATGGGCGTTTACGCCCTGGTCTGAAAAATGTTATTTTTTTACCCTGCAGGAGCGTCCTGCAGGGTTTAGTTTAAAGTTCTGTGGATGAAGATGTTTTCTTTTCCAGCTGCAGCTTAATTCTGCCTTTTGCCGTCTGGGATATAGTGATTGTGTGGTGGAAATCTATCTTTGCAGTAACTTTGCAAAGCCAGTCGTTGCCGATGCCGTCAATCACTCTGCACACAAATGCAATTACATCTTCACTGAAATTTTCTAAAATTCGTGCTGCTCTTTTTTTTGCCGCCTCCACCTCTGCATAACGCTTGGACGGACCGCAGGTGCAATGCAGACTGCCATATTCCACAGCCTCTTCCTGCGTTTCAAAATCTTCTATGGATGCAACACACTGCCCACAAAATTTACATACTGCCTGTATCTGTTCCATACCTGCTCCTTTATTTCGCTCTGTATTCCTTTTTGACAACGCCGTCCACCACAGCCAGCACGGTGTATACCCCCTTGCTTTTAAAGCTGTCAAAGGCAACGTCCATTGTCTTTTCGGTCTTAAACTGCATCTGCCGCACCTCGCCGCCCGGTGTATGTATCACAACTGCGTACTGCACTGGCGGCGGCTTTGGCGGCATCCAGCTGTCATTGGCGTGGAAATACACGCTTGTTCGCTGCGGAGATATAAACTCCACGCGGGTGATTTTCTCATCCAATTCGATGTCGAACCGCTCTCTGAGCACCGCTCGCAGTTCCTCAACATCCTTTCTGGATATAACAGACATCGCTATTCCTCCCTGTATCTGTACACGGGGTTGTCCGCCTCAAAAGTATAGGTGCCGCTGCGTGTGTACACCTTCATTGCCGTTGGTGTGTGCTCTGCTCCCCAATCGGTTTCGGAGAAACGGCACAGCAGCTGCAGCAGTTCACCTTCGGTAAAGCAGTTATTCTTCGTACTCAAAAGGGTGCTTGACATAAAAATCCACCTTTCTTTCTCCCGTCAGACGATTGACTGTCACACATTTGGTTTCGTTCTCGTGACATACCACCATGACTAAATCCCCCGTCTGTGTCAGCTGACAGCGCACACTGCAGGTTTCGTTTTCTGAAATAACAGCATCCCCTGCAAAGAGGGCAAATTT
This sequence comes from Oscillospiraceae bacterium, assembly GCA_015067145.1. Lineage (GTDB taxonomy): Bacteria > Bacillota > Clostridia > Oscillospirales > Ruminococcaceae > RGIG3102. Next base: position 44,362 of record SVNA01000010.1, on the reverse strand, counting down.
TTCGCTGCCGTGGAAATCGAACTGTTCAAATATTTTGTCAAACCAGCCTTCAAGATTACGCTGTCGGTTCAGTGCCTGCAGCTTTTCCTTTTCGGAGAGGCCGCTGTTCAAATCGCCGTAATATTTCATAAATTCACCTCTTGCAGTCAACTGCAAAACATAATATGCCCGCAAAAACGCCCGAAAAAATAAATATTCAAAAACTTCGTGAGGATTAATACGAATCTTTTGTGTTGTACAGGTCGTTATATTTGTCTTGTGTTCGTAAACAAAATATAAAGGAAAAAAAGTTAAATTCCCTGCCGCCAGATTCCTGTGGGACATTCAGGGCACAGTGCCTCGCCGACTGTGCTCGGTGCGGGCGTTTTTGCGGACATATTATGTATGTTGATTTTTGTCGAAATATAAGGTATACTATTCACATAGCAACCTTTTATAGACCAAAAATTTGTTGCTCTGGGCTATCGGAACTGCCATTCCGTTAGCTCTTTTTCTTTTTATGAAATCAATGTGGTGTACTTGGCACATCTGCTCCAGCTCCATGTTGGATGCATCAGCTTCACTGCCGCTGTCCACAGCAGCATACCGCCAACCAGCACCGACAGCAGTAAACCTGTGGCCACCGCCACGATTAAAATGTTAAACATAGTTACGCTCCTAAAACCAATTTTGGTGATGTCACTTTTTTGTTGGGCGGAAAGTATTTTGGTATCTCTGCAAGTTCTATGTTCAGTGCCTCGCAGATTGCATATACTTCGTCCATATTCCACGGGGCCTGCCCGCACATTCTGGACGTTACATAGCTTCTGCTTTTGCCTACGATATCGCGGATATCATCCTGTGTGACTTCTTCCCGCAGCATAAGGCACTTTAATTCTTTAAATGCTCTCGCCATGGTTGTCCTCCTTTCTTTTGTAAAATAATTACCCTGTCGCCGCTTTCATCACGTTTCGTGATTAATATTCTCAAAAAAAATTGACTGTACTGAACGATTAAAATATTTTGCAATTTTAATCTTAATTTCATCTCGAGGAACTCTTTCTCCTGTTTCATACATTTGAATGGCAGAAACACTGATTCCAAGGTCTTTTGCAAGAGTTTCTCTTGAAATATCTCCTCTCAATGCTGCAAGACGAGTTCCAATTTCCTTTTTGTCCATCTGGTTTTCACCTCTTTTCTTAATCACGTTTCGTGATTTGATTATATATTATCACACATCACGTTTCGTGTCAACACTTTTTGTGATTATTTTTGATTGACTTACCACGTTTTGTGTGATACTATAAGTATACAAAAGAAAAGAGGTGTTTATATGGCTACTACTTTCGGTAAAAGATTGCAGGAGCTACGCAATTCAAAGAAAATGACTCAAGCCGACCTCGGTAGAGTTTTAAAAATATCCGCAAGCACAATCGGTATGTATGAAACTGATAAAAGACAGCCTAATTTCGAAATCGAAGAAGCTATCGCCGATTTTTTCAATGTTGACCTCGACTATTTGAGGGGAAAACAGGATAATCCTCTGCAGAATATGCTTTCTTTGAGTGACATATATCCTAAAAACACATCAGGTTTTGTAAAAGTTCCTATCCTCGGCCGTGTAGCAGCAGGTGTTCCTATAATGGCTCAGGAAGACGTTCTCGGTTGGGAAGATGTTCCTGCAGATTGGGCCAAAAACGATGTTATCTTTGCACTGAAGCTCAAAGGAGACAGTATGGAACCGAAGATGGAAGAAGGCGATATTGTTATATGTCGCCAGCAGACTGACGTAGACCACGGAGATATTGCAGTTGTTATGGTCAACGGTGACGAGGCAACCTGTAAAAAGATTTCCAAGTCTCCGGACGGCATTACTCTTATAAGCAACAACCCTAAATATCTGCCGATGCACTATACAAACAAAGATATCGAACAACTTCCTGTCCGCATTCTCGGCAGAGTTATCGAACTGCGAGCAAAGTTTTAAGAAAGGAGTTTACTATGGCCAAGTGTATAAAATGTGGTAAACACGGGTTGTTTTTCAAGGTTAATCACAAAGGAATTTGCACAGACTGCGAAGCCTCTGAAAAAAGAGAGATTGAAGAAGCCCGCAAGCGATATCTGCAGGAAAAGAAAAGAAAAGCTGAAGATGATTGGAACAAATTATGTTCTTTGCCTAAGTGCAATATAATTCGCAGTAGCAATAAAATAAAGGTACAGCAAACTTCTTTTCTTAAAGACCTCAATTTCTCAAATATAACTGCCAAAAGTTCTCTTGAAAAACTCGGTAAATTTGTAGTTGTAGACATTGAAACCACCGGGCTTTCAGCAGTTCATGATGATGTTGTAGAAATTGCCGCAATAAAATTCGAGAATTTCATCCCTGTGGAAATATTTGAAACATATATTTTCCCTACAAAAGGTATAAAAGAGGAAGCCGCCAAAGTAAATAAAATAACCGAAGATATGGTCGATGGTGCTCCTCTGCTCTATGAAGTTATTCCAAGTCTGCAGGAGTTTATCTTTGGATATAACCTTGTAGCACACAACTTTGAATTTGATTTCAAGTTCCTTTGCCGCGGTGGCCTCGATATTGTTTCTGATAAACGCAAGTATTTTGACACAATGCAGATTGCACAGAAAATGCTCAAAAAACCAAAATATAAATATGACAAGGAGTGGGAAGAATACGTCATTGATTATAATTCTGACTACGACGTGGAAGACCACAAACTTGATACCCTGTGCAGTTACTATGGTATTGCGAGAAACAACGAACACAGAGCATTGAGCGATTGCTATGACACAGCAAGACTTTTCAAAAAGCTTGCAGAAGATAAAATTTTATAAATAAAAAAGGCCCTCGGTGCTACCACCACCAAGAGCCATTGCAAGAAGCCGATACGAATGAGCGTATACAACTCCCGAACAAGAATAGTATACCTCATTTGTATGGGTTTATCAAGTGCACCCAAATACAAATGGAGGTATTTTTTATGGGTAAACGGACCAACACTGCCAGCTGGGTTGAAAAGAAAAAACACTGGCGTATCGACGTACAAAAAGACGGTGAACGAAAATCTTTTTACTCCTCTATCCCCGGCCGAAATGGTCAGCGGGAAGCCAACCGAAAAGCTGACGCGTGGCTTGACGACGGCATATTCAATGCACGGTTAAAGGTGACGGATTTACTGGACGACTATCTTAAGGATGTAGAGGAGAAAACCTCTTCCACCAATCTGCGCAAAGAAAAATATCACATAGAAAATTTCATCCGTCCCGCCCTCAAAAATAAAAAGATTGATTCTCTAACCGAGCAGGATTTACAGAGTATAATCAACAAGGCCTATAAAACAAAGGACGTTGACGGCAACAATGTTTTCCGTTCAAAGAAAACGCTGGAAAACATCAGATATACCATATCCGCATTTTTGAAGTTCTGCCGCAAGAAAAAGGTTACCACGCTTTACCCTGAAGACCTATCCATTCCAAAAGGTGCCCGTAAAAAGCCTAAAACCATACTGCAGCCTGCAGATATTATAAAGCTGTTCAATGTAGACACAACCGTTCTGCGAGGCAGCCGCTGCTTTGATGAATATATCTATGCTTACCGTTTCGCCGTTGTTTCTGGCCTTCGTCCTGGGGAGCTCCGTGCTCTTAAAGCAAAGAACCTCAAAGGCTATTCTCTGCATATAGAAGGTTCTATAAACGTGCAGAATGAATTTACACCAGGCAAAAATGAAAACGCCACTCGAACAATTTATCTGTCTCAGACTGCATACGATATCATTCATGCGCAACTGGAACTTAAGCCTGAGACTGAATATATATTTGACATTGCCAGTACCTCAACTTTCCGCCACCGCTGGCAAAAGTATTGCGAGGTTAACGGCATCACTATAACATCTCTTTATGAGCTTCGCCACACCTTTGTATCAATCGTTAAAAATCTCCCTGAAGGTTCTGTTAAGCAGCTTGTCGGCCATTCCAAAAATATGGATACCTTCGGTATTTATGGCCACCAGCTCACAGGCGAAGATAAGAAAACAGCCAATCTTATCGAGGGTATTTTTACCGACATTTTGGACACCAAAGAGGAAAAGGCATAATGTTGCGCCATAAAGTGCGGGATAATGTGCGGGATTTGTTAAAAAATGAGAAAATAAAAAACCTTGAAAACCCTTTATTTTAAGGGATTTTCAAGGTTTTCTTGCTGGTGGAGGCGACGGGGGTCGAACCCGTGTCCAAAAAGCTATTCATGACGGTATCTACAAGTTTAGTTTATCTACAGAGATTCCCCCGCATACAAGCCGATAAACAGGCTGTATGGTCGGTAGCTTCATAAATGCGTGACGTGCCGCAAAGCTTAGGCTCGTTCACGGGCTCTATCTGCGTCACGCCATGACCCCTGCCGATAGAAAACAGGGCATGACGGCTGCTGTTAATTAAGCAGCTACTAATTCGTTACGATTAGCGTTTATTTTTTCGAGGCGATTAAAGTGCTGCCCCACCACTACCTGCTGCCCTCACTGCAAACTCCCTGTCGAAGCCAATACGCCCCCATATATAAAACGGATTTACCGTTTTTGACAGTAGTTTGTGAAGATTAACGTCGGTTAAAATCTTTCATCGCACGGTCGATATTACGCTGTGCATCACGTTTTGCAATATCATCGCGTTTGTCGTATAGCTTTTTACCTTTGCAGAGACCAAGTTCCATCTTTACACGCGGACCTTTATAGTAAAGGGACAGCGGAACAAGGGTGAGACCATCCTGTTTCAGCTTGCCGTAAAGCTTGTTGATTTCCTTTTTGTGCAAAAGCAGTTTGCGTACACGGAAAGGGTCTCGGTTGAAGATATTGCCTTTTTCGTATGGACTGATGTGCATACCGTAGACGAAAACTTCGCCGTTCTGGATATCTGCCCAGGACTCTTTCAGGTTTACAGAACCATTGCGGATAGATTTGATTTCGGTGCCGAAAAGCTCGATGCCTGCCTCGTATGTTTCCAGTACAAAGTATTCGTGTCTTGCGGCACGGTTGACTGTGATTGACATATCTCCATCCCCTTTCTGTAAATTTCGTGCAGATTATATATTATAATATTTAACCGTTTTTGTCAAATTTATCGACATATTATATTTAAAAACGTGTCGTTTATCAATCAAGTATAAATTCAATAATTGCTTCAGCAGTATATTCCAGCTGTTTTTCCGCCGTTAATGTCGCTTCGCCATCACCCTTCTGGTCGCCATAGCTGCCAAACTGTGCATGGTTGCCGCCTTCTATAACACAGCACTTCGCCTTTTCAGGAAGATTTTCCATATATTCAGTGTGTTTGTCCCAGTTAAGCACCTTATCTTCGCTGCCATGGATACAGAGCGTTTTCACCTCATTGTCGGATAAGTCCGCCGTGGAATAAGCCGCCAGCATTACAAGGCCGTCAAAGTTACTTTCAGATTTTTCCAGATAATTTGCCGCCATACTGCCGCCAAGAGAGTGTCCGCCAATATACCATCTGTCCACATTGGCAATTCTTTCGATGGCTTTATCTGCTGCGTTTATATCCATAACCGCTAGGTTAAAAGGCATTTTGGTTATAACACAGGCTATGTCGTTTTCTGCCAGTTTATGCATAAGCGGTGCGTATGCGGTGTACTCCACCTTGCCGCCCGGATAAAATATCAATCCTGCCTCTATATTTTCAGGGCGGAAAATCGCCATATTATCGGTTATTTCCACAGACACACTTTCTGTATCTTCCAGAGTGTTTATCGCAGTTTCGTCTGCACGGTAGTAATCACTTGAGTAGAGGTACAGTGCCGCAAAGCACACGCCGACTGCCGCAATAAATATTAATGATATTTTCTTCAGTTTCTTTTTCATAACGGGACCTTTGCCAAAATTGTTTTATGCCTTATATTATACAACAAAAGAGGGCTTTTTGTGCCCTCTTTATGCATTTTAATTAATAAATCTATTTTTCTTCTGTATGTTCAGGAAGTGCCGCCACTTCTTCGGCCATATCTTCACGGTCTTTTTTGAGAAGTCGGAAGAATATCATTGCCGCAATAACTGCCACTGCAGCACCGCCGATGCCAAGGAGCACACCTTTGTTGAGCTGATTTGCAGGAGTGTAGGCCACGATAATCGGTTCTCCCTGAGAAAGTGTAATCTCCAGGCCATCCACCTTTTCTGTGTGTGCCCATACTTCGATAAGTCCTGCATTTTCTCCCTGAGTTTTCATTTTGTACACTGCAAACTCGTGGGAATTGTCCTTTGTTCCTTCAGGATAAGGCAGAACTACTGCCGCACCGTCAGACGGGTTGTCTTCTGCTGTAATGTTCACCCATTCGCCATCTTTGTAAACCTGCAGGACAGCGGTGTAAAAAACTGTGTTTACATCCTCTTTATCTGCCCATTCTTCATTTGCTTTTGAACGGAGAGCATTTTTGATGGCTTCTGTTGTGCTGAACTCTGTGCCGTCCAGTGTTTCGTTTGGATATACAGATTCTTCAACAACTGCACGGTATTTGTTGTCATTGTCAGGGAATGTAATCTCGGTGATGTATGCTTTTACTATGGATGCTTCAATTTCAGGTGCAAGCTTTGGCAGAACATAGTTGTCTGCATCCTCCCCTCCAAGCTGTGCATTTTCGATTATAAGGGGAATCTTTGTTCGCTGAGCATCTGCATTTGGAAAATCTGCTGCTTTAATATTATCGAAGCTGACAAATACATCATCGCCGTCAATAATACCGCTTATACACAGTTCACCTTTCACCTTTGCCGCTTCTGCTGTGCCGTCGGACGGTTTTTTTGCAGAAAGGTTGCTTGTATCCCACTCCAGCGGACGTGGCTGAATTATATATTTAACTGTTGCTTCGCCGGTGTAAACAGGGTCTTTGTCTGATACTGTAATGGTGAGTCTGTATTCACCGGCATTTACAGGATTTTTATCCATTCTGTCACCGTCATCATCGTACCATTTATATGTAAACTGCGAAACTCCGTTACCTGATTTATCACTTACAAGTGCAAGCACGTCGGATTTTGAAAGTTCTTTGCCGTCATAAACCTTTGAATATTCGCTGCCTATTGAAATCTCCACCTTTGGTTTTGGGGTTGCTGTAGGTGTCGGCGATGGTGCTGCTGTCGCTGTGCTTGTAGCAAATGCTGTTGTTGGCAGTGCAAAAAGTGCAAAACACAGACAGGCTATTGTCCCCAATACTTTTGTTGTGAATTTTTTTGTCATTATACAATTCCTCCTTTTAACCAAGCTTGTATAAATAAAATATAACCTTCCTTCTTTTTGTTATTTGCCGATATTATACAATGCAGATAAAAATTTATCATCAACAATATATTAATTCATCTGCTGTTTATCACATTTTATGTTAACTTTATTAAGAATTTGTGAAAAGTCAGGCCCTAAATCCAATCAAAACAAAGCAAATTGTGAAATATCGGTGTTAAAATCCATTTAAACAGCTATCTGACCGCCTGTATTACATATTTTTGTAACACGCTGCAATAATTTTAAAAAATATCTTTTATTATGTTGTTTTTTCTGTTAAAATAGGTTTGGTTAAAAAATGATATCCATAAAAGGAGAATTTACTTATGAAAAAACAAAGAATTCTGCCTGAAATGAAACCACAGAACATTCTTCTTGGTTTCCAGCACGTTTTCGCAATGTTCGGTGCTACAGTTCTTGTACCGCTTATCACAGGTCTGAACATCTCCACAACATTGTTTGCTGCTGGTGTAGGCACACTTTTATTCCACTTTATCACAAAAGGCAAGGTTCCTGCCTTTCTTGGCTCATCCTTTGTATTTCTTGGCGGTTTTGAGGTAGTTGCCCCAAAGCTGCTGGGACCTGACGGACAGGCAATGGCAAACACAGAAATGCTGCCATACGCATGCGGCGGTGTTGTTGCCGCAGGTCTGCTTTACATCCTTATGTCCGCCCTTATCAAAGCTTTCGGTATCAGAAAGATTATGAAATTCTTCCCGCCGATTGTTACAGGCCCTATCATCGTCTCCATCGGTCTTATCCTTGCACCTACAGCCATTACAAATGCAAGCACAAACTGGCCTCTGGCAATTATCGCACTTGCAATTATCGTTATCTGCAACATCTGGGGCAAAGGCATGGTTAAAATTATCCCTATCCTGCTCAGCGTTGTTGTTTCCTACATTGTTGCTCTTGTAACAGGTGCAGTTGACTTTACATCCGTTGCAGCTGCAGATATGTTTGGTTCCCCTGTTATCCCTGCAAACTTTGCAAAGTTTGATATCAGTGCAATCATTACAATTATGCCTATCGCTCTTGCTGCCATGATGGAACATATCGGCGACATTGCTGCCATCAGTGCAACAACAGGCGAAAACTACATCGAAGACCCGGGTCTCCACAGAACACTTCTCGGTGACGGCCTTGCAACAAGCTTTGCAGGCTTTATCGGCGGTCCTGCCAACACAACATACGGCGAAAACACAGGTGTTCTTGCTCTTACAAAAGTTTTTGACCCTGCAATCGTACGTCTTGCTGCGGTTATCGCAATTATCCTTTCCTGCGTACCAAAATTTGACGCTATTGTAAACAGCATTCCTGCTGCAATTATCGGCGGTGTTTCCCTTATCCTTTACGGTATGATTTCCGCAGTTGGTATCAGAAACATTGTTGAAAATCAGATTGACTTTACACAGAGCCGCAATCTGATTATCGCTGCAGTTATCCTGGTTTCCGCTCTCGGCTTCAACAGCATCGGCGGTATCACATTTACAGTTGCCGGCACAACAATCACACTTACAGCTCTTGCAATCGCTGCAATCCTTGGTATTGCTCTCAACACAATTCTCCCTGGCAACGACTACGAATTTGGTAAAACTGCTGAATAACTATCATCAAAAAGCAAAACATCTGCTCGGTTTACCCTCTGGGCAGATGTTTTTTCTTTCAAATTGACACGCAAAATTCAGGGTAATATAATAAAATCAGAATATATATTTTCAATCACTATGTACAGAGGTGATTAACGTGATCAAGAATTATAACCGAAATAAGTGGATAAACATCTTTATATGTTTTGTCATGATTTTTGTCTGTCTTGGCTTCTGCAGTGCAAACAAAGGTCTTTTTCTTGCGGCTATATGTGAAGCTCTGAATATAAAAAGAACTGTATTTTCCCTTTCCACCAGCTGCAGATATATCACCACATCGGTTGTGAATTTCTTTTTTGGTTATCTTGTTGCAAAGCACGGAACAAAAAAACTTATCAGCACAGGTATCTCTTTTCTTATAATTTTTTGCATTATAAGTTCCCTTGCCGACAGTGTTGAGTTTTTTATACTGAGTGAAGTATTTGCAGGAATAGGGTTCAGCCTTACAGGCACTGCAATGGTAGGGTGTGTTATAAACCGCTGGAGCCCTGAAAACAAGGGCACCATTACAGGAGCTGTGCTATGTGCCAACGGTGTCGGCGGTGCAGTTGCGGCACAGATTCTATCCCCTATGATTTATGATGAAAGCAATATATTCGGGTATCGCAATGCGTTCAGATTTATTGCACTTATCCTTGCGGTAACACTTGTTGCCGTGATTGTATTTTTCAAAGAAAATCCACCTGCAGAAAAGATATCTGCACCAAACGCAACACGGAAAAAGGCAAAAAGCCAAGGCTGGACAGGACTGGAATTTTCCTTCATAAAGCACACCCCTTGTTTTTATACCGCTCTTATATGTATTTTCTTCACAGGCTTTTGTCTGCAGGGTGTTGTGGGTATATTTGCCGCTCATATGCGTGATGTGGGGCTGGATGCCCCTTTTATCGCAACCATGTCCAGCATAACATTCCTTGTGCTGACCGCCTCAAAATTTATTGCAGGCGTTATGTATGACAAAAAAGGGCTGCGTATAACAATTACACTGTGCTGTTTTGCCGCTGTAATATGTATGCTGTCGCTGGCAGTAACCTCTGCATCTGTTACAGGCAGGGCATTTGCAGTATCCTATGCTGTTTTTTCTTCCATTGCATTTCCGCTGGAAACGGTTATGCTTCCGCTTTATTCTGCCGATTTGTTCGGTGAAAAAAGTTTTAACAAGGTTATGGGTATATTTGCATCTGCCAACACAGCAGGTTATGCAATAGGCACACCTTTTACCAATCTGGGATATGACCTGACAGGCAGTTACGTGTCGGTGCTGATTGTAACTGCCGCAATAATGCTGTGTGTAACAGTTACAATGCAGTTTGTTATAACCGCAGCACACAAACTTAGACAATAATACAAGTAAAACTCTCTGACGGAGAAAATCCGCCGGAGAGTTTTTATTTTACAGTTTATATTTCATAAGTCCGTGACGGTTGCAGCAGATATACAGAACACCTCTGCCCCGCAGATTAAGGCGGCACTGGGCATTTCCCTCGGGATAAAGTTTTACAAACTGGTATCTGTCCCCTGTTACATAGGCAATAAAGGTGATAAAATGACCTTTCTCCATAGGGTGATGGACTGTGATGAAATGTTCATCTTCCACTGCTTCAACTGTTACAGTGTGGTCTGCATCACATTCTTCCGCTTCAAAGGGCGGCAGAGTTATCCCGCAGCAGCTGACAAGACTTTCTCCCGTGGAATGAACAATATTTCCGCATACAGGACATATATAGAATTTTGAACGCAGCATATTGCAGGAGGTATTTCTGTTGATTATATGCTCTCCTGACATAAGTTCAATCACTGATATTCCCAAAGTTTTTGCCAGCGGCTCGATAAGGGAAATATCGGGCAGGCCCTTTGCTGTCTCCCATTTGGAAATTGTTTTGACGCTGACACCGATTTTATCTGCCAGTTCCGACTGGGTTATCCCCTTTCTCTCTCTTAAGTTTTTAATTGTTGCGGCGGTGATATAGCTGTCCATAGTATTTACCTCTTTTCTTTATGCCTATATTATAACCCTACCCCCGCAGCCACACAACCTGCGTTGCGTAGAATTGCACACAGGAGACCTTTGTGATAAAATAAATAAAAATTAATCTGGAGAGCAATTATGGATAAAAAGAAAAAGGTAAACCCTTTGCATATAGAAAAACTGATGGAACTGGTGAACCAGAGTCCCTACTTTTCCTTGCTTGGAATAAAACTTGTTGATATAAGCCCCGGATATGCAAAGGTTGTGCTGGATATAGATAAAAACAAGCATCACAACCCTTTCGGGTCGGTACACGGAGGGGTAAACGCTTCCCTTATCGACACTGCAAACTACTGGGCAGCTTATTACCATCAGCCCGAAGACGCAGGTTTTACCACCCTTGACGTGTCGGTAACAGACCTTGCAATGGCAAAGGAAAGAAGGCTGACAGTGCACGCCACTGCTATAAAGGAAGGACGAAGTGTCTGTCTGTGTGAAGCAGTTGTGAAAGACGACAGCGACCGCGTTGTTGCCCACGGTACCTCCAAGCTGCTGGTATTGCAGGGCAGACAGACCATAGACCATGCACTTAAAAATATGGGATATGAAGGTCTGCCGCCAAAATTTATTGATTAGTGAAAGGCAAAGTATGATTACTGTTGTACCTGATTATTATAAAAAGTTTCAATGTACAGCCGATAAATGCCTCCACAGCTGCTGCATAGGCTGGGAAATTGATATTGATGAGGATACTTTGGCATTTTATAAAACTGTGGAGGGCCAGCTTGGCAGACGTCTGGATAAAAATATAGTTACCGAAGCCGACGGCACAAGCCATTTCTGCCTTGCAGAAAATGACCGCTGTCCTTTTCTCAATGATAAAAACCTGTGCGATATCTACACAGAACTTGGACAGGATGGGTTCTGCCAGATTTGTGATGACCATCCACGATTCCGTAACTTTTACTCTGACAGAACAGAAATCGGTCTGGGACTGTGCTGTGAAGCTGCAGGAAAACTGATTTTATCGCAGAAAGAACCTGTTCAGCTTATATGCACAGAGAATGTCGGCGGCGAGTTCTTGTTTGAGGACGAGTGCGATTTTCTCGATTTGCGGGATGATATATTTGATATTCTTCAGAACAGGACAATTCCTGTGAAAAAACGCATAAAAAATATGCTGGATTTGTGTGATGCAAAGCTGAAACACAGAAATGCTGCACAGTGGGCTGAAATATTTATGAGCCTTGAAAAGCTGGATGATGTGCGGGACGTTATGCTGGAAGAATTAAAAAATGCAGATGAAAGCAGTTTTAACCTGCCTATCTGTGAAGAATTTGAAACAGCCTTTGAACAGCTTGCAGTGTATTTTGCATACCGCCACCTTGCTGACTGCCTTGATGATGGCAGACTGGCACAGAGAGCAGCTTTTGTGGCTTTGAGCTGTAAAATGATTTATATGCTGTGTGCTTTGCATTACAGTAAAAACGACAGCATCACCATTGATGATATGGTAGAAATTGCCCGTATGTATTCATCAGAGGTTGAATATTCTGATGATAATATGGAAAAACTGTTTGATATTTTGAGTGAATAAAACTAATCCGTGGATTTTGGCAAAGCACCAAATTCCACGGATTTTTTGTTTAAAACTTCATACCATCAAAAACCTTATTACCGTCAGCATCGTAAATATCCGCCTCGGCATGGTAATATTCACGGTTAGGCACAGGGTTGCCCTTTTCGCCTATCGTTGCATCCTCCATAATGCTGCGGTATCTCCAGCCGTTACTGTCACTGAACTCTATATACATCTCAATCGTATCGCCTCTTTTAATTTTAAAGCTCTGTTCAATTTCCGCTGTGTAATGGGAGATATAATCATCGGTGTACTGTTCTTCCAGAACAGGTTTATGACACCACACTTCTTTTCCGTTTATAAGAAATACAATCTGGGCATCTTTGTTTATTTTTGCAAATCCCTTGTGTTCAAAATCAATTTCGGCACTTCCGCTGTAGGTTCTTATAATATCTGTGCCCTCATAATTCTGGCGTGTTGAACCCGAATAGTTTACATAGGCTGTCGGCACCATATCATACCTTGGGTTGATATGCCAGTTAAGCTGCTGGGTGCGGATTGTGCCGTCTTCGCTGAACTGTACACCGCTTACAACACTTTCCTCAAAAAGAGGCAGTGTGATTTCTGCAATATATCTGCTGTTTTCCAGTGTCATCGGATATTCTTCCCCGTTGCAGACAAGAGTGGCTTCTGTTTTTTCAGGACTGTACACCTTTGGCACCACATAGCAGTCAAAGGTTGCTGTTTTGTCCTCAACGTTCAGCCCGCCTGTGTTCCAGCTGCTGTCACTTAAAAGGTTGCTTGCCTGCTCCAGCTCGTAGCGGACGTTACTGCTTATTGCATCTATACTGCTCTGCAGCATACTGCGGTTGTTGTTCATTGTGTTGCGAAGGTTGGAGATTTCGTTATTAAGCCATCCAATCCTTACAAAACACACAACAAGCAGTACAAAAGAAAGTATATTGAGTATTTTTTGCCATTTTTCTTTCATATTTACACCTCCGCAGATTGTTTCTGTTACATTTCTATCATAAATTTGATATAATTTTATCATAAAGATGTGTATAATAAAAGTATACCGGCACAAGTGCAGGGCAAAATGTGCCTTTTTTCTGATATATAAACATAATATCAAAGGAGGTTTTATATTGAAAAAACTTATCCCCTTTATACTGACTGCTTCGCTTGTTCTGTCAGCTTTCACAGGCTGTGGAGAAAATACAGACAATCCGCAGGCTCAAACGGAAAATGATAAAATTTATTACGATAACGAAGTGCAGATTATACTTTCTGATGACGGTATAACCGCCAATGGCAAAGCTGTCACCGACAGTACCACAGCAGTATTCACATCCAATGATGTAATTTACTATGAGGACAGAGACAGCTACGAAAGCGGCAATCCTTACGGCGAGGGCACAGATGCTGACAAGCATACCGCTGAAGAAGCCGCAAAGGTGACCGTTGTAAATATCACCGAAAGCGGCATATACCGTCTGAGTGGCCAACTAAGCCACGGGCAGATTCGTGTTGACCTTGGCGAAGATGCTGACGAGGACAAAGATGCAGTTGTAACACTTGTGCTTGACGGGCTGGACATCAACTGCGATGTTGCCCCTGCTGTTCTGTTTATGAATGTTTACGAATGTGACGGGGACAGCAATAAAGACTCTGCAACAAGCAGCGTAAACACCGCTGATGCAGGTGCAAATGTTATAATCTCTGACGGCAGTGTCAACAATGTTGAAGGTGCTTATGTAGCAAAAATCTTTAAAGACAATGATAAAGAAAAGAAACTGTGGAAGCAGGATGCAGCCTTCTACTCCTATATGTCCATGAATATTTCCGGCGAAGCAAGAGAAAGCGGCATACTGAATATAACCGCTGACAACGAGGGACTTGGCACAGAAATGCATCTGACCATCAACAGCGGCAATATCAATATTTTTTCAGACAATGACGGTATCAATACCAATCAGGACGATGTCTCGGTTACAACCATCAACGGCGGCAATGTTCACATTGTTGCCGGCCTTGGTGCAGAAGGAGACGGCGTGGACAGCAACGGCTGGCTGGTTATCAACGGAGGTACAGTTGTTTCTGCGGCAAAACCTGTATCTGACTCTGGGCTGGACAGCAGTCTGGGCAGTTATATAAACGACGGCACAGTTATCGCTCTCGGCTCCACAATGGACTGGGCAGAAAGCGATTCAAAGCAGGTTACAATGAACCTGCAGTTTGCAGAGTATAAAGAAAAAGGCAGTACTATTATCGTTACAAAGGAAGACGGCAGTGTTGTATTTGCTTATGATACTTCCAAAGACACAATCTCTGCCGAAAACACAAGAGAATTTATGGGGGCTGTTATCTCCTGTCCGGAATTTACTCTTGGCGAAAGCTATAACGTATATATCGGCAGTTCTTCTGATGGCATTGATGTTGTAACAGGCAGCGAAACAAACGGAATATATGACATTTCCACCGTTACCTCCGTAAATGCTGTACAGCAGGCATACAGCGGCACCGACGTGAAAGGCCATGGCGGTATTGGTGGCAGACCACCAATGAACAGTGATAAACCTGAAGATATGCCACCGCCTGATATGCCTGATGGTGAAAAACCGCAGATACCGGGATTTATAGATTTTCCTGATGATATGTCACCGCCCCCATTCCCTGACGGGGATGAATTTGACCCAGAAATTATGAAACCTGTCCCCGAGGGCTTTGAAATTGCCAAAAACCCTGACGGCAACCTCGTAGATTTTGGCGGTGAGGGAGAATTTGATTTTTCTTTTACAGAAAAGCCCAAAAATGACAATAAAAACGATGTTTTTAAATCTGCAGCGATTTTCACAGAATTTTTTATGCAGGATAAAGTGAACAGTTTTTCGGGTGTGACTGACTATATATTATAATAAATGTCATTATCATATAAAGACATCTTTGCGTACAGTTTCAAAGATGCTTTTTTTGATTTTATCCTTTATATTATTGCAGAATTGTGATATCATAATATAATTACAGCAGGTTATTCGCTGTATACACATATATAAAGGATAAAATTCAATGACAGTTATCAAAAGAATTACAGCTTTTTGTCTTTCAGCAGTACTTGTTCTCTGCCTCTTCACAGGCTGCAGTGAAATTGCTGACGCTTCTACAGACGATGGAAAAATTCATTACAGAAATGAAACAGATATTCTTCTGTCTGACGATAAAATAACTGCCAATGGCAGAACAGTATACAAAACTATAAGCAATATATACATATCAAACGATGTTGTTTATTATGAAGACAGAGATTACTATGACAGCGGACGGCCTTATGGTTTAGGCCTCGACAGTGATAAACACTCTGCAGAAGAAGCCGCAGCGGTTACAGTTTTAAATATTACCCAGGCAGGTACATACCGTCTGAGCGGCAAGCTCAGCAACGGACAGATACGCATTGACCTCAGCAAAAGAGCCAGAAGCAACGCAAACGCTGTTGTAACCCTTGTTTTTGACGGGCTGGATATCAACTGCGATATTGCCCCTGCCATTGTGTTCAGAAATGTTTATGAATGTGAACTCAACACAAGCAGTAAAACAGCTTCGAGTAATGTAGACACCTCCGGTGCCGGTGCAAATATAATAATTGCTGACGGCAGCATCAATAGTATCAGCGGTTCTCATGTTGCAAAGATATATAAGGACAATGACGATGAAAAGAAACGCTGGAAACAGGACGGTACAATTTATTCCTATATGTCCCTGAACATAAATGGCGAAGCCGAAAACAGCGGCATACTTAATGTGACCGCCGATTTTGAAGGTATAAGTGCGGAAAAACATATTTCTGTAAATGGCGGCAATATATGTATTATTGCTCAGAATGATGGTATAAACGTAAACGATGACTATTCTTCCGTTACCATAAATGGCGGCAATCTGCGTATTATGGCGGGTCTTAGCGAAGACGGCGGCGACGGCATAGACTCCAACGGATGGATTGTTGTAAACGGCGGCACAACGGTTTCTATCGGTCATCGCAGCACCGACAGCGGTGTTGATGACGAAAAAGGATATTACGCCAACGGCGGTACATTAATTTCCTTCGGTTCTCACATCGACTGGGCAGACTATGAAAGTCGCGAAACCAGCTTTAACCTTGAATTCGCAGAGGAAATTTCCTCCTGTGATGCGGTTATAATCACCGATAAAGATGGAAATGCTGTCTTCTGCTACGAGGGCTACAGAGACGATATTCTGAGCAGATACCCTTGTCAGCGTCAGGGGGTAAACATCACATCTCCTGTTTTTAATATAGGAGAAAGCTACAATCTGTATATAGGCCGCAGCACCGAGGATTTCGCCTGTGTGACAGGCAGTGAGACAAACGGTATCTATGATGTTTCCACTATAACAGAAACAGATGCCGTGCAGCAGGTATACTACAGCAACGATGATATTTTCCACGGCGGTTTCAGGGCCCAGGATGGAAAAAACTACGATATACCGTATTCGGATTTTGTTATGTCCAAAACTGTAAGCTCCTTTGCTTTGATTGAGGATATTGCAGGCTGACGGAAAAATTATATTTAATATTACTCGGGGATATTTCTGTACGGAATATCCCTTTTTCAATTTACACAGATTTTAAAAACAAAAATTTCAGCTAAAATATTGATTTTTCCACTCAAAGTGCTATACTATAAAAAGGGAAATTTGTTGAAAAACAGATTCCTGTATTCTGCTTATATTTTAAATTAAATACAAATTTAAAGAGGAGATTGTTTTATGAAAAAAATTTACGAAGGTAAAACAAAAGACGTTTACAGTCTTGAAAACGGCAACGTATTGCTTAAATTCAAAGATGACTGCACAGGTAAAGACGGCGTGTTTGATCCAGGCGAAAACGCTGTAGGTCTCACAATCGAAGGTATCGGCAAAGCTAACCTCGAAACATCTGTTTACTATTTCAACCTTCTTAAAGAAGCTGGCATCAAAACACATTATGTAGATGCTAACGTTGAAGCAGCTGAAATGGAAGTTCTCCCAGCTAAAGTATTCGGCCAGGGTCTTGAAATCATCTGCCGTTTGGTTGCAACAGGCAGCTTTATCCGCAGATACGGCGAATACATCGCAGACGGCACTCCTCTTGAAGGCGGCTATGTTGAATGTACATTCAAAAACGACGCAAAAGGTGACCCACTTGTAACAAGCGAAGGTCTTGCTGCTCTTGGCGTTATGACACAGGAAATGTTCGACAGCATGAAAGAACAGACACTTAAAATCACAAAAGTTGTTGCTGACGACCTTAAATCCATCGGTCTTGACCTCTGGGATATCAAATTTGAATTTGGTTACAACAACGGCGAAGTTATCCTCATCGACGAAATCGCTTCCGGCAACATGCGTGTATTCCGCGGCAGCGAAAAAATCGACCCAGTTGAACTTACAAAACTTATCCTCAACAGATAATTTGTACTTAAAATTACATCTAAATCCCCTTCTTTGCGGAGGGGATTTTTTATTTGTTGTTTTTAATTCCGCCGCAAAACATTGAACTCAATCTTTTCTTTACAAACCTTCTTATGTATGTCAAAATAGAATTGTACTATTCTTACGGAGGTATTATTTTATGAGTAACATCAAAAACGAAGCCAAAATCAAAAACCCTCTCATAGTTGCCATCCGCGAACAGCTGGAGCACCGTGCACTGTGGATGTATCTGCTTTGTGATGAAGCAAAGAAAAAAGGACTGTCTCCTGAAGAATACGCCCCTGCAGCCATAAAACGCTGCGGTTTGTATCAGGGTGCAAACCTTCGTGCAAAATCCGGTGGCGGTGACAGCCTTAAAGGGCTGAAAAAAACACTTTTCTCCAAGGCTGCACAGTGGGTGTTTGAGATGGATATCAAACGCTGTACAGATGACAATCTTGATATAGATTTTCATTACTGTCCGCTTGTAAAGGCATGGCAGAAACAGGGCTGCAGCGACGAAGAGATACAGATGCTGTGTGACCATGCAATGTGCGGTGACCGCGGTATTGCCGAAAGCTTTGGCTGCGAACTGGATCTGCCCTGCACTATTGCCTATGGTGCTGATATATGTAAAATCCGTTTTGTGAGACGCGGAAAAAAGGATTAAACAAATCACTGCTGCCAATCACAGCCGTAAAGTGAACTAAAAACCTCCTCATGGGTGGTCTTATATTATAAAAGGCTGATGAACACAAAAGTTCATCAGCCTTTTTCCTATGCATTTTCTTCAATCCAGTTTTTAAGTTCTTCAAAGCTGCCGTTTGGATATACAGAGATATCCTCACTGTTTTTGTTGATAAGATCATCTGTCAGCAGGAATACCTGCATTCCCAGCTCTTTTGTAACCATATCTTCTGTTACATCGTTGCCCACCATGGCACAGTCTTTTGGGTCAGCACCGATTTTTTCGAGAATTTCATGGTAGTATTTTGGATTAGGCTTGCAGTAGCTGCTGTTTTCGTACACTGTAAAGTATTCAAAATCAGATTTATCCAATCCAGCCCATCTCATACGGCTTTCAGTAGCAACAGACGGGAACAGAGGATTTGTTGCAAGCACAACACGCAGACCTTTTGCTTTGCAAAGATCGATTATTTCGCGTGCTTTCGGATTAAATCCACACACCTTTGCAACCTGCTGGAATTCATTTTCGTAAAAATCGCGGAAGATTGGTTCGTGTTCTCTTGCATTTTCACCGTAAACGGATGTGAACAGCTTCCAGAATGCACCTTCGTTGTTGCAGCTGCCGTCATTCACCTGCATTGCATATACACCCTTATAGATTGTTTCCATAAGCTTCTTCGGCTCGTAGTCATATGGTGCCAGCTTTACTGCAAGTCCTGTGAAATATGCTTTTATAAATACATCCTGGTCCATTGGCAGCAGTGTGCCGTCCAGATCGAACATAATTGTTTTGAATGACATATATAATATTTCTCCCTTTTTTGTAATATTTTTTACAGGGTCTTCGCGTTTATATTGTGATGTTTTTAAGGCTTTCAGTAAACAGCTTTTTATTTGATGCCACAACCACCTTTATATTTGGTGCTTTTTTATATTTTCCAAGTCTGTCTACCACAGTCTGCCCCATTGTCATACGGCTTTTGGTTTCAACGGCAACGTAGAACTCTTTTATCGGAACCTGTTCCTGATTCATATAACAGCATACTGCCGCAACAGAAGAAGCGGAAACTTTTTTCTCTTTCTCACAGAGAATATATTCCAGAAAACTTTCAATCTGCGGGTTTTCTTTTCTGATTTCTTCTGCTTCTTCACTTGTTAGTACACATTCATCCACTGCATCAAGTCCGCACATAATAACGTCGATGCCGCTCTCAAAGAGTATATTAAGGGCATCCGGGTCAGCATAGGCATTGTATTCGCTGTATGGTGCGACATTGCCAGCATAACCTGTACCTGCAAAGCAGAAAATCTTTTTTATCTTTTGTTTTATCTGCGGATATCTGAGGATAGTCAAGGCTATATTTGTTACAGGCCCAAGTGTTACAATTTCAAGCTGACCGTCAGCTTCTGCTGCCTGATTATATATTGTATCCCATGGATACTGCTCGTCTTTTTCTTCTATTCTCACTTTTTCAGCTGTATCAGGTTCTGTGTTGCCGTATATATTTTCACTGAGTTCCGGGCGGAAAAGCGGTTTCATTGCACCCCAGCACACAGGACAGTCCAGCCCCATGCTGTTTCTCAGCTGCACTGTTTCCACAAACCATTCACCATAACAGGTTATAGCCTTTATATCATATTTATCGCTGTCTGCCAGCATCTTTATGGCAAGCACATCATCTTTTGTAAAATCGGTATCTATAATCAAAGGTATTTTATTCATATATAACTCCTCTATTTATAGTATTCACAGGCTTTTATAAGCAGATTTACAAATTTTTCTCTGTCTATATCAAGGCAAACCAGTGCATTGTCATTGGTTTTATCACGGTCAGGGCGGAAATCACACACAGTCTGACCATAGGTTTCCGCTCCGTCAATATCCATCTTTACATTGGCTTTCTCTGTTTTTATCCATTCCGGATGCAAAAGATATGTGATTGTAACAGCATCGTGAACTGCACATCCGGGAAGTCTGCTGTTGCTTACATAGCGGTCATAATACACGCCAAATGCCTCGGCACAGAAATCCCCTGCTTTTGTATCTGTAGCCTTGAGGGCAAGTATATCCTCCATTGTTGTGTAGCTTTTCATAGTCACATCAAGCCCGCACATAACAATATCCACACCGCTGTCAAAGACAATCTGTGCGGCTTCCGGGTCTACAAACATATTGAACTCACTTACAGCGTTCATATTGCCCTCAAATGCACCGCCGCCCATCATAACTATTTTTTCTATCTTTTCTTTTACATGGGGATAACAGGTAAGAAGCAGAGCTATATTGGTGAGCGGTGCAACCGGAACAAGGGTTATCTTATCCTCGGATTTTTCCAGAGTTTCCCTGAGAAAGCTTACCGCATCAAGTGCATGAGGCTTTATTGTAGGCTGCGGCAGTTTTGCCGTGCCCAGACCGCTTTCACCGTGAGTTGCAGGGTCTACATACAGTTCTTTTACCAGTGGTCTGTCCGCACCTGCAGCAACAGGGATATCGCTTCTGCCAAAATATTCAACAACAGACAAGGTGTTGTGCAGTGTTTTTTCCAGTGTCTGATTACCTGCAACAACAGTTATGCCTTTCAGGTCTATTTTATCTGATGACATTGCAAGCATAATAGCAACAGCATCATCAATACCGGTATCAACATCCATAATAACAGGAATTTTCTTTATATCCATAAAGCCTCCGAAAACAAATTGATTCTAGAGAATACTTTACCATATTCTGCAAAAAAAATAAATATAATATTGCCAATCCATTGACTAAACTACAGCAAAGTGCTATGCTGTTAAAGCACCTTTAATATATATGGAGGAAACAATTTTGACTTTCTTTCTTGAAGTAATCGGCACAATCGCCTTTGCTTTTGCAGGAGCACTTGTAGCTATAGATAATGACCTTGACCTTTTCGGTATCGAGTGTATGGCTGTCATGACTGCCTGCGGCGGCGGTATGACAAGGGATATCATACTTGGCAATACACCGCCAATGATGTTCCGCAACCCTGTTTATGTAACAATGGCAGTGGTGACAGGTTTTCTCACTGTAACAATTTACAATAAATTCATTCAGTCCAGATACAAGGACCGCATCCTTGATATGATCAGCATTCTTGATGCAATCGGTCTTGCAATCTTTACCATTGTAGGTATGGATCTTGCCATGCAGCTTGGATACACCGGTGCATTCCTCATCTGTGCCATGGGCGTGCTGACAGCGGTTGGCGGCGGTTTGCTGAGAGATGTTATGGTTAATGTAAAACCCGTTATCCTTACAAAAGAAGTTTATGCAACAGCTTCTATGATAGGCAGCGTATTTTACTATTTTACACTGCAGACAGCAATTCCAGCTGTGGTGACAACTATAATCGCTCTTGTGATTATCTTCGGCCTGAGAATGTGGACAATCATCAAACATATCAATCTGCCTGTTGTTGAAAAGAAACAGCAGATATAAAATAAATTTATCCCGATGGAATGTATACTTCATCGGGATTTTTGTTTTTGGTTGGTAAATATAATATAAGGTGAAGCCCCTTCCGCATAACAAAACGGTAAAAGAGGAACAAAGCAATAAAATACCCCATCCATTTGGACGGGATATTTTGGTGCCGTTAGTTATAACCCAAAACCTTAAATTTACAGCAGACACGGCGTATGCCATGTGCCGCTTTAATCTAAGGGGGTGACAGAAATTTTATCACAGCTTTGTCTGTGATAAAGTTCGTCATGCAGGGGGATAATCCTTCTATGAAAAAAGGTCTTGCAGAAAAATAAAAAGTCCCAACCGTATTGGTCGAGACCTTTTGGTGCCGCTGACCGGACTTGAACCGGTACGTCTTTAAAGGACGAGGGATTTTAAGTCCCTTGTGTCTGCCTATTCCACCACAGCGGCTTATGAAATCAGCTTAAACATTATACTATGTTTACTTATCTTTGTCAATAATTGCAGAAGCAAATTTTAATAAGATAAAAAACATATGTATAATATCCAGCAACATCTTCATAAACAACAAAATACTCTTATACATAAAAATCCCCTTGGAAATATCCAAGGGGATTTTTTATCAGATATCTATATCTGTTACGCGCTTTTAATCAAATTAAAACTTAATGCTGTTAAAAATTATTTAGCAGCAAGCTGTTTTGCATTGATTTCTTTCCACATTTCAACGTCAACACCTTTGAAGCTGAGTTTGTCTGGATCGTAAACTGGGTCTTTGCCAGCTTTCATCTGTTCTTCGTAGTCTTTAAGCATTGCACCAACTGGTTTGATAAGAAGGATTACAACGAGCATGTTGAAGAATGTGATGGAGCCGAGAGCCAAGTCTGCGAGGTCCCAAGCAAGGGAAGCACCGATGATACCGTAGTAGAAAATGAGAATTGGCATTGCAATTCTGAGGAACCAAGTAACTGCTTTACGAGCGCCTGCCTGGTTATCTTTCTGGAAGAGGTATGTAGATGCTGTTTCTGCTTCGTAGTAGTAGGAGATCAAGCATGTGAAGGAGAACAGGAAGAGCATGAATGCGATGAAGATTTCAGCAAAACCGCCCATAACTGTTGTTGCTGCGTACTGAACCATAACTGCGGAACCGCCGGAGAGTTCAGCAAGGCCTGGGTGACCGGAACCTACGTAACCAAATGCTGTGTTGTAGCAGTCGGAGTAGAGGATCATGAGACCGGAAGCTGTACATACGATAACTGTATCGAGCCATACGCCAGCAGCGTTAGCAAGACCAACTTTAACTGGGTGTGTTGTTTCAGCTGCAGCAGCTGTAGGTGTAGCTTCACCCATACCGGATGCAGATGAGAATGTACCACGTTTAACACCCTGCTGGATAGCAACACCGATACCACCGGAGAGAAGAGCGTCAGCAGAGAATGCACAACGGAAGATGTCGCCGAATACGCGGCCTGTTTCGCCGATGTTCATGATAACAACGATAACGAAAACGATGAGGTATACAGCAACCATGAATGGAACGATTGCAGAAGCAGCTGCGGAGATACGTTTGATACCGCCGAGGATTGTTACGAACATGATAATTGCCATGATAGCTGCGAATACAACCTGTGGAGCGCCTGTTGCCTGTGCAAATGTTACACAAACTGTGTTTGTAGCTGCGGAAGGCATGAACAAGCCGATACCGAGGAGGGAGATAACAGCGATGAATGCGCCGTATGGGCCCCAGCCAAGACCACGTTCTGCAACGTAGTAAGGACCACCACGGTATTCGCCGTCAACTTTGATTTTGTAGAGGGAACCCTGTACACATTCTACAAAGTTAACTGCG
Organism: Oscillospiraceae bacterium; assembly: GCA_015067145.1. Classification (GTDB taxonomy): domain Bacteria; phylum Bacillota; class Clostridia; order Oscillospirales; family Ruminococcaceae; genus RGIG3102. The sequence continues at coordinate 20,443 of SVNA01000010.1, read as the reverse complement.
GAGTTTGTGATACCGATAAGTACCATCCAGAAGAGAGCACCAGGGCCGCCTGCGTATACAGCAACAGCAACACCAGCAACGTTACCTGTACCAACACGCATAGCCATTGTTGTACAGAAGGATGCAAATGCAGAAACGCCGGAGTCGGAATCGCCTTTGTCAAGGATACGTTTCCACATATCGCCAAAGCGTCTGAACTGGAATGCTTTGAGGTAAAGAGTAAAGAAAATACCTGCGCCACCGATGAGGATGAGCATTGCAGGACCCCAGAAGAAACCATTTAATGTTCCGATTAATGAAGTCATAATAATTTTTCTCCTTTTAAAGATTTTTTGCCGCATAATTGCACTGCGCGTATCATGCAACGGCCGACGGGACCAGCGGCTATTATATTTTTCGAGGGTTTTGCATAAAATTACACACAAAACCACTATTAAATACAGGTTAATTATACTCAATTGCTAACAAAAAGTCAATTAATTATTAAAAAATTGTGAACTTATTAAAAAATGTTTAATTCTTTTGTCATTTTGCACAAAAGTACATTTTTATCAGAACATTGTATCGGTAAGAGATATATAAAATATATTTTTCTGCAGCAAGTTAACAAATTGTATAATAAGAATATTTATACAATTGTATTCATCGTAAATTAGTATTTTTATAAATTAGACCATAGTCTAAACTTTATTTCATTTTAATCAAACACACAATAACTTTATTTATTTCAGATATCATTCTACAAAACAGTTTATATGCATTTATATATACAACAAAAAAGCAGTGATTTTTCTAAATCACTGCTTTTTATTTTATTAATTTTGTTAAAGTTTTACCGAGCCGAACAGCCTTGGCATTATCTTTCTTGTGTATTCTCCAAGAGAATAATAACTGCCGTTGGAGATGCAGTAATCATAGATTATTGCACGTTCAGCCAATGTGTACAGTCGCTGAACCTCTCTTACAGACATATCCTTTGTTATCTGTCCACGCTGCTGACCTTCTGCAATTATCTGTGTGATAATCTGATAATAGTATCTGTCCTGATTCTGCAGGTGCTTGTCCCCTTTTGTGATAACCTGAGAGGAATAAAGAGAGGACAAAAGACCGATTGGAATTTCTTTTTCTATCATATCGTGAACAGCATAGCAGAGATAGAGCAGTTTTTCAAAGCTGTTCATCTCAGGGTCCAACGTCTGCATAACCTCTTCGTATTTAGCATCAAAAAGTTCGGACAAGGAAGAAAGAAGCTCATCTTTACTGCTGTAATAGTGATAAAAGCTGCCCTTTGATGTGCCTGATGCCGCGATTATGTCGTCAATGGTGGTTTCACTGTAGCCTTTTTCGTGGAAAAGCTGCCATGCCACCTTTGTGATTTTCGCTTTTGTCTTGTTCATTCTCGCCATAAGTTGAACACCTCGGTTGTTTTTTACATTTATATTATTTTACCATTTTATAAATATAAAGTAAAGCAATTTGAATTGTTAATAATTTAATTAAATAACATTCTGTATTGTTAACTTGTAAATTGTTAATGTTGTTTATGCTGTAAAATTACACACCAACAGTTAATCTTTTAAAGCTGCAATCATTCTGTTATTTTCTTGCACAGTTGCTTGTTTTTTCTGTGAGAATTTCCAGTCCGTGTGTAAGGTGAGGCAGAATGTATTCAAGACATTCTGTAACTGCCTTTGGACTGCCCGGCATATTTACGATAAGTGTTTTTTCGCGGATGCCCGCTGCTGCACGGGAGAGCATTGCTCTGCCTGTAATCTGCAGGCTGAAATATCTCATAGCTTCAGGGATACCAGGCACATCCTTGTGGGATATCGCTTTTGTTGCTTCCGGCATAACATCTCTTGGTGAAAAACCTGTGCCGCCTGTTGTAAGGATAAGGTCTGCGATATTTTCATCGCAGATTCTTGCCATTTCAACTTCAAGCATTACCTTGTCGTCAGGAAGAAGAATTGTGTGCACAACCTCAAAACCTGCTTTTGTAACAAAATCAACTATAACAGGTCCGCTTTTGTCCTCGCGATGACCTGCATAGCCTGAATCGCTGGATGTGATAACTGCTACTCTGAATTTTTCCATTCTGTTTATCCTCCTATCTGGGACATATTTCTGTATTCTCTTTTTTCAACATTGTCTTTCTGGTCAAACTGATGTGCTTTCGGTTTCTGTGAGATACCGTAACTGAGAGCTTCCATAAGTTCTGCATCGGTTCTGCCCTCTCTGAGATAAGGCATAAGATTTATGCCTGCCTCAAACTGCAGGCAAGTTTTCAGATATCCGTCTGCTGTAAGGCGGACACGGTTGCATTTATCACAGAATTTGTGGCTTATTGCACTGATAAAACCGATTTTGCCTTCGAAACCTTCTATAGAATAGTGTACAGACGGCCCATTGCCGCGGATTTCTTCGCACAGGGTCAGTTTGCCGTAGTGTTTTTCTATAACATTTTTTATATCATCTTCTGTTATGGACTCAAAATCTGTGCCTGTACCGATTGGCATAACCTCTATAAAGCGAACATCGGTGTCACTATCTTTTGCAAATTCTATCAGGGAGAGTATCTCACTTTCATCCAACCCATAAATCGGCACTGCATTTATCTTTAAACGCACCAGATTTTCTCTCTGTGCATATTTTATACCATCGATAACCTTGTTGAATTCATCTCTGCGGGTTATCTTTGCATACTTTTCCCTGTCCATTGTATCAAGGCTTACCGTGATGGTATCCACCCCGGCCCCAACAAGATTGTGATACTGTTCTGTGAGCAGTACGCCATTTGTGGTTATGGTGACACTTTCTATGCCGTCAATATCTTTTATCTGCTTGATAAGGTTTGCGACACCGCGGCGGACAAGAGGTTCGCCCCCTGTTATCTTTACCTTTTTAAGCCCGTTCTGTGCCAGCACACGGCAGATACGCAGAATTTCATCAAAGGTGAGGACATTGCGATGCATTATATTTTCCACACCCTCTTCAGGCATACAGTAAACACAACGCAGATTGCATCTGTCGGTAACAGAAATGCGTATATAATCTATATTTCTGCCAAAGTTGTCAATCATCTTATAAATTCTCCGCTCTTGCCGCCGTTTTTGTATTCAAGGTGTACGTCGGAAATTTCCATACGCTTATCTATAGCCTTGCACATATCATAGATTGTAAGCAGTGCAACCGAAACACCTGTGAGAGCTTCCATCTCAACACCTGTCTGCCCTTTGATTTTTACTGTGCAGAAAGCCTTTATCTGATTGTTTTCCGCATCCGTTTCAAAGTCAATGCTGCATTTTGAGATAAGCAGCGGATGGCACATAGGGATAAGGTGCGGTGTCTGTTTTGCCGCCATAATGCCTGCAACACGGGCAACCCCCAGCACGTCACCTTTCTGTACTGTTTTGTTGAGAACAGCTTCCATTACTGCGTCATTTACCTTTATCATACCGCTGGCTGTAGCTGTGCGGGTGGTTTCTTCCTTTTCGGAAACGTCCACCATAACAGCGTTGCCTTCTGTATCAAAATGTGTAAGTTTGTTTTCCATTTTATTCTCCTTTGCCGCAGGCGTTGCACTTTGGATATTTTGGTATCTCTACCTCGTCAAATGCCATATTGAGCATATCTATAAAAATCATTCTGCCTTTGAGGGTTTTGCCTGCACCGATAATAATTTTCAGCACTTCACAGGCTTGCAGTGAGCCGATAACCCCAGGGATTGCACCAAACACGCCAACGTCTTTGGCTTCCACAACTTCACCCTGTTTTGGCGGTTCAGGGTTTAAACACCGCAGACAGGGGCCGTCGCCCCCCAGCACTGCAACCTGACCGTAAAACTCGTAGATTGCACCGTATATATGCGGTTTGCCGAGCTTTACACAGGTATCACTGATAATATATCTTGCGTCAAAATTATCGGTTGCATCCACAATAATATCAAATTTTTCAAAAATCTGTTCTGCGTTGGTTTCGTCCAGCCTGTCTTCGATGCAGATGATATCAACATCGCTGTTCATGGTCTTGAGGCGTTCCTTTGCCATCTGCACTTTGGATTTGCCAACATCTTTTTCTGTGTAAAGCAGCTGACGCTGAAGGTTGGAAATATCCACAACATCGAAATCAACAAGACCGATTGTGCCTACGCCAGCACAGCAAAGCTCCATGGCCACAGGGCAGCCGAGGCCGCCTGCACCAACAATAAGCACTTTGCTGTTTTTTATTTTTTCCTGACCTGCTGCATCAACCTGTGGCAGCATAAGATGTCTTTTGTATCTCTGTTGTTCTTTCTGTGTCAATGCCATAACAACACCTCGCTAAACACTATATACCATATAAATACTGTCTGCAGAACATTTATTATATATACTATATATTATCACAACCAATGCTATGCACACAATATTTGCAATTTACATTATAAAAAGGCAGGGCTACTGCCGTGTGCCGACAATAGCCCTGTTTTTTGTTTTAATATCAGCCGCCGGCAAGCAAATGATGAATTTTTAAATCGTCATTTTCCTGCAGGACTACATTGCCGTAATCTTCAGGCCAAACCAGCTGACCATTAACCTTTGTTACAAGTTTTGGCCAGGTGTAGTTCATATGTTCAATTACGCCCTGAATAGTCAGGCCTTCGTGCCAGTCAGGATATGGCAAATCATTTAACATCATAATACTTTACCTCTGATGATTTTAATTATGGTTCAACGTTCTGGAGTGGTTCAACGATTTCGATAAGTTCTGGGAGATCCATACCGATTTTCTTGAGGTGTTCGATTGTTGGAACACCGTTCATTGTCCAGCCACGTTTTGGATATACAGCGTTGATGAGTTTTTCGTATTCACCTTCGCGGTATTTTCTTGTTTCAGCCATTTTTTCTGCAAGAGACATAGCTTCAACCTGTTCTTTTGTAAAGCCAGCTTTTGTTACGAGCTGACCGTCGTATCTGTCCTGACGGGAGAGATATTCTTCTTCTGTTACAGGGCCTACGGAACGGTAAGGGATAGCGTCGTGTTTTCTGAGACCTTTGCCGAGACGGATGTTGAAGATTCTCTGGAAGTTGTAAACACGTTCGGACATAACGAGAAGTTCTTCTCTGTCAATTTTCTTACCTGTTACGCCGTAGAAGAGGTTGAGGTAGTTGTCAACGTGTTCCGGAACTTTTGCAGGTTCGTCTGTCAGAGCGTTGTTTTCTGGCACAACGTCGTTCCAAGGAAGTTTACACAGACCAACAAGACCGAACCATGTACGGAATCTTGGGTAGTAGTAGAGAGCTTCTGCTTTGTCGTCGAATGTTGGAATCTGGTTGTTAACCTGATCCATAAAGATAAGCCATGCTTCGTCGTGCTGTGGGCCTTTGTTTGTAAGACCGTAGCCGCCCTGCTGTGCAAGGGATTCTTTGGAGCCGTATTCGGAGTATTCGAGGCCTTTCTGTTCCATTGCGATGTCGTTGAGGAATGCTGCATCGCCCCAACCGTTTTTGATGAACAGTTCTTTCTGTTTATGGGAACCGAGAGCTGCGATTTTACCGAAGCCTTCGTTTTTAGCCATAAGGTGGAGAAGTTCGAGAGCTGCTGCGGAGTTGCCGAAGTTGAGTTCGAGACCTTCTGTTCTTTCCTTGTTCAGGATGCCGTTTTCGTAACATTCCATAAGGAATGCACACATTGTACCCCAGGAGATTGTGTCGATACCGTATGTATCACAGTAGAAGTTGAGTTCAAGGATAACCTGTGGATCTGTGATACCGCAGTTTGGACCAACGCCTGCTGCTGTTTCATATTCAGGACCGTCAACAACAACTTTCTGTCCTTTGTATGGACCTGTGAGAAGTTCGAAGTGGTCAGCTGCTTTAGCACAAGCCATGGAACAACCGTACCAGCAGCCGTCAGCTGCACCCTGTGTGAGCCATTTTTCGATAAATACCTGTGGGTGCATTTCAGCGATGTTTGGTGTGCCGCCGAATTTGAAGTTGTGAGTTGGCAGGATGTCGTAGTCATTGAGAATTTTCATGGTGTTTGCTGTACCAATTTTTCTCATGTTGTTCTGTTTAGGGTCCTGTGTTGCCATTTCACGGTGATATTTTACACCTGTTTTGTTGATGATGGAGATATCGTGAACCTGGTTGAGGTTGTTGTGGATACCCTGGTATTTACATACAACAGCTTTGATTTTTTTGTGACGGAATACACGGCCGATACCACCACGACCAGCCTGTTTGAGTCTTACAACACCACGGTTTGGATCGTAGAATGTAAAGTTGAGCATGGAGATGTTGCAGTGTTCTGCAGCAGAACCGGCACAAACAACAGCAACGTGTTTGCGGTCGTTTTCGTTGTCAGCATACATAGCTGTCAGTTCTTCGCCCATAAGGTGAGCGTCCATATGTTCAAGAGGTGCTTTTTCTACAGAAATAGTACCTTTGTTACCGTCGATAACAATGATTACATCTTCTTCAGCCTGACCTTTGAGTTCGATAGCATCGAAACCGGAGAATTTGAGGTAAGGACCAAAGAAGCCACCAACGTTGGAGTCGATTGGAATATCTGTCATTGGTGAGATTGTACATACAAGCATTTTACCTGTACCAGCGTACTGTGTGATACCGGCAATTGGACCTGCAGACATAACGATTTCGTTTTCCGGAGAATCCCATCTTGTATTTTCGTTTGTAGCATCCCAGAGGTAACGCAGACAGTAGCCTTTACCGCCTGTGAATTTTTCTTTTACTTCTGCAGGGATGTCTGCGATTTTTACAGATGCGTCTGTAACGTCAACTGTAAGAATTTTGTCTGTATAGCCTTTAACGATTGGGCGTGGTTCGTATTCCACTTTGTTGAGCACAACGTGAGCGTCTTTCATCTTCTGGATTTCAGCAGGGTCAACGTCGTGATATCTTGCGAGATCGCACATTTTAATCATCTTAGAATTACCTCCTTAAACATCCTGAATGCTGAGTGCACCAACCGGGCAAGCTTTTACGCAGATGCCGCAAGCTGTACATTTGCCTGGTTCGTTGCGGCCGTCAACGTAGTACATAACCTGTTCAGGGCAGTAGCCTACGCACATGTAGCAACCAACACATTCTTTTTTGTTGATCATGTAAACACCAAATTTGTTTGGTTTGATAACACCGGTGTTACATACTGATGCACAGATACCGCACTGTGTACATACACGCATCTGTACGTCGTTTGTTTTGGACATGCCGTCAATGCGCAGACATGCTTTGGAACGGTCTGCTGTTTTTGTGAAAGCCATCGCACATGCTTCTTCGCAGTTATGACAGCCAACACACAAAGATTCGTCTTTAACTAAGCGTTTCAATATAATTTCCCCCTTGTTTATATTGACTCAATTTATAAGATATGTATGTTCAAAAAACACTTTCCGAACATAATATTTCATTATCGATAAAAGTATAACACAGCGGGTTTTTTATTTCAAGTGGGGTATTCCTAATGAGATTTTGTCCTTTTTATATAAAAGCAAAAAAGGAGCAGACCGCAGTCTACTCCTTAACAGTTATTGTATCGTTTTCTCCGATAGTTCCGCTCTTTGAAACCTTAAGGTATTTTGCGTGGTTTCGCAGCATACAGTCCATCTTCTGCTGTACCCTTGCACATTCCGCAAAACACTCTTTACACTCAGATGAAAATTCCAGCTCTGTGCTGCCGCAAATCAGCTTTTGCCCCGTTTTTAACAGGGATAAGTCCATATTTTCCACTGTAATGTTCGCTTTAAAACGTTTGAAACACAATCCTTCTGTGTCCTGCTCAGAAAGCCAGTTTTCGCAGATTTCATCTATGGCTGTAAGCTGTTTTTCCCCGCCTTTTGCAAAGCGGTCACCTAATAGACCCAAGTCTACCATGCAGTCCGCCTGTGACACAATCTGAGGGGGTTCACCCTTTTTGTGAAAAATTTTTATTTTTTTTATTTTTCCGCTTTCCATAGGCTAAACCTCATCGATATACACGATTTTGCCTGTATTTTCTGCAGAATAGCCACCGAGAGCTTCCAGCTTTTCTCTGAAAGCGTCACTTTTGAGAACGCTGATAAATTTCTGAACATGCGGAAGTTCCAGATATTTTACAGGGATTGCAAAATCATATTCTTCGTTGCCGACAGGAACAAAGTCCAGTCCAAGTGCCTTTGCAGCGGAGAGGATACCCATGCCCGCATCTGCACTGCCGCCCTGAATAGCTGCCGCAACAGCCATATGGGTTGCACCCTCGCGGTCATAGCCTTTGATATCTTCTGCACTGATACCCTCTTTTTTCAGCAGGTAGTCAAAGAGCACGCGTGTGCCTGCACCTCGCTGACGGTTGATGTAGCGTTTGCCCACAAGGTCATTTACTGTATTGATGTTCAAAGGATTGCCTTTTTCCACAATAATGCCCTGAATTCTGTTTACACCTTTGATAAGTGCCATAGGCTGGCTGAAAATCTTTTTGAGATAAGCCACATTGTAAACACCGTCCGCTTCGTTGAGAAGATGTGTCGGTGCAATATGTGCTTCGCCGCGTTTAAGTGCCATAAGGCCGCCCATGCTGCCAAGATGTGTGCTGGTGAGAAAGTTGCCCGGATATTCCGTTGGCATAAGGTCAGCGATAACATCAAGGATAAGGTCGTGGGAGCCGATGGCAACCACTGTGCTGTCAATTTCACTGAGATCGCGGTAAAGCTCCACCTTTACAGTTTCGCCTGCTTCCACACCCTCGCTGTTCTGTGGGATTACGCAGAAACCGTCTGCACGCACAAGACTCATTGCTGCACCTGCACCTCTGGCCAGAGGGGATGCAACCAGCTTGTCTTCAACCTTGCCCACCTTTACACGCACATATTCCTTGTGCTTGAGGGAGGAAACAAGACGTTTGGAAACAACCGCTTCCACAGTATTGTTTTTAGCCTGCATTTCGCCGTTCATAAGGCCCAGTACAGGGATTACAAAGTTTTCGAAGTTGATGTATGCAGAAACAGGATAGCCGGGCAGACCGATAACAGGTTTGCCCCTTACAATTGCAAGGATAACAGGCTTGCCCGGTTTGATTGCAACACCGTGGACAAGAACTTCGCCAAGTGCACGGAGAATGTGAACTGTAAAATCCTCTGTGCCTGCGGAAGAACCTGCATTCACGATAACCATATCGTATTCGTCAATCGCCTTGTCTATTGCGTTTTTCAGCTTATTGTAATCGTCTGCAATAGGTGCAAAGCGGGTAGGGTTTGCACCGTTCTGTTTTGCCATAGCCTCAAACATACGGCTGTTGGACTCGATGATATCCCCTTCCTTCGGCTCCTGGTCAGGCTCGATAATTTCGGTACCTGTGGGGAAGATAGCCACTGTCGGCTGTTTGATTACAGAAATTTTTGTGATGCCGCCTGCAAGAAGCACACCGATATCGATAGGGCGGATTTTGTGACGGGACGGGATAATCATCTCTCCTGCAACGATATCCTCACCGATTGGACGCACATGCTGCCATGGTGCAGCCGGCTCGATAATTTTCAGGTTGCCGTCCTCCATTTCGATGAGGTCTTCCGCCATGATAACAGCATCGCAAGGATTTTTTATAGGATCGCCTGTGTCAACGACAACGTAGTCTTCTCCCTGTTTAAGAACAACAGGGTTTGCCTCGCTGGCACCTTTTGTGATATCGCTGTTTACCGCAACGCCGTCCATTGCTGCTGCGTTGAAAAGCGGTGAACAGTATTTTGCAAAAACTGCTGTCTCGGTTATTCTTCCAAGAGAATCTGTAACTGCAATAGTCTCGGTCTGAGGTTTAACGATTGGTCCTAATGCTGTTATATATTTTTCCAGTGCTTCGTGTACTGGTGTATTGCTTAAATAGAGGTTTCTTTTTGCCATATTACAATCCAAAACGGTGTACAAAAACCGTTTCTCCTTTTTTGAGTCCTTCTTTGTTCATATCTATTTCGATATAACCGTCGGTGTCCACCATACTGTTGATAAGACCTGATTTTGCAGGTACAGGCCGCACCATAAATTCGCCGCTGTCGCTGATATATGTTTTCGCCAGCATAAAAGTGGTTTTCCCCGGGGCCCCTGCAACATTGGTTTCCATCTTGCCCACAAGCGGTTTCTGAGGCGGCTGATGTGTAACTGTTTTCCACAAATCCACCGCCAGTGCCTGAAAGACAGTGAGGGCTGCAACAGGATGACCCGGCAGGCCTATCATAAATGTGGCGGTTGCCTTGTCAAAAGCAAGTATTGTAGGTTTGCCCGGTTTTATGCTGAGTCCGTGGGTAAAGGTGCCCTCGTCACATACAGAATCCATAACATCGTTGGTCATATCCTTTTTGCCCTGACTGGAGCCACCGCTGGTGAGGACAATATCGCTGTCCAGCTTTGCTTTTTCCAGCTCTGCACGGAAAACTGCTTCGTCGTCTTTAACTTTAATGCATTTTACAACGCTGAATCCACAGCTTGCTGCCAGTGCATTGAGGCTCCATGTGTTTACATCACGGACTTTGCCAAGAGAAAGTGTGTCATAAGGTTCGATAAGTTCGTCCCCTGTGGAGATGATGGAAACACGCCACGGCCGATATATTTCTATCTCCCACACACCTGCAGAAGCAAGTGCACCGATATGTTCCGCCTTTAAAACCGTGCCTTTTTTTACAACAGTTTCACCTTTTTTTACATCTTCGCCCGGGATTACAACACTTTTGCCCACCGCTGTGCTTTCGTACACTGCCACTTCGTCATCGCTGAACATCTCGGTGTATTCTATCATCACCATTGCATCTGCTCCTGCAGGCAGCATACCACCTGTCGGAACGTATGCACATTCTCCGCTTTTTATTGTGGATTTTGCAGGATTGCCGATCGCCACATCCTCCACCACACGCAGAAATGTGGGTATACTTTCACTTGCCCCCTGTGTGTCGGTGGCTTTTACCGCATAGCCATCCACTGTGGAACGGTAAAAATCAGGCACGTTTTCCTGTGCTTCTGCATCTGCTGCAAGAACACGGCCAACTGCGTTTTCTATTGTTATTCTCTCTGTCTTTGGCAGGATATGCTGTGCGTAACCCATCAGCTTGTCCTGTGCCTGAGAGATTGTATCTACTGTAAGTAATTTCATAAATTTATCCTTTGAAAGAAACCTCTGTGCTTGCAAGATATCTGATAACCGACGGATTTTTCGGATTTTCAAACATCTCGTGAGGTGTTGCTTTTTCTATAATATCGCCCTTTTCCATAAAATGCACCATATCGCACACCTTTCTGATATGCACCAGCTGATGACTTATGGTTATCCATGTGATAGGGTCTTTCTGCTGCTGTTCAAGTATAAGTCGTTCGAACAGGTCGGCACTGTCGGGATCAAGATTGGACAAGGTTTCGTCCACTATAACCAGCTTTGGCTTGAAAATCAGTGCACGGATAAAGCTAAGCTTCTGCTGTTCTCCGCTGGAAAGGGACAGTGCGTACTGTTTTTTCTTATCCTGCAGACCTGCTTTTTCCAGCCAGTAGTCGACCTCTGTTTCGTCCGGTTTCTGACCTCGGATTTTCAGCGGATAGACAAGATTGTTGTACACATTTGTGTGCATAAGATAGGGACGCTGACCTGTCATTGTTATATCACGGGCAGTGAGACCATCGTAGTCTATTGTACCGCTGTCGTATGTCAAATTGCCCATAATGATTTTGGAAAGTGTGGTTTTGCCGCTGCCGTTGGCACCGATTATACCGTGAACCTTTCCTGCCTCAAATTCAGCATTTTTTACATTGAGCAGAAAAGAGCCCTGCTGTTTCTTAAGATCAGTAATTTTCATCTTCACGGGCCTCTTTTCTGATAAAATCTGCAATGGACTGCACCACAAACGCCATAATCATAAGCATTATGCCCAGCACAATGCCCTCTTCAAACTCGCCTGCACTTTTAAGTGTAGATATAGCCGTTGTCATTGTTCTGGTGCGGTTTTTGATATTGCCGCCCACCAGCATAACTGCACCAACCTCGCTGATGCTTCTGCCGTAGCCGGACACGATGGAGAAATAAATCTCGTTTTTGATTTCCCGGAGAATAAGCATATCCGTCTGCCATTTATCCGCACCCATAGTTTTTGCAAAAGCACGGATTTTTGGTGCTGTGTGCACAAGGTAGGAATATACCATACCGCATATAATAGGTGTGATAATAAGTGTCTGTGCCACAATCATACCCTTGATTGTAAACACCCAGCGAAGATTACCCAGCGGACCTTTTTTGCGCAGCAGTATATATGTAAGCAGACCTATAACAACAGGAGGGGCACCCATAAGGGTACGATTTATACGCACCACCATTTTTTTACCTGTAAAATCGTTTTTTTCCAGCAGTACTGCAAGAAAAACACCCAGAACAGAAGATATAGCTGTGGAGCATACCGACATTATGAGGGTGACTCTGACAGAGTCCCACATTCCCACCGACATGGAAAAGCCGGAAAATAAATTTTCAAACATTGGGTATATCTCCTTTTCTCGGTATTTTCAAGATAATTTTTGCCATAAATTTAATTATACACTGTTTTGCCCTTATATGCAAACAAGGCTACCCGCTGCACTGTGCAGCAGGTAGACCTTATTTTAAAATATCAGTTATTTGTTAGCATTTGGGAAGAAAAGTGGTTCGCCGTATTCAGCAACGCCGAAATCTGCGATAAGAGCCTGTGTTTCTTCGCTGCAGATCCATTCGATGTATGCGTTTGCACCTTCGATGTTTGTATCTGGGTAAACTTCTGGGTTAACTGCGATTACACCATACTGGTTGAGGAGACCTGCGGAGCCTTCAACAACGATTTCCATTTCCGGGAAGTTTGCTTTTTTAGCAAGCCATGTGCCACGGTCTGTGAGGCAGTATGCGTCCATTTCGTCTGCCATAACAAGTGTGTCGCCCATGCCGGCACCTGCGGAAACGTATGCATCACCAAGTGTTGCTACATCTACATCGAGAGCTTTCCAGAGTTTGAGTTCTGCTTTGTGTGTACCGGAGTCATCACCGCGGGAAACAAATGTGAGAGCTTCATCTTTAATCTGTGTGAGAGCAGCGTCGATATCATTTGTATATGCAACTGCACCGCCTGTTGGGCCAACGATTACATAGTCGTTGTACATAACCTGGAAGCGTTCCACACCGTTGCCGTTTGCAACAAATTCTTCTTCACTTGCTTTGGAGTGAACAAGGATAACGTCAACTTCGCCGTCAACGCCCATCTGGATAGCTGCACCTGTGCCAACTGCTGTCCAGGAAAGCTGGTAGCCTGTTGCTTCTTCAAAGTAAGGTTTGAGGTAGTCAAGAAGGCCTGTGTTGTCTGTGGATGTTGTTGTAGCCATAAGCAGCTCTGGGTCTGCAGGTGTTACAACTTCAGGTTCTGCTTCGCTGCTTGGGGCTGGAGCTGGCTGTGAAGAGCATGCAACCATAGAAAGCGCCATAGCAGAAGCAAGAATGAGTGCTAAAAGTTTTTTCATAATTTTTTCTTTCTCCTTTAATTTTTTAAATTTCAGGGAAAGAAACGCCACTGGATAATTAGATGATAGGTATATTGGGGGTCACATATCTATAAAAATAATATAACCGGTGCAATTTCTTTCCATAACGGGAGGCAAAGGCATTTCTGCCGATACCCTTAGGGCAAACGCCCAGCGGTTGAAAGCCCATACTCTTTTGATGTGTTCTGTGCTCTTTTCAAAACACAAGTGCTGCAGAGCAATCAACTCGAAATTACTGCTTCCAGACAGTCATCCGGAAGCTACAGCAAGTATAACATTATTATTATATACTGTCAATATTTACATTTATCTCAAATTAGTTTGTGCAAATTGCCGTTTTTTTTTATTTTTATTGCATGTATAATATAATTGTAGTAAAATATAGACAAAAGTAGAACGTAGTCTAATCTTTAGTCTAGTTTTTACAGAATATTCCGCTATTTAGAGGGAGAAATGAGGGATTTCCAATGGCAACACCATATGTATTTAACGTACAGAAATATTCCATTCACGACGGTGACGGCATAAGAACAACAATCTTTTTCAAAGGCTGTCCTGTAAACTGTGCATGGTGCCATAACCCAGAAAGCCAGAGATTTGATAAAGAGCTTCTCTACTTCAGAGACCGCTGCACAGGCTGCGGCAAATGTATTGCCAAATGTCCTAACGGTGCAAACACAATGGGAGAAGACGGAAAGGTTATTCTTGACCGCAGCAAATGTACAGCCTGCGGCATTTGTGCTGACTGGTGTATTGCTACTGCAAGGGATATTGCAGGCAAAGAATATACACTTAAAGAACTGGTTAAAGAAGCTGAAAAAGACAGACAGTTCTACGAAGAGTCCGGCGGCGGCATCACCCTGAGCGGTGGTGAAGTTATGAGCCAGGATATGGATTACATAGAACAGCTTTGCAAAACTTTGTACAACAAAGGCTACAGTGTAAACATCGACACCTGCGGCTATGCTCCGTACGAAGATTTCAAACGTATTCTGCCTTATGTAAACACATTCCTGTATGACATCAAGGCTATGGACAAGGAAACACACGAAAAATATATCGGCGTGGACAACGAACTTATTCTTGAAAACCTTAAAAAGCTTTCTGCTGACGGTGCAAGAATAAACATCCGCATACCAACAGTTGTGGGAGTAAACGCAACAGAAGAATTTATGAATGATGTTGTAAAATTCCTCAAGGACAACAGCATAAGCGTTGCACAGGTAAATCTGTTGCCATACCACAACACAGGTAAGCATAAATACAGTAAACTGGACAGAGAATACGACACTGAAGGCATGATGGAAAAACCATCTGCCGAAAGTATGGAACTGTTCAAAAATATATTTGTCAAAAATGGTTTTAACAACACAAAAATAGGAGGTTAACTTAACAATGGCAAAATTTGAATTCGATCCTGTTAAGCAGCGTGGCTCAACAGAAAGAACAAGAAGACTCAGAGCAGAAAGCATGAGCACACAGCCACATATCTACATGGAAAGAGCTGTGCTGGAAACAGAAGCTTACAAAATGTACGAAGGCACATGCTCTGTACCTGAACTGCGTGCAAAATCCCTTTTGCACTTCTTCCAGAACAAAAAAATCTACATCGGTGAAGGCGAACTCATCGTTGGTGAAAAAGGCGACGGCCCACAGTCCGCACCTACATTCCCAGAATTGTGCTGCCATACTCTTCAGGATATGCACAACATGAACGACAGAAAAATCGTTAACTTTACAGTAACTGAAGAAGATCTTAAAATTCAGGAAGAAATGATCATCCCATTCTGGGAAAAACGTTCCACACGTGCTAAAATCATCCCATCCATGACACAGGAATGGAGAGATGCTTATGAAGCAGGTATCTTTACAGAATTTATGGAACAGCGTGGCCCTGGCCATACAGTAGGTTCCAAAAAAGCTTACGAAAAAGGCTACCTTGACTATCAGAAAGATATCGAAGATGCTCTTGCAAAACTCGACTACATGAACGACCCAGAAGCTCTTGCTAAGAGAGACCAGCTTAACGCTATGCACATTGCCTGTGAAGCTGTAATGGTTCTTGGTAAACGTTATGCTGACTACGCAAGAGAACTTGCTGAAAAAGAAGAAAACCCACAGAGAAAAGCAGAACTTCTCCAGATTGCTGCTAACTGTGACGTTGTTCCGGCACACAAACCAGAAACATTCTGGCAGGCTATCCAGACATACTGGTTCACACACCTTGCAGTTACATCCGAACTTAACCCATGGGATGCTTACTCTCCAGGTCACTTCGACCAGCACCTTGCTCCATTCTATGAAAAAGACGTAGAAGACGGTATCCTCAACAGAGACCAGGCTCTCGAACTTCTCGAATGTCTCTGGATTAAATTCAACAACCAGCCAGCTCCTCCAAAAGTTGGTATCACACTTAAAGAATCTTCCACATACACAGACTTTGCTAACATCAACACAGGTGGTGTTACACCAGAAGGTCATGACGGTGTTACAGAAGTTTCCTACATCATCCTTGATGCAATGGATAACATGAGATTGGTTCAGCCAAACTCCAACGTTCAGATCTCCCGCAAAAACCCACAGAAATTCCTTAAACGTGCTTGCGAAATCGCTCGTCAGGGTTGGGGCCAGCCAGCATTCTACAACACAGAAGCTATCATTCAGGAATTGATGAACGCAGGCAAATCCATCGAAGATGCACGTAACGGCGGCTGCTCCGGCTGTGTTGAAACAGGTGCTTTCGGTAACGAAGCTTACATCCTTCAGGGTTACTTCAACATTCCAAAAATCTTCGAACTCACACTCTTCAACGGTGTTGATATGAGAACTGGCAAACAGCTTGGTCTCCAGACAGGTAACGCTGAAGACTTCGAAACATTCGAAGAACTCTGGGATGCATTTGCAAAACAGATCAAACACTTTGCTGACATCAAAGTTAAAGGTTCCAACGTAATCGAACAGATCTTTGCTACATATATGCCAGCTCCATTCCTTTCCATCATCACAAACGACTGTATCGCAAAAGGTAAAGACTACAACGCTGGTGGTGCCCGTTACAATACAAACTACCTCCAGGGTGTTGGTATCGGTACAATCACAGACTGTCTTGCTGCTGTTAAATACAATGTATATGACAACAAGAAATTCACAATGGGTGAACTTCTCCAGGCATTGAAAGACAACTTTGTTGGCCACGAAGATATCCATAACCTCGTTTGCAACAAAACACCTAAATACGGCAACGATGATGACTATGCTGATGATCTGATGAAGAAAGTATTCTACCTCTATCAGGAAGAAATCACAGACAGACCAAACATGAAAGGCGGCACATGGCGTGTTGACATGCTTCCAACAACATGTCACGTTTACTTCGGTGATGTTATGATCGCTTCTGCAAACGGCCGTCTTGCACACAAACCAGTTTCTGAAGGTATCTCCCCAGAAAAAGGCGCAGACGTTAACGGCCCAACAGCAGTTATCAAATCCTGTGCTAAGATGGACCACCTCAAAACAGGCGGTACATTGCTGAACCAGAAATTCCTCCCAGAAACAATCGCTGGTGAAGAAGGTCTCGATCAGCTTGCTAACTACATCAGAACATACTTCAACATGGACGGTCACCATGTACAGTTCAACGTTGTTCACAAAGAGCTCCTTATCGATGCTCAGGAACATCCAGAAGAATACAAAGACCTTATCGTTCGTGTTGCCGGTTACTCTGACTACTTCAGAAACCTTGACAGACCACTTCAGGATGAAATCATCATGAGAACAGAACAGGAATTCTAATTCTTGGTTAAAGGTTTGTTAAAACTTTACTGAATAATGAAAGCCACCCTTTTGGGGTGGCTTTTGTTTTTGGTATTATATATAGGCATACAATAAGATATCGTTTTCACAATTGTAAATTTACGCCAAAATATTACAGAACGTATATACACATATATAAAAATCCTCTGAAATGATATCAGAGGACTTTTATATATATTATTTCACATAGTTAAAAATAAGCTTATATGTATTTTCAAGGCCATCGATGTGTGTTCTTTCGTAGCCATGGGATGCATAAACACCGGGGCCGATAAGACCGTGACGTATATCATAGCCTGCACGGAGTGTTGCTTCCACATCAGATCCGTATCTTGGATAGATGTCCACAGCATAGTTGATGCCGTTTTCCTTTGCTGCTGCAACAAGTTCGGTTGTAAGGTCATAGTTATACGGACCGCCTGAGTCTTTTGCACAGATGGACACCTGAGTTTCATCACATTCAAGACCTGTGCCCACACAGCCCATATCCACGCTTATCATATCCTTTACATCTTCTGGAATAGCCGCTGTGCCGCCGTGGCCGACTTCTTCATATACTGTAAAGTTAAGATATACTTTGCGGCTGAGGTTAAGTTCGCCGTCTGCAACTGCCTTTGCCACCGCCATAAGCACTGCTGCAGAAGCCTTGTCGTCAAGAAAACGGCTTTTGATATAGCCTTTCTGTGTAACAGTATATCTTGGGTTAAGGGCAACAAAGTCACCGTTTGCAATGCCAAGTGCCTTTGTATCCGCTGCAGATTTCACATATTCATCAAGAAGAACTTCTATATTGCCTTCGAATGTTCTTGGGTCGTTCACCTTCTCATTGACGTGAGCGGATGCGTTTTCGATCTGAAATGTTCCCTCGTACTCCCCGTCAAAACGTGTGATAACCGTAATTGTTTCGGTTTCCACATTGTTAGGATTAAGACCGCCCACAGGTGTAACCTTAAGTGCACCGCTGGATTTTATTGTGTGCACCACTGCACCCAGAGTATCTATATGTGCTGCCAGCATAAGAGCATTGCCCTCCCCGCCTATATCACATACAACACCGCCTTTGTGAGGTGTGTATGGTTTAAAGCCCAGTTTTTCCAGTTCTGATACAAGATATTCCTGCACTTTTTTTGTGTAGCCTGTCGGACTTGGAATGTTCATCAGCTTTTCAAGCTGCTCCATCATATAGATTTTAATCTGAGGATTCATAAAAATACTCCTTTATACAATCATATATTGCAAAGCAGGAATTATCCCAAGGGACAATTCCTGCCATAAATTACTGTGCTTCTGATTCTGCCGGTGCAATTTCCACCTGCATTTCGCTTTCGCGGATTGCTACAAGATAGTATTCCTTGCCCTGTTTCTGGAAGATGTAATCAACATATTTGGAAACGGAGCCGTCGGATGTATCATTCCAGTTTGTTGCAGGAGAGATATATCCCACTGTAACGATTTTTTCGCCGCCGCCTGTTTTGATTTTTTCAACCTTTGGGGTAAAGCCTGTAGGGAAGCTTGTAACAGGAACAATATATGCCTGTTTGTCTTCGTCGTATTCAAAGTCAATTTCCTGGTCCGAAAAGTCGTCGTGTTCCAAAACAAACTGTGTGCCGAATATTCTTGCAAAATATCTGTCTACATCAACAGCCGGGAGATATGTCTGACCGAAATCATCCTTTTCGTACTTTTCCATATCTTCGTTCATAACTGCAGCCCATACGCTGCTGGACAAAAGCAGTTCCATATCTGCCTGATCCGGTGATTCAAACGGCAGAGGGTCTGCTACAACCAATGTGGCAAGCAACGCATTATATTCTTCTTTTTCTGCTGTATTATCAAGCAGAGTTGTTACAACACCAACACCGCCAGCTATAATTGTACCTACACCGATAAGCATAAGCACGCACATCACCACACCTGTTATAATGCGGCGACGGTGTTTTGATTTCATATTTTTTCTGCTGAAGATATCTTCAACATCAGTTTCTTTCTCTTCTGCACGGTATGTAATTTTTACACTGTTTTCATCAGGAAGAAAGTTTTCGGTATCGATAACATTTTCCTGAATATCTATTTTCTTTTTATCCATATACAAAATCCTTTTACAATTATTTTTTACATACTTACACATTATATTTTTTAACTTTATTATTATACCATACAATATGTGATAAATCAAAAGAAATTTGTTAATAAAAAATGAAAAAGGCGGGAAAATCCCGCCTTTTGTTACTTATTATACCAACTCTACCTTACTGCTGTGCTTTTTTTGCAGCCAAATCTGCAAGAGCATCTTTTCTGGAAAGGTTGATTCTGTTCTGGTCGTCGATTTCTGTAACTTTAACAATGATTTCATCGCCTACATTTACAACATCTTCAACTTTTTCTACACGTTTTGTGTCAAGTTTGGAGATGTGTACGAGACCTTCTTTACCTGGAGCAATTTCAACAAATGCACCGAAGTTCATAAGTCTTGTTACAACACCTTTATAAAGTGCGCCAACTTCAGGGTCAAATACGATTGTGTTGATTACGCTGATAGCCTGGTTGATTTTGTCTGCATCGATACCGCTGACAAATACGCTGCCGTCTTCTTCGATATCAATCTGAACTTCACATTCAGCACAGATTTTCTGGATAACTTTACCACCTTTACCGATAACATCCTTGATTTTTTCAGGATCGATTTTAAGGCTCTTCATCTTTGGAGCATATTTGGAAAGTTCTGCTCTTGGCTCTGCGATAACAGGTTTCATAATGTCATCGAGGATATGAAGTCTTGCTTTGCGGCATTTTTCAAATGCTTCTGCAATTATTTCGTATGTGAGACCGTCAACCTTGATGTCAACCTGAATAGCTGTGATACCGTTGTGTGTACCGCCAACCTTAAAGTCCATATCGCCGAAGAAGTCTTCGAGACCCTGAATGTCAAGCATTGTCATCCAGCGGTCGCCTTCTGTGATAAGACCTACGGAGATACCTGCAACAGGTGTTTTGATTGGAACGCCTGCGTCCATAAGAGCAAGTGTGGAAGCACAGATGGAGCCCTGGCTTGTGGAACCGTTGGAAGAAAGGATTTCAGAAACAAGTCTGATTGTGTATGGGAATTCTTCCTGGCTTGGAAGTAC